>JAATGP010000004.1 GCA_015654635.1 Alphaproteobacteria bacterium | reverse complement strand
TCAGCCGCCCCACCATGGAAAAATTATCGGGCAGCCCCATGGTGTCTTCGCCTCTAGAATTGCTGGCGAGAATCTGCTCCACCAAGGTCGAACCCGACCGCGGCAGGCCGACGATGAAAATGGGGTCTTCGGCTGCAAAGCCGCCGTCTTGGCGGGCGGCAAGGAATTCGGGCGTGAGCACGCCTTTCAGCGTCTCCTTATGCGCGCTCACCTTGTCCGCGTCGTAATCGAGCATGCCGCGCCTCAGCGCATTGGCTCTTTCGTAATGGGTGAAGGAGGTCTCGTATTCCTGGCGATCCTCAAAGGCTTTGCCGAGCGCGAAATCCAGATGCAGCCGGTCTTCGGGCAACAGATCCGCCTGGGCGAGGGCGTGCGTCATCGCCGCGATGTCGTCGTCGCCGAAGAGGAAAGTCTTGAGATTGGCCAGACTCCACCACGCTTCGCCCAGGCTCGGCTGCTGCTTCACGCTCATCCGGTAGGCGTCCACGGCTTCGCTTTGCTTGCCGGCCGTTTTCAGCGTGTGGCCGAAGCTCATCCAGATTTTCGGCTGGTTCGGCACGTCCTTGAGCACGCCGCGATAAAGGTCCACGGCCCGCGCCGTCTCGCCCAGCCGCGCCAGCACGGCGGCTTGCTGATTGCGATAGCCCGCATGCCCGGGCTGGCGTTTGAGCAGGATGTCGATTTCGCGCAAGGCTTCGACCGGTTTGTTCTGCCGGTGCAGCACGGTGACGAGGTTGGAGCGCGCGGCGTCGAAACCGGGCGCCAGGGTGAGCGCGCGGGAGAGCAGGCGTTCGGCTTCGTCATAGCGCTCCAGCCTTGCCGCGATCTCCGCCAGCATGCGGATGGCAGCGATGTCGGTGGGAAAGGCTTTCAACTGGGCGCGCAGGATCGTTTCGGCCTCAGGCACCTGGTTGTCGTAGAGCGCCTTGGCGGCCGCGATCATAGAACGGTCGCGCACCGCGGCGTTGACGTGGTGCAGATAGGCGTCGCCGGCGCCCGCCCGATCCCCGGTCAGCGTGTACTGATCACCCAGCAGCCGCCAGGCCGCCGGATGGTCGGGCATCAGCGTCACGACGCGATGCAACGCCTTGATTGCCTCTTTGGGACGGCCGCCGCGAGCCTGAGTGAGACCCCGTTCATAATCGACCACCGTCGGGTCTATGCGGCCTAGAGCGGGGTTGTCGAGGGTTTTGGTGGCCTCATCGAATTTGCCCTGGGCGCGCAAAGCGGCGCTGAGGAGGAGCAGCGTCCTGGCTTCGCCCGGCACAACGGTCAGGATTTCCTGCGCCTGCACCTCGGCAAGGGCGGGATTGGCCGCCAAGAGGCGTTCGAGATGGGCAATGGCGGTTGCAAGATTGCCGCGCTGGTCCCCATCCGTCATCGCTTGCCCTCGATTGCTGCCCGTCCGTTATGAACCGGCCGCGGGCGCGGGGCAATCGCTCTACGGCTGGCCCTTCTTGTCGGAATCGCTGGAGAACCAGCTTCCCACATCGTACCAGTGATGCGTGTTTTGATGCGCGGTCTCGACCGGTTGCTCTTTGACGGCCGGCTGTTCCTCGGTCTTTTGCTCGGCCTCCGGCTTTTTGGCGTCGTCGGGCTTGGTCATGGTTTCGGCGGCGCGTTCGTCGGCGGCTGCGAGGTTCCAGGTTACCTTGGCCTTCCAATCGGTTTCGACGATCTGGCCGTCCTTCACCGCGGGGCGATAATGCCAGTTGGTGACGCATTTCTTCGCCGCCTCGTCGAGCCGTTCCGAGCCGCTGGAGGCGGCGACGGTGACCGCATCGACGGTGCCGTCGGTCAGAATCTTGAACGCCAGCCTGGTGACGCCTTCTTCGTCGGCGCGCCTGGCCTCTTCGGGATAGAAATCGTCGCATTTGTGGGGCTTACCGACGGTGGCGGGCTGCGCCGTCTGGCCCGGCTGAACCACGGTCTGTTTTATGATTTTGGTGATCACCGCGGGTTCTTTCTCGTGCCCCATCATCTTCTGGCCGAGGTCATAGGCGAACAGCATGGAGGAGCCGGTGGCGATGGCGCCTGCTACCACGACCGCCCAGATGTGGTTGCGGAAGCGTTCGCTGCAGAACAGCCCCGAGGAGACGACGAAGATGAGGAATTCCAAAATAATCATAGGGCCCACCTTGGCCTTAGCCTAACGCGCGGCGCGGCCCTGCGACAGTCGCGCATTTTGCCTCTCCCGGGGTCCTTTGCGCCCGCCTCTTCATTGCCCGTTCTCGTTAAGGAAAAAAGTCAGGAAGCCGGCAAGACTGTGACTTGGCTCTCGGGCCGCAGACGCCGGCCCCAAGCAAAAACGGCGGGCTTGGGGGCCCGCCGCTTGCCGTAGGTTTGCCAAAGGCCGGCTTAAGCGGTCGTGATATCCTCGATCTGCACCTGCGGCGCGAGTTGCGCCACCACATCGGGCGAGGCGAGGCCGGTGCCGGGTGAGAGCAGGGCGGCACAACCACCCGCAATCGCCATGCGGAAGGCATCGCGCAGGCTTTGGCGCTGGGCCAGGCCCAGGATGAGGAGCGCCAGGAAGCTGTCGCCCGCGCCTACCGTACCGCGCACCGTCACCGGCGGCGGCTTGGCAAAGATGGAGATGTCGCGCGAGATCAGCATGGCGCCGTCGCCACCCATGGTCAGGGCCACGATTTCGGCCTTGCCATTGACCACCAGCGTCTTGCCCGCGGCGTGGCAGGCGGCGTTGTCGGGTGAATCGCCGAGGAATTCGGAGAATTCCGACAGGCTCGGCTTGACCAGATAGCAGCCGACATCGAGCGCGTGCTTGAGCGGTGGGCCGGAAGTGTCGAGCACCAGACGGGCACCCCCGGAGACGCGCAGATTGCGCGCCAGACGGGCATAGAAGTCATGCGGCACACCGCGCGGCAAGCTTCCGCTCGCCACCGAAAAGCCGCTGGAAGACGCCGCCGTGGTCAGGCCCAGGCCTGCCGTCCATTCTTCTTCGCCCAGCGTCGGGCCGGGCAGAACGAAACGGAATTGCTGGCCGGTGCTGATCTCATTGGCCGTGAAATTGGCGCGGCAGTCGCGCGCGATCATAAAGGACTGATGGCGCACCTCTTCCGCCGCTATGAGACGCTCCAGCATATGGCCGGAAGGGCCTCCCATCGGGAAAATCGCCAAGGGATCGCTGCCGAATCGCTTCAGCACGCGTGCCACGTTGATCCCGCCGCCGCCAGGGTCGCGCCGCGTCTTCAGGCAGCGCATCTTGTGCTCGGTCATCATTTCTTTGACCGACACGCCCAGGTCGATGGCCGGGTTCATCGTGAGGGTTACGATATTCTCTGTCTTCATTCCCGTCCTCGTACGGCCCGTGGTGCCCCGCCCCGCTGACAGCCCTGTCAGTCGATACCATATCACTTCGCCACGGTGTATGCGGTCGAGCCCGTATTAGAGGGATGAATGGTCACAGCGCAAGCTGCCGGATGGGCCGCCGCGGTGCGGGGGCGCTGTATCGGCGATCCCCAGATTGCGACAAAAGGTGCAAGATAGGGTGGTTAGGCTGCGAAATGGCGGCAGCACGTCGCAAAATCGACGTGGGAAGGCGATAGGCAGAGGATATGGCTATGATCGCGCGTGTCGCCCTGATTTCTGCCCTTGTCCTGTATTTTTCAGCAACCGAAGCTTGCGCTGCACGCCCTGAGAAGCTTTCCGTCTCCCCGGCAGCGGGGATGGCCGATGCCGGGATCGCTATGGCACGCACGGGCACGCTAAAAGCGGTCTGGACGCAATTTGGTCCTGGCGGTGTTCTCGAAGCGCGGACAGTGGTTGCAGGGGCGGATTGTCCCGAAATCGTCCTCGATCTCCGCCAATCTCCGATGCAGAAACGCGCGACGGAGGACCGGCATTTCCTTACCGTCTGCACGGCGGTCATCCCGGCCGGTACCAAACAGGCCGCGCTTGCCTTCTTCCCCCCGCAAATCGAGCCGCGGCAGAAAATCGAAACGGAAGCCCCCCTTGAGGTGGTCCCGCTCGCACTCGCGACGCCAGACCCCACGCGCATCCTGGTGCTCGGCGATACCGGCTGCCGCATCAAGGGCACCACGCTGCAGGACTGCTCGAAGCCGGAAATGTGGCCTTTCCCGGTGCTGGCCGTCATGGCTGCGCGGTTGAAGCCGGATCTTGTCATCCACGTCGGCGACTATCTCTACCGGGAGAGCGCTTGCCCGGCCACCTTCAAAGGCTGCGAGGGCACGCCCTTTGGCGATAATTGGCCGAGTTGGGATGCCGATTTTTTCACTCCCGCTGCCTCGCTTCTGGCGGTCGCCCCTTGGGTGATTGTGCGGGGTAATCATGAGGATTGCAGGCGCGCTGGTCCCGGCTTCCTGCGCCTGCTTGGACCCTTGGCATACGATCCTGCTGCTGCCTGTCCAGAGCATCTGGCGCCGTATTCCGTTCTCTTCCAGGGCCTCAATTTGGTCGTTGGCGACGATGTCGATGTGGCGGAGCAGACTTTGGTAGACAAAGCTCTGCCGGTCTACGCCCGAGAGTTCGCGGACCTCGCCAAAGCCCCGCCCCCGACATGGCTGCTGATGCATCGTCCGATCTGGGGTCTCGTCACCGGGCCGCTCGGCCTGCCGGTGGGGGGCAATCTCACTTTGATGGCAGCGGCAGGCGAGCATGGCATCCCGTCGCCCGTCAGCCTGTTGCTGTCGGGGCATATCCATACCTTCGAGGCGATCAATTACGAGCCTGCGAACCACGTGCCGCCGCAGGTTGTGGCGGGCTTTGGCGGCGATCTTCTCGATGTCACGCCGGCGAACCTGCGCGGCGCCATCTTTCAAGGCTCCTACGGTGTCCATGTCCATGATGGTATTTCGGTCGGCGGCTTCGGCTTTTTGTTGCTGACTAAGACAGCGGCCAGCCAAGCCGGCGAACGTTGGACCGTTGATGTTTATAACAGTCTGGGTCGCATCCAGCGCCAATGCCTGTTTCAGAACGGCCGGGTGGATTGTCCGCCGCCGGCCAAACAGCGTCATTGATTTTCAGTCCATCTATTACACACGAATCACGGTGCGGCTTGATTGCCGCACTTCGAGAGCCGCTGTAGAGTCGTGTTGGGAACGGCTTGGGGGTGGGGAATGAGCCAACATCAAAAATGGCTCACGATCGGTGGCGGCGTCTTGCTGGCGGTCGTGTTGGTTGTTGTAGGCGGGCTCTATTTCCTCGGTAGCAAGCATGCCGGCGAAGGTGTTTTCGCGCGTCTTTCCGGCGGCATGGGCGAGCTGACCTCGGTGAAATCGGCCGAAGCAGGCGGTGAATTTGCCTTCCGGCGCGTCGATATCGATACCACCAAACCGCAGGCCGAAGCCTGCCTCGTCTTTACCCGCGGCCTCGATGGAACGGGCCGCACCCATTATCAAGATTACATTGCCGTCGATCCCGAAACCCGTGTGGCGATGCGGGTGGTGAGTGACCATCTGTGTCTGGCCGGCCTCGATTTTTCTAAGACCTATAATGTCACCATCAAAGCGGGCTTTCCTTCCGCATCCGGCGGCAAATTGGTGGAAGCCGAAACGATTCCCGTGGAGCTGCGCGACAAGCCCTCCATCGTGCAATTTTCCGGCGGCATCATCCTGCCGCGCAACAACGCCAAGGGTGTGCCGCTCACAACGGTCAATGTTGCCAAAGTGACGGTCAAGCTGATCCGCGTCGGTGACCGGCTGCTTTCGCAAATCGAAAGCGGCACGGTGGACGAGACCACCCTCTATTCCTGGGGCGCCAGCGAAATCCAGAACAACCAGGGTTCGCTGGTCTGGCAAGGCACGATGGACGTCGCCAATGTCAAGAACGACACCGTCGTCACGCTCATTCCCGTTGACGCGCTTCTGAAAAATCGCAAGCCCGGTGCTTATGTCCTGATCGCTACCGACGCCGCCAAGAAGAAAGAGAAAATCGGGAACGGTGAAGACTACGATTCCAATGAAATGGCGGTACAGTGGGTAGTCGATTCCGATATGGCGCTGACCACGTTCAAAGGCGCTTCCGGGCTCTCGGTCTTTGTCCGCTCTTACGCCAGTGCCAAACCGCTCGGCGGCATCAAGCTCACTTTGGTGGCGCGCAACAACAACGAACTTGCCAGCATCAAAACCGATTCCTCGGGCCGCGCCGATTTCTCTGCTGGACTTTTACGTGCCAAGGGTGGCGATGAGCCCGTGGTGGTGATGGCCTATGGCGATAATGGCGATTTTTCCTTCATCGATTTGCGCCGCTCGGCTTTCGACCTCACGGACCGTGGCGTCTCGGGTCGCGACGTCCCAGGACCACTTGATGCCTATCTTTATACCGAGCGCGGCGTTTATCGCCCCGGCGAGCAGGTCTTCCTCACCGCGCTGTTGCGCGATCGCGTCGGTGCCGCGGCCAACGCGCCGTTGACCTTGGTTGCGACCCGTCCCGATGGTTTGGAAGTCGGCCGTGTCACCATTCCTGGCAACGCCCTGCAAGCCGGAACTGCTGCTTGGAAACTGCCGCTTTCGTCCAGCGCCCCGCATGGCCGTTGGCAGATCGCCGCCTTTGTCGATACCTCGAAAGATGCCGAGCCGGTCGGCCGCGTGCAGTTCGATGTGCAGGATTTCATACCGCAAAAGCTGAAAGTCACGCTGACGGCAGAGACCGCCAGCGTCAAACCCGGTGGTGATATTAAGATTAAAGCCGAAAGCCGCTTTCTCTATGGTGCGCCCGCGAGCGGGCTGACCGGAGAAGGCGAAGCCCGCATCACCGCCGATCCCAATCCATTCCCTGCCTTTAAGGGCTGGCAGTTCGGACGGATGGACGACACCTTCTCCGACACCGATGTGGCCCTCACCGTGCCCGCGACCGATGCGACAGGCGTTACCACCGCCACGGCCAAGCTCGGGGACGTCGCTGATACCACGCTGCCCTTGCGGGCGCGCATTCGCATCGCCATTCATGAGCCCGGCGGCCGCGTTACGGCGAAGACGACGGAAATCCCCGTCCTTAATCACGAAGCCTTGATCGGCATCCGTCCGGATTTCGAAGGCAACAGCATTGGCGAAGGCCAGCGCGCCAATTTCCAAGTGATTGCGGTCGATGCGTTCGGCAAGCGTATCGAGCTTGCTGGTGTCACCTATTCCTGGGTGCGTGAGGACACCACCTATCAATGGTATCAGGGCGAAGGCAACTGGAAGTACAAATCCGCCACCCGGGACCGCCTCATCACGTCCGGCACCGTCAAGATCGCTGCGGGCGCGCCGCTGCGGCTTGGTCAAGCGATGGCTTGGGGCACGTATCGTCTCACCCTGACCGATGCCAAATCGGGTGCCTCATCCTCCTTCCGCTATTATTCCGGCTGGGCCGCCTCCAGCGCTGGGGATCGCCCCGATCGCATTCCAGTGGCCGCTGACAAGCCTTCCTATCGCATTGGCGAGACGGCGCATGTGCGGCTGAAGCCGACGGCGAGCGGCAAGGCGCTGGTCGTGGTGGCAAGCGACAAGATTTTTCTTTCCAAGACGGTCGATGCTCCCGCTGGTGGCGCCACGGTCGACATCGCCATTTCACCCGAATGGGGTGCAGGTGCTTATGTCCTGGTCACCGATTATCGCCCGCTGGACGAAGCCTCGGGCCACGAGCCGGTGCGTTCGGTCGGCCTCGTCTGGCTTGCCGTCGATAACGGCCCGCATACACTCACCGCTTTGATTGGCGGCCCGCAGAAAATCCTGCCGCGCCAAAAGCTCACCATTCCCGTCACCGTCAAGGGCCTTGCCAGCGGCGAAGAGGCTTATCTGACGCTGGCGGCGGTGGACGAGGGCATCCTGCAGCTCACGGATTACAAATCGCCCGACCCCAATGGCTATTACTTCGGCAAGCGCCGCCTCGGCGTTGAAATGCGCGATGATTATGGGCGGCTGATCAAGTCCGAGAAAGGCGCCGTCGGGCCGATGCGCGAAGGCGGCGATGCGTTCGGCGGCCGCGCCCTTGCCGTGGTGCCGGTCAAAACCGTCTCGCTCTATTCTGGTTTGGTGAAGGTTGGCGCCAGCGGCTTGGTCAATGTGCCGATTGATGTGCCGGATTTTAATGGCGAACTGCGCTTAATGGCGGTGGTTGTGAGCGCCACCAAGCTCGGTCATAGCGATCGGGCACTGACGGTGCGCGATGCGGTGGTGGCCGATGTGGTGCTGCCGCGCTTCCTGGCGCCGGGTGACCGAGCGCAAGCGGCGCTGAACCTCAACAACGTCGAAGGCAAGCCCGGTGATTATGTTGCCGCGATTTCCGTTAGCGGCCCGCTGGGGCTGGCCGGTGGCGCGCAAACTATCGTCAAACAGACTCTTGCCCATGGCCAGCGCGTGCTGGTGCCGGTGGAGGTGCAAGGGCGCGGCATTGGCATTGCCAATGTCACCTTGAAACTCACCGGTCCCGGTGGTTTTGCTGTTACTCATAGTTGGGGCATTGAGGTGCGCAGCCCCCAACTCGACATCGCCCGCGATGACACGGTGGCTTTCCCCGTTGGCGCCACTTTCATCGCCGACAAAACCCTTGTCTCCGACATCGTGCCGGGCACCCAGAATGTCGCCCTCACCATTTCGGCGGCGCACGGTTTTGCCAACGTGCCGGGCCTGCTCAAATGGCTCGACAAATATCCCTATGGCTGCATCGAACAGACCACCAGCCGCGCTGCCCCGCTGCTCGTCTTCAACGATCTGGCCGATCTTGCCGGGCTGCCGCGCGATGCCGCTCTGCGCGACCGCGAGCAGAAGGCTGTCGATGCCGTGCTCGATATGCAAAATCCCTCTGGCAATTTCGGCATGTGGGGGCCGGGCTCCGATGCGGATCCCTTCATCAGCGTCTATGCCCTCGATTTCCTGCTGCAAGCCAAGGATAAGGGCTACGTCGTCGCCAATGATTCGCTGCGCCGCGGCTTGGTCTGGCTGAAGCGCATCGCGTCGTCCACCTCCAGCGATGACAGCGCGCGCGCTTACGCATTCTATCTCTTGGCGCGGGCGGGGCAGGTCAACGTCTCGGATTTGCGCTATTTCAGCGATACGCGCGGACCTAATTGGAGCAGCATCATGGCCGCCGCAATGACCGGTGCCGCAGCCTCGGAAGTGGGGGATCGCTCGCGCGCGGTTTATGGTTTTGAACGCGCCCGCGACATCGCCTTCAAGGCCAATCCCAAAGCCTACCCCGGCGGCGAATACGGCTCCTACCTGCGTGACGTCTCGGCCGCCACGGCGCTGGCCGCGACCAGTGGTATGGGCACGCTCGTCCCCGCCTTCCTCTCCAAGGTGGAAAGTATCGATATGCGGCTCAATTGGACCACCACCCAGGAAAAAGCCTGGATGCTGCGCGCCGCTTACGAACTCACCAAGCAACGCACCAAGCTTGCCATCCTCATCAACGGCCAGCCGGCACAGCCGCGCGATGGCGCCATCCGCCTGACACCAAACTACGGCGAATTGGAACGGGGCATCACATTCCTCAACAGGGGCGATGCATCCGTGTGGCGAACGGTGTCCGTGCAAGGCCTGCCCGCCACGCCGCTACCCGCCATGACAAACGGCATTACACTGGTGAAAGCCACTTGGACACTGTCAGGCTCGCCTGCCGATCTTGCCAACATCCATCAGAATGACCGTCTGGTGATCGAACTTTCGGGCCGCGTCCCCAACAATTATGCGCGGCAGGTGGGGCTGATCGATCTGCTCCCGGCGGGTTTCGAGATCGAGCAAGTGCTGAAGGGTGACGAGGGCAAGCCCTACAACCTCAATGGCACGTTGATCGAACTGTCGCTGGCCGACAAACGGGATGACCGTTTCGTGGCAGCCTTTACCGTCGGTTCGCGTTACAGCTACGGCGACCGACGGGGGCTGGATGTGCAACCCGGTTTCCGGGCCGCTTATGTGGTGCGCGCGGTCGGCGCCGGCAGCTTCGCCGCGCCCGCGGCTGTTGCCGAGGATATGTATGCACCCGGCGTGATGGCGCGCACGGCAATGGCTACGGTCACGATCAAGCCGTAACGGATCAAGGCCAAAGGATTAAAAAATGGATGGCGGATAAGAAAAATGGAGGGGCGCGATTTTTCCGGCTCGGGGCTGTCTTCTGGCTGCTCATCGCGGCGCTGGTTGGGATTGCGCATTTCTTCTGGGGCGTCGTCTCCCAATCCGTTCCCTTTGTCATCGGCGCGGTTCTGGCCGCCGTGATTGGTGGTTTTGTGATCGTCTATTTCGCCCGGTCTCGATAGCAGCATGCGTGAAGGACGGATGGTATTGTTTGGCGCGCTAGGCCTTATCACCGGCCTTGCCGCTGCCGATGTCGCCAATCCGCCAGACCTGTCTAAGATCGTCCACGCTTCGCCCGAAGTCGTCGATAAGAACGGCGTTCTCCTGCGCGCTTTCCTCACGCGGGATGGTTATTGGCGCATGCGCACGGACGTGCGCGAGGTCTCGCCGCGTTACCTTGCCATCCTGAAAGCCTATGAGGATAAGCATTTCGATAGCCATGCCGGTATCGATCCCGCTTCGATGGCCCGCGCGGCGCTGCAATGGGTTACGGCCGGGCATGTGGTGTCGGGCGGCTCGACGCTGACCATGCAGGTTGCCCGTTTGCTGGAACCGCCCAAGCGCCGCAGCGTCCTCACCAAACTGTTTCAGATGATGCGCGCCGTGCAACTGGAGGAGCGTTATTCCAAAGGCGAAATTCTTTCCTTCTATCTCACTCTGGCGCCGTTCGGTGGTAATCTCGAAGGCATACGCGCTGCCTCGCTCTCCTATTTCGGCAAACCCGCCAATCAGATCGATCTTGCCCAGGCCGCGCTCCTCGTGGCGCTGCCGCAATCGCCGGTCAAACAGCGCCCGGACCGTCACGCCATCGCGGCGCTCAAAGGCCGGGACAAGGTGCTGACCCGTATGGTGCAGGAAGGCGTAGTGACCGCCTCCGATGCGGCGCTGGCGCGACGTGAAGGTGTGCCCTTTGCACGCCAAACCATGCCGTTGATCGCCCCGCATCTCGCCGAAAAATTGGCGCGTACGCACACGCAGACCCGCATCGTCACCACCCTAGATGCCGATATCCAAACCGCGGTGGAGCAACTGGCTGCCCAAGAAGTGCGTTACACCGGTGATGGCGCCACCATGGCCGTCGTGGTGGTGGAAAACAAAACTCGCAACGTCGTCGCCTATCTCGGTGGCACCAATTACTGGGGCAAGGCCGGGCAGATCGATTTGGCGCGCCGGGCTCGCTCGCCGGGTTCGGCTTTGAAGCCCTTTATCTACGGCCTCGCTTTTGATGATCTTATTCTGCATCCCTCCACGATGATGGAGGATGCGCCAATGAATTTTGGCGATTTCGCGCCGCGTGATTTCTCCGGCGATTTCAAAGGCGAGGTCACCGCGCGCGATGCCCTGCGCATGTCGCTCAACGTGCCCGCGGTGGCGGTGCTGGAGAGTGTGGGGCCATTGGCTTTCACCCTGGCGCTGCAAAATGCGGGCGCCCATCTGGCTTTCCCCACTGCTGATACCGCGCCCAACGCCGCTTTCGCCTTGGGCGGCCTCGGCATCTCGCCGCTCGACATCACCATGCTATATGCGGGTATCGCCAATGGCGGTGAGGCGCGGGCCTTACGTCTGCTGCAAGGCGCGCCCGATGCACCCAGCCATCGGCTCTTCGGTCCGGTCGCGGCTTATTATCTGCGCCAGATTTTGGTCGGCGTCTCGCTGCCCGAAGGCTGGGCGATGGGCGAGGGCCTCAATCGCGGCCGCAGCATCGCCTTCAAGACCGGCACTTCGGCGGGTTTCCGCGATGCGTGGGGTGCCGGTTTCTCCAATGATTACACGGTGGGCGTTTGGGTCGGCCGTGCCGATGGCTCTTCGCGTCCCGGTCATGTTGGGGTGGATTCCGCTGCCCCGGTACTGCTCAAAGTCTTTGGGCTCTTGCCCGCCGACAAACAGCCAGCGCCGCCAATACCCACTGGCGCCATTCTAGCCGAGACCACCGAGGCGCTGCCGCCCTCTTTGCGCGTCTTCACCCGCGCCGCAGCGCAAGAGGTAGTCCGCGCCGCCGCCATGCCCCCGCCTGCCATTGCTTATCCGCCCAATGGCACGGTGATACCGCTGCCCAGTCCCAAAGACGCCGACAAGACCATCCTGCTGAAAGCCGATGGCGGCAAAGCTCCCCTGACTTGGCTGGTGAACGGGCTCTTGATCGGCAGCTACGACCGCTTTCAGCCCGCGCTGTACTTACCGCAAGGCGAAGGCAATGCGCGCATCACCGTGGTCGATTCCGAGGGCCGCAGCGATACCTCCCAGGTGCGCTTCACGCGCGAGAAGTAGCCTCTCCGGCTTGTGACTTGACCAGCCGTAAGCGCTGTCACACCATGTCTTTGAAGGCGGAACACCGCCGTGACAGGGAGGATTTCATGCATCGGGTTTCCACTATGCTTCGCGCTGCGGGTGTTGCTGCCGCATTGCTAGGCCTTGCAGGCTGTCAAACGACGCCCTCGGTTGAGACGCCGCCTGCGCCCAGTTTCGGCGAAACCTTCACCCCAACCGATGCCGCGGCGCAGGATGCTGCCATGGCGCGCGGCGTGAATGTGCTCGGCTATGATCCCTTGTGGAAAGATCCAGCGAAAGCGCGCTTTACCACCGACCACTTCCGTATCATTAAGCAGGCAGGCTTCTCCAATGTCCGCGTCGTGCTGCAATCCTTCGACTTCATCGATGCGAAAGGCACGCTCGATCCCAAATGGCTGGCCACGCTGGACGTGATGGTCAAAGCCGCGCTCGACCAAGGCCTCACCGTCACCCTCGACGAGCATGATTACGAACTCTGCGGCAAGGACATCGACACCTGCCGCACCAAACTGAAAGCCTTCTGGAGTCAGGTGGCGCCGCATTTCAAGGACGCGCCCAACCGCGTCCTCTTCGAAATCCTCAACGAGCCGCACGAAGCCTTGACCAATGCGTTGTGGAACGCCGAACTGAAAGACATGCTGGCGATCATCCGTACCACCAACCCGACCCGCAACGTCGTTATCGGCGCGGGGCATTGGAACGGGCTGGAAGATTTGCCGCAACTCGAACTTCCCACCGGCGATACGCATATCATCGTCAGCGTTCACTATTATCACCCCATGGCGTTCACCCATCAGGGCGCCTCTTGGGTTCCGGCCTACACTAACAAACTCGGCGTCACCTGGGGTTCTCCCGCCGATTATGCTCTCCTCAACAAGGAGATGGATGTCGTGAAGGCTTGGTCGGTGGCAAACAATCGCCCAATCTATCTCAACGAATTCGGCGCCTACGATAAGGCAGCGATGGCGGATCGTGCCACTTGGGATGCGGCTGTCGCTCGTGCCGCGGAAGCGCGCGGCTTCGCCTGGGCCTATTGGCAGCTCGATCCTGACTTCGTGCTCTGGGATTTCTCCAAGCCCGGCTGGGTTAAGCCGATTCTTGATGCCTTGATCCCGCCCCCGAAGTAACATGGCTGGTGCTGGTGGGCTTCAATGTCCCGCCAGCATCGCCCACCATTGGGCGAGCGTGCCGTTCTGCCATAACAGGCGCAGGCTCATCGCCAAACTCATCACGATCAGAAGCGGCTTGATCAGGCTGGTGCCGTGCCGGATGACAAGCCGCGCGCCGATTGCCCCGCCTGCTACCATGCCGCAAGCCATAACGATCGCGAACGGCCAGACGATGTGGCCTTTGACGAGGAAGAACAGCAGCGCGCCCAGATTGCTCATCAGATTGTAGAGCTTGGCTTCGATCGTCGCTTGATCCAGCGTGAAGCCGGCCAGTCCCACCATGCCCAGCGCGAAAAACGTCCCCGTGCCGGGGCCGAAGAAACCATCATAGGCCGCCACCAGCGGAATCAGCGTCACGCTGATTAGGGCGAAGGAGAAGCGCGGCTTGCCTGACGTTTTGCCGAGGTCTTCGCTGAGCAACAGCCAGCCGCAAATCGCCATCAAGAAAAAGGGAATGAGTTTTTTCAAAACGCCCGGATCGATGAAGGATAGGCTCGCGGCGCCGCAGGCCGCCGCCAGTGAGGCCAGCAGTGCGGGAAGCCAGAGTTTGCGGATATCGATCCGCCCGCTCCGCCAGAAATGGACGGTGGCGCTTAGCGGCGAGAAGATCGCCGACATCTTGTTGGTGGCCAACACCGAGATTGGGGCAATACCCGTCGCCATCAATCCAGGCACGGTCAAAAGTCCGCCGCCGCCCGCCATAGCGTCGATAGTGCCCGCCACCAGCGCCAGCACGAACAAACCAAAAAGCTGAAAGGGATCGCCCATCCCCTCTTTTTTCAGAGCGGGGTTAGCGGCGCAAGGTTTGGCCCGTCACGGCGCCGCGACCTTGACGCGCGCTTCCACGGCGATGCGGGTCATAAGGTCTTGTGTGGCATAGCCGTCGGCAGGTTCGGCATGGGCCTTTTGCCAAGCGCGGACGGCGGCGCGCGATTTGGCACCAATCATCCCGTCGACCTTGCCGACATCGAAGCCAAGCCGCACCAGCGAATCCTGCAGGGCCAGCCGCTCGTCGCGCGACAGAGGCTTGAGGCCTCGCGGCCACGCCGCCAGAACGGCACTCCCGCCTTTGAGTTGATCCCCGAGGAGGCACACGGCGAGCGCGTAAGAGGCGGCGTTGTTATACTTCAGCACGGTTTTGAAATTGGCAAAGACCAGAAAGGCCGGGCCCTGCGCGCCTGCCGGAAGAAAGATCGACGCCGGATCGCCCGAAGGCGGCAACTCATTTCCGGCGGCGGTCTTCACTCCGGCCTTTTTCCAGGTGGCGACGGCCTTGGTGATGTCGAGATCGGCGTCGTCAAAGGCAAAGCCCGGCGGCAGGGCGACTTCATAACCCCAAGGCTTGTCTTTCACCCAGCCCGCCATGGCCAGCACATTGGCAGTGGAGGCGAGTGCATCCGGCACATCGCGCCACAGATCGATTCTGCCGTCGCCGTCGCCATCTACGGCTTGGGTGAGGAAAGTGGTAGGCACGAATTGGGTCTGGCCGAAAGCCCCTGCCCAGGAACTCGTCATGCCAGCAGGATCATAATGTTCGCGTTCGGCCATCTTCAGCGCGGCGATCAGCTGCGGCCTAGCATAATCGGTCCGGGGCCCGTCATAAGCCAGTGTCGCCAGTGCCTCGATCATCTTATAGCCGCCCCCACCGCGGCCATAATCGGATTCATTGCCCCATATGGAGACAAGAATCTCACTCGGCACACCGTATTTGGCGGAAAGCTGTGCCAGAACCGGCGCATTGGCGATTGTTACCGCGCGGCCATCCGCCACCCGCCGGGGCGACACCGCACTATCAAGATAGTCCCAGATCGGTTTAACGAATTCGGGCTGGTTGAGATTGTGATCGGCCACACGCTGGTTGCGCTCTATGCCGCTGGTGGCGGCATCGTAAGTCTCGGGCGCGATCCCGGCTTTCAGGGCTTCCGCCCGGAAATCCTGCACAAAAGCGGCAAAAGCCGCATCCTCGGCGAGCGGCGAGGGGGTGGGTATCGGTGGCGTGGCCCCTTGCGCCCCATAGGCCACCGCAATCAACGCCAGCGACAGCACATAAGCCAAAAACAGAACAATTCCGCGCACTTTCCTCGTGCCTCCCCCGGACGTATTGGGACACATTCCTAGCATAGCCGCGGCGCGGATTTGCGACGGAATCCCCACAGTTGACACCCTAATCGCTGCCGACTAGAACCGCGCCTCCTTGGCGGGACGAGCTACGTATCGGTTTGGCTCGCAATCGTTCGAATTACAAAAGGCGTGCCATGAAAGTCCGCAACTCGCTCCGCTCGCTGAAGAAGCGCGACAAGGACTGTCGCGTGATCCGTCGGCGCGGCCGCACCTATGTCATCAACAAGAAGAACCCCCGCTTCAAGGCGCGCCAAGGTTAAATCGGGCTCATCTGGAGATTGCTCTAGACTGATTTTTCTTCTGGCTGCTCCGGCATTGCGTTAGCCTTGCCTCATGCGGATACTGTTTTTCCTCACGCTTTTGCTGTGCTGCGCGGCGTCCGCCGTTGCGGCGCCGTCGCCTGTGGATAAATTGTTCGCCCAATTGAAGACGGCGGATACCGCCGAAGATGCCAAACCTCTCGAAGCGCAGATCCTGGGTAGCTTCCTGAACTCCGGCAGCCCCAGCGTCGACCTTTTGATGACCAGGGCCGCTGCGGCGCTGACGGCGGGCAGCAAAGATGTTGCCCGCAAACTTTACGACAGCATCATCGATATCGCACCGCGCTATGCCGAGGCTTGGCACCGGCGCGGGCTGATGCAATCCGAAAATGGCGAGGACGGGGCCGCTATGGTCTCGCTGCAAAAGGCGGTCGAGCTCAATCCACGCCATTTCCAAGCTATGGCCCAGCTCGCGGAGATGCTGGAAGATTATGGCGACAAGGCAGGCGCGCTAAAGATGTACCGCGCCGCCATTGCTCTCGACCCCCAATTTGAAGGCCTGCAGCACCACATCGATGCGCTTTCGCGGGCGGTTGAAGGCCAGGGGATATAATAGATATCCAATAGGCTTGTATCCAACGGCTATCCTGGGACTTTTGCTGTTCACCGTGGCGCACGAAATCAAGGGAATGGGGGGCCTGTTGCTGTTGCTCGTGCCATTCCCGAGGCATCCGGAGCACAGCCGCACCGGCCTCAATGATCCCATTGCCGGCGAAGAAGTCAGTTGCTCCTGTTCGCCGGTGCGGTTTCGGCGATCATTCAGGCTACAACCTTCATCTTGCGCATCATGTTCCGTTCGTCGGGGCGTAGCGTCAGCACCGACACGCCGGATGCTGTCACGGCAACGGTGTGCTCGAACTGTGCGGAAAGCGATCCATCATTCGTTACAACAGTCCAACCGTCAGCCTCCGTCCTCACATCCCGTCGGCCTCGATTGAGCATTGGCTCGATCGTAAAAACCATGCCTTCGCGCAGGGCAAGGCCCGTTCCCGGCTTACCGAAGTGCAGAACCTGCGGTTCCTCATGCATTTCCCGGCCGATGCCGTGACCGCAATAATCACGCACGACAGAATAGCCATTCCGTTTGGCATGGCGTTCGATCGCCCAACCGATGTCTCCGAGCCGCGCCCCTGGGCGAACCGCCCTTATGCCCATCCACAGAGCTTCGTAGGTGGTCTGGACGAGTCTCTTCGCGGCGGGTTTTACCGCACCAACGAGATAGGTTTTGCTGGAATCGGCGATGTAGCCGTTCTTCTCAAGCGTGATATCGAAATTGACGATATCGCCGTCTCGCAGCACATTCGATGACGATGGAACGCCGTGGCACACCACCGCGTTCACCGAAGAGTTCAACACAAAACCATAGCCATATTGGCCCTTGCTCGCGGGTCGAGCCTTAAGATCATCGACGATGAAGTGCTCAACCATGGTATCGACCTGAAGGGTCGACAGCCCGGCGAGCGCGGTTCCATCCAAAAGCGCAAATACGCAAGCCAACAGCCGGCCGGATTCGGCCAGCAGCGCCAGCTCTTCAGGCTGCTTCGTCATGCTTCTAACGCCAATGGCTCCGCCGAAACGCCTGCGGAACGAAGCTCGCGCTTGATGATCTCGGAGAAAGTCAGTGTCGGATTGGTCTCGCAGAGCATGCCGACTTTGATCCAATACTCGGCCTGCGCATTGATCGAACGACAGGATACTTTGCTCGCCCTACGCACCAGATCGTGCAAATCGTCATCGATGTTCACAATGCCCATGAAAGCTCCATATACGATCTATACATATAGTATATACAGGTCGTATATAAGAAAGCCAAGGGCTGTGCCGCAAGCCCCTCTGTTCGAGAGCGCGCCGTCCCGCAGCGGACCATAGGCCGCGCGAGGCGCAGCATGGCGCCATCAGGCAACGGCAAGGCGGCTGAAGAGCACGAGTTTCACGATGTCGAGCAGGAGCGCCAGAACGAGCGCAGCGGCGAACACACCGGCCACGACCAGCGCCGGCAGGGGTGTCATCAATACGCCGAGGATGGCCAGTGTGCTGAACAGCGCGATATCGACGGCCGATGACGCGAGGAGCCACGGCCCAGGCCGCGAACTCCACAAGTGGCGGCGTTCACGCGCGACGTAGAAAACCGCTTGGCCACTGAACACCAGCGTTACGACCGTCAGCGTCTGCAGCGCCTGGGTGCTAAGACCGAGCACGAAATGCCCGGTGGCAAGGACGGCGATGCAAAAGCCGAGGTCGAAGAATCCCATGATGACACCCACAATGGTGAGGTTGCCGATCCGCCAGACATTCGGCTTCGGGGACGCGCGCACGTTATCGGTGGATGACGACATGGCAAGGAAATCACCGGCCACCATCATCAGCACCATCAGCAAAGGCGTTAAGATGGCGCCGCCGGTGATGACGAGGCCGCACATCAAAACCAGCACTTGAACGACTTTGTGGATGATGGACCGCAGTGTATAGGTCAGAATGCGCTGGAAGGTTGCGCGGCCTTCCTGCACCGTGGCGACGATGCCGCCAAGGCCTGCTTCGGTCAGCACAATGCCTGCCGCCGATTTCGCCACATCGGTTGCCGTCGAGACCGCGATGCCCATCTGGGCCTGCCGCAATGCGGGCGCATCGTTGGCGCCGTCACCGCACATGCCGACCACATGGCCGTCTTGCTGTAAGGCCTGAACCAGCGCGTATTTGTCTTCGGGCAGCACACCAGCAAAGACCGCAAAGTCCTCGGCGTGGATGTCGCGCGGCAGCGGCACGGTGGCTGAGATTGGCCCGGTGATGCCAACCGCGTCCGCAACCACGCGCGCCGTTACTGCCGCATCGCCGGTCACCATTACGACGCGCACGCCGAGGTCATGCAGTTGCGCAATGAGCGCTGAGGAATCGTCGCGCGGCGGATCGCTCAGTGCAATGACACCTGCAATCTTTAGCGGCATGGCTGCTCCCATCGCCACCGCGAGCACGCGAAACCCTTTGGCTTGAAGCTCTTCGACCGTCGCGGTGGCGCTCGGGGACGGTTCGGCCATCGCGGCGACGGCGGCCAAGGCGCCTTTGACGATTCGTAAGGGATGGCCATCGGCGTCGGTCGCTGTCGCTTCCGACATTTTTCGCGCCGGATCGAACGGTATGAAGGTAACGAGTTTCCATGCCGAGGGATTGGCCTTGGCGGACGCGGTGCGGATTGCGGCATCCAAGGGATCGGCGCCGCCGTCGGAACTTGCCAGCGCCGCCAGCGCTAAGACTTGGCCCTCATCGAATCCCGGCAGCGCGCGGCAGGCGGTGACCGCGAGTTCGTTGCGCGTCAATGTGCCGGTCTTGTCGGCACACAGAACGTCCATCTCGGCTGCTTCGTCGAGTGCCGAAAGTCGCGTCGGCAAGACTCCGCGCCGCGCCACCGCACGGGCGCCAACCGTCGCCGCCAGAGTGAACATGGAGGGCAGGGCCACAGGGATTGAAGCCAGAACGGCAACCAGCACCAACGGCGCGATCTGTGCGAATGGAAGGGCGAGGTAAATGGCATAGATGGTGAGCAAGATGGTCATGCCGCCATTGAACAAAGCCAAATTGCGCACCACGCGAAAAATAGCCTTTTGCTCGGTGCTTTCGACATGGGCGATACGGATGAGCTCAGCGCTGCGTCCAAATTTCGTGCGCGTGCCCGTCGCGACGATCTCGGCCACTGCTTCTCCCCGCCGCACCAGAGCACCGGCATAAGTCGCAAAACCGGCTGCCGCCTCGACCGGCACGGATTCGCCGGTCAGCATCGATTGGTCGATCAGGAGAGAGCCGTCTATCAGCCGCACGTCGGCGGGGACCACGGCACCGAGCGACAGCTTGACCACATCGCCCTGCACCAATTGGGCCGCTGGCAGTGTTTTCCAGGTGCCGTCGCGCCGCGCCGATGCGGTCAAGGGCAGACGGGATTTCAACGCGTCGAGTGTTGCTTGGGCGCGGCCTTCTTGGAAGAATCCCAAGCCCACATTGAACAGCAGAAGCACCGCAACGGCGCCCGCTTCAAAGTATTCACCCAGCACCAATTGCAGCAGGATCGCCGCTTCCAGCATCCACGGAACAGGGGCCCAGAGTTTCCCCAAGGCTTGCCTGACCGGTTTTTGGGCCACATCTTGGATGGCGTTGGTTCCATTGGCGGCAAGGCGGCGCTGCGCTTCGTCGCTCGTCAATCCGGTTGCAGAGGCAGCGCCGCTCGATGGAGCGTGCCTTGGGGCGGCAGAGGCAGGAAGACCATCGGCCATGTTTTTCTCTATATGAGCGGCCGCAAAAACCAACGATGCGTCGCGATTGGCACAACTCTGTTTGATTTAATTCTAATGTAGTACCACCGCGCCCAGGGGCGCGCTCGCTATATTTGTACCATTGCGTAACTGTGCCTGCGCTCGGCGCAATTTCCCGGCGCCAAATTGTTCCCGTTGATCCAAACAAAAAGGGCGCGGTGCCGAACACCACGCCCTCTTCGCTATTGGCTATTGGCGAAGCTTACTTCTGCGGGCCAACGAAGGCGACACGCAGCATGTTGGTGGCACCCGAGGTGCGAAGCGGCACACCCGCGGTCACCACGATACGCTCGCCCGGCTTGGCAAAGCCTTCCAGATAGGCAAAGCGCGTCGCGCGCTCGACCATATCGTCCAGATCCTGCGCATCTTCGGTGTAGATACAGTGCAGGCCCCAGACGAGGGAGAGGCGCCGGGAGACTTCGATCTTCGGTGTCAGCGCGATGATCGGCGCATCCGAACGCTCGCGGGCAGCGCGCAGCGCCGTTGAACCGGAATTTGTCCAACAAACGATGGCACGGGCCTGGATGGTCTGGGTGATCTCATGCACGGCGGCCATGATCGCATCCGGCGTGGTCGATTCCGGCTCGTTGCGCTGTGTTTCCATGAACGAGAGGTATTGCGGATCGCCTTCGACGGTCGAGGCAATACGGTCCATCATGGTGACCGCTTCGACCGGATACTGACCGGCGGCTGACTCGGCCGAAAGCATCACTGCGTCGGCGCCATCGTAAACGGCGTTGGCAACATCGGTGACTTCGGCGCGGGTCGGAACCGGCGCGGTGATCATCGATTCCAGCATCTGGGTCGCCACCACCACGGGTTTGCCGGCTTTGCGGGCAAGCTTGGTGATGTACTTCTGCTTGCCAGGCACTTCCTGCATCGGCAATTCGACGCCGAGATCGCCGCGCGCCACCATCAGCGCATCGGAGACGTCGAGGATTTCCGGCAGCCATTCGATGGCGCGGGGCTTTTCGATTTTCGCCAAGCAGCCGGCGCGACCGTTGACGACCTTCTTAAGATCAGCAACGTCATCGGGGCGTTGCACGAAGGACAACGCAATCCAATCCACACCCACAGCGAGCGCAGCATCCAGATCGCTGCGATCCTTGGGTGTCATCGCCGGGATCGGCAGAACCGTATCGGGCAGATTGACGCCCTTCTTGTTCTTCAGCCAGCCGTCATTCTGGACTTCCGCGATAGCCGAATTCTTGTCGACATCGACAATCGTCAGGCGGATTTTGCCGTCATCGACCAGGATGTTTTCGCCCGGCTGGATGGCCGCAAAGATTTCCGGATGCGGAACGGGAATGTCGTCGCCGCTTTCCACCGCAGCCTTGAGCACGAGGTGAAGCTTGTCGCCTCTGTGCACTTCGCGCTGGCCGCCGGGCAGTGTGCCGAGACGAATCTTGGGGCCCTGCAGATCGGCGAGAATGCCAATCGGGCGGCCCACCGCTTCTTCCAGCTCGCGGAGCATGCGGTAGTATTCCGCCAGCTGCGCGTGTGGGGTGTGGCTCATGTTAATGCGGAACACGTCGGCGCCTGCTTCGAAAAGCGCCCTGATCCGTTCGGGGGTCGAGCTGGCTGGACCGAGTGTCGCCAGGATTTTCGTTTTACGTCTGCGCCTCATGAATCGTCTTCCGCATCCTAATTCGACAGTGATTGCTTCCAATTTGGGCTATTGCCCGTATCGACGGCAAAGAAACCTTTGCGGTCAAATCCTCGCGCCGCGCAACTACCCCGCCCGGCGATCTTGAAGTCTTGCTGAGGGGAGGTGCAAAAATAGGTTCCTCCATTCCACGTGCCTGACTCGCCATCCATTGCATATAGGTAATAGTAGCGCGCCGTGAGTTGTCCGGGCTTGAGCGTCTCGCACTTTCGCGACGGAATTGTCCACCAGCCTCGGCTTTCCCACGAAATCCCATTATATTGACCAAGCGCTACCTTTGCCGCCACGTTGGCCTTGTTGCAAAGAACAAAGTCAGCGTGAGCAGATACCGTAGAGACGAGAATCAGGGCAATTACGAGGCGCATAGCGTTGTCAGGATGTCGCGCAAACGGAGTGCGGCGTCAACGCTCCTCTGCTTTGAGGCTTGCGGGGGGCCTGCATTATGCCAATGATTACGCCTTGATGACAGCCACACCCTTTATCGCGATCCGGCCCGCCCAAGCGCAATCCGGCCAAGCCCTATCAGAGCTAATTTTCCTATGTGATCATGCGGCCAGGGACCTGCCGGAGGGTTACGGCAGCTTGGGCCTAGCCGCCCAATTGTTAGCAACCCATATCGCCTATGACATTGGCGCCGCTGAGATTATGCGCGCTTTGGCCGCTCATTTCGCCGCCGTGGCGATTCTAGGCCGCTGGTCGCGGCTCCTCATCGATCTCAACCGAGGCGAGGACGATCCCACCCTGGTGATGCAATTGTCGGATGGCAGCATCATTCCTGGCAACCGCGCTATCGGCCCGGATGAGATTGCCCGCCGTATCGCGGCTTTTCATGCGCCCTATCACACCGCCATTGCAGAAGAGATCATGCGTGTCCGTAAAACAGGCATCCTGCCTGTTCTGATATCGATCCATAGCTTCACACCGGTTTTCAAAGGCCACGCGCGGCCGTGGGAGATTGGCATCTTGTGGGATCGCGATGGGCGGCTGGCACGGCCCTTGATCGCGCGGCTCACTGAGGCCGGTTTCGTCACCGGCGATAACGAGCCCTATGATGGTGCCCTGGAGAACGACACCCTGAACCGGCATGGCACGCAGCACGGCTTGCCACATGTTTTGATTGAAATTCGCCAGGATTTGATCGCGACGCCTGAAGCGGCGGAAGCCTTGGCTGCCCGCCTTATCCCCATTCTGGAACGAGCCTTGGCGGATATGGCTGCTTCCGCCCAGGACCAAACGACCCACAATTAGTCCGCAGCCCGACATTGCACCGCGCGAAGGCGAGGGTTAGGTTCCGCGCCCCCTTGAGTTTTAGAGGCCCGTCATGGTCAAAGCCAGCTTCGCGAAAGATCGTCTGCGTGGGTTCGTCGAGCGTGTAGAGCGCCTCGAAGAAGAAAAGAAAGCGCTCGCGGACGATATCAAGGAAGTCTATGCCGAAGCCAAGGGCGAAGGTTTTGACGTCAAAACCCTGCGCCAAGTCATTCGCTTGCGCAAATTGGATAAAGCTGACTTCCAAGAAGCCGAAGCCATGCTCGATCTCTACCTCAGCGCGTTGGGGATGCGGTAGGGGTCCTTAACCCAACGCCTGCTGCGGCGGCTCCTCGTCGGTTGGCGTCTCGGATTCTTCCAGCCCGAATTCTTTCAGCTTGCGATACAGTGTCGAGCGGCCAATCCCTAGCCGTCTTGCCACTTCCGACATATGGCCGTCATAGCGAGAGATCGCGGTGCGGATGATGTCGGATTCCATATCGTCCATCTTGCGCATATGGCCGGCGCCATCCACCAGCGACATGGTGTAGGGCGACGAGGGCAGTGCGGGCGAATAATTGGACGCCTGCATGGCCTGTGCGTCAGCCACAGTTGAGGCTCTGCGCGGGCGGTTTTCCACGCCCATGGCCGAAGCGATTTGCGGAAAATCGCAAGTGTCGAGCAGGGCGCCATCGCACAACACCACGGCGCGGAAAATGGTGTTCTCCAGCTGGCGCACATTGCCCGGCCAGGAATAGCGATCCAAGAGATCGGCAGCGTCCGGCGTCAGCCCCGCCACGGGTTTGTGCTCTTCGATGGCAAAGCGGGTGATGAAATGGCGGGTCAGGGCCGGCACATCGGCTTTGCGCTCGCGCAAGGGCGGCACAAAAATCGGAAAGACATTGAGGCGATAGAACAGGTCTTCGCGAAAGCGGCCATCTTTGGTCAGCTCCGCCAGATCGCGATTGGTCGCTGAGATGATGCGGGCATCGATCTTCACCGGCCGTTTGGAGCCGACGGGATCGACTTCGCCTTCCTGCAGGGCCCGCAAAATCTTCACCTGCATATCGAGGCGCAGCTCGCCCACTTCGTCGAGGAATAGCGTGCCGCCGTCGGCTTCCTGGAATTTGCCGAGATGGCGTTCATTGGCGCCCGTGAACGAGCCCTTTTCATGCCCGAACAGAATGGATTCGATTAAATTTTCGGGAATAGCGCCGCAGTTGACCGCCACAAAGGGTTTGCCGGAGCGATCCGACGAACCCTGAATGGCCCGTGCTACCAGCTCTTTGCCGACGCCGCTTTCACCTTCGATCAGAATCGGAATGGCCGATTGCGCCGCACGCACGCCGAGGCGCGCCACCTGCTTCATCTCATCGGATTTGGCGATTAGATCGTCGAAGGAGAGGCGGTTGTCGCTCTTCTTTTTCAGCCGTGTGATCTCGCCCGACAGCGTGCCAATCTTCAGCTGGTTGCGGATCGAAACCGCGATGCGTTCAGGGCTGGCGGGCTTGACCAGGAAATCGTTGGCGCCAGCGCGCATGGCTTCGACGGCGGAATCGATGCCGCCTTTGGCCGTCAGCACGATGATCGGCAGATCGGGATGGCTGACACGAACCTTCGACAGCACTTCGAGGCCGTCGATATCCGGCATGATGAGGTCGAGTAGTACCAGCGCGATCTGCTCGCCCTTCGGCCCGTTGATGAGATCGAGCGCGGGCCCGCCGCCGGGGGCGGTCACGACGGTCATCCCGGAGCGGCTGATGGCTGCTTCCAGCAATCGGCGCTGCACGGGATCGTCATCGACAATGAGTATGGTCTGGGCCATCGAATCCTCGAATGTTAGGGCCCATGGTGGTCAGGTCTGGGTAAAGGTCTGTTTAAGATGTGTCTTTTGGTGGCACAGAAGGGACCGGGTAAACCAATCGTAAATTTGCCTCAATTGATCCGGCTGAGGACCAATAGCCCTGCACCACGCGACTTGAGATAGCGGCCTCTATATGCGAGCTTTTGTGCATGAGTGACGAAACCGTCAGCAAGGTCGATTTTCCCGAGTTGGAGACCCCTCTGGCCGCGTTGGCTGGCCGCCCGCCCGAAGTGCCGCAGTGGTTCCGGGAGGCTGTCGCCGTCGTTCCGCAGCATGAGCATGTCATGGTGGAGGGCGCGCGCGTCCACTACTTGCGCTGGGGCGACCCTTCCAAGCCCGGCCTGCTCTTGGTCCATGGCAATGCCGCCCATGCCTATTGGTGGAGTGTCATCGCTCCCTTTCTGTCGCGGGACTACCATGTGGTGGCAATCGATCTGTCAGGTATGGGTGACAGCGAATGGCGCCCCGCCGGCTATTCGATGGAGTGTTTCGCCGCTGAGGTGTTGGCGGTGTGCGAGCATTCGGGCATGCTTGCCCTCGATGAGCCGCCGGTGATCATCGGCCACAGCTTCGGTGGCTTCGTAACGATTTTGGCCGGCGCTCTTTATGGCGAGCGGCTGGCTGGGACGATCATTCTTGATTCGCCGGTCAATCCGCCGGATCGCCCGCGTCCTGGGCCACCAGCCTTCCGGCCGCATAACATTTATCCCGATATCGCCGCCGCCTTGGCGCGTTTTCGCCTTTTGCCGCCGCAGGTCTGCGAGAATCTTTATCTTCTGGATTACGTCGCGCGCCATTCCCTGCGCCAAGTCGGGGGCGGCTTCACCTGGAAGTTCGATCCTCAGATATGGCGCAATTTCTCCATTGGCGATATGGCCGCGCGCTTGCGCGATACCAAATGCCGGATTGCCATTTTCCGCGGCGAACATTCGATTTTGATGCCTCCCGCCATTGGCGAATTCATGTTCAATCTGCTCGGCCGTTCGGCGCCGGTGGTGGAGATTCCCCAGGCGCAGCACCACATGATGCTGGATCAGCCGTTGGCCCTGGTGGCCGCTCTGCGCGCGGTTTTGGCCGATTGGGAGCATTCCGATCCTTCGCGCTCGCCGGACGAGCTGGCATTGGATTGAAATGCAGGCGGGTTTGATGATCCAAATGTATTTGCCGGAAACATGCTAAGAAGCTTTTGCATGCCACGCTAAGCTGCGACATATTCGCAGTGCTGCACGGTAACGTGAACTCGGGCATCCGCCATTGATCTTTGCAGCCCGCTCCGGTCTTCTGCGGGCGGTGCAGTGGGAGCCTCGCCATGGACGATCTCGACGAGAATCCGGAACGGCCTGTCACCTTGGAGATGGGGGAGCATCTGCGCACTTGGCGTCTTTTTGTATCGTTGCTCAAATGGAATGTTGCCGCCCTCGCTTTGCTTCTGCTCGGGCTCTTGCTCTTTCGCACCTGACAGCGCTCGACAGTGGGCTTTAATCACCAACAATGCAGGCGTTTCTCACAACTGTAAGCCCGGCAAACCAATACATGCTGCAGGAATGCACACTTTAAGGGTGTAATGCCGCATCTAGCCGCGTTGCCCATGAAGAATCTTTGGGTTATGCCGACCGCGGCTAAATTTGGGGGCTGGCTTCGGCTGTCTTTTCGACTGGTATACTTGCATTTTACAGCCCAATTTCCGCCTCCATATCCGTGGCCCGTATGAGGGATCCGTTGCCCTCGATCAACCAACGAGATGCGTGAACCATGCCTCAAACCATCGGAATCCCGAAAGAGACTTATGCCGGTGAAAAGCGGGTCGCAACCGCTCCGGACACTGTCGAGAAACTTATAAAACTTGGATTTTCTGTGACGGTCGAAAGCGGCGCCGGTGATGGCGCCAGCTTCTTCGATGACGCCTTCACGAATGCAGGTGCAAAAGTCGTTTCAAGCGCAGCCGAGCTGTGGTCGGCCTCTGATATCGTCTTCAAAGTCCGCGAGCCGGAGATGCGCGAAGTCGCGCTGATGAAGGCGGGACAGACGCTGATCAGCTTTATTTGGCCGGCGCAGAATCCCGACCTCATGAAAGCTCTCGCCGAGCGCAAGGTGACCGTGCTGGCCATGGATTGCGTGCCGCGGCTGTTGTCGCGCGCGCAGAAGATGGATGCGCTGACCTCAATGGCGGGTATCGGCGGCTATCGCGCGGTGATCGAAGCGGCCAACGCCTTTGGCCGCTACTTTAACGGTCAGATTACGGCGGCTGGCAAGATCCCGCCTGCCAAGGTGTTTATCGCTGGTGCTGGCGTTGCCGGTCTGGCCGCGATCGGAACGGCGGCAGGTCTCGGCGCCATCGTGCGTGCCAATGATACGCGCGCCGAAGTTGCCGATCAGGTCAAATCGCTGGGCGGCGAGTTCGTCAAGGTCGAGTACGAGGAAGAAGGCTCGGGCGGCGGCGGCTATGCCAAGGTGATGAGCGAGGGCTTCCAGAAGGCTCAGCGCGAAATGTACGCCAAGCAAGCCAAGGACGTCGACATCATCATCACGACGGCCCTGATCCCGGGCAAGCCCGCGCCCAAGCTCATCACGGCCGAAATGGTCGCTTCGATGAAGCCCGGCAGCGTGATCGTCGATATGGCGGCGGAACGTGGCGGCAACTGTGAATTGACCGAAGCCGACAAAGCGGTGGTCAAGCATGGCGTCACCATCATCGGTTATACCGATCTGGCGTCCCGCCTCGCCAAGCAGTCCTCGACGCTTTATGCAACCAACCTCTTCCGCCTCACCGAAGAGTTGTGCAAGGCCAAGGACGGTCAGATCGTCGTCAATATGGAAGACGATGCGATCCGCGGCTTCACCGTGATCAAGGATGGTGAGATCACTTGGCCGGCGCCGCCGCTCAAACTTCCCGCGCCGCCCGCTCCCAAGGCAGCCATCGCCCCTGTGCCGGTCAAGGAAAAGAGCGTTGTGGCGAAGGTGTTCGGTGCCCTCACGCTGCCCATCGTGGCGGTCGCGTTGTTTGTACTGATCGGCCTTTATGCGCCACCGGCCTTTATCGGGCACTTCACGGTGTTCGTGCTGGCGGTGTTCGTCGGCTATATGGTGGTTTGGAACGTCACACCGGCGCTGCATACGCCGCTGATGAGTGTCACCAATGCCATCTCGAGCATCATCACGATCGGAGCGCTGATCCAGATCGCCCCGCAAGTGGCGCCTGGGATTGCACGGCCTGACGAATTGATCCGCTGGATCGCCATCGTCGGTATCGCGCTTACTTCGATCAATATGTTCGGCGGCTTCGCGGTAACGCGGCGCATGCTGATGATGTTCCGCAAATAGGGGGCCGCACACATGTCTGCAACTCTGACGACGGTCTCCTATATCGGAGCCATCATTCTTTTCGTCCTTAGCCTCGGCGGTCTTTCCAATCCGGAGACCTCCCGCCGTGGCAACTGGTTCGGCATCATCGGCATGACGATTGCCGTTCTGGCGACCATCTTCGGCAGCCGTCTGGTGGAAATTCCCGGTGGTCATGAAGAATGGAAGCTGGTGATGCCGGGCGGTCTGGTCTTCATCATCGCGGCCATGGCGGTCGGCGGCACCGTCGGCATTATCGCGGCCCGCGTGGTCAAGATGACTCAGATGCCGGAACTGGTCGCCATCATGCACAGCTTGGTGGGTCTGGCGGCTTGCACCATCGGTTACGCCAGCTTCATCGACACGTCGATCCAGTTCGTTGGTGCCGAGCACGTCATCCACGTCACCGAGATCTATATCGGCGTGTTGATTGGTGCGGTGACCTTCTCCGGGTCGGTAATCGCGTTCGGCAAGCTGTCGGGCAAGATCGGCGGCAAGCCTATGCTGCTGCCGGGCCGTCACTTCATCAACCTGACGGGCCTCGTGCTGGTGCTGTACTTCGGTTACGCCTTCGTCACCGCCGATAGTATCCAGACGGCCACGCTTCCGCTTATTATCATGACGGTGAGCGCACTTCTCTTCGGCATCCATATGGTGATGGCGATTGGCGGCGCGGATATGCCGGTGGTGGTGTCGATGCTCAACTCCTATTCGGGTTGGGCCGCGGCGGCGACGGGCTTCATGCTCTCGAACGATCTTCTTATCGTCGTCGGTGCGCTGGTCGGTTCTTCGGGTGCGATCCTTTCCTACATCATGTGCAAGGCGATGAACCGTCACTTCCTGTCGGTGATTGCCGGTGGTTTCGGCACGGGCGGCGGTGCGGTTGCCAAGAAGAGCGGCGATGCCGGTCCGGTTGGCGAAGTCACCCCCATCAGCGCGCAGGAAACGGCGGAGCTGCTGAAGGAAGCCAAGTCGGTCATCATCGTTCCGGGTTACGGCATGGCGGTCGCCCAAGCTCAGCATACGGTCTATGAGATCACCAAGGTTCTGCGCGAGATGGGCAAGAACGTGCGTTTCGGCATCCACCCGGTTGCGGGCCGTATGCCGGGGCACATGAACGTGCTGCTCGCAGAGGCCAAGGTGCCGTACGACATCGTGATGGAAATGGACGAGCTGAACGATGACTTTCCAGACACGGATGTGTCGATGGTTATCGGTGCCAACGATATCGTCAATCCGGCAGCGCAAGAAGACCCCACCTCTCCCATCGCCGGCATGCCGGTCTTGGAAGTGTGGAAGGCCAAGACCTCTGTCGTCATGAAGCGTTCGATGGCGTCTGGTTACGCCGGCGTCGACAATCCGCTGTTCTACAAAGAGAACAACCGGATGTTGTTCGGCGATGCCAAGAAGATGCTGGACGAAGTGCTTGCGGCCCTCAAAGCCTAAACCTTCGCCTCAGGCAACGACATCAACCCCGCCGGGCAACTGGCGGGGTTTTGTTTTGACGGGGAGTAGCAAATTATAATTGCACTAACTCCAAATTTCGGGTTATAGACGCATACGCACGTGCGCTCGAGGGCCGCGGCGGATCCATCAAAAATTTGACGATACGGGCACGCGCGCATCGGTATGCGCGCTGATCTGGGGACGGTAGCCGTTCGCGTGCCCGTTGGCGTGGCGCAGAAGGGGAGGTTATGTCTTGCGACGGATTTTGGCGATCTATGGCGTTGTTTCGGTCATCTTCGTTCTCGGCCTCTGTGCCACATTCTATCTGGGCCGGGATTTTTCTGCTGCCTTGCCGGTGGTGCAAGCAGGCCATGGCGCAAGTGTCTGGTCCGCCTTCTGGCAAAATATGCACGAGCCGCTGGCCGGCCTCTTGGTGCAGTTTATCGTCATCGTGGTTGCGGCACGGCTTGCGGGTGCAGCAGCGGTCCATTTCGGTCAGCCTGCGGTTATCGGTGAAATTGCGGCAGGCATCTTGCTGGGGCCCTCATTGCTCGGCTGGCTGGCACCGGATGCCTTCACGTTCATTTTTCCCAAAGCCTCGCTGGGTGTGCTGCAGCTTTTCAGCCAGATCGGCGTCTGCCTCTTCATGTTCGTGGTCGGGCTGGAACTCGATGTCACCAATCTGAAGCGCCGGGCGCAGACCGCCATCGTGGTCAGCCATTCCAGCATCATGGTGCCCTATCTCCTGGGCGTGGTTGCTTCGCTTGTGCTCTACAAATCCTATGCCGCGCCGGGGACCTCGTTCGTGACCTTCGCGCTCTTCATGGGCATTGCCATGAGCATCACGGCCTTTCCGGTGCTGGTGCGCATCCTCAATGATCGCGGCTTGACGCGGACACCGCTGGGCGCCACGGCCACGACTTGCGCTGCGGTGGACGACGCCACGGCCTGGGCCATTCTTGCCATCGTCGTGGCCCTGGCGCGCGCCACCGGATTGACCTCGACCATCGTCAATCTCGGGCTTCTGGTAGTCTATGTGGCGGCCATGCTGGGCATCGCCCGGCCTATGCTCGCGCACTGGCTGCCCATCGGGCGGCTGATCCAGGGCCGGCAATCGCTCACTGTCATCGCCGTTGTTCTGATCGTCATGACGGCCTCGGCGCTGGCGACGCAAGCCATGGGCATCCACGCGCTGTTCGGCGCCTTCCTGGCTGGTGTGGTGATGCCGCGAAACAAGGACTTCCACGATTATCTGGCCCTACGGCTGGAAAATTTCAGCACCGTCTTTCTGCTGCCACTCTTCTTCGCCTTCAGCGGCCTGCGCACCCAAGTCAATCTCTTGAACGATGTTACCAGCTGGTATGTGCTGGCCGGAATCATCGCAGTGGCGGTAACCGGCAAGGTGGTCGGCAGCATGATTCCGGCGAGGCTGACCGGCATGAGCTGGAACGAAGCTTTCTCGCTCGGCGCGCTGATGAACACCCGCGGCCTGGTCGAACTGATTGCGCTCAACATCGGTTACGATCTCGGCATTCTGCCGCCGCGCATCTTCTCGATGATGGTGCTGATGGCGCTGGCCACAACCTTCATGACCGGCCCGCTGCTGGACTTCGCTCTATGGGCCCAGCGGCGCACGGCTGGTCTGCCCGCTGCGGCCCGTTAAGTGGTTCTTGATCGGCGGCGGGGAAAAAGCGCCCCGCCATTACCGATTTGCAACACCCGTAGCTTCTCGCAAAATTCCTTGAATAGTGACGGGCTTCAGGGGCTTGGGGCGTTTCTTCGCATGATGCCAAGGCGGGGAACTGCGCTGATTTATATTTCTTGCCACCTTGCCGCCGCCACAGCCGCCCCGGTACAACAGCGCCACTGCAATCAGCAAAGTGACGAGCCTGGATTTCGCCCGATTTTGCCGCGTTTCCAGGTACCCGTCCGCCGAGATGGCTCAGGGACAAGCTTACAATCGTGTGTACCATCAGAGAGGCGCGGCTGCCGAACGACAAGCCAGTGATCCTCGACTACATCGTAGCGCTGCAACGCTACGAATCGTTCCTCGAACCCAACCACTTGATCGATCTCGCCATGGCCGAGGAGTACTTCGCCTACCTCCTCGAGCGCACCGCAAAAGGTGCGATCTTCATGGCCGAAGACGACGCGCACCGCCCCATCGGCTGGGCTGCCGTCTACGAAGAACAGAGCGAAGCCTTTATCCGCGCCGATGAGCGCCGCTTTGCCTATCTCGCCGAACTTTATCTCAGCGAAGACGGGCGCGGCTCAGGCTCCGGCCAGAAACTCATTCGGGCTTGCGAAGATTGGGCGATGGCCAACGGCTATGCCACCATGCGCATCGATCTTCTCACCCGCAATGCCGGTGCCGCCCGCGCTTATGCCAAAGCCGGCTACTTGCCTTATTGCCATGAAGTCAAAAAGCGCCTCCTGCCCGCGCGGGAAGAAACCGCCGAAGAGTTGAACGTCATCCCGCTGCGGCCTGTCCGCGCCAAGCGCCTGCCGCTTTCGGCCGCTTAAGGCCCCTAGACGAAACGCCCCGCCGTCGGGAAACTGGCGGCGGGGATTTGTCTGGCCGAGCCATGGACCACTACCACGCTTTTTTCGATTTGAAGCCGGGAACGAAGGACCTCGATTTCGCCCGCAATCTCGCCCGTTTCTTGGAGCATCTGAAGGCCCAAAGCTTGATCGAAGGCTGGCAGCTCACGCGCCGCAAGCTGGGCCTCGGGCCCCGCGAACTCGGCGAATTTCATTGTGTCATGCAGACCCAAAATCTCGCTCAGCTGGAGCGCGCTTTTGCCCGAGTCTCCGCCCGCGCCGAGCCCGTCGAAAGCCGGCATTTCGACGTCAATCGTTTTGCCGCCAATCTGACCTTTGCTCTATACCGCGACTTCCCCGATCCTGGACGCCGGGAAGGTGAGGAGAAATTCTAAGATGATTACCGTCCGCTCCGCCCGCCTGCCTGAGGACAGACCCGCTATTCTCGCCTTTATCTGGGGGCTGCAGCGTTACGAAGCAGGCTTTGAATATGATCGCCGCCTGGATCCCGCCTATGGCGAAGACCAATTCGCGGCCATGATGAAGGAAGCCGAAAAAGGCACTATTTTCGTCGCCGAGGGCGAAGGCGGCCTGATCGGTTGGGTGGTGGTGATCGAGAGCGAATCCCCAGCCTATGTCATCGAAGAAGAGCGCCGCGCCGCGCAAATCTGCGAGCTTTATGTCGAGGAGGGCGCACGCGGGCAGGGGGCTGGAAAGGCGCTTTTGGCTGCTTGCGAGGCTTGGAGCCGTGCCAAAGGCCACAAAATCATCCGCATCGGCCATCTGGCGGGCAATGAACTGGCGGCAGGGGTCTACGAAAAGGCCGGTTACACCCCTTATACCGTCGCCCGCCGCAAGGCGCTGTGACCGTGGCCTGGCCCGGGAAGCTTACAAACAGGAAATCTTTGCCGTATTAATCGTTTAGGGCGCCACTCTGTCTGCAAAGGGAGGCTAGAAGCGCGCCCGATTTGGCGATATGAACAGGGCCTAGGTGCCCGTCGGCGCCAGCGAATTCCAATGTGCCCCTGTAGGGCGGTCCAGCAAAAGGTCATTTTACCGGTGTCCGAAACAACGCCCACCCCGCCGTCCAAAGTCGACGCAATTTTGACCTCCGTCCAGACTCGCAAGACCTATTGGATCGGCGGCGGCGCCTTGGCCGTGGTTGCGATTGCGGCCGGGCTTTATTTCGGCGGTGTCTTTGGCCCGAGTGGCCGTGACATTTGCTTTGCCACCCTAACCCAGGCGCGGGATTTTGGCGTCATCTCTCCCTCCGCAGAGCTGTCGAGCACTGCCGCGAAGGCGACCGACGTCAAGGGCCGCAAATCCTGCACTGCGAGCGCGGGTGGCGAGACCTATACACTGCTGGCCGATCTCAAAACCGAAGATGCCGCGCATAAAAAATGCAAGGATCTCAAGAAGCAGAACAGCTGCGTGGCGCTCTACAGCGTGGCGCGCACCGACGGCATGACCACCTATCAAGTGCGCGAAATCCCGCCCGGCGAGACCGATGAGGCTCTGGCCGCCAATTCGCCGCCGCCGCCTCCGCCGGATCAGGCTGCTGCCCCGGGTCAAGCCGCGCCAGCACAACAGAGCGATGGTGGTGGGCTCGATGCCGACACCGCGGTCGATAACACCGCGCCGGCTCAGCGGGCACCGCAGCAGTAAGCGGCCCACTGCCTCTACTTGAGTCCGCCCATGGCTGAGATGATCTGCCATTCGGCAGGTGTGACCGGTTGGACGGAAAGCCGTGAGTTTTTCACCAACACCATTTCGGCGAGTTTCGGCTCCGCCTTGATTGTGGCTAGGGTCACGGGTTTGGGTAGATCGCCCACGGCTTTAACCTCGACGAGACCGAATTTTCCCGTCTCATCCGTGGGGTCGAGACGGTAAAGCCCGCTCACTTCGACGATGCCGACGATCCGTTTCTCCTCCACCGAATGGTAAAAGAAGCCGAGATCGCCTTGCACCATGGCTTTCATGTTGTTCGCGGCCTGATGGTTGCGCACGCCGCTCCACGCTTCGCCCTTGGCACCCCTTTTCTTCTGCTGTTGCCACGACCATGCCGATGGTTCGGTTTTGAACAGCCAGTAGGCCATCAGAAGGTGGCTCCGGAGGGATTGAAGGTCGGCTTCCAGGGTCGGATGTCGGAATGCGCGAACAGACCGGCCTCGGCATAGGGATCGGCGGCATGCCAAGCCTCGACCGTCGCCCGGTCCGGTGCTTCCACGATCATCAGGCTGCCGGCCATCTCGCCCTTCTCATCCAGAAGTGGCCCGCCTAGCTTCATGCGCCCGGTCTCGCGCGCATAGGCCAAATGCGCCTCGCGCACCGAAAGGCGCAAAGCCAGTGAATCTTTTTTGTCGAGTGCGGTCACAACGAAGAGCATGGCGCCAGTTTATGCCGAAGACGGCACTCTTTGCCAGAGGTTACGCCGGATAGCTCGGCATCCGCTTCATATAGAGGTGGCGGAAATTGCTGCGCTTTGATTCCGTGAAATAGAACGCCTCCGCGGTGTCATCATCTGCGCCGTGCTTCAGGATGAAGGTGCCCAGATACGCCCCTTCGCGCTCGGCGCCACGGTGCGAACCGCTGGACTGGAAGCTGAAGACGAGTTCGACATCGCCCTTCTCAAGCCGATTTTTGACAATCGCGGCTGTTATCGATTTGAAGATGCCATCGCTGCTTTTGAAGTTGATTTCAATGGTGTTCCAGTACTGCCAAATTCTCAGCGTGGCGGGAAAATCCGTCACTTGGCCGCACACCGTACATTCCTCATAGGCGCCGGAAAATTGGTATTTGTCCTTCGCTTTCAGGGCGCGCCAAAAGACCGTCGAATAAGCAATCTCGAGACAAAAAAACAGAAGGATGCAGAAAAAGGCGGTGATGGCGAGAATGTCATAGAGAGGGGCATAGATCAGCAAGGGTGTCAGCAGGTGAATGAGCAAAATGTCGAAGGCGAATGCCAAGCCGCCCAAGCAGACATGCGTGCTAATGTGCGAATTGCCGCCGCTGAATGCGTGCATACCGCCCCCCAGTCTCGCAGTGGCCCTGCGCCCCCCTCGGGCAAACCAGCTGCATCTCTCAGCCTAGGGAATAACCATAAGGCATTCAAGAATATCAACCGCGACTTGAATGACGCAGCGGTGCGCCGCCCAAGTCTCCGGTTGCGGATTAGAGCTTTTCGAACGTGTTGATTGTGAGCTTCCAGGGATGCAGTTCCTGGCGCTCGAAAAGCCCGGCTAAAACATAGGGATCGTTCTTCACATAAGCCTGAGCTTCGTCGTAATCGGCGGCTTCGATGATCGAGAAACTGCCGATCATGGATTCGTCGCTGCCCGTAAACGGGCCACCGAATTTTACCTTGCCGTTAGACTTTGTGTATTCGACATGGTGCGGGCGGGTGATCGCGCGCAAGGCAGCGCCGCCCTGCTTCTTGTCAAAGGCAATGAACATGAACAAAGGCATTTGATACTCCTTACACGTTGTCCGGGGCGGACGTTACTCCGATTTCAGCGGCCGGCTCATCAGCCGTAGAATGGCGCCTTGAAGCGGCAGGCTGCCATCCAGCACGGCCGCCATAGTGTCGGCGACGGGCAGTTCAATCTGCTCGGCGCGGGCGCGTGTCACCAGCGCGGGGGCGGTTTCGACGCCTTCGGCAAGGGGGTGTCCCGGCACGCGCAGCTCGGCAATCGTTTTGCCGCGTCCCACCTCCTGGCCGAAATGAAAATTGCGCGAGGTGGGGCTGGTCGCGGTCAGCACCAGATCGCCAAGCCCCGCCAGCCCCATCAGTGTTTCGGTACGGGCGCCGAGCGCCCCACCCAGCCGTGAGAGCTCGGCAAAGCTGCGGGCGAGGAGCGCGGCTCTGGCACTTTCGCCAAGCCCCATGCCGTCGACGATGCCGCAAGCGATGGCATAGACATTCTTCGCCGCGCCGCCCAGGGCCACACCCACAAGATCGTCGCTGGCGTAGGGGCGAAAGGTCGAATGGCTAAGGCTCGCCTGCAGGCGCTCCGCGATTCCCATCTCCGCGGCGATGGTCACCGCTGTGGGCAGGCCTAATGCGGAATCGCGCGCAAAGGAGGGGCCGGAAAGGATGGCGGGCGCAAAGCCCTCCGCGGCTTCCGCCAAAACTTCGGTAACGAGCTTTCCCGTGCCGCGCTCGATGCCTTTGGCGCAGACCACCAGCGGCGTGCCCCTGGCCGCCACCGCCGCCACCGCCATCAAGGTGGCACGCAAATGCTGCGCCGGCGGGACGATCAGCAGCGCGTCGGCGCCTGCCACTGCTTTCCCCAGATCAGGCGTGCCCTCGATGGTCTCGGGCAGGGGCACCCCAGGCAGGAAAAGGCTGTTCTGGCGGGTCGCGGCAATGGCGTCCACCACCTCCGCCTCGCGTGCCCACAGCCGCACTTGGCGGCCAGCCCGTGCGGCGGTCAGCGCCAGCGAGGTTCCCCAGGCGCCAGCCCCGATGACACCGATCCTGTCGTAGCTGCGGTATTCGGGCATTGCTGGTCCTGTTGCGGCGAGTCGCGGGAGTTTATCGCTCCCTCTTCCTTCCGGAGCAATCGGGGGCTATGAGCAGGTGATGCGCCGCATCGCCAAATTTCTGCTCTTGGTTGCCGTTACCGTTGCCGCTTTGGGGGCCGGTCAGGTGCCCCCCGCACGCCATATCGAATTTTCCCAGGAGGGACGCGCGGCGCTCGAAAAGGTCGGCACCTATCTGAACGGACTGCGCTCGCTGGAGGGCGATTTTACCCAAATTGGCCCCAACGGCCAGCTTGATCAGGGCCGCTTCTACTTGCTGAAGCCGGGTCGTTTGCGTTTTGAATACCAGCCGCCGAGCCCGCTACTGGTCGTTGCCGATGGGCGCACCGTGGCGGTCTTCAACAGCAAAATGAAAACGGTGGACCGTTATCCGCTCGCCGACACGCCGCTCGACCTTCTTTTGGGCGACAAGATCGATCTCTTGCACAATACCGCGATCCTCACCGTGCAGCACAATCCCGGCACGATCGTGGTCGAGGCGCGCACGGGCAGGAACCGCGTCAAACCCAACATCATCATCACCTTCGCGGACAGCCCCTTGGAACTGCGCCAATGGACGGTGATCGATGATCAAGGTCTGCCCACCACGGTGGCGCTGCGCAATCTGCAAGCGGGCGCAGCTGTGAGCGAGGCCCTGTTCGTGCTTCGCGAGACCAAAGCAGCCGTTGGTACCAAATCGAGGGATTGACGGACATGCACCAGCGTCCCGTTGTCGGCCTTGTCTGTGACCGCCGTGTCTTGGAGGAAGAGGCCGCCCACCTGGTTTTGCAGCAATATGTCTCGGTGGTGCGCGATGGCATCGGCGCTCTGCCGCTTTTGATCCCGGTGCTCGATCCGCCGCTGGACCGCACCGACATTCTTTCCGCCATGGATGGCTTGTTGTTCACCGGCTCGCCCTCCAACGTGCATCCGGATCTTTATGGCGGGCCGCCGGCACGAGAACCCGCACGGCAAGACCTGGATCGTGACGCCCTTTGTATTCCGCTGCTGCGCTCGGCGGTGGCGGCGGGCATGCCCACGGTTTGCGTCTGCCGGGGTATGCAGGAATTGAACGTCGCGCTGGGCGGCACGCTGCATCAGCACGTGCAGGAAATTCCCGGCCGCCTCGATCATCGCGAAAAAGCGGATGCACCGCGCGACGTGCAATGGGGCCCGGCCCATGATGTGATCGTAACCCCGGGCGGCCTCCTCGCGGAGTTGGCGGGAAAGACGCATTTCACGGTCAATTCGCTACATGGCCAAGGCATCGACCGTCTGGCGCCGTCCTTGCGCGTGGAAGCGCTTGCCCCGGATGGTCAGATCGAAGCGGTCTCGCTCGTCGAGCCCAAAGGTTTTCTTCTCGGCCTGCAATGGCATCCCGAATGGCGCTGGAGTGAGGATCCCGTCTCGCGCGCGATCTGGCAGGCCTTTGCTGCCGCGCTCGCCCAGTGGAAGCAGGCATGACCGCGACACTCCTTTCGCTCAACATCGGCCTGCCCAAGATCATCGGCAACTGGCGCGGCGCGGCGGTGCTCTCCGGCTTCGATAAGCAACCCGTTGCAAGCGATACCGTCTTCGTCGCCAAAACAGGTATTCGCGGTGATGGGCAAGCCGATCTCGAAAATCACGGTGGCGTGGACAAGGCCGTTTACGCCTATCCCGTGCGCAACTGGCTATGGTGGGAAACGGAAAAACAACTCCTTTGCCGTGCTGGTTTGTTTGGTGAGAATCTGACGCTCGGCGATCTCGATGAAACAAACGTACATATCGGCGACCGCTTTGCCTGGGGTGGGGTCGTTCTGGAGGTCTGTCAGCCGCGCGCGCCGTGTTTCAAGCTGGCTGTCTATACCGGCCGTGCCGACCTGCCGCAGGCGATGACAGTGTCGGGCCGTTGCGGTTGGTATTTCCGTGTCGTCGAAGAGGGGACTGCGCCTGCAACGGGTGCGCTTACGCGTATCGTTCGCGCCGAAGCGCCTTCTGTAAGAGAAGCCTTCGATGCGGTGTTCGCAAGAGCACCCAATCACGTACAGTTGATGCGCGTTAAGCAGACGCCCGCACTGTCAGAGGCATGGCAACATCAAGTGGACCGCCGCCTTGGCGCAGTAAACCGGTGATTAGGGCGTCGTGGCGTAATGGACACTGTCCATTTATAAATTGTTATACAGGTGCTTGACGTAGAAAAAACTTGATAACTGTGGCCAATTTGCATATCTTCCTTTGCGAAGAGACGTCGTCCGGCACGCACTGCCCCCCCGCTCGCAAGCTGGACACCTCTTCGCAAGCAGTGTCGGTCATCCCCTCCCGGCACTCGCGCGTAACGGCGCAAAGGACGCCCGGTTGGCCCCCCAGCCGGGCGTCTGTTTTTTCGGCAGTGAAAACTCTAAAGCTGAAACGGACTGCGCGTCGGTTTTTCGAAGATGCCTTTGTGGCTGCCCGCAAGACCATGGGCTGCAAGCCAAGCAGCGAACACCTCTGGATCGTAGCAATCCCGGACCCAATCGCTGGGCCGCAATCCTTTGGCATCTTCCGCAGCAAATTGCAGGAACAGCTTCAGCCAGTGTTGATGCCGCTTCGGCTTGTGGCCATAGGTGAGTGCATCGAATTGCCCGCGCGCGCATTCCAGACCGTTCCAGCCGTCGCGTGTGATCACAAACAGGGCCGCCGCCAAAGCGGTGCGGTCATGGCCGCCGGAGCATTTTAACAGGAACGGCCGTGGTGCCGTTTCGAATGCATCGATTAGCGTCGTCAGCATGGCGCGGGTCGGCAGATGGCGCGAATCCATCATGGCGTCGATGTGCCTTGCCCCGATGCGGGCGCAGACCGCGCGCTCATAGCGCCACCAGGACAGGTCGGCGTTCTCGCCGCGAAGGTTGATGACGGCTTTGAGGCCGTGGCGGCAGAGCAAACGCTCCAGCCCACCGAAAAAGGCCTGCGACGAACGCGCCGCATCGCCTTCGCAAATCCAATGAAAGTTGTACAACCGGTCGAGGAAGGTGCGCATTATTGGGTACCAAAGGGAGATCGTCATGCAGCTTAGCAGAAAATTCCTGAATGCTTACTGGGCCTGGACAAGCGCGGCCGCCGTCCTGATGCTGATCGTCATGATCATTTTGGACGGTGTGCTCAAGGCGCGTACCGGCTTTGCCACAGCCGATTTACAATTCGTGAGCACGGGCTATGGTTTGCGGGTGATCATCGATCATTGGCTGAGTCAGCCCAATGCGGCACTGGCGGGATTTCTCCTCGGGCTCGATTACCTCTTCATGCCGCTCTATGGCGCGGCCCTGTTCTTCGGCTCGCTCGCGGCACTCGACCGGTTTGCCCCAGCCCGGGGCAGCGTGCGCGCGCTCTTGACTCGCCTTACGCTCTTTCCCATCGGAGCGGCGTTGTGCGATGCCATTGAGAATGCCTTGTCCCTTTCGATGCTGAACCAGTCGCCGAGCAATCTTCTGGCCTCCTTCGCCTTGGAGGCCACCGCCGCCAAGTGGCTTGGCATCGCGGTTGGTCTGCTGCTGACCCTGGCCGCCCTGATCGGCCGCGCCGTGAAGCATCGCAGTCCCTAACCATTTCTCGTGGGAGGCGACAACGCTGTCATCTCGGGAAGAGTGCTGCTCGCTGGTTTTGAATCGCTCCAAATTGTTGCGCTGCGAAATCGGGCTGCTATTGTGGCGTGGCGTTTCCGCACGCGGCATCCCAAGGGACTTCCATGAACATCCACGAATATCAGGCCAAAGAAATCCTGCACACTTTCGGCGCCCCAGTTCCGCAAGGGAAAGCCGCCTTCAGCGTTGAGGATGCGGTGACTGCTGCCAAAGCCCTGCCCGGTCCGGTCTGGGTGGTCAAAGCCCAGATTCATGCGGGCGGCAGAGGCAAGGGCGGCGGTGTCAAGGTCGTCAAATCCCTCGAGGCGGTGGAGAGCGAAGCCCGCCGTATGCTGGGCATGACTCTCGTCACCCACCAGACCGGTCCGGCAGGGCGCGTCGTCAAACGGCTTTATGTCGAAGATGGCTCGGCCATCGAACGCGAATTGTATCTATCCGTCGTGGTGGACCGTTCGACGGCGCGCATCTCGTTCATCGTCTCCACCGAGGGCGGCATGGACATCGAAGAGGTGGCGCACAACACGCCGGAGAAGATCGCCACCTTCACCGTCGATCCCGCTGCCGGTTATTCGCCCTTTTTGGGTGTTGAGATTGCCGTCGCCTTGCAGCTTAAAGGCGATCAGATCAAGCAATGCGTGGCGCTGGTAAGAAGCATCTACGATGCCTTCGTCGCCAAGGATATGAGCCTTCTGGAAATCAATCCCTTGGTTGTCACCAAGGCGGGCAAACTCATCTGCCTCGATGCCAAAGTGAATTTCGACGACAACGCCCTATACCGCCACAAGGATGTGCAGGAATTGCGCGACTTCGGCGAAGAGGAGCCGACTGAAATCGAAGCCTCGCGCTACGATCTTTCCTACATCAAGCTCGATGGTACGATTGGCTGCATGGTCAATGGCGCGGGCCTCGCCATGGCGACGATGGACATCATCAAGCTGTTCGGGGCCGAGCCTGCCAACTTCCTTGATGTCGGCGGTGGCGCCACCAAGGAGAAGGTTACGGCAGCCTTCAAGATCATCCTATCCGATCCGAACGTGAAGGGCATCCTGGTCAATATTTTCGGCGGCATCATGAAATGCGATATCATCGCCGAAGGCATCGTGGCCGCGGCGCGTGAAGTGCATCTTGCCGTGCCGCTGGTGGTGCGCCTGGAAGGCACCAATGTCGAACTCGGTAAAAAGATTCTCGCCGAATCCGGCCTGCCCATCGTCTCCGGCGAAAACCTCGCGGACGGCGCCCAGAAAATCGTCAAGGCCGTCAAGGAAGCTGCATAATGTCCATTCTCGTTGATAAGAATACGCGCGTCATCTGCCAGGGCTTCACCGGCAATCAAGGCACCTTCCATTCCGAACAGGCCATTGCCTATGGCACCAAGATGGTGGGCGGTACTTCTCCTGGCAAAGGTGGCTCGACGCATTTGGGCCTGCCGGTGTTCGACACGGTGGTGCAAGCCAAAGAAGCCACCGGCGCCGATGCTTCGGTGATTTATGTGCCGCCGCCATTTGCCGCCGATGCGATCTTGGAAGCTATCGATGCGGAAATTCCCCTCATCGTCTGCATTACCGAAGGCATTCCGGTGCTCGACATGGTCAAGGTCAAGCGCGTGCTGGCAGGCTCCAAATCGCGCCTGATCGGGCCCAATTGTCCGGGCGTGATCACGCCGGGCGAATGCAAGATCGGCATCATGCCGGGTCATATCCATCGCCGCGGCAGCGTCGGCATCGTTTCGCGTTCGGGCACACTGACCTATGAAGCCGTAGCGCAGACGACCGCGGTGGGCCTCGGCCAATCGACTTGTGTCGGCATTGGCGGTGACCCTGTTAAAGGCACCGAGCACATTGAAGTTCTGGAGATGCTGCTCGCCGATCCCGAAACCGAGAGCATCGTCATGATCGGCGAGATCGGCGGTTCGGCGGAAGAAGACGCGGCGGATTTCATCAAGCAGTCCAAGGTGAAAAAGCCGATGGTTGGCTTTATCGCTGGTGTTACTGCGCCTCCCGGCCGCCGCATGGGCCATGCCGGTGCCATCATCTCCGGCGGCAAGGGCGACGCCGCCTCCAAAATTGCAGCGATGCAAGCCGCTGGTATCCGCGTTTCACCCAATCCGGCCGCGCTAGGCACCACCTTGGTCGAACTGCTCAAAGGAAATTAATTCAAGCTCTGTCCACCCATTTGCGGATGAGCTTCTGCACCGGTTTTTCGTAATAATAATACGATACCGTGGCGAGGCTCAAAAGCACCGCGTAAAAGGCGAGCATCACCCAACCTTGCATAAAGAACACCGGTTGCAGCCCCAGATACAAAGCGATGAGCGCGCAGGCCGTTTGCAGCGGGAAATGCAGCATGTAGACGCCATAGGAGATGTCGCCCAGAGAGGTGGTCTTCTTGTAAAAGGTGGGAAACAGGTTGAGCACGGTTTCGCTCAAGGCCAGCGCAATCACGGTCAATGGCACGACCGTGAAGATATAGCCGATATGAAAAATGTCATCGACATTCTCGCTATAGACATCCCAGGCGTCGGGTACGATATCGGACAGCGCCGAGAGTGCGCTATGCAGCGGGCCATAGAGAATCTCGATCACCACAAAGGCCCAGAGCGCCAGGGTTGTCACGCCAACGATCTTGGCGAGGACGCGCGCACTTTTCTTTTGGCGGATTTTTTCCACGGTGAAATAGGCAAGACCGCCGAGGAAGAAACCCATCAAGCCGCGGCTGATGAACCAGTTCCAGTGAAACAGTGGGATGCCGCACAAAGCCACGATCAGGGCTGTGCGCCAGCCGTTGAAACCCAGGCGGCACAGCACGAAGAACAGAACATAGAGCCCGGCTTCTACCGACACGGTCCAGGCCGGCCCGTTGAAGGTCTGTTCGGCATTGGGCGGGATCCATTGCTGCACGGCAAAGAGCCCGGCGACAAAGCGGTCCCAATCTCCGGCCGGGAAAATGAAATAGTTGCCGGTTTTGGCGAAGAACACAGCCTGCAACAGCGCTATGGTCACCAGCATCAAGGCGTGCAGGGGCCACAGCCGCGAGAAGCGCAGCAGGGCGAATGTGCCTGCCTTGACCTTCTTTTCGCGGATGGCCTCACGATAGAGCCAGAAAAAGACAAAGCCGGAGAGGGCGAAGAACAGATCAACCGCTGCCCAGGCCTCGAGATAAAGCGGTTTCAGAAGCTGGTAAAAGGGCTGCCAATCGCGGCTCCAGACGGTCTGCCACTGGCCGGAAAGGGCGAAAAAATGCTGCCAATGCCAAATCACGATGGTAAGCGCCGCCAGGCCGCGGATGGCGTCCAGAGAATAAAGGCGTTTCATCGGCACCCCCCTCGCAACACGACGAATTTACCGCCTGTTACCGCTGTCCACCATGGCTTGCGCAAGAAACGTGGTCTTCGCCCGCGAATTGCGTTAAATCATTCAATTCGAACGGTTCTAAACTCATCATCGCGCTCCCCCACATGACCCAGCAAAACTCCCCAGAACGGCTCTCCCGGGCGTCTAACGCCATTTTCGAGGAAACCGCATTCTTATTCGGCGGCAACGCGGATTATGTCGAATCGCTATACGCCCAGTATTTGGAAAACCCAGCTTCGGTCGACCCCTCATGGGCGCACTATTTTGCCGAGTTGGAAGGCCCAAACGGCCCGTCCGCCCCCGTCTCCGCAGCCTCTGGCCCTTCTTGGGCCGAACGCGCCGCGACAGCGGGTGCCGTGGCTGCCCCAGGTGAGGCACCGTCGGGCGCCGCCGACGTGCTGGCCGCCGCTCAACATTCGATCCGCGCCATTCAGCTGGTGCGCGCCTATCGCGTCATCGGCCATTTCGCCGCCGATCTCGATCCCTTGCAGCTAACGCCCAAACCGGCCGTCCCCCAGCTCGATCCGAAATTCTATGGCTTTGGCGATGGCGATCTCGACAAGCCTGTGTTCATCGATGGCGTTCTTGGGCTGCAGACCGCCACGCTGCGCCAGATGGTGGATTTGCTCCAGCGCACTTATTGCGGGCGCATCGGTTACGAGTTCACCCATATCAACGATGCCGAGCAGAAGGATTGGCTGCAGCGGCGCGTCGAAGGCCCCGATAAAGACATCACCTTCACCCCTGCCGGTAAGCGGGCGATTTTGAACAAGCTGATCGAGGCGGAAGGCTTCGAGAAGTTCTGCGCCCTGCGCTTCCTCGGTACCAAGCGCTTCGGCCTTGATGGCGGCGAGGCCATGATGCCGGCGCTGGAACAGATCATCAAACGCGGCGGCCAGCTCGGCGTCAAAGAGATCACCATCGGCATGGCCCATCGCGGCCGCATCAACGTGCTCGCCAACCTACTCTCCAAGCCATATCGCCAGATCTTCCACGAATTTCGCGGCGGCAGCGCCATCCCCACAGAGATCACGGTCAGTGGCGATGTGAAGTATCACCTCGGGGCCTCCGCCGACCGCGGCTTTGATGGCAACCACGTCCACCTCTCGCTGACCCCCAATCCCTCGCATCTGGAAGCCGCCGATCCGGTGGTTCTCGGCAAGGCCCGCGCCAAACAGTTCCAACATGGCGACACCGCCACGCGCTCCAGCGTTCTGCCGCTGATCCTGCATGGCGATGCCGCTTTTGCGGGGCAGGGCATTGTCGCCGAATGTTTTGCCATGTCGGGCACGCGCGGCTTTCATACCGGCGGCACCATCCATTTCGTCATCAACAATCAGATCGGCTTCACCACCTCGCCGCAATATTCGCGCTCCTCGCCCTATTGCACCGATATCGCCCTGATGGTGCAGGCACCGATTTTCCATGTGAATGGCGACGATCCGGAAGCGGTGGTGCATTGCGCCCGTATCGCCACGGAGTTTCGCCAGCTCTTTCACAAAGACGTGGTGATCGACATGTACTGCTACAGGCGGTTCGGTCACAACGAAACCGACGAGCCTTCCTTCACCCAGCCTTTGATGTATCGCGCCATCAAGGACCATCCCACCACACTCGAACTCTATGCCAAGAAGCTGGTGAGCGAATCCACCCTGGCCGACAGCGAAGTTCAGCATATGGTGGGCGACTTCAACGCCCGGCTGGACGCCGAATTCGAAGCCTCCAAAACCCACGAGCCGCACCACGCCGATTGGCTGGAAAGCCGCTGGACCGGGTTTGAAATGGCGCCAGCAGGCGGCGACCGTCGCGGCGAGACCGGGGTCGACAAGCACGAACTGCTCGAAGTGGGCAAGGCGCTCTCGACTATTCCAGAGGGCTTCAACGCCCATAAGACCATCGTGCGCCAGATGCAAAACAAGGCGCGCATGTTCGAGACCGGCGAGGGCATCGATTGGGCCACCGCCGAGGCGCTTGCCTTTGGCACCTTGGTGCAACAGGGCGTGCCTGTGCGCCTGTCGGGCCAGGATAGCGGTCGCGGCACCTTCTCGCAGCGCCATTCGGTGCTGGTCGATCAGGAAAGCGAAGCCCGCCACGTTCCCCTCAACGCCATTTCCAAAACCCAGGCCGAATTCGAAGTGATCGATTCGTTGCTTTCGGAAGCGGCGGTCCTTGGCTTCGAATACGGCTATGCCACCGCCGAGCCCAAGGCGCTGGTGCTCTGGGAAGCCCAGTTTGGCGATTTTGCCAACGGCGCGCAGGTCTTGATCGACCAGTTCATTGCCTCGGGCGAGATGAAGTGGCTGAAGATGTGCGGTCTCGTCATGCTGTTGCCGCATGGCTATGAGGGGCAGGGTCCCGAGCATTCTTCGGCCCGGCTGGAGCGCTATCTGCAGCTTTGCGCGCAGGATAATTGGCAAGTCTGTTATCCCACCACGCCCGCCAATTATTTCCATGTCCTCAGGCGTCAGATGATGCGGACCTTCCGCAAGCCCCTGATTCTGATGACGCCGAAATCGCTGCTGCGCCACAAGCGCTGCGTCTCGTTCCTTTCTGATCTGGAAACCGGCACCTCGTTTCACCGTGTCTTCCGCGATCAGGCCGAATGCGTGCCCGGTGCCACCTCCGTGCAACTCGCGCCCGATGAGGATATCCGCCGCGTCATCCTCTGTAGCGGCAAAGTCTATTTCGATCTCATGGAAGCGCGGGAAAAGCACAACGAGCCGCGGGTGCAGATGTTGCGCCTGGAACAGCTTTATCCCTTCCCGGAGGGTCCCTTAGGCCAGGAGTTGGAGCGCTTCCCCAATGCCGAAATCGTTTGGGTCCAGGAAGAGCCGCGCAATCAGGGGGCTTGGTATTTCGTCCGGCAGCGAATCGAATATCTTATGGAGAAGCTGGGCCGGCGCGTCCGTCCCCGCTATGTCGGGCGTCCCGAATATGCCTCCACCGCCGCCGGTTTGATGAGCCAGCACAATGCCGAATTGCAGTACATTATGGATGAGGCCATGCGTTTCGACCTCAAAATCCGCACCGAGGACGATCAATGACCATTGAGATCAAAGTGCCGGCGATGGGTGAATCCGTCACCGAAGCGACTGTTGCACGCTGGTTCAAGAAGGAAGGCGATGCGGTCCATCGCGACGAGCCGCTGCTGGAGTTGGAGACCGATAAAGTCACCGTGGAGGTGCCTGCGCCTGCCGATGGCGCCATCGAAACGATCACCGTCAAAGCCGGTGACACGGTTCAGGTCGGTGCTATTCTGGGGTCGATGACAGAAGGGGCCGCAGGCCGTCATGCCCCGGTGACCTCGTCCAATCCCGATGCTGTGGTGGTGGCCAAGCAGGAAGAAGGCCCGGCCCTAAAAGTGCCGGTGACTCCGCCGCCCGCCTCCAATCTGGCGCCGCCCACCAGCATCGCAGCCGCGGCTCATGCCGCCATTGGCTCCAATGTTGGGGTGATGCCCGCGGCTCGCCGCGTGGCTGAGGATGCCGGGATCGCGGCGGAAACCGTCAAAGGTTCGGGCAAGGATGGCCGCGTCACCAAAGGCGACGTGCTGGCCGAATTGGAATCCCGTGCCCGCGAACGCACTCAGCCATCTGCGATACCGGTGTCCTCCGGTCCGCGCCCCAAAGCAGACCGCGAAGAGCGGGTGACCATGACGCGCCTGCGCAAGACCATTGCCATGCGCCTCAAGGAATCGCAGAACACCGCGGCGCAGCTAACGACCTTCAACGAGATCGACATGAGCCATGTCATGGCGCTCAGGTCTCAATACAAGGATGTCTTTGAGAAGAAGCACAAGGTGCGCCTCGGCTTCATGGGGTTCTTCGTCAAAGCCTGCATTGCAGCCCTCAAGGAACTGCCCAACGTCAATGCCGAGATTGAAGGCGACGATATCGTCTACAAGAATTACTACGATATTGGCGTGGCAGTCTCCACCGAGCGCGGCCTGATGGTGCCGGTAATCCGCGATGCCGACCGCCTGTCGCTGGCCGGTGTCGAAGCAACTATCACCGATTTCGGCGCCAGAGCCCGCGACAACAAGCTGAAGCTGGATGAGTTGCAGGGCGGTTCGTTCTCGATCACCAATGGCGGCGTCTTCGGTTCCTTGATGTCGACCCCGATCCTCAACTCGCCGCAGTCCGCGATTCTAGGGATGCACAAAATCCAGCCGCGCCCGGTCGCCGACGGCAACGCCATCGTCATCCGCCCGATGATGTATGTGGCGCTGTCCTACGATCACCGCATCGTCGACGGCAAAGAGGCTGTCACCTTCCTGGTGCGCGTCAAAGAAACCCTGGAAGACCCCCAGCGGTTGGTGTTGGAGATCTGATTTAAGAAGGCCCGCGGAAGCGGGCCTTTCCTTTTGCGATATGCACGGATCCTTGGCGCCTATTGCATCCAGTGTTTTATGGCGAGTTGCGTCAGCGCGGCCACCAAGAGGCCCCAGCCGATTCGCAGTGATCAGAAAGCTTACGCCCGCCGGCTGGTTGATCAGAATCAAAAGCATCACAGGCCTGCGCTCAAGATAGCCCATGCAAGTGCCGCCATGGCGAGGCCTTCGATGTCGCTTCCAATCTGATCAAAAAATGGCTCGGTCGCTTTCTTGATGAGGATGGCGCCGGTCTGAAGGCTGAGGATCGTTCCTGCGATAAGACACAATGCAGCTTGAGCCTCTGTCAGCCAATCGGATAGTCCCGGCCAAGCTTCCCGTTACGCCGCGACCGGCTCGCTACCAGCGGGCAGGACCAGGAGCAAGGGCAGGCGTATTCTGATGGTGGTCCCAGGTCCTGCGGATTCCGGCGCCAGGATCGTGCCGCCAAGCTGGCGCACGAAGATCGCCACATAATCGGCGCCGCGCCGCTCCGTGATCCGCGGCGACACGCTTGCCTTCTTCATGCCGACGCCATCGTCGGAGACGGTGAGTTCGATCTCGTCGCCGATCCGCTCCACACATAGCACGATGCGCCCTTTGCCGTCCGGAAAGGCGTGCTTGATGGCGTTGGTTGCCAGCTCATTGACCAGAAGCCCGAACGGCACGGCGCGGTCGGGATCGATATCCAAAGCCTCGCCCTTCACTTCGATGGCAATACCTGAGGCTTCATCGAGCAGACTCGCCGACATCGACTTGGCGATTTCCCGCAAATAGGCGTCCACTGCGATGGTTCGGCCGTGGCTGGTATGCGAGATCAAATCGTAAAGCTCGGCAATGGCCGAGATGCGGGCTTGCATCGCTTTATATCCCAATACGCAAGGCGCCGCGGTGCGTTTGGCTTCGAAGGCGATGAGGCCGACCACAATCTGCAGATTGTTCTTGATGCGGTGGGAAATTTCGTTGGTTAGGCCGAGCGCATCACGTTCGCGCTGTTTGCGGTCGGTGATGTCCTCGAAGACCAGAAGCATGCGGCTGGTATGGTTTCCCGGCTGCGAGATTTTTCGCGCATTCAAATTGAAAACCCGGCGGCCGAGGCCGGGGAAATCATCTTCAATTTCGAAATTCTCAAAGGATTTGTTCTCCGGCAACACTCGCTTCATCAAATCACGCAGCGCTGGCACGTCCCATTGATGCTGACCGAGTTCGAAAACGCGCCGCCCATGGGCTTCCGCTTCCGTCGTGCCGAATATCGTCAAGAAGGCTTTACTGGCGGCCACAATCGTCATGTCGTGTTCGAGTACGACCAAGGGATCCCGGATCGTGTCCACAATGCTTTTGGTGAGCAGCCAGTTGCGCTTGCTCTCCGCCCTGGCGGCGCGTTCCTCGCTCACATCCTCGATGGCGAGCAGAATGAAGCCGTCATGATCGCCCGGCTGGAATATTTTTCTGGCATTGACCAGCATCGTGCGCCTGCCGATGGTGGGAAAATCGTGTTCGACTTCGAAGCCTTCGACGGTGGCGCGGTGCGGGATCACGCTCTCGAGCAAGGTGCGCAGCGAGGGGATATCCCACTGCCGGTTGCCGAGCTCGTAAATATGGCTTCCTTCGGTCTCATGGGCACTGGTACGGAAGGTTTGATAGAAGGCGCGATTGGCCGATGTGATGTGCAAATCCCGGTCGAGCACAAGCAAAGCGCTTGGCACGGTCTCCACAATATCGCTGGCGGCAATATCTGGAACCACTTTTTTTCCCGTCATGCTATCTGACACGGCCACCGTCCCGCTGCTATCTGCTGCTCAAGAGTGCGCTGCCAGCATGTGCTCAAAGGAGGTTTGCAGCTGGCGTGGCGTGTAGGGTTTGCGAATGCACTGGGCATCATCGAGGAACCGCGCCCGCATGTCTTCTGTGATGAAGTTCCCCGTCGTGTAGAGAACCCGCAATTGCGGTCGCAGCAAGATAGCTTGGCGCGCCAGTTGAAAGCCGCCGGAAACGGCCGTCTTGAGATAGATATCGGTGAAAAGGATGTCGATGTGTTGCGGCGAGCGCAGGATTTCGAGTGCCTCTTCGACATCGCTGGCCGCCAATGTCTGATGACCCCAATCCTGTACGGTCATCTCGGTCAATTCGCAGATGAACGTGTCATCTTCGACAACAAGTACCACAGCCATAAAAAACTTTCTCTGCCGTGGCGGCGCCCATCGGTGCACCGCGGGATAGTGATCCAAACATTGCCGGTGTGGCTGATCCTGTAAGGCCACGAACCGGTCGGCCCAAAGAGAACTTCCGCGCCCGCTTGGCTAGCTTCGGATAGTACTCAGGCGGCGCAAAACGCAGCATTTCCGCTTGGTTTTCTTGCTCGTACTGCAAGGGGGTGATTAATTTTGTGTTATGACACGGGGCAATCACGGAGGCGGTGCTATGGGAAAGTCGCGGCTGGAGGCCTTTAGCGATGGCGTGCTGGCGATCATCATCACCATCATGGTGCTGGAGCTGCATGTGCCCCATGGCGACACGCTCGCCGCACTGCATGACCTCATTCCCATTTTCTTGAATTATGGCCTCAGCTTCCTCTATGTCGGCATCTATTGGAACAACCACCACCACCTGCTGCATACGCTGCAGCGGGTCAGCGGCGGGATATTGTGGGCCAATTTGCATTTGCTGTTTTGGCTGTCCTTGCTGCCCTTTGTCACCGGCTGGATGGGTGAGAACCACCGTGCGGCGATGCCGGTGGCGCTTTATGGCGCCGTCTTGCTCCTAGCCGCGACGGCCTATTCGATTTTGGAATGGGCCATCATCAGAGCCGACGGCAAAACCTCGCTGCTCGCCGAGGCCCTCGGCCGAGATTTTAAGGGCAAAATCTCATGGTTCGCCTACGCCGCCGGAATTGGCCTGGCCTTCTTGTTGCCCTGGGCTTCGCAGGCCCTTTACGCCGCCGTGGCGCTGATGTGGCTGATCCCCGACCGCCGCATCGAGCATGCGATCTCCAAGGAGCGCGGCGAGCGCTAGCCGCATTGCGTGCTTAGAGTTCAAATTCCGGTGGGGCCATTTCGAAGGTCTCGAACAGGAAGCCAGGCGCCACGGTGCAGCCCACCAGCGTGTAATCCCCAAGAGATCGCGCCGCTTGCCAGCCATGCGCCGGCACCACAAGCTGCGGCCGCTCGCCAACTTCAATGGAGGCGCCCAGCACGTGATGGCTGAGGGGGCCACCCTCGGGCTTGATCGCCAATTCCAGCGGTGCACCGCGGTAATAATGCCAAATCTCGACCGCATCGATGCGATGGGGGCGCGAGACCTCGCCCGCGCGAAGCAGGTAATAGATCGCGGTTGAACGGGCCCGTCCATCCGCTCCAGCTTCGTCTTTGAAAATTTGACGGTAATGGCCGCCCTCGGGGTGCGGCTCCAAATTTAGGGCCGCAATGATCCGCTCTGCTTCACGCATTCTCTATCCCTCTCACGGCGCGTCTGCTGCCAAACTCGGACGTGCCGCGCCCCGCATCATTAAGGCCTTAATGCCCGCTGCCACCGAGAGTGCATCGCATAGCCCATCATGGGGCTGGCCCTCAAATGGAACACCCGCCGCCGGGCCCACATCGCCGGTGTGCAGGCCGCGCACATCGATGCCGTATGCCATCAGCCAGGGACGGATATCGATCCCGGCCGGCATCGGCGGCAAATCGTTGAGCCCATAAAGGCGAATATTGTCGGTGAACACCAGATCGTCCCGGCCAAAGGCAATAATCGGCAAAGGCCCAGCAAATTCCGTGAAGCGTGCAAGGCCCTCGGCGAAATCGATTGCGCTTTCCGCAAGGGTTGCATTGGTGATGCCGGTAAGGCTCTGGATGAAAGGGGACAGCACCCGGTTAAGACGCGGCTGCACCAATACATTGAAGGTTTCCTGGGAAGAAAAAGTCTCGTCCACCTTCACAGCGCCGATCTGGATGACTTCCTTAAATTCGCCTGGTGCCATCCAGTTTCGCGCCTGGGAGCCTTCCCAGGCGGTAAATTCAAGATCGTAGACCACGGCGTAGGAAGGATTGCTGCGCGCGGAAATTGTCATATTGACCCACCAAATTGGCTAGGAAGACGGCTTTAAGGCATTCTTAACTGCCTGGACGTGAGGCTAGCGCCGGGACAATCTCGAGGTGGAGGGCCAGATGGTCGCAATCACAAAATTGTATCCTTCGCAGACGCCAGAGACCCAATCCAAGCATAATGGGCGGGATGGTTCCATTGCACGGCTGAAGGTCTTGCATAGTGAAGCCGAAGAAACCGCGCGCCTTGCCAATATTCTGGGCCGCAGCCTCTATGCCGGTCTTGCACTTCCGGTGCTCGCGATTCTGACCGTCGCACTGTCTGTCGAGATGAGCCCCGTGCCTCAGCTCACGTGGTGTTTGTTCGTCGGTGCCGTCTCGGTCGCCATTCTGGTGGCCTATCGCCGTGCCATGCGCCAACCCTTTGAACGTGCCAGCCTCAAGCATTTTGCCAAAGACCTTAGCGCCATTCTGCTCTTTGCGGGCTTTGCCTGGGGCTCGGGCGCCTTCTTGGCGCTGCCTGCCGGAACCCAGCCGATAGCTGCACTCGTCTTTGCTTCTGCACCTGCCGTGATTATCGCGTATTTGTTGCGGGTTCGCGAAGCCCTGTTTCTGTTTCTTGCGCCCGTGACTGTGCTGTCGGCTGCTGCCTGTCTGCTGAAGCCGTTTGCCGGTGGGGCATGGACCGCCTTACTAACAATCCTTGCCGCTGCGGTAATTGCCGGTGCCACGGTTTTGTATGAGCGCCTGACAGGCGAGAAGAGCAAACCTGCCATGCTCGCTTTGCCCTAGCGCGGAGCATTCGCGGGGTATTTTCGCTAAGCTTGGCGGCATAGACTGTTCGCAGCAAAACACTCGAACAGGTCATCATGGTGCTTGCCGATTCCCCCCGCGCCGAAGCCCAGCATCTCATTGCCCAAAGCGCCCAAGCCGCGCGTCACGATCCCAGGCTTCTCGCCTTTCTGGAGGCGCTCACCCATAATGCGGCGGTGGAAGACCTGACGCGATTTGCGCCGGAAGAACTAAACGCGCTGGCAAAACTCGCTTTGACGCGCGCTATCGCACGCACGGCCGGGGCAAGCTTGATTGCCCTGATCGACCCCGCCCTTGAGGTCCCTGGCTACACACGCAAAGAGTCCGTGCTGGTGGCCATCAATGACGACGCCCCTTTCCTGTTCGATTCTTTGATGGGCGAAGTGGCCGCGCAGGGATTTTCCGTGCGGGCCGTGTTTCACCCGATTCTTGCCATCGCGGGCCAAGCGACCAGCATTATCGTTGTGGCGCTGGATCCGATCCTCGACGAAGACCGCCGGCAAAGCCTGATCCAAGGGGTCGAAGATGCCTTTGCACAGGTCCACTTGGCAGTCCGCGATTGGGGCGCTATGCGCGCCGGGCTGGCGGGCGCTATCGCTGAGATGAAAGCCACTTCCACCAATGCAACTGTGGACCAAAAGGATGAGGCCATCGCCTTTTTGGAATGGCTGGCGGATGACCACTTCACCTTTCTGGGCGTGCGCGACTATGCCTACAGCGAGCAGGACGGTGGAGCGCTGATTCCGGTTGAAGGCTCCGGGCTTGGCGTCTTGGCCGACCGTGAGGCGCGGATTGTGCGCCGCGAGCGGGGGGTGACCAAAGTGTCCCCTAAGCTGAAAGAATTTCTCTTTGAGGCGGCCCCGCTCATCGTCACCAAATCCAACCAGAAAAGCCTCGTCCACCGCCGCGTGAACATGGATTATATCGGCGTCAAACGCTTCAGTGCGGACGGACGATTCCTTGGCGAGCGGCGTTTTGTGGGGCTGTTCACTTCGGGTGCTTACAGCCTGACCCCGCGCGATATTCCGCTTCTGCGCTTCAAGGCTGAGGCGGTGATGGCCCGTGCCGGCTTGCCCAATGGCGGTCACGACGCCAAGACGCTGGCGCATATCATCGATACCTTTCCGCGCGATGAGTTGTTTCAGGTCTCCGAAGACGAACTCTATGACACCGCGATGGGCATATTGCGGTTGACGGAACGCCCCAAACTGAAGCTATTTCTGCGCTTTGACCGCTTCGACCGCTATGCGGTGGCCATCGTCTTCGTGCCGCGTGAGCGCTATGACGGGGTGGTGCACGACAAGCTGCACGTCCTCCTGGCTGAGGCGGTGGGTGGTCTGCCGATGGAAGCCACACCCAGTCTCACGGATTCGGTTCTGGCGCGCATCGTCTACACCGTCAGTCTTCAGGAGGGCGCGCCCGAGACGCTCGATATCGCTGCGCTCGAAGCCCAAATGCGCGCCGCCATCCGCACGTGGGAAGACGGTTTTCTCGACGTGCTCAAGGCGCGTTTTGGCGATCTGGACGGGCATCAGCGCTTTCGCCTCGCCGCGCCTGGCATCCCTGCGCGCTATCGCGACGCCTTTTTGCCCGCCGAGGGCGCCGACGATATCGCGGCGCTGGAAAGCTTGGCGCGGTCGGGACGCAAACCGGCCATCGAAGCGCGCGTCACCCGCAACAAAAGCGACCGGCGTTCCGTCCTGCACATCAAACTCTACGGGCTTGGAGCGGCTTTGCCGCTCTCCCAGTCGCTGCCCGTGTTCGAGAATTTCGGCCTCAAAGTCATTGCCGAGGATGCTTATCCTATCGTGACAGAAGCAGGCGAAGCTTTCGTGCTCGACTTTCTGATGGAGCGCGCGGATCAGGCGTCCGCAGACGAGCCCGAGATCAAGGCGCTGCTCGAAGCCGCCTTCCATGCAGTGATTGCGGGCGAAGCCGAAAGTGACGGCTTTAACCGCCTCGTCATCGGGGCGGGGCTTGCTTGGCGCGACATCGTCATCCTGCGTACAACGGCCAAATTCCTGCGCCAGGCGGCGGTCCCTTTCAGTCAAGCCTACATGGAACAGGCTTTAAGCCGTAATCCGGACATCGCGCGGATGCTGGTGGCTCTGTTCCACGCCCTGCTGGCGCCCGATCATGCCGGCGAGGCGGCGGCAAACGCGGTTTATACCCGCATCGAGGCGGCATTGCATGATGTGCAAAGTCTCGACGATGACCGCATCCTCAGGCGTTTGCGCAATGTCATCGCCAATGTCCTCAGGACCAATTTCTATCAGTGTGATGCCGGTGGTTTGCCGCGGCCCTATCTTGCCCTCAAGCTGGCCTCCGCCAAGCTCGATGAACTGCCTGCGCCGCGGCCGCTGGTGGAGATTTTCGTCTATTCGCCGCAAGTCGAAGGTGTGCATTTGCGCTTTGGCAAAGTGGCTCGCGGGGGCCTGCGCTGGAGCGATCGCAAAGAGGATTTCCGCACCGAAGTTCTGGGCCTTGTCAAAGCACAGCAAGTCAAGAACGCCTGTATCGTGCCAGTGGGCTCCAAAGGCGGCTTTTATCCCAAGCAGATGCCGCTGAATCCCAACCGCGAAGAGACCATGGCGACGGGCATTGCCGCTTATAAGACCTTCGTCAATGCGCTGCTCGATGTCACCGATAATCTCCATCCCGACGGCAGTGTGGTGCCGCCGAAACATGTGGTGCGCCGCGACGGCGATGATCCTTATCTGGTGGTGGCGGCCGATAAGGGCACAGCAACCTTCTCCGACATTGCCAACGGCATTGCCGAAGCCAGAGGCTTCTGGCTGGGCGATGCCTTTGCCTCAGGCGGCAGCCATGGTTATGACCACAAGAAGATGGGCATCACCGCACGCGGCGCCTTTGAAGCGGTCAAGCGTCACTTCCGTGAAATGGGCCGCGATATTCTGAGCGAGCCCTTCACGGCGGTTGGCATCGGCGACATGTCGGGCGATGTCTTCGGCAATGGTGCGCTGCTGTCGAAGGCCATGCGGCTGCAGGCAGCCTTTGATCACCGCCACATTTTCATCGACCCGGACCCAGATACGGCCAAGGCCTGGGCCGAGCGCAAACGCCTGTTCGATCTGCCGCGCTCGTCCTGGGCCGATTATGACCCAACGCTGATCAGTCAAGGCGGTGGGATTTTCGCACGCAGTCTGAAGGAAATCCCGCTGTCGCCAGAGATCAAGGCGTTGACGGGCCTTGACGGCGATAGGGCAACGCCCGGCGAAGTTATCAAAGCCCTGCTCAAAGCGAAGGTGGATCTGTTGTGGCTGGGCGGCATCGGTACCTATGTGAAGGCCGCGAGCCAAACCCAGGCCGAGGCGGGCGATCGTGCCAATGACGCCATCCGCATCAACGGCAAAGAGCTACGCGCGAAGGTGGTGGGAGAGGGCGCCAATCTCGGCCTCACCCAGCTTGGCCGCATCGAATATGCGTTTGCCGGCGGGCGGATCAATACCGATGCCATCGACAACTCGGCGGGCGTCGACACCTCGGATCACGAAGTGAATCTGAAAATTCTGATGGGTGGGCCCTTGCGGCGCGGCGAGCTTACGCCCGTGGAGCGCGACGGCGTGCTGGTGGACATGACGGATGAGGTGGCTCGTCTCGTCTTGAAAGACAATTACGATCAGACCCTGGCGCTGACGGTGGCGGAGGCGCGGGGCGTGACCGACCTTGATGCCTCTGGCCGCTATATGCGCGATCTCGAAGCACGCGGGCGGCTCGACCGCACGGTGGAATTTTTGCCCGACGATTTGGAGCTGCGCCGCCGGGCACAGACGGCAAAAGGTCTGACGCGGCCTGAGCTGGCGGTGCTGCTTGCCTACGCCAAGCTTGATCTCAAGGCCGAACTGATCGTCTCGGACTTGCCGGAGGATCCCTATTTTCTGCCCGCGCTCACAGAGTATTTTCCGCCTGAGGCCGTGCAGCGTTTGCCCGATGAATTGGGCAAGCACCGGCTGAAGCGGGAGATCATTGCTGACGGCCTCGCCAACAGCCTGATCAATCTGGCAGGGCCCTTGTTCGTGGCGCGGATGAAGGAAATGTCCGGCGCGCCCGAAGCCCGCGTGGTGCGCGCCTTTGCGGTGGCTGATGGAGCCTTTGGGCTTACCAATCTGAAGCGCCGGATCGACGCTTTGGATCGCAAGATCGATGCCACGCTTCAGACCAGCATGTACGGCGACATCGCGCAGATTTTGCGCCGGCTGGGGCTGTGGTTCATCACCAACCTGCCGCAAAGCGCCGATCTCGGCGCGGCGGTCAGCCTTTATCAGGGCACCGCGGAAACGCTGCGCGGCACCTTTTCGACGTTGGTTTCACCCTATGAAGCGCAAGACACCGAAGGACGGATTGCGGAGTTGACACGGGCGGGTGCTCCCAACGATGTTGCCGAGGATATCGCCACCCTGGCACTGATGGCCGGTTTGCCGGAGATTGCACTTTTGGCCCATGCGCGCAGCCTCGATCTTGATCTCGTCGCGGGGGCATATTTCGCCATCGGCAAGGCAGCCGGGATCGACCGCTTGCGCGGCAAGGCCAGCCGCATCAACGCTGCCGAGCATTGGGATCGCCTCGCTATCCGGCGCATTGTGGATGATCTCTATGCTGGCCAGCGGGCTTTGACAGCCGCCGCCTTGAAAGACGTAACCGGTGGCGCAGGACGGCAAGCGGGCGTGCAAGCGGTTCAACACTGGGCTGACAATCACAGCGACACACTGGCGCGCGCGACTTCTTTCTTGGCGGCGCTTGACGCGGCCGGTGAGCTTTCCGTCGCCAAGCTCACGCTTGCCAACAGCCAGATTCACGAACTGGCGATGCGTTGATTGCAGCGGGGGACCCCAAAACGAGACGGGCAGCGCTGCTGACGGACTAACGGGTGATGGCGATCTTGGCTTTCAGGCGCTCGGAGGAGTTATCGGCGCCGCCGATGAACTCGATGCCCACGCCGTCTTGGTGGTGGCGCGCCACGCGCCCCGCCAGCTGGCCGATCAAGACGAATTCCCCGATCGCAGGCCGGATGTCGGTCTTTACCGAGATGCCGCTCATGGAAAGGTCGAGCACTTCGCAAGCCACAATCTGGCCGTCATGGCGCACAAAACGGGTGAGGCCCCGCGTCGGTGTGCGATCATCGCGGCGCAGATCGGCTTCGTCCAGCAGCGAGCGATTCATGTAGAGAATAAGCTGTTCGGCGGTGCGCTCGCGCTTCAGGGCGGTGGAGTGAAACCGAATCCCGATTTGGCCGCCTTCACAGCGCACCACCTGACCCTCAAAACGGCCAAAGGTATTGGCGTAGAGGACGATGGGCGTGTCGCCGGCCAATTCGCTTTCGCAGGCAAGATTGGCCCCGCCCGGCGACAAGTCGACCACGGTACAAGGCAATTCCTGGGAGGTGGCCGGAATAAACAGCTTGCCCGGCAGGTCCACGGTCACACGGCGAAAGCGCCTGCGGTCCGCTTTGGAGCGGGCCACGACGGGATCGGTATCGTTCATTGCCGGTGCGTGAGCGGGCAAACGCCCCTCCTAACCAAACCTGATGGCTTGCCAGTTTGCAGCCGATACCATAACGGATCGTTTATGCGGGGCCGGTTCGTTTATTATATATGCTGAATGACTTGGTGAATCCTGCGGCGTAAACACCGGCTTAACCCGCGCCGAACAACACGGTATAGGGATGCCACCGTCTTTCGGAGAGAGCTTTCATGGCGAAGAGAATTGATGCGCGGCCACTCCTGGTCTTGGTGTTGGCGTTGGCCGGCTGTGTCAATTTCAGCGCGCTCGATAACCTCGACACGGTGACCCCGCCCAGCGATCCTTTTGAAGCGGCACTGTTCAAGAACTTCTCCTTTTTGGCGCATTCTTTCGGTCCTGTGGGGCAGGCTCAGTACGGCGCTTTTGACCAGCCCGCATCTCGGTCGATCTCGCGCACCGATGACGATTTGGCCGATCTTGCAAACGCTTACGCCGATAAGGCCTTGAAACTCTCGCGCGAAGAGGTGGTCGATCCTGAGCCGAGCCTCGACATCAAAACCCATGAACAGCGCGACCGGCTGGCGCGCGCGCTCAGCACCGGCCGGGAGGCCTTCCCGCGTGATGCCGCCCGCGCCCAGGCGGATTGGGATTGCTGGCATCTGAATGCCACGGTGGAATCCCAACGGTCAGCCGCGGAAGTTTGCCGCAAATCGTTCGATGTCACCTTGCCGCGCCTGGAAGCCGAAGTAGCCCCTGTGGTCGCAGCCAAGGCCAAGGCGGACGCCGACAAGAAGAAAGCCGGACCGGGTCAGAACGACAGCGCTGACGATAGCGAAAAGCTCTGAAGCCGGGCTTGTTCTGACAGCTTATTACAAGACAGGACGGATATTCCGAGCCACCGCGCCTTCCGCTGTCCCGAGCGGAGGCGTAAGATGGTGTGATGAAGACAGTTCTCTGCGCCCTGGCTCTCGCAAGTGTTGTAACGGTGCTGTCGGCCTCGGCACAGACGATGCGCTATCCCGTCAAATCGGTCGATTTTGACATCTGGTGCACTGAGATCCAGCACATCGCCTGGCAGCGCTGCGATAAGCGCACCCCGGAAGATTTGGAGAAATTCGAGCTCTACCGGCATACGGTCGAACGCTATGAAATTCCCTATTTGCAGCAAAAGGACAACACCTTGCGCTTCGATGAGGATATTCTGCGCAACGATCCAGTCGATAAGCGCCCCGATGACACGCTGCAAAAGCCGCCAGGCGCGGTGGATGGGCCCTAATCCTGCCGCTGTCGAAACCTCCCCAAAAAGAAAGGCCGGGTGTGAACCCGGCCTAAGTTGCTCTTAGCGACAAGAGATTCGAGAAGACCGTCAGATCCCGGCGCGTTCCGGTCCGAAGACCGTAAACAGGCGTTCCAGTGCGGGCTCGGCGGCGAAATTCATGATGGCGGGCCGGTCGTGGCTCACCACGAGGCGCAAATGTGGCGCCCGCGGATGGCTGCGCAGCGAAGGCGGCGGCATAATGGCCGGCGGCGGATTGGTGTTCGACAGCGGGCGCGGATCGTCTTCGCGGATGATCTGAGAGGCGGCGAGACGCTGGAAGGCAATCGGGCGGCCGAGAAGCTGCGTCATATCGGTCAGGATTTGCACCATGCCGAGGAAGCGGGTGGGTCCGTTCTCGCCGAATTTGATTGGCAGCAGCACGGTTTCAAGTTCAACCATGCCGCAATCGGCGGTGGCGGCGATGGAGGAGAGGCACACTGGCTGCATCAAGGTTTGGGCCTGTTGCAGCAACGAGGCCAAGGCCAGCGAGGATTGGGCTTCCCAATGAGCGAGAAAGCCGGTGCCTTTGAGTTCAAAACCGAAACGCTCGCAAAGCGCGGTGCCGGCCAAGCGGTAAATCGGGCGCTGCGGGTTTTGCGCATCCAGGATGAATACATAAGGCAGCAGGCGCTTGATGGCACGTGGATCGATATCGGCCTGATCGGGAACATCGCGTCCCTCGCGGAGCCTGGACCAATATCCCACCAACAAATGGCTGTTCTTATGTTTCATCGCACTGCCTTCCCCTTGGCGGGCTGTTCCCAGTTCGGAACAAAACCGCTCCGCCAGGAGCAGCACTCAGCGAAAGCCGTGCCATTTGTCGGAAAGTGTCACCGTCCCCAAGGGCCGCGGCTGGTCCGCGGGCCGAAGAAGGGCACATTTGCCGATTTGAGGAAGGGCGTCAGCGCGATTCCGGCGGCAAAACCGCCGACATGAGCCCACCACGCAATCCCGGATGTGTCGGGGCCGGTGAGGGCCAGAAGCTGCATCGCAAACCACACCCCCATTACCCATACCGCGTTGATCCGGAAGGGATAAAGGATGATCAGAAGGGGCACCAGCACGGTCACCCGGGCGCGCGGAAACAGCAGCATGTAAGCGCCCAAAACGCCGGAAATGGCGCCCGACGCGCCCACCATCGGATGGATCGACAGCGGATCCATGAAGGCCATGGTCAGGGCTGCGGCAATTCCGCTGAGCAGATAGAAGAGCAGGAAGCGGACATGGCCCATGGCGTCTTCGATGTTGTTCCCGAAGATCCAGAGATAAAGCATGTTGCCCGCCAGATGTAGAAAGCTGCCGTGCAGGAACATCGAGGTAAAGATGGTCAGGGTCGGCGCCGCGGAGGGTGTGTCAGTTGCCTCAATTTGGGGCGACATCAGCCGCGAGGGGGTAAAGCCGAACATGTTGATGGCATCGCCATAGGCCGTGCCCTGCTGCTGCAATTGCCACAGGTAGACGCCGACACAGGTAAGGACGAGCGCCCAGGTCACGAAGGGCGTGATCCGCGTGGGGTTGTCGTCCGAGATCGGGATCATGCACGTCCTCTTGCCCGGTAAAGTCCGGGACTTGTCCCGATTTGAACCATCAAACTCGGCTTTCGCAAGGCAGCTTTTGGCATAGATCGTGAAGTGTTGGCGGCAGACCGATTCCACGCGAAGGGCCGTGGACGTGAAGGAGCTATAGCATGTCGCCGAAGCCTTGGAAGTTGGCAACCGCTTTGCTGGTTTCGACCGCGTTGACCGTAATCCCGCTGATGAGCGCTGAGGCCGGCGGGATTTCTGTCCCCAGCGGGCCTTCGTCTCAGCCGGGCGCCAACTGCAATGGCGGCAATGGCGGCGGCAACAACAGCGGTGGCAAAGGCGGCGGCATCACCATCAACAAGCCCGTGACCATCAACAAGAACATCAACATTTATAAGCCGGTGACGATCAACAAAGACATCAACATCTATAAGCCCGTCACCATCAACAAGACGATCGACGATTCCAAGAACATCACCATCAACAAGAATATCGAGATCAACAAATCCATCGTCATCAACAAGGGTGGTTCGGGCGCGGCGGAAGCCAGCGCTTTTGCCTCGGCCTATGCCAGCGCCAATGCGAGCGCCAGCGCCAGCAGCAACGTCGTCATCTATGGCGGCGGCTATAACGAATACGTCACGGTCAACAATCACAGCGGCGAAATCGGCGCCATTGCGGCTGGCATCTCGACCACCGGTCAATGCCTGATGCAGGAAGCCACCGTGGTCAAATCGGTGCATGCGGTCTGCATCTCGCCAGAGGGGCGCGAATTTCCCGCCTCGCACATGGTGGGCGAGACCTGGATCGACAGCGGCCTGGAAAGCGAAGTCTTGCGCTGCATTCCCGGCGCGCACTTAAAAATTACCGTCGGCGATGTGCTGCAAACCGACCAAGGCATGGCGGGCACCTATGCCAGCGGCCAAGTGCTGGAATGCGCCTCGACCGAGGCCCTGCGCCATTTCAAAGATGGTATGCTGAAATGCACGCCCAAGACGTTCGTCAAGGATTGCACCGAGCGCACCAATTTGCGCCGTTGGGGCTCGGGCGACATGTTCTTCAGCTTCCGCACCAGCGTCTGCGTGCCGCAAAAAACCGCCGCCGCGCCGGTGAGCCGCGAGATCGAAGTGACCGGCCTCAGCCTTAATGGCGGGGTGGGAGAACAATAGGCGCCCTGTAGGCCCTCGCCTTCGGCAAGATAATTGTTATAGCGATTTTTGCCGGAGGAAGGAGGGTGCGTCCAAACGCGAATTCAAATGCCGTAAATGGGCGCTATCGCTTTGAAACCCCGAAATAATCGTGAGCTGCCCCGGGGCCACAAAACCGCTGGCACCTAAGCGCGTAAGGGTGTGGATACGAATGCTTCTGCGTTTCGCACTCTACCCATTCGGCAAGATAATTGTTTTGCGAAAAAATGTTTGCCGGCGCTTTGCATCGGCAATGCCAAGCCCTTGCACATCTGCTTTTTCACTCTGTCAAACAGCCCAACAAAAATGGGAGCACGTTGTGCCGGTTTCAAGGGGCGGAAATCCCAGCGATGGCCCTCCGGCGTTGGCGGATTCTTTGTCTGCACCGCGACCAACACCGGACGTTCCTACAACGGCAGCAACGGGTAATGCGCCAGAAGTCGCCATCTCAAAGACCGCATTTCTTATTGCGATCTCCGCTACATGGATTGATGGGTTGTAGGGCACCTTCGTGGTAGGGCGCAGACGCGAACTGGCGCGGCTATCGCTTCAACTCTCCGAGCTGCCGTTCAAATTCTTCTCTGATATTTGCCGGAAGTGACTTGAGGTCAATCGCGCGCAGCTGCGGAGTCTGCCATGGCTCTTTTGTCGGCGCAAAACCGTCAAGTGTCTTGGAAGAAATGTCTTTCTCCGAAGCCATTTCCTTGATTGCATTCAACATCGACGCCCCCAAGATAAAAAAATATCATATATTATACAGTGATAAACAAGAATAAACAAGCAGGAAGGCGATCAATGAACGCAGCAGATTTATCGATGCTCATCATCATTCAACTACGTACCAGCGAATTATGGGCACTCAAGAGGTCGGAATTTCACGTCGTCACGAGACGCAATTGGCAGCCTCCTGTTGTATCCTCTGACTCGCGGCCAATATAATGCCAAGCTCTCGCATCTGACGCTTTTTCACTCTGTCAAAGAACTCTACAAATGTGGGAATGCGCCAAGCCGGTTTCAAGCGCCATGTGGCGCGCTCGAACTACCGGACGAGGAGAGGCGGCTTACTGTGCCTTGGCGGAGGGCGCCCCCACGGCCTCGCGGATTGCAGCTTGCGAAATGACGACCGTATTGGTGGAGAAGTCGAAGATCGGGCCGCCCATCAGATTCGTGCTGCCGCCCCAGAGGGTGAAGCACATATCCTCGGGCGTCGCGCGCAGATCGTAAGCATTGCGCGGTTCCGTTTTGTCCTCGACCGCAACCGGAACATAAAAGTGGAAAGCATGTTCATACGTGCCCTTTGCCTCCTTGGCCTGCACTGCTGCACTGTCCACCAGCCCGCGTGTTCCGTATACTTTGGGATCAAACCCGAGATAACGAAGCGTACGGCCCGTTCTGCAAGGCCAAAAACTAACGCTGATGCTGCGGTCGTGCGCCTCTGCAAAACGCATGAGGTCCGTGTTGGTCGAAAAATACACCTCGAGAATCATTTGGGGCTCGGTGCGCGCATAGCCCGACATGCGATCGACATCACTGCGACCGGCGACCGTTTCGACTGATACCAAGGCAAGATCGCTGAGCGTCGTGCGGGGCGTTCCCGGAATAATGCAACCGCTCGGGCACAAAACAGCAAGAACCGCTATTGCAATGCTTCGTGCCATCCTTCTGGTCATGCCCGCTCTCCCCGAGCTATGCGAGCACTCTACACCTTCCCGTTGCTGTTCCTATGTGCGTCTCGGCGGTGCGGCAGAGAATGCCCCAATGGTGCAAGACGGATGTTCGGCCAAATGACAAAGAAGGGGGCGAGAGGCGCTGATCCTCACACCACGGGCGAGGCTTTGGGCGGCGTGCTATATCGGGGATCGCCCGGGCCGACGCATATCCCGGATACTTGCGCCGATGCACGATGCCCAACTCGGTTTTTTGCGAGTCCGTCTGCACAAACTGCAGACCCTTGGCAGCGCCCTATTTCTGAAGTTGCGCCACGGCGTCTTCCTCCAGAATGACCGAACAGCCTGTCAATCCCAGCCGGACCAGTGGCATGATGAGCCTGATTGTCTTCATGATTTTCTCCCAGCCGGGGAGAAATTTGGCAGAATTTTCGAACGAGAAATAATAATTCCAGCAGTGGCGCGGGATGGGCGCTCAACTGTGCACAGATGCCGCAGGCGGCGGGGCCGCTCGGGCAAAACAGCACTCGTCGTAAATCTGAATGAGGTTTAAGATAAAAGCAGGCAGGCAAAACCGGGGGGTGGCCATGCACAAAATTCCAGTCGGCACAACAATTGGCGGCGCGTATCGTTTTCTGGCGACGCGGATCGTTTCTATTATCGGGACCTTGTGGCTTCCCTTCGTGGTAATGTCGGCGCTGAGCGTTGGGGTTCTTTACCTCGTCACGCCACATGCCTGGTGGAGTGGAAATCTGCCGCAATTTGCCGACTTCAAGACCATGCTGGCGACGCTGATGCCCATCTTTCAGGTCTATCCGCTCCTCCTTCTGATCGGCTTGGTGATGGCCTCGATGATGCTCGCGGGCCTCATGCGCCATGCCTTGGACGAAAAGAAGACGACAACCTTCGCTTACTTTTCGCTCGGCGCGCCGGTCTGGCGGATGCTCGGGGCCACGCTTCTGGCCGACATTCTTCTGCTCCTTCTGATCGCTATTCTTCTGGCGCTTTTCTGCGCGGCTTATCTCTTCGCACTGCCGGTAGTACCGCCAAGCCCGGCGGCGATGCCGGCCCCGGCGCACCGCTGACCTTTCCCTTCCAGATGATGCAGCGTCTGGTCGCTTGCGGTGTCGCCGGTGCGGCGAAGCTTTGCGTTCCCCACGGGCTTGCCATTGCGGGCCTGTTTCTGCTGTGGATCGTCGAACTCTGTGTGTTGATCTATACCGCCGTGCGCCTTGTTTATTTTCTCCCTGCGGTCGTGGTGGCCGAAAAAAGGATCGGGCTTGGCCGGTCGTGGTCACTGGGCGGCGGCAATTTCTGGCGGATTTTCGTGGTCTGCCTGGCGAGCCTTGTTCCGGTCGCGATCATTATCGGCATTGTCTCGCATCTGACCGTCGATCCGGTCGTGAAAGCCCAGCTTCTGGCGCTGCCGAAGCCCCCGGGCGGGCATCATGTTCCGTTCCAAGCCAGGCTCGCGACGTTCCACGCGCAATTGTCGATCTGGCCTTTGGTTCTGGCGATCAACGCCGTGCAGCGCATCGTTTTCTCAGGGCTTACGACCGGCGCCATTGGAGCGGCGTATAAGGCCGTAACCACAACGAAGGAATAGGGGGAGCGCGGGCTGCGAGAATGGCATCACCCCCGCAATCCGGTCACCGGCATTATCGGCGGTATGTCTTTATCAACGGGATTTCCGCTTTGCGGCCTCTATTCTGTGCCCAAACACAGCGTCGGTATTCTTTTGCTGCAGCTCCGGCATCTGCGAATAAAGCGGGGCAAAAGCCGTGGCCAATTTCTTGAGGCCCTCGGCATGGGCGGCAACAATCGCCTGATAGGAAAGAAGATCATCGACGGCGTTCATGCTTTTCGCTTTCTGATCACGGTCCTTCATGGCGCCGTCAACCACGGAGGCGTTGTCTAGCATCACTTGGGCAACGCCGCTCCACTGAGCCTCTTGTTCGCTTGTGATCTTCAGAAGGTCATGAAGGTGTTTGACGCGATCTTCTGTCTTGCGCGCACGAAGGTCGCCGCCGCCGATGCGCACATCATTGGGCGATGTAACGCTCACTGGACTGTCGGCTGCGAGCGCAAGGGAAGGGGTTCCGATTGCAAGGACGCAGGCGGCGACAGGCGCAATCAGCGCAGCGCGTAATGTGTTTGCCATGGTCATTTTCATTGTAATACCTCTGTCGTCGTACTGTGGATGGCCGCCTCGCGGACAGTTCTTGGCGTCTATTTCTGGATCGTGAATGGTGTTGCGTTCTATTGCCCGAACAACAGTCAGGCGTCAGTGATGGCCGCCGCGGCCGCTACCGCCATGCCCGCCGCCACTATGCCCGCCACCGCCATGGCCGCCAAAGCCACGGCCGCCGCCACCTCGGCCGCCAAAACCACGGCCACCGCGGCCATCTCTGAAGCCAAAGGCCAAGCCGAAGGAATCATAGACGGGCGGTCCATAGTCGTAATCGTAATCGGGATCGCCATAGGAGTAGCCATAACCCCGCGATGCTGGAACGCAGCCGTAGCCATAGGAATAATAGTATCCGTAGGGGCACGGACCGCGTGCCGACGCAGCCGGCGTCAGCGATATGACGGCGAGCGCGATGGCAGAGCCGACTGTGAGCAGAAATTTTGTTCTTCGCAATTTGGTGCGTGTCATCGCAAATCCTTAAGGTGAAGTTGGACCACTGACACACAGCGGGTCTTGGTCCGTTGATGGCCGTCTCTGCGTTCCGGCGATGTGGCACGTTTGGTAGCGCTGCTGTGCGTTAGGGCTTGTTCACGGAACGATATTTCGTTGTTGAAACAAACCTAGGCAGATCGGCAACGCCAAAACAGCTTCGGAATCTACTCGGGTGGTTTGAAGCCTTGCCGCGCGTATGGTGCTGCGACCCGCAGAGCGGGGCCGAAAGAAAAAGCGGGCGGGCTTTGTTCGGCTCTTTACAGTCTGAACGACAAGCTCACCGCGCCGAATTGATCCGATGAGGTTTGGGTTTTGTATTCGCGTGTGCGGAAGACGTGGGTGAAGGCCAGCCGCATGTGGGAGAAGGTGACGGCGGCGCCCATGGTCAGATCGCCGACAAAAAGGTCTTTGTCAACCGAGGGGCTATCGCGCCAGGTGTTGCCGTCCAGAAAGATGTTGCGGCCCATCAGCCGCCCATCCACGCCTGCAAAGGCATAAGCGGAGAAGCCCGCCTCCGGCTCGAAATAGGATGAGCCCGGCAGCGCCGGCTGCATACGCAACGGTCCAAAATCATCCGGCAGATTGAAACCGAGGCGGGCCATCGCGCCGGCGTTCAGATAATCGTAAACCGTGCCCGCCGCGGCGCCGACATGTGGTTCGACATCCAGCACCACACCCAGCAGCGATTGGCGCGGAATGACCTTTAAGCTGCGCTCATAATAGAGATTAACTGCGGGCTCGTTGTGGAGCTGGTAGTGCCAGCCTTTGGGCTTGTCGTCGGCAATGATCGAATGGACCCAGAACTGGCTCTCCTTGGCCAGCGCCATCGGCCCCACCACACCGAGCTGCAGCTCGAGTTGATCCAGCCGGTCGGGATTGGCCTGCATCAGCCCGAGGGAGAGATAGGCAAAGCCGGCATAAGGCCGCTCGCTCGCCAGCGGCACCGTCAACGCCGTGTGCTGGGGAGTGAAGATGTCCTGGCCGATGGAATAGCTGGTCCGCACATCGCCTTTGTCGGCGAAGATCGGCAAGGCCCGGGCAAAACCCACAATGGCATCGATATTGTCGTTGGGCGGGGTGGTGTAGGCGATCTCGGCGCCGTTGGTGTAGTCGCGGTCGGTTTTGTAGAAGATGTCGTTTTCCCAGATGATGGACAGCGCGCCTTCTTTTTCCTCTGCCGCCATCGCCGGTAGCGCGAGCAAAAAGCCAAGACTCAGAATCCAGATTCGCCCAAACGGCATCGCTTTTGCCCCCGACCTGCCAAAGCTCAACGCACGAGAGGGTGGCTAAGACAATCGTACATCAAAAAGCACGCCTGGATGGCATTCTGGCAACAGTGCCACGCTCACGCCCCCTCTGCGGCGACTGAATCGGGGCAAATCTTCCCGGTGGCCAACCTGGCGCTTGACGGTGGGACTTTCGTCAGTATATTGCGCCGCTCCCCGAGGGACCCTGGTCTTTCGGGAAAACCATTCAATTCAGGGACTTGGCTCATGTTCGCGGTAATCCGCACGGGCGGCAAACAATATAAAGTGGTGCAGGACGAAGTCCTCTCCATTGAAAAGGTCGCAGGCGACGTTGGCACCGAGCTGAAAATCGGCGAAGTCCTTGTGCTTGGCGGCGACAATCCCAAGACCGGCGCTCCGCTGGTCGAAGGCGCCTCGGTCACGGCCGAAATTCTGGCCCAGGGTAAAGGCGAGAAGGTGATTGCCTTCAAGAAAAAGCGCCGCAAAAATACCCATCGTAAGCGCGGCCATCGCCAGCCCTTCACCCAGATCAAAATCACCGCTATTTCGGCGTAAGGGAGACCTCCATGGCACATAAGAAAGCAGGCGGTTCCTCCCGCAACGGGCGCGACTCAGCCGGTCAACGCCTTGGCGTGAAGATGTTCGGCGGCCAGGCCATCGTGGCCGGCAACGTCATCATCCGTCAGCGCGGCACGCAATTCCATCCCGGCAAGAATGTCGGCATCGGCAAAGATCATACCCTCTTTGCGCTGACCGATGGCCATGTCGCCTTCAAGAAAGGCTTCAAGCGCCGCACCTTCGTATCGGTGCTTCCGGCGACGCCGGCGATTACCGCCGACACGACGGCCGTGAAGACGGCAGCAGAATAGGCGGCTGAAAACATAGGCCGCCACGACTTTGGCGGCCCATTGAGGCAAGGGAGATGGTCCGCCATCTCCCTTTTTTGTTCCCTTGCCTGTGTTTTGGCCGCGCAATTTATCGGAAAGCCGCTTTGGCACTTTCCCAATTGCGCTCTAGGAAGGGATACCACGATGCCTCAATTGGAGAGTTTCAGACTGCTCTTACGCGAGCCCCGGCTGGGCGATGCTGCCGCTTTGGCGGAGGGGCTGGCTGACTATGACGTCGCCAAATTCCTGGCGACGGCGCCCCATCCCTACAACCTGGACGACGCCAAGGCATTCCTCGCCAAAGTGGTGGAACTGCGCGCCAAGGGCGAGGCTTATGAATTTGCCATCCAACGCAAGGACGACCAGCGGGTGATCGGCCTGTGCGGGCTACACCTCAAAACCGGGCGCTATGAGATCGGCTATTGGATCGCCAAACCCTTCTGGGGCCAAGGTTTTGCCACCGAGGCGGTGCGCAAGCTCTTGGCCTTTGCCTTCCACGACATGAAGGCCACCGAGGTGTGGGCGGGCTGGTATCACGACAACCTCGCCTCCGGCCAAGTGCTGCGCAAGCTGGGGTTTGAGGCCATCGGGGTCGAAAAACGCCACAGTGTCGCCCGGGGCGAGGAGATATTGTGCAATCGGACCATGTTGACGCGCGAGCATTTCGGGCGAAAAAAGGCCGCGTGAATTGAGGTTCTTATGAAATTTCTCGACATAGCCAAGGTCACGATCCAATCGGGGGCGGGCGGTAACGGCTGCGTCGCCTTCCGGCGCGAGAAATATATCGAGTTCGGCGGACCTTGGGGCGGCGACGGCGGCAAGGGCGGCGATGTCTGGGCCGAGGCGGCGGACAACCTCAACACCCTGATCGATTACCGCTTTCAGCAACTCATTCGCGCCAGGAATGGCGAAGGTGGCTCGGGCAAGGACATGCATGGCGCCGGCGGCGACGATGCGATTTTGCGCGTCCCCGTAGGCACACAGATTTTCGAGGAAGATGGCGAAACACTGATCGCGGATCTGTCGGTCAGCGGTCAGCGCGTCAAGCTGCTCAAGGGCGGCAATGGCGGCTTCGGCAATGCCCATTTCAAAAGCCCGACCAATCAGGCGCCGCGCCATGCCAATCCGGGGCAGGACTCGGAAGAAAAAATCATCATCCTGAAGCTGAAGCTGATCGCCGACGCCGGGCTGATCGGCCTTCCCAATGCGGGCAAGTCGACCTTCCTGTCGCGCGTATCGGAAGCCAAGCCGAAGATTGCCGACTATCCCTTCACGACTCTCGCGCCGCAATTGGGCGTGGTGCGGATCGATGCCACCGATTTTGTGCTGGCCGATCTGCCGGGGCTGATCGAAGGCGCCCATGAAGGTGTGGGGCTGGGCGATCGCTTTTTGGGCCATGCCGAGCGCTGCGGTGCTATCCTGCATCTGATCGATGGCACGGAAAGCGAAATCAATTACGCATACAAATCCATTCGCGCCGAGCTTGACGCTTATGGCCAGGGTCTTATCGACAAGCCCGAAATCGTGGCACTGAACAAATGCGATGCGATCCCGAAAGAGGCGCTCGCCAAGAAAAAGGCGGCGCTCAAAAAAGCCTGCGGCCACGAGGTTTTCGTGATTTCCGGCGTCACCGGCGAGGGCGTCACGGAGGTCTTGCGCGCCATGGCCGAATTCATCGGCGCCCGCCGCAGCAAAGAGCGCAGCGTGGGCAAACCCAAGGCCGAGTGGAAACCGTGACAGACGTTCTGGCCGCAGCGAAACTTGTCGTCATCAAGGTCGGCTCCTCGCTTTTGGTCGATGCCGAGACGGGGACGCTGCGCCGGGAATGGTTGAAATCGCTGGCGGCGGATATCGCCGCGCTGAAGCGCGAGGGCAAGGATGTGGTGCTGGTCTCGTCCGGCGCCATTGCGCTGGGCAGGCGGGCCTTGAAGCTGAAGCCGGGCGCCTTGCGCCTGGAAGAAAGCCAAGCGGCTGCCGCGGCCGGGCAAGTGCGTCTCGCCGGTGCCTGGGCCGAGGTGCTACGCGGCGAAGATATGACCGCGGCGCAAGTCCTCCTCATTCTCGACGACATGGAACACCGCCGCCGCTACCTCAATGCCCGCGCCACCTTGAAGACGCTACTGCAGCTTGGCGCCGTGCCGGTGATCAACGAAAACGACACCGTGGCAACCAGCGAAATTCAATTCGGCGATAACGATCAGCTCGCCGCTCGCGTCGCCTCCATGATGGAAGCCGACTGTCTGGTGCTGCTGTCGGACGTCGATGGTCTGTACACGGCCAATCCGGGGTTGGATGCGGGCGCCGAACATCTTCCCGAAGTGCCGGTCATCACCCCCGAGATTGAAGCCATGGCAGGCGGTTCGGTCTCGGGTTTTGGCCGCGGCGGCATGACCTCCAAGATTATCGCGGCCAAGATCGCGGTAGTGGCGGGCAGCGATGTGGTGATTGCCAAGGGCAAAACGCTCAATCCCATTGCGGCGATCCGGGGCGGCGGACGCAACACGCGCTTTTTTGCCTCCGAAAGCCCCGCAGCAGCGCGCAAACGCTGGATCGGGGGGGTTTTGCATCCCCAAGGCGTGCTGATTATCGATGACGGTGCGGTGCGGGCGCTGAAATCGGGCTCCAGTTTGCTGCCTGCCGGTATCCGCCAGATCGATGGCCGGTTCGAGCGCGGCGATGCGGTGATCATACGCGACCAAAACGGAATGGAAATCGCCCGCGGTCTCACCGCCTATGGCGCCGGTGATGCCGAGCGCATTGCGGGCAAGAAGAGTCTCGAAATCGAAGCTATATTGGGCTATCCCGGCCGCGATGAGATGATCCATCGCGATGACCTGACTTTGACGGTGGACGCATGAGCAACGATCTCGCTACCACGATGAACGCTCTGGGCCGCGCCGCGCGCGAAGGGGCCAAAGCCATCCGCGAAGCCGCCACCGATACCAAGAACATGGCGCTGAATGCTGCCGCCGCCGCGATCCGGACGGAGAAAGGCGCGATCCTCGCGGCCAATGGCGAAGACATGGCGGGTGCCGCGGCCAATGGGCTTTCGTCCGCCATGCTCGATCGCCTGAAGCTGGACGATGTCCGCGTCGAAGCCATGGCCAAGGGCTTGGAAGAGATTGCGGCGCTGCCCGATCCGGTGGGACGCGAGCTGGCGCGCTGGACGCGCCCCAACGGGCTCGACATTGCCCGCGTCGCCACCCCCATCGGCGTCATCGGCATCATCTATGAGAGCCGCCCCAATGTGACGGCGGATGCCGCCGGTCTGTGCCTCAAATCCGGCAATGCGGTGATCCTGCGCGGCGGTTCGGAATCGGCCAAATCCTCGGCGGCGATTTTGGCGGCCCTGCGCACCGGGCTCGCCGCGGCGAACCTGCCCGCCGAAATCGTGCAACTTGTTCCGACCACGGATCGTGCTGCGGTAGGGCTTCTCCTGCAAGGATTGAACAACAGCGTCGACCTTATTATTCCGCGCGGCGGCAAATCCCTGGTGGCGCGGGTGCAGGCCGAAGCCCGTGTGCCGGTGCTGGCGCATCTGGAAGGGCTTTGTCACACCTATGTGCATAGCGCCGCCGATCCGGAAAAGGCGCGTGCCATCGTCGTCAATGCCAAGATGCGGCGCACCGGCGTCTGCGGCTCGACCGAAACGCTGCTGATCGATCGCGGCGTCGATGCGGCGCTGACGGTGCAAATCCTGGATGATCTGAAAGCCAAAGGCTGCGAAATCCGCGGTGATGACGCCATTTGGAAACTCTATCCCGCCGCCAACCCGGCCAGTGAAGAGGATTGGCGCACCGAATATCTCGATGCCATCCTCTCGGTGAAGCAGGTGAACGGCATCGAAGAGGCCATCGCCCATATCGAGCAGTATGGCAGCCATCACACCGAAGCGATCGTCACCGAAGATGCGCTGGCGGCGGAGCGTTTTCTGGAAGGCGTCGATTCCGCCATTGTGCTATGGAACGCCTCCACCCAATTTGCCGATGGCGGCGAGTTCGGCATGGGGGCGGAAATCGGCATCGGCACCGGCAAGATGCATGCGAGAGGCCCTGTCGGCGTCGAACAGCTCACGATCTTCAAATACGCCGTGCGCGGCAATGGGCAAGTGCGGCCCTGATGATGTGGCTTCGTCCTCCCGGCCCCATTGCTCCTGGCCTTAAGATTGGTCTCTTCGGCGGCTCCTTCAACCCGGCCCATGACGGCCATCGCTATGTTGCCGAGATCGCCCTCAAGCGCCTGCAACTCGATTATGTCTGGCTCTTGGTCTCGCCGCAGAATCCGCTGAAAGCCGCAGACGGGATGATGCCGCTCGCCCGCCGTCTGCAGAGTGCGCGCAGGATGGCGCGGGGCAATCGCCGCCTCATCGTCAGCGGCCTCGAAGCCACCATAAAGAGCCGCTACACCAACGACACCGTGCGCGTGCTGAAAGCCCGTTTTCCTTCTCTCCGCTTCGTCTGGCTGATGGGCAGCGACAATTTGGAGCAGTTTCATCGCTGGCAGCATTGGCGGGATATCTTGACCGCAGTGCCCGCCGTGGTGGTCTTGCGCCCCGGTTTCGTGCTCGCGCCGCTGAAAGCCAAAGCCATAAAGGCGATGGGCCATCGCATCATCATCGTCGATGGGCGGCGCAATGAGATGAGCGCCACCGCCATTCGGGCGCGTGGTGGCGAGGTCCCTGCACAAGTGATACATTCCGGCGACGTGCCGACACCTATCTGATGCCAGACGGAGAAAGACCCTGACCAAAGCGCCCGCGAAGAAGCCCGCCGGTAAAAAGACCGCCGCCAAAAAAGCCAAGAAGAAGGCTGTCCCTGTCGCCAAGAAAGCCGTCGCCCTGAAGCCCTCTGGCAAGAAGCCCGTCGTCAAGAAGAGCCCCGGCAAGGTCAAGAAGACCGCTGCGAAGAAGCCGCTCGCCAAGAAGCCTGTTGCCAAGAAGGTCGCCGGCAAGAAACCGGCCGCCCGGAAGACGGTCGCCAAGAAGGCGCTGGGCAAGAAGCCTATCGCCAAAAAGACAGTGGCCAAGAAAGTCGCGGTGGCCAAAAAGGCTGTCGTGAGCAAGAAGGCGAGCAAGAAACCCGTCGCTGCTTCTAAGGCAAAGACGCCCGTTGCCAAGAAGACCGTCCGCAAGACTGTTACTCCGGCCGTCAAGGCGCCAGTCGCCGCTGAAACGCCCGTGGTCAAGAAGGCCCGCGCGCCGAGGAAGCCGCGCGCTGTGGCAAAGCCGGTCCTTGAAGCGGAGACCGTACTTCCGCAAGCACCGCTCGAGCCCGTCGAAGCCGCGGAGAAACCATCCGCTCCGCAAATCGATCCTGCCCTGCAAGCCGATCCGATCCTGTTGCAGCGCATCTTGACCTCGCTCGATGACGACAAAGCCGAAGAGATCATGACCATCGATCTGGGCGGGCGCTCCTCGCTCTGCGATGCCATTGTGGTGGCCAGCGGCCGCTCCTCGCGCCATGTCTCGTCCATTGCCGAGCATCTGGCGCGGCGCTTGAAGGAGGCCGGTTACGGCACGCGGCCCGTCAACGGTGCCGGGCAAGGCGATTGGGCGCTGGTCGATGCCGGAGACGTGATCGTGCATATCTTCCGCCCGGAAGTGCGCAGCTATTACGATCTCGAAGGCATGTGGAGCGTCGATGAAGCGCCTCAAACCCGCAAAGGCGTGAGGTCATAAAACCATGCGTCTGACCATTCTGACGGTCGGCTTTTCGCGCAGCACGGCGGAAGGCACCTTGACGGATGATTTCATCCATCGCGCCGCCATGATGGGTCGCAATATGGGCTTTCCCGCCGTGGCGGTGGAAGAGGTCTCCGTCTCCAAGCACCGCGACGTCAAAAAGCGCATGGCCGAAGAAGCGGAAAAACTGGTCGGCCGCGTGCCCGCGGGTGCCCACGTCGTTCTCCTCGATGCCAAGGGCAAGGGCATGACGTCTGAGGATTTCGCCGAGATGCTGGGGGCTTTGCGCGATGCCGGGACCAAGGATCTGTGTTTTGTCATCGGCGGGCCCGATGGGCTGGGGACGCTGGAAGGCATTCGCGCTGGGCGCAGTCTTGCCTTCGGGCCGCAGACCTGGCCGCATCTGCTGGTGCGGGCAATGCTGGCCGAACAAGTCTACCGTGCGCTGACGATTTTGGCCGGTCATCCATATCATCGGGCATAGGCAAGTGGTGTGGTGGGACAAGGCAACAAAGCCTTAACCACTAATCTGTAATGCTGCGCTGTCGCAGTAGGCGAGACGCGCTATGGAAATTAACGGCACCGGGAAAGTAGACCGCAGCACACTCCGCCGCGCCTCGAAAGGGTCGCAGCAGTCGGGCGGTACGTTTTCCGTGTCCAGCATGGCCGAGGAACCGCATGCCAGCATGGTTGCCGGTCCGGGCCCGATTGCCGCGCTCGATTCCATTCTCGCCCTGCAAGGCTTGGAAGATTCCACCGAAGGCCGCTCGCGCGGCCTCAAACATGGCGAGCAACTGCTCGACATGCTGGATCAGGTGCAGCAAGGGCTGCTCGCGGGCGGCATTTCGCGCGCCACCCTCAACCGGCTGGCCACCGCGGTCACCCGCCGCCACGAATCCTTCGCCGACCCCCGCCTGCAAAGTGTGCTTGATGAGATCGAGCTTCGAGCCCATGTCGAACTCGCTAAGCTCGAGATGCTGGACCAGCGCTCGGCGTAGAGCGGACACTTCATTGTCATGGTCCGTGACCCGGCCACGTATTGCCTAATTCGACGGAATTGCGAACATTTTGCCCAGCGCGAAGCTGATGGCCTTGGACGAGGCACGGCCGAAATAGCCGGTGCGCGGATTGAAGGTGACGATCAGCACGCGGTCCGAGATCCGGATATAGGGTTTGTCGGCGATGGCGATCCGCACCGCGCCGATGCGCTGGCCAAAGGCATTGCGGGCGGCGGGATTGGCTGTGAAGCGGTCGAGGCCGCGCGCCGCGTTTTACATGGTGTCGAAGGCCAGCGCCCGCACCGCATTGTCGGCCACGGCATTGGCATCGGCCTGAAACCCGATCTTGAGCCCGCGCGTGCTGGTAAGATGGGCGGCGTCATCATCGGCAGCGCTTTGAATCTGCGCTAGCGTGATGGCGGGCAGCACCGGCGAGGTCGAGTCGCCCACACGCGATGTGGGCAGACCCTCGGGGTGGTCGTCCGTATAGGCGGTCATGCCGCCCCAGCCCATCACTTGGATGGCGATGGCCCCCGAATCAAATTGCAGCACCCGCGCGCCCATGGAGCCGTAATCGGCATAGAGCACGAAAATTTCCGGCTGGCCGACATAACGCATCAAAAACGCATTTTGGTAGCGGTCCAGGGTGAAGCGGTAATCGCCCGCCTGATAGGTTCCCTGGGTGATGTCACCGAAGCGCGGCGCCACATAATATGTGTTTTCCCGCGCCTGCGTCGCAGACGCTAAGGCTAGAAAAGCGCCGAGAAGAAGAGCGAACGCCCGCATCAGGTTGTTGGTCTCTTTCGGGCTGCGTACGCCTACGCCGTCCCCCACATCCCAAAGTGTAACAAAGGAATTCGGGCTATTTTATGCCCGGCTGCCCGGCGCGCACCCTGCAGGGCCGCGCCGCTTTGCCCGTCCTGCGCTCTCGGCGGCTGCCGCAACGCCATGTCAGCGCTGTCGGGGCCCGTTCCGGCGGGCCCAGGGGCGGGCAGGCGGTTGCGAAAAATAATGCGTATACTGAGTATATCCCGGCCAGGATGCAGGGCAACATCGAACCCGGTCCCTCGTAACAGGTATTGGAATCGCTTTAGAATTGCCCTAAACCAAGCCGGTTCCACCCCAACATCAAAGGCGCCGTTCGTGAAACCTAGCCTCGACACCTTCAAGTCTCGCCGGACCTTGTCGGCGGGAGGCAAATCCTATGTCTATTTCAGCCTGACCGCCGCGGAGAAAAACGGCCTCACGGGCATTTCCCGTCTGCCCTATGCGATGAAGGTTCTCCTGGAGAATCTGCTGCGCCACGAGGACGGCACCACGGTGACCGCTGCCGATATCAAGGCTGTGGCCGCTTGGCTGAGGACCAAGAAATCCGACCGCGAAATCGCCTTCCGCCCGGCGCGTGTGCTGATGCAGGATCTGACCGGCGTGCCCGCCGTGGTCGATCTTGCCGCCATGCGCGATGCCATGAAGGCCTTGGGCGGCGATCCCACCAAGATCAATCCCTTGGCGGAAGTCGATCTCGTCATCGACCATTCGGTGATGGTGGACAATTTTGGGCTCAAGACCGCCTTCAAACAGAACGTTGCCATCGAATACGAACGCAATCGCGAGCGTTACGCCTTCCTGCGCTGGGGCCAGCAGGCTTTCGACAATTTCCGCGTGGTGCCGCCCGGCACCGGCATTTGCCATCAGGTGAACCTCGAATACCTGGCCCAGACGGTGTGGACCCGCAAAGGCAAGGACAAGCGCGGCGCCACTGTCACCTATGCTTTCCCCGACACGCTGGTGGGCACCGACAGCCACACCACGATGATCAATGGCCTTTCCGTTTTGGGCTGGGGCGTCGGCGGCATCGAAGCGGAAGCCGCCATGCTGGGCCAGCCGATTTCGATGCTGATCCCCGAAGTGGTGGGCTTTCGTCTCACCGGCAAGCTGCCGGAGGGCACCACCGCCACCGATCTGGTGCTGACCGTCACCCAGATGCTGCGCAAGCAAGGCGTGGTCGGCAAATTCGTCGAATTCTATGGCCCCGGCCTCGATGAGATGACGCTGGAGGACCGCGCCACCATCGCCAATATGGCCCCGGAATATGGCGCAACCTGCGGCTTCTTCCCCATTGATGCCGAGACGCTGCGCTATCTGAAAGCCACGGCGAGGAAGCCCGCCCGTGTCGCTTTGGTGGAAAAATACGCCAAAGCGCAAGGCTTCTTCCGCACCGCCAAGAGCCTCGATCCCGTCTTCACCGAAACGCTGGAGCTTGATCTGGGTTTGGTGGTGCCCAGCCTAGCCGGTCCCGCCCGGCCGCAGGACCGTGTGCCGCTGGCCACCGCCGCCACCGAATTCGCCACCGCTTTATCCGCCCGTTACAAAAAAAGCAGCGACGACGCGCGTGTGGACGTGGAAGGGGAAAAATACACCCTCGGTCACGGCGATGTCGTGATCGCGGCCATTACCTCCTGCACCAACACCTCCAATCCCTCGGTGATGGTGGGGGCGGGCCTCGTCGCCAAAAAGGCCGTCGAATTGGGCCTTAAAGTGAAGCCCTGGGTAAAAACCTCATTGGCGCCGGGCAGCCAAGTGGTGACGGAATATCTCGCCAAAGCCGGTGTCGACACCTTCCTCGACAAGCTGGGTTTTAATCTCGTCGGTTATGGCTGCACCACCTGCATCGGCAATTCCGGGCCGCTGCCCGAGCCGGTGGCCAAAGCCATCACCAGCAATGATCTGGCGGTAGCGTCGGTCTTATCGGGCAACCGCAATTTTGAAGGCCGCGTGCATCAGCAGGTGCGGGCCAATTACCTCGCTTCGCCGATGCTGGTGGTGGCTTATGCGCTGGCCGGTTCGATGACCATCGACCTGACCACCGAACCCCTCGGCAAAGGCAAAGGCGGCAAGCCGGTTTTCCTCAAAGACATCTGGCCCACCTCCGCCGAAATCGCCGCGGCGATCCGCAAGGCGGTGAAGGCGTCGTCCTTCCGGTCCCGCTACGCCAATGTGTTCGAAGGCGATGTCAATTGGCGCAAGGTGAAGATCACCGAAGGCAAGACCTATGAATGGGATGCCGCCTCCACCTACGTGAAGCATCCGCCCTACTTCAAAGGCATGGACCACACCCCCGCGCCGCTCACTGATATCAAAAGCGCGCGCGTCTTGGCGGTCTTCGGCGACAGCATCACCACCGACCACATCTCGCCCGCCGGTTCGATCAAACCGGCGGCGCCTGCGGGTCTCTATCTGCAGGAACGCGGCATCACGCCCAAGGATTTCAACTCCTATGGCTCGCGCCGCGGCAATCACGAAGTGATGGAGCGCGGCACCTTCGCCAATATCCGCATCCGCAACGAAATGCTGGGCGGCAAGGAAGGCGGCAACACGATCTACTATCCGTCAGATTCCCATTTGGCCGGCGAAGAGATGTCGATTTTCGATGCGGCACAGAAATACAAGGCCGAGGGCATTCCCGCCGTGGTCTTTGGCGGCAAGGAATATGGCACCGGCTCCAGCCGCGACTGGGCGGCAAAGGGACCGAAACTGCTCGGTGTGCGTGCCGTCATCACCGAAAGTTTCGAGCGCATTCATCGCTCCAACCTCGTCGGCATGGGCGTGGCGCCGTTCAATTTCGAGCCCGGCAAATCGCGCAAAGACTATAATCTGACCGGCGAGGAGATCATCGACATCCCCGGCCTCTCCGGCAAGCTGAAGCCGAAGATGAAGGTCCTGGCCACCATCACCTACAAGGATGGCAAAACCGCCGAGCTGCCGCTGATCCTGATGCTGCTGACGGCGGATGAAGTGGCCTACTTCACCAACGGCGGAATTCTGCCGTATGTGCTGAGACAGTTGGTGGGGGCGCCATAAATGCGAAGGGCATCAATATGAGCTGGAAATTATTCGGTCTTGTAATGACGGTCATTTGCGTCACAGGGGCCGCTTCGGCAGATGCTCCAACAGTTGGCAGATATGTGATTTACCCTGAAGCCAAGATCACTGCCGCCGGAGTCCCTAAGATTGCTGCCGTTCTCGTGGATTCCGCGACCGGGCGTTCTTGGCAGTTAGTTTCAACTAAGACTGGCGATAAGTGGAGTCCGATCCTTTATGTGCCGGTTCAAATGGCTGGTGACGGCACGCCGTTGATGGGCGGTTCGATAACTCCTAAGTAAAACTGTACCACTGTCGGGTTCCATTCCGGTTTGAAGGCCCGAGGCGGATTGTGCTATTGTCGCAGCCATGAGTGAAGCAAAGACCATCGATATATCGGGAATCGAATTCTCCTCGACCGTATTCCCGTCGCCCGAGGACAGGGCGCTTTGGGAAAGTCTCACGCCCGCCCAGCGCCTTGCTCTCATCACGCGTGATGAGGAAGCGGGGTTTCGCAGTGGCGTGGCGCGCAATGCCTCGATGCGCGAAATTTTTGCCGAGGTGCAGGCTGAAATCAAAAAATGAACTTCGCGCTTTCGAACCGTGCGAAAGCGGACATTAAGCAGATCGTCCGCTACACACTGGAGAATTTCGGCAGCGCCCAGGCCGAAGAATATATCGACGGCCTCTACTACAGCTTCGAACTTCTGATGGATAATCCGCGGTTGGGTCATGAATGGAAGGCAGGCAGACGGCGTTACATCTACCGTATGCATTCCATTTACTATCGCCTTACGCCGGAGAATGTGTTCGTGACCCACATTCGGCACGCAAGCCAAAACCCGCTTTGAAAAGGGTTCTCCGGTTTGATGCCTTGGGCGTGCGCACAGTGCTCACGCCTTCTCCACCTTCTCCGCGAGCCACATCTTGATCAGCGATTGATAGGGCACGTCGCGCTTGTTGGCGGCAATCTTGATGGCATCCAGAAGGCCTACTGGCACGCGTAAGGAAATCGCCGTCGTGGTGGGCTTCAGATTGGGAAAGCTAACGCGCTGGGCTTTGCTCCAATCGACATAATCCGTACTGTCATGGCTTTCCCAGAAGGCACGTTCTTCAGCCTCGTTGGCAAACTCTGGGATGGGCTTAAGTTTCTTGGTCATACAGCGCTCTTTCCTTTCGCGACATGTCGCGTGCCGATATCACCCGGATTAGTCGTCCTTCGTCTCTAAGTGTGAATGTCACGTGCAGTGGTCGATTTCTGTCCGTCTTGCCCAGTGCTTGGAAGCGTTCTTCGACCGCACTGTGCCGCCTGTCTTCGGTCGTCAAAAGCGGCGCGTTGGAGAAAACTTGCTCGGCTTCTGATGGGCTAACATCATGCTTGTCGGCGCTCTTACGAGCATTGCCGCTATCCCAGTCAAACCCTTCGATCAGGTTCCAGTCGAGCATGAATGTATATTACAGCAATATACATTTCGGGTCAATGGTGTGCAATCAAGCCGAAGTGACTGGTTCGCCGGGGCTGGGCGCACTAAGTTTGGCCTATGAAGACCGCTCTGGCCGCGCTTGCCTTTGTGCTTCTGACCGGCGCTACAGCCTTCGCCGCGGCAGTGCGCCCGGTCGTGGTCGAGGTTTATACCAGCCAGGGCTGCAATTCCTGCCTTTCCGCCAACGCCATGGCGGCCAAGATCGCGCAGAAGCCGGGTGTGCTGCTGCTCAGTTTCGCCGTGACCTATTGGGACATGTTCGGCTGGAAAGACACGCTGGCGAACGATGACAATACCCGGCGCCAGAAAGCTTATGCCGCCGCTTTGCACCGTGGCGGTGTCTACACACCGCAGCTGGTGATCGACGGCATCCGCGATGTTTCCGCTACCAAGGCTGATGCGGTGGCCTACGCCCTCGAAATGGCGGCTATGAAGCGGGATGACGGCTATCAGCCCGATGAGGACACGCCCGCGGCGCTGGCTCGCAAAGATGGCCCGCCGCTCGCCATTGTGGCGGGCGCGCGGGTCAAGACGGCGATGCAGGCGGCGTGGTCGGTCGGCGTTGCCATCACCAAGGGACCTGGCGGCCTGCATGTTGCGGTGGAGCGCGCCCCGGAGCGTCACGGCATCGACGCCACGGTTTGGCTCCTCAGGGTGCGGTCCAACGCGACGGTGAAGATCACCGGTGGCGAGGCGGCAGGTCAAACCGTGACTTATCGCAATGTCGTCACCGGTATTCAGAATCTCGGCCCCTGGCGCGGCGAGGCGCGCAGCTTCGATGTGCTGAAGCCTGCAGGCAAGATTGCCGGTCATGACAGCGTTGCTGTGCTGGTGCAGCAGGGCGGCGGCTATGGCCGCATTGTCGGCGCTGCTCTGCAGCCGGGTGCGGCTTACTAAAGCGGTGCGCGACGCCAGAGGTGACGAGCAACGGGCGGTCCGAGTCTTCCAAAACGCCGCCCAGCGCAGCGATGGCGCACTCATCAATGACGCAATGCTCTTGGAACTTTGAGAAGTTGTGAATGAAGGCGGTGTGGATAACGCCATCGCTCGCCGCCGCGCCACTTTGCAAGCTACCGAGGTCTTCGAGTGTGCCGCGATAAACCTCGGCTCCCGCCTCGATCAGCGCCGCACCGCGGCATCCGAGCGGGTAAGGCCAAGCACCGTGTGGCCTGCGCCGATCAGGTCACGGACAATGGCAGAGCCGACAAACCCGGTCGCACCGGTTACAAACACAGGCATGAGAGCCTCCATGTTTTGATGAAGCCCATTGCCGGTGTGCCAGTTATCCGGGTAAGTAGTGGCCTTATACAGGTATAACGGCCAACAGGAACGCGATGACCTCCGAAAACCTCCTTGGAACTTATCTCAAGGATCGCCGCGCCAAACTCGATCCGGCGGCTTTGGGCTTTGCCCTGACCCGCAGACGCACGCCGGGGCTCAGGCGGGAAGAGGTGGCCCAGCGCGCCAATGTTTCCGCCACTTGGTACACTTGGCTGGAACAGGGCCGTGGCGGCGCGCCGTCGCCTGATGTGCTCGACCGCATTGCACGGGCGTTGATGCTGACGGAGATCGAGCGCGAGCACATCTTCCTGCTCGCACTGGGGCGCGGGCCGGAGGTCCGCTATCAAGCGGTCCAAGGTGTTACGCCACGGCTGCAGCGCGTGCTCGACGTGCTCACCTTCAGCCCCGCTTTTATCAAGACTCCCACCTGGGATGTCGTGGCGTGGAACAGCGCCGCCGCGATGGTGCTGGGGGACTATGGCTCGGTCGAGCCCGAGCAACGCAATATCCTGCGCCGGATTTTTTGCGATCCGAGGATGCGCGATAAACAGCTTGATTGGGAAAGCGTTGCGCGCTTCGCGGTGGGGGCCTTCCGCGCCGACGTGGCCCGCGCCGGGGCCGCGAAGAATGTTCAAGCTCTGGTCGACGAATTGTGCGGGCTTAGTCCCGAATTCGAGACGATGTGGCGTGACAACGATGTTCGCACCCATGGCGAAGGCATCAAATATCTGCGCCATCCGAGCGCCGGTCTGCTCGCGCTGGAGTATTCCGCCTTTGCCGTGGATGGCAGGTCCGATCTCAGCCTCGTCATCTACAATCCGGCAACGCCGGAAGATGGGAAACGGATCGCAGCGCTGGTCGAGGCATCCGGCAAACAGGCCGCGCCATGATCGGATTTGCGCTGGTTCTGTTCTTGGGCGCTGCCGCCGGATGGATCGCTGCGCAGGGGGCGCGGCCTCGGGCGCGGGCCTATCTGCGATTGGCGGCGGTGCTCTATGGCGCGATGGCCGTCAGTCAGGCCTTCGCTGTGGCGCCCTCAGCCGTCCGCGAGATCGTCATGACGCTGGGCGCGGCAGTTCTTTGCATTGCGGCTTATTCCGCCTTTCGCCGTAAGCCCAGCTTTATGAGCGCCAGCGTGATGCTCGCCGCCTCCGCCGCTTCTGGCATCGCTGCGGCCATGCTGGGCCAGAGCGTGCTCGCCGCCGTGCCGCAGGTCTTAAGCGCACTGTTCACGCTGTTGATCGCGCGCCGCTTTCTTTTTGCGGGGATGCGCTCGGGCATTTACCTTGCCTTCTCGGCACTATGTTTGTTGGGGGAAGCCGCTTGCAGCCTCTCGCCGGGCGAGAACCTGATGGCGCGTGCGGGCCTTCTCGTCTTCGCTGCGACAGCGGTGGCGGGTGTCGCTTTGGCGTCAAACCTTCTGGTCGAAGAGCGCAGCTCGCAGCTCGCGCGCTTTGCCATACGCCGTGCCCGCTGAGGCTTGCGGCGCGGCGGTGCCATACACTTGGCCCATCACTTGAGCGACAAATTGTGGTTTGAGCCGGGGGGCGTCCCAAAATGGGTCGCTCTGTTCTGTGCCGGATTGGGACGTGCGCGGTTTGACAACGGGTGTGCAGATCCAGCTCTGCGGTTCCTGGCGGTTGTTTTGTTCACCATCAAAACGCTCGCGCGGCCTGATTTTTTCGACGGCGTGCACGGACAATTCTTCGCGCCGCTGGGCGCTTGTCCGGACCACAGGATATGAAGCAATTGCCGTCATAACTGGTTCTTAAGGCAAAGTGCGGGCCGTCCTTTTTCCTCTCCGTTTGCTTCAAGAGTTACCGGTTTTTTAAGCCGCACCGCCCATCATCTGGGGCACAAGTCCGCAAAAAGCGGCGAGGGGTGATGGAAGTGTTAGAGCAGTCGCTTCACAAGAAGCCGGAGGAGCCCATCGCTTCTCTGCGAACGGTTCAGGAGGCCGAACGGCTAGGGCTCGCCGTGGCGGGTTCGGGTGCCGTCGCTTTCGATTGGACTGTCGCGGACGATCACATCATTTGGGGCGGCGCCGTCGATGCGCTCCCCCCCCAGATTAGCAGCGGTGCGGGCAGTCTCGGCGGTCAGTTTCTGGCCGCCATGGATAGTGAAGGCCGCCGCCGCCTCACCGATCTCATCAACGCCCGCGGCCGTGATAGCGATACCTTTGAAGTCGAGGTCGAGCTGGCCTCGCCGATGGGAACGATCTGGTTCCTCATCCTGGGTACCCGTATCGCCGATAGCGAAGGTGCCACCGAACGGCTCACCGGTCTGTTGCGGGAGTTCACCGAGCGCAAACATCAGATTAATCGTCTCACATATCTCGCCACGCGCGACGAGCTGACCGGCCATCTCAACCGCAACTCCTTGCGCGCCGAATTGGCCGAGGCCATCGCGGCGGCCCAGAAGCACGAACGCCATTGCGGCTTCCTCGTCGCCTCCATCGATCGCCTCGCCATGATCAACGATTCCTACGGTTTCGATGCCGCCGATGAGGTGATTGTGGCCGTGGGCGAGCGCTTGAACACCTCGCTGCGCGCCAGCGATGTGATCGGCCGCACCGCCGGCAACAAATTCGGTGTCGTGCTCAAAAATTGCACCGAAGCCGACATCACCGCGGTGGCCGAGCGGCTGCGCGCGGTGGTGCGCGATGAGGTGGTGGATACGCGCTCCGGCAAAGTCGCCGTCACCTCTTCGGTGGGAGCGGTCTGGCTTCCCGGCAGTGCCTCCTCAAGCCAGGAGGCGATGCTGCGTGCCGAGGAAGCCCTCGAACGCGCCCGTTCCAAAGGCCGCGACGGCTTCTGCATTTACCACCGCTCGCAACTGCGCGAGGGTGCTCGCGTGCGCCTGATGCATGTCGCCGATGAAGTGATCCTGGCCCTCAAGGAAGATCGTTTGATCTTCGCCTATCAGCCCATCATCGACGCCATCACCCGCGAGACGGTGGAATACGAATGTCTGCTGCGCATGATCCGCCCCGACGGTACGGTGGCCCCGGCGGGTCATTTTATTCCGGCTGCGGAGCAATTGGGTCTGGTGCGCCTGGTCGACCGGCGGGCGCTCGAAATGGCGGTGGCAACGCTGGAAGCCCATCCCAAGGTCCATTTAAGCGTCAACGTCTCCGGCACCACCGCCCAGGATTCGGCCTTCCTCAGTTCCTTCGTCGATTATGTGAAGGCCCATAGCGCGATTGCGCGCCGCCTCGTGGTGGAATTGACCGAGACCGCGGCGCTGCATCATTTCGAGGAAAACGCCCAATTCGTTTCGCGCCTGAGAGAGATGGGCTGCCGTGTCGCCATCGACGATTTCGGGGCCGGCTACACTTCGTTCCGCAATTTGCAGATGCTGCGCGTGGATAAGGTGAAGATTGACGGCTCATACGTGGCCGAGATTTCCAACTCGCCCGAGAACCAAGTCTTCGTGCGCACGCTGGTGGACCTCGCCAAGAACTTCAACCTCAAGACCACCGCCGAATGGGTGGGCACCGAAGCCGAAGCGCAGCTGCTGACGAGTTTCGGGGTTGATTACTTCCAAGGCTTTTTCTTCGGCCAGCCCCTGCTGAAACCGGAGTGGCCGTAAGCCTCTTTGCGCGGGCTACGCTTTTATTTTTCCCCGCTCCCCTTGAGGGAGAGGGGGAATCTGCCCCTACTTCCTTTGGCTCAGCTCCGCGAGCTGGCGGCGCATTTCATCGATCTCGCTTTTAAGTTCGCTGAGATCGCCCGCTGAGGGTGCCGGCGCTGGCGGCGGTGCAGGCAATTCTTCGACCATATGCGGGGTAAACATCTGCATGGCGCGCTCGAACACCGCCATATTCTGACGGGCGAGCTGTTCGACCACTTCCTGGCCGCCGCCGAAGGCATGGGCGATGCGGCGGCGCATTTCGTCCTCGTTCTTGGTGAAGGTCTCCATCGAGAGGTCGAGATAGCCCGGTACGAAGGCCTGCATCGGATCGCCATAAAGCCGGATGATCTGGCGCAAAAAAGCGATGGGCAGCAGATTTTGCCCCTTGGCCTCTTCCTCAAAGATGATCTGTGTCAGGACGGAATGGGTGATGTCGTCGCCGGTGCGCGCGTCGTGCACCTCGAAATGCGTGCCTTGTTTGACCATCTGGGAAAGATGGTCGAGCGTTACGTAGGAAGAGCTCTCGGTGTTATAGAGACGCCGGTTGGCGTACTTCTTGATGACGACCGGGGCTTGCATCTGCTGAAGATCGTCCGCCACGCGTATTCCCATTGAAGCTGCCTCTTGCCGGGCATTTGCATCTGTCCCCAAGCCAAACCTGTCTTTGGCCTCCTGTCCAGACCCTTTGCGCAGGTGCGAAATGAGCGGCTCCGCAAATCGTCAGGTAAGTGGCTGAGATTGCCTCATAATTATTATTACCGCAAGTTACCTCGCACCCGCAGTATATTTCACGGCGGTGCAGCGGGGGTGGGCAGAAAGGGCGGATCAGGCTACAAATTCGTCAAGGATTCCGATGACCACAACCCTTATGCTCGACAATCTCTGCCTGATCCGGGGTGGGCGGCTGCTCTTTTCCGGGCTGTCCCTGCGGCTTGAGGCTGGCGCCGTATTGTCGCTGGAAGGGCCCAATGGCGCCGGCAAGACCTCGCTGCTTAGGGCCATCGCCGGCTTTCTACCGCCCGCCTCGGGCACCATCACGCTGGAGCGGGAGGGGGCCGTTTTCAGCGATGGCGAAGAGCGCGGCAGCCGGATTGGCTGGCTCGGCCATCACGATGGCATCAAGCCCCAGCTTACCGTCGCGGAGCAAGCGGCGTTCTGGGCAAAGCTCTATCGCAGCGCCAGCACCGATGGGCCAACCGTCCAGCACGTTCTGGCGCGCTTTGGTCTTGCCGCGTTGGCAGACGCCCCAGGCCAGCTGCTGTCGGCAGGGCAGCGGCGGCGGCTTGCCTTTGCCCGGCTGGTGCTGTCGGCGCGCCCCCTATGGCTGCTCGACGAGCCGCTCTCTGCTCTTGATGAAGCGGGCAGGGGGCAAGCGGCAGAGGCCATCGCCTCGCACGCCGCGGCGGGCGGGATTGTGATGGCCGCCACCCATGAGCCGCTGGGCGTGGCTTGCCAATCTATCACTCTAGGCCGCAAAGCGATGGTGGCATGAACGGCTTCCTCGCTCTTTTGCAGCGTGATTTGCGGCTGGCCTTCCGGGCGGGCGGGGGCGCGGCCCTGGCGCTCGCCTTTTTCGCGGCGGTGGTGACGCTGGTGCCGCTTGGCATCGGTCCGGATCTGAAGCTGCTGGCGCGCATTGCGGGCGGCGTGCTCTGGGTGTCGGCAGTGCTGGCCGCGCTTCTGGCACTCGACCGCTTGTTCCAGGCCGATTTCGAGGATGGCAGCCTCGATCTCATCGCCCTGTCGCCTTTGAGCTTAGAGGGCGTGGCGCTCGCCAAACTCTTCGCCCATTGGCTGGCCACCGGTCTGCCGCTCACCTTCCTCGCCGCCTTAATGGCGGTGCTGTACGGCTTGCCCATGGTAGCCACCGGCGCCTTGATGCTATCGCTGGCGATCGGCACGCCAGCCATCAGCGCTATCGGGGCCATCGGCGCCGCGCTCACCCTCTCCATCCGCAGAGGCGGCTTGATCCTGCCCCTGATCGTGCTGCCGCTGGCAGCGCCCGCCGTGATCTTCGGCAGCGGCGCGGTTCTGGATGCCTTGAACGGCCAGGCGAGCGGTGCCCTTCTGTTGCTCTCGGCCTTTTCGCTGTTGTCGCTGGCGCTGTCGCCCTTTGCCGCAGCCGCCGCGGTTCGCCTCAATCTGGCGACGTGAAGGATCGTGCGGCAGGCGCATGTAAGCATTGGGAAACCAATATCTGAAATCTTTGGCGCATGAATATCAGCGCTGCGACTCTTCTGGCTTCTCAATCGGCACTTGCCGGGCCCAAAACTTCTACAATCAAAAGCGACGCGCCCCCGGCAGAATTTTCGCCGCTGCTGTTCAAGAAAACCGCGGCCGCACCGGTACAATCGATGACGGCTGCACCTTCCGCTCCGGCGCCAGCGGCTGCGAGAATGGCTTCGGGAGCAGCTCCGGCAGCAAGTCCGCGCGGCGCTTACCAGCGCCCAGGCTCGACCATCGATATCAAGGTTTGAAGCGTTCTAGCTGCGGCGCTTGCGCGTCTTGGCGCGGGGCTTGACGGAACCATTGCTCTGAAACTGCTCACCCGCCGTGGCGATGGCCGCCAAAGCTTTGATGAACTTCGCACGCTCGCCGGGTGCCAAGGGGGCGAGCAGCGCCTTCTCCGCACGATCGGCCGCCGAGCGCGCCACGCGCAGCGCCTTGCGACCATTGGTGGTGATGGCGACAGCGTTGGCGCGTGCGTCCTTCTCCGTACGCTCGCGCGAGAGCAGGCCGCGTTCGAGCATGCGGCGCACCATCTCAGCCAGCGTCGAGCGATCAATGCCGGTCATCTCGACCAGTGCAGTCTGGCTGACGCCTTCGTTGTTCTCCAGCGCCGCGAGCACCGTGAATTGCTGTTTGGTGAGTTCGCAAGCGCCCGCTTCGCGCGCATAAAGATCGCCGAAATACTGCTGGCAACGCTTGATCAGATGGGATGGAGCTTCCGCAAGTTCAAAGCCCCCGTTGCCTTTGCGCTGCGCCTTCATCCGTCAATCCCCCGCCCCAATATCCGTCTGCGAACCATTTAGGTGCCTGCACGGCCAATTCATGCGATGCAAAATTGCCTGTCACCGAAGCCGTTGGCATGCGTGTGCGTTAAACAATAGCCAAGCATCGGGCTGCCGACAACTCTCTATATTGAACGGGCACGAGGTTGCAACGGAAACAGTCCCGCTTTTTGTGCCGCCCTTATTCGTTCTCTTTCTCGATTTGATGTTTCATCAGAAAGGGAACTTGGCTGACGCAAAATAGGATGGTCAATGCAACGGCCCCAAAGACGTGAAAATTGACCCAGGCTTTCTCGGAAAAGTGACGCCAGATCAATTCGTTGAGAATGGCCATTCCGCCGAAAAAACCGGCAAAGCGTATGGTCAGGCTACGCCAGCTTTTTTCGTCAAGCTCCAGCGCGGTGCCAAAAATGGTCTTTATAAACGGCCGTTTGAACCATAAGCCGCCCAGCAGCACCACCGCGAACAGCCCATAGATCATAGTCGGCTTTATTTTGATGAACATTTTGTCGTTCAGATAAAGCGTGAGCCCGCCGAAGATTACCACGATGATAGCGGTCACTAGGGGAAGCGGGTGCAGCTTACGATCCAGCACATAGCCCACCACGACGGCGGCCACCGCCGTCACCATGATGGTTCCGGTTGCGACAAAGAGGTCGAATAGTCTGTATGCGATGAAAAACAGCAGCAGTGGGCCAAAGTCCAACAGGCTGCGTCTCAATTGCGGATTCATGCCGCCCCCGTCAGTGCTTTGGCAAAGCTATCCGCATCAAAAGGCTGCAAATCCTCTTCGCGTTCGCCAATCCCGATGAAATGCACAGCCAGGCCGAATTTCGCGGCCAGTGCAACCAGAATGCCGCCTTTGGCGGTGCCGTCCAGCTTGGTCATGACAAGCCCGGTCAAAGGCACAGCCGCGGCAAAGGCTTGCACCTGGCTAAGGGCATTTTGGCCCGTCGTAGCGTCAAGAACCAAAAGCGTGGCGTGTGGCGCGTCGGCATCCTGTTTCTTCAGCACGCGGGCGATTTTTTCGAGTTCCGCCATCAGCCCAGCTTTGTTCTGCAAGCGTCCCGCCGTGTCGATCAGCAGCACATCGGCGCCGCTTTGGCGCGCGCGCGTATAAGCATCAAAGCAAAGGCCCGCCGCATCGCTGCCTGCTTCGCGCGAAATCACCTCGGCATTGGCGCGCTGGCCCCAGACCTGCAGCTGCTCAATGGCGGCGGCGCGAAAGGTATCGCCTGCGGCCAGCACCACTTTATGACCTTCGCGCGACAGTTTGGCGGCGATCTTGCCAATGGTGGTGGTCTTGCCGGTGCCGTTGACGCCCGCCACCAGGATGACGAAAGGCTTGCGTGCGGGATCGATCGCCAGCGGCTGTGCCACCGGCCGCAAGATCTTGGCAATTTCCGCCGCCAGCACTTGGCGAAGGTCGAAAGTGGAAACATTGCTGTCGTAGCGCCCGTCGCCGATGGCCCGCGTGATGGCTTTGGCCTGTGCCGCGCCCAGATCGGCGCGGATCAGCGCTTCTTCGAGTTCCGCCAGCGACACCGCGTCGAGTTTTTTCTTGACCAGCGCCTCGAGCCCGATGGCTCCCGCGCTTTTGGCAAGACCAGCCTTCAGCTTCTCGAAAAAGGTCAGCGGCGGTGGCGCTTCGCCGAATTGCCGGATCAAAGACTCTCTCCTGTGAGATGCGATGGTGTGAAACCCGTAATACGTACGCGGAGGAAGTCACCCGTCCCGCCGCCAAATGCAACCGGAATAAAGCCGGGCGTGCGGCCAAGTCCCGGCTGGCCCTCTTGGGCGGGCTTTTCAACCAGCAGCGTCTCTTCGCGGCCGATCTGGCTGGCATAGAGTTTCGACAGCCTTTCGGCGCCTTTGGTTCTGAGGCGGGCGGCCCGCTCCCGGCCCACGGCTTTCTCCACCTGGGGCATGCGCGCGGCGGGCGTGCCTTTGCGCGCCGAAAAGGGAAAGACATGCAACAGCGACAGCCCAGCCTCATCGACGAGGCGCAGGGTATTGGCGAACATCGCGTCGGTCTCGGTGGGGAAGCCGGCAATCAGATCGGCCCCGAATACCGCCTCGGGCCGCAGCCGCCGAACCTCGTCACAAAAGCGTATGGTATCGGCGCGGCTATGGCGGCGTTTCATCCGCTTCAGGATCATATCGTCACCCGATTGCGCCGAAAGATGGAAATGCGGCATCAGCCGCTCCTCCTCGGCGATGGCGGCCATCAAAGCGTCATCGGCTTCGATGGAATCGAGCGAGGAGAGGCGCAAGCGCTTCAACTCTGGCACCAGCTTCAAAATCTTACGCACCAAGGCGCCCAGCGTGGGCTGGCCGGGCAGATCGGCGCCATAGCTGGTCAAATCGACGCCGGTCAGCACGATCTCGCCATAGCCGTTGGCGGCGAGGCGGCGGGCTTCTTCCACCACTTCGCCCATGCCGACGCTGCGGGAATTGCCGCGGCCAAAAGGGATGATGCAAAAGGTGCAGCGATGATCGCAGCCGTTTTGCACCTGCAGAAAGGCGCGGGCGCGGCCCTCGAAACATTCCACAAATTGTGCCGCTGTCTCTTTCAGGCTCATGATGTCATTGACGCGCACGCGCTCATTGATGCCGAAGGCATAGTTCTTGGCGTCGAATTTTTCGCCGTTGCCGAGCACGACATCGACTTCCGGCATCTTGGCATAGGTGTCGGGTTCGGTCTGGGCCGCGCAGCCGGTGACGATGATGCGCGCACCGGGGCGCTCGCGGCGCAGCTTGCGGATCTGCTGGCGCGATTGGCGCACTGCTTCGGCCGTCACCGCGCAGGTGTTGACCACAATGGTGTTTTCGAGGCCCTCGGTGCGGGTCCTTATCGCCTCGGATTCATAAGCATTGAGCCGGCAACCAAAGGTGACGATATCGACACTCATGCGACGGCGACTTCGCCGTGATAGACCAGCGCCACCGGACCGGTCATGAAAACATGGCCGTCCTTCAGCTCGATGTGCAAGATGCCGCCGTCGAGTTCGACTTCTACCTTGTCATCGATCAGCCCGCGGCGCTGCGCAGCGGCAGCCACCGCACAGGTGCCCGAGCCGCAAGCCTGGGTGATCCCGGCACCGCGTTCCCATACCCGCATGCGCAAATGCCCGCGGTCGCGCACACTGACGAATTCCACATTGGTGCGCCGGGGAAATAGCTTGTGGGTTTCAATCCGCGGCCCCAGCGTGGCAACGGGCGCCTTGTCGGCATCCTCCACAAACAGAATGCAATGGGGATTGCCCATCGAAGCGGCAGCGGCCACGAGATCTTCGCCCTCAACCTGCAGCGTAAAGCGATTGGTATCGACTTTCTCGGCCAGCGGGATGGCCTGCCAGCCAAATTCGGGAGCCCCCATATCCACGGTCACCGCGCCGCCGCCGGCATCGGTGCAATAAAGGGGGCCGGCCAGCGTCATCAACGTCACGCTGGTCTTGCCGCTTTCGTCCAGCAGCAGACGGGCGACACAGCGCGCGGCATTGCCACAGGTCTCGACTTCATCGCCATCGGCGTTGCGGATACGCATGAAGGCGTCGGCATTGCCACTGGCCTCGATCACGATCAGCTGATCGCAACCGATGCCGCGGCGGCGGTCGCAAAGCTGCTTAGCCCCCGCAGCGTCAATCACCAGCGCCTGTTTGCGCGCGTCGAAGACGGCGAAGTCGTTGCCCAGGCCATGCATTTTCAAGAACGGGATCATAGGGGCTATATAAGCGTTGGCGCCCGCTCCCACCAGTACCGGGTTGACCGGGGGTCTGCCCCGCGCGCAACCTCGCCCCGTTTTGCGCTTTGGGGGAGCGATATGCGTCGGTTCATCCTTGCATTGATTGGACTTTTTGCCGTCACGGCGGCCTTTGCGGCATCGGAGAATACCCCTATGGACGATCCCTATCTCTGGCTGGAGGACGTACACGGCCAAAAACCGCTGGATTGGGTCAAGGAACAGAACGCCAAATCGCTGGGTGTCCTCAAAGCCGATCCGCGCTACCAGCCGAGCTATGATTTCCTCCTCGGCGTGCTCGATGCCCAGGACCGCATTGCCTATGGCAGCCTCGACCACAACCATGTCTATAATTTTTGGCAGGATGCCGCCCATCCCAAAGGCATTTGGCGCCGCACCACGGTTGGCGATTACCAGAGGCCGGACCCCGCCTGGGAAACCTTGATCGACCTCGACAAGCTCGCCGCGGACGAGAAGGAGAACTGGGTGTGGAAGGGCAGCCAATGCGCACCGAGCGAAAAGCGCTGCCTCATCAACCTGTCGCGCGGCGGCGGCGACGCCGTGGTGGTGCGCGAATTCGATCTGACGGCAAAAGCCTTTGTGGCAAACGGCTTTTTCCTCAAAGAAGCCAAATCCGATGTCACGCTGGTGGATGACGACACCGTGCTGTTCGGCACCGATTTCGGTCCCGGCTCGATGACCACTTCGGGCTATCCGCGCATCGTCAAGGTTTGGAAGCGCGGCGAGAAGATCGAAGATGCCAAGATAATAAAGGAAGGCAAGGATACGGACGTCTCGGTTTCGGGTTTCACCTTGATCGACGATGGCCACCATGTGCCCGCTATCGTCCGTGGTGTTAGTTTCTTTGAAGCCGAATATCATTTTCCGCTTATGCACGGCGAATGGTGGAAGGCGCCGTTGCCGCTTTCAGTCCAGATACAGGGGCTGCAGAAACGGCAGCTTCTGCTTACACTGCGCGACGATTGGACGACTCCCAGCGGGCAGAAGATCGCCAAAGGTGTTCTTTTCTCGGTGCCCTTTGAGGCGCTGGCCAGCTATGCGGCGACTCCGCTTGGCAGCGATCCGTTCCCGCAGGCCACTATTGTATATGCCCCTGGTCCGCGCGCTTCCATTGAAGGCGTGGCGGCGGGCCGTGATGCCGTTTATGTCTCCGTTCTCGATAATGTCATCGGCTCGGTGCACGCCTTCCGGCTTCGCGACGGAAAATGGAGCGACACCAAGCTTGCTCTACCGCCCGGCGGCACCGCCAGCATCATTTCGACCAATGATTTCGGGCCTGATGTGCTCTTGGGTTTTGAGAGTTTCCTCAAACCCTCCACGCTTTACACCGATAATGGCAGCGATCACCCCCAGGAGATCAAAGCCTTACCCGCGCGTTTCGACGCCGAAGGTATGGAGACGGTACAATACGAAGCGCCGTCTTCCGATGGGGTGATGATCCCCTATTTCGTGGTCAGGCCGAAAAATCTTAAAGGCGCGGCGCCCACCATTCTGAATGGTTATGGCGGTTTCGAGATTTCGCGCACGCCCTCCTATTCCACCAGTTACGGCAAGCTGTGGGTCGGCCAAGGTGGGGTTTATGTGCTTGCCAATATCCGTGGCGGCGGCGAATTCGGGCCAGCTTGGCACACGGCAGCGCTGAAAACCAATCGCCAGAAAGCCTTCGACGATTTTGCCGCGGTGGCGGCCGATCTCATCAAACGCGGCATCACCACGCCGAAACAACTCGGCATCGTCGGCGGTTCCAATGGCGGGCTACTCGTCTCGACGGTGATGACCCAACATCCCGAACTTTTGGGCGCTGTGGTGTGTCAGGTGCCGCTGATCGATATGATCCGTTATACCCAGATTGGCGCGGGCGCCTCTTGGATCGGCGAATATGGCGATCCGGCCGATCCCAAAATGGCGGCCTATATCCGCACCTACGCGCCGTATCAGAATGTGCGCAAAGACAAAAAGTATCCGCCGGTGTTTTTCGTCACCGCCACCAGCGATGACCGCGTCACCCCGGTCCACGCCCGCAAGATGGCGGCGCGCATGGAAGAGCAGGGGCACGAGGTGCTGTTTTACGAAAACACCGACGGTGGTCACGCCGCTGCGGCCAATCACAAACAAGCCGCCGAAATGAGCGCCCTGACGCTGGTCTATTTCGCCCGTCAGCTTGGCCTGAAGTAGGGCAGTCCAGCCGTGAAAGATGCCCTTCAGGCACTGATATCGAGGTTCTGCCCCGCCGATGGGCTGGTCATTTTCGAGAGGGAGACATCGGCCTTGGCGGCTCTGATGTTTGTCGTCTCGATGGGCGCCACATAATCATCGCGGGATTTCTCTGGCGCCTTGGTGACGGTGCTGACGTTGATGGCGGCGGCGCTTGCCTGCACACTGGATGAACCGAAGCCCGTTACGCTGCTCATGATATTTCCTTCCCCGTTTGGTGCCTTCCGGCACGGGATTCTGTAAAGACATCCCGTCAAACCAGGATGTTGAACACACCGTCGCCCATGTCGATTGCCGTGGGTGGCGTCAAAAGATGCGCGCGCAAATAGAGCATTGTCGAAACGCGCTGAACGGCGGCTTCCAGCGTGGCATCAGACGACTTCATGTCCGCTGGGTCCGTCGGCACGGCGATTTGAACGCTGGTGCGAGGTGTGCCAACGGAAATAAGGACTGATGTTGCACTTCCGACCGTACTCATACGGACGATTTTGCCGAGTGGCTCTTGCCATGCCGTAAAAAAGCGGGGTGGGGTTTTAGTACAATTCAAAGCAAACGCAGCCCATCCCGCATTTGCGGGATATTTGGAGGCGTTGGCAGAGGGAATTTTTTTCCGGGTGGCGGGTCTTACCGCCCGAAACTTCCCTCAGGCGATGGTATCGAGCAATTGGCCGAGCATTTTATCCGCCGTGTTGAACACGGCAGCGTTGGCTTTGAACGAAAAGGCGTCGGTCTTGCTGTCCACGATCGAGGTCGCCAGATCCGGCGATGCCGCCGTGGCATCCGGAGAAGCCGCCTTCACCACGTTTTGCGCCGATTTGTCAAAGCGCTGGGCGCTGGCACGCAGGCCCGCAGCGGCGGTGGAAAGAGCGTCGATCATGATCCTTGCTTAGCATCCGGAATACTGCGGGCCGGTGAAGCATTGCGGGAGAGATTGAATAAAATGCGAGGGAATGTGGTTGAGTGAGCGCCTGCTATTCGGCGGCGACAGAATGGACCGGGATTTTTTTCAGCTCGTCCGCAAGCGCGGTTTGCGCCTGATAGAGATCAAAGGCCTGTTGCATGCGCAGCCACAGGCCTGGGCCGTTGCCGCAAAACTGTCCGAAGCGCAGCGCCATTTCCGCGGTGACGGCCGAGCGGCCCGCGATGATGGCATGCAAGGTCTGGCGCGAGACGCCAAGCTGGCGCGCCGCTTCGCTCACCGAAAGACCGAGTTCCGTCAGAACGATATCGTGAAACAACTCGCCCGGATGCGTGGGCGGCCGGTTGATCTTCAATTCAGTGGTCTTGGACGAGGTCGACTTTGCGCGCTTCGCCGTCTTGCCACTCGAAGGTAATGCGCCACGGTCCATTGACATCCACTCGCCATCTCACCGGCTTATAACGGCTATCGGGATGAAGCCGCAGGCCGGGTAACTTCAGATCATCCAGCGTTTTCGCATAGTGCAGGGCATCCAAAATCTGCAAACACCGTTTCTGCAAATCCTGCCGTACTCGGCGGCTTGTTCCGGTCTCAAAAAGCTCACGAAGGCCCTTATTGGCAAAGGAATGGATCATGGACGCCATCTCCTCGGGCATCTGCCGCAACCACGGCAAAGGCGCGAACAACTAAGAGGGGGCGCCAACTCCAAACTAGCCGACGGACACGATTCCAATGTATCGGATTAGTGCTATGTGTCAAGCATCGCTTTACAGTTTGACATCTCTAACCACCCCGTCCTAAAACCCCCGTCTTCCGGAAAGCCATGCTTTCCGGTCCTGGGCTCGGCTCAGGATCGCCCTCAGGCAGCGCGTGGCGCCCCCTGGGGCGGTACTGCTTTGTATAACAGGTTGGCGATGTTCGACTCTTTGCAATCCCGCCTCGGCGGCGTGTTCGACAAGCTTCGGGGCCGTGGCGCCCTCACCGAGGCTGATGTCGATGATGCTCTGAAGGAAGTCCGCACCGCGCTCATTGAAGCCGATGTCGAGCTGGGCGTGGTCGAAGACTTCATCACCCGCGTCCGCCCCCGCGCCGAAGGCGAGGCGGTGATCCGCTCGGTCACCCCCGCCCAGCAGGTCGTGAAGATCGTTCACGACGCCCTGATCGAGATGTTGGGCACCGAAAGCACCGGCCTGACGCTGGGCTCGCCGCCCGCGCCGATCCTGATGGTCGGTTTGCAGGGCTCGGGCAAAACCACCACCACCGCCAAGCTCGGCCTGCTGCTACAGACCAAAGAGAAAAAGCGCGTGCTGATGGCCTCGCTGGACGTCAACCGTCCCGCCGCCATGGAGCAGCTCAAGATTTTGGGCGAGCAGGCGGGCGTTCCCACCCTGCCGATCATCGCCGGCCAAACCCCGCTCACCATTGCCAAACGTGCGCTGGCTTCGGCCCGGGTGGGTGGCTACGACGTCCTCATTCTCGATACCGCTGGCCGCCAGCATGTCGATGACGAGTTGATGGCCGAAGCTGCCGCGGTGCGCGAGCTGACCAACCCGCACGAAACCATTCTGGTCGCCGACAGTCTGACGGGCCAAGACGCGGTCAATATCGCCAAGGCCTTTCACAGCCGCATGCCGCTGACCGGCATTATCTTAACGCGCGCGGACGGCGACGCCCGCGGCGGTGCGGCGCTCTCCATGCGGGCCGTCACCGGCGCGTCGATCAAGTTCCTCGGCATGGGCGAAAAGCTCGATGCCCTCGAAGTGTTCCATCCCGAGCGTGTCGCGGGCCGCATTCTCGATATGGGCGATGTCGTCTCCCTGGTCGAAAAAGCCAGCGAGACCATCGACAAGGAACAGGCCGAGAAGATGGCCGCCAAGCTGAAGAAGGGGGCGTTCGATATGAACGATCTCTCCGATCAGATTGGCCAGATGAAAAAAATGGGCGGTATGAAGGGCATGCTCGGCATGCTGCCCGGTGTCGGCAAGATCAAGAACCAGCTCGACGAAGCCGGTCTCGATGACCGCGTGCTGACGCGCCAGCAAGCCATCATCCAATCGATGACCAAGGCCGAGCGGGCCAATCCCGATGTCATCAACGGCAGCCGCCGCAAGCGGATCGCCAAAGGCTGCGGCCTCGAAGTCTCGGATGTGAACAAGCTGCTCAAAATGCATCGCACCATGTCGGATGCCATCAAGGCGATGAGGAAGGGTGGCCGTGCCAATCCCTTCGCCGCACTGATGGGCATGGGCAAAGGCGGCCCGCCCCCCGGCATGATGGGGCGGCGCTAGAGAATTCCCGCTCTCTTAACCTCCCCTTTGTGGGGAGGTCGATACGGCGAAGCCGGATCGGGTGGGGGCGGTGGTGAAATTGAATAACGGTTTGAACGACGAAGTAACGAAGGAACGAACACTATGTCTCTGAGGATCAGGCTTTCGCGCGGCGGCACCAAGAAGCGCCCCCATTACGCCATCGTGGTTGCGGATTCGCGCTTTCCCCGTGACGGCCGCTTCATCGAGAAGATCGGCTATTACAATCCGCTGCTGGCCAAAGACAGCCCGGAACGCGTCAAGCTTGACGTCGACAAGGCCGCCGAATGGCTGAAGAAGGGTGCCACCGCCTCGGATCGTACGCATCGCTTCCTGGCCAATGCCGGGCTGGTGAAGCCCCTGGTGCGCAACAACCCGCAGAAGGCCCAGCCCAAGAAGAAGGCGCAGGAACGCGCCGCCGCCAATGCCAAGGCCGCAGAAGCTGCTGCCGCTCCGGCGGAAGGCTAAGACCGCTCGATGCCGCGCCCTTTGGGTGATGTGCTGCTTGCTGTGGTCCTAGGCGCCCATGGGCTGAAGGGTGAGGTGCGGGTAAAAACCTTCACCGCCACCCCAGAACAGCTCAGCGCCTATGGGCCGCTGCATGCCAGGGACGGGCGCGCCTTCACCGTGACACTGTTGCGCCCTGGTGTCGGCGCCGCCAAGGTCAACGAGGCCGTGGTGGGTTTCGCCGAAATCAGCGACCGGGATGCCGCCGAGGCCCTGAAAGGCACCGAACTCTTCATTGCGCGCACTGCTTTGCCGGCGGCCGAGGAAGACGAGTTCTATCACGCCGATCTTATCGGGCTGGATGCCGACGACGCCGAAGGCCGCCGCCTCGGCAAGGTGCTGTCGGTACAGAATTACGGCGCTGGCGATGTGCTGGTCCTCGTCACCGAGACCGGCGACGAAATCTGGCTCGCCTTCACCCGGCAAAACGTCCCCGAAATCGACGTCAAGAACGGCCGCATCGTTGTCGTCGTGCCCGATGAAGTCGAGGCGGGAGACGAAGCGGACTCGGAAGAAGAAACAGACGAGCCTCAATCCTAATTGTCATGGCCCGCAACAGCGGGCCATCCAGTTGGGGAGGGGCTTGATGAAGAAGAAACGGGCAATCCCTTTTTCTTCTAATATTGTGCAGGCTTCACCTGGATGGCCCGCTGTTGCGGGCCATGACACACTAGGTCAAAGGTCGAAAAAGCCACCATGCTCTGGTCCGCCACCGTCCTCACGCTTTTTCCCGAGATGTTTCCCGGGCCGCTGGGCACGTCGCTTTGCGGTAAGGCGCTGGCCGCCGGTCTGTGGTCGCTGGAGGTCAAAGACATCCGCGAGCATGGCATCGGCAAGCACCGCACGGTGGACGACACGCCATCGGGCGGTGGTCCCGGCATGGTGATGCGCCCCGACGTCGCCGCCGCCGCCATCGATGCTGTGATCGCCCAAGATACCGAAAATCCGCGGCCCCTTATCTATCTCTCCCCCCGTGGCGCCCCGCTGACCCAGGCGCGCGTGCAGGCCCTGTCGGATGGCCCGGGCGTGGTGCTCTTTTGCGGCCGCTTCGAGGGGCTGGATCAGCGCGTTATCGAGGCGCGTCAGATGGAGGAGATTTCCTTAGGCGATTTTGTTCTGGCGGGCGGTGAGATTGCCGCCATGGCGGTGATGGAAGCTGCCATTCGCCTCATTCCCGGGGTGCTGGGGGCCAGCGCCTCGCCCGCCGAAGAGAGTTTCTCGGCGGGATTGCTGGAATATCCGCAATTTACCCGCCCGCAAGAGTTTGAAGGCCGCCTCATTCCGGAAGTGCTAAATAACGGAAATCACAAGGAAATCGCCAAATGGCGGCAGGCGCAGTCAGAAGAATTAACGGCCCTGCGGCGCCCCGATCTTTGGACCCTCTTTGAAAAAACCAGGCGATAGGCTATAGGCCCCGCCTCAAACTGCGATCAAACGCCCATCGCAGTATCAAAAGAACAACTGTGCGGAGATACCGATGAACTTGTTGCAAGAGCTCGAAGCCGAGCAAATGAAGACGTTGCGTGCCACCCCGCTTCCCGATTTTCGGGCCGGCGATACGCTGAAGGTCAGCGTCAAGGTGGTCGACGTGACCTTTGACGAGAAGACCAAGCAGAACAAAACCCGTGAACGCCTGCAGGCGTTTGAAGGCGTCTGCATCGCCCGTCAGGGCCAAGGCATCAACGAGAGCTTCACCGTTCGCAAGATCTCCTATGGTGAGGGCGTCGAGCGCGTCTTCCCGATCTATTCGCCGCTGGTCGATGCCGTGACCGTGATCCGCAAGGGCCGCGTGCGCCGTGCGAAGCTCTATTATCTGCGCGGCCGCCGTGGCAAGTCGGCTCGTATCGCCGAGCGCGTGGACGGCCCCTCGGCTTCCTAAGCCGCATTGGCACTCTGATCGGATCAAGGCGTGGGATAACTCCCACGCCTTTTTCGTTGGCCGTGAAGGCCGTATAAATAAAACGTACACGGATTAATTGACCGGGCAAGCGCGGTGCGCGTTTGGCTCGCCGCTTCGGCGCGATGCATACAGGCTGGAAATGGGGGCGGCTATGCGGGCGCCTTTTGTCGTCATAGCGCTTGCGGCGAGGTCCGTTATGCCTGCACTGACGGTGTATTCTGGCTAAGCGCAGGCCCGCTGCGGCGCCTTTCTCGCTGTGCCGCAAGCGCCAAATATGTGCCCAAAGCCCACAAAACGGCTCTTTCTCCGAGTCGAAACGTCTCAGGGGCCGTCTGACGGGCATAAAACACCCGATTTTACGGGCTTTTTGCGCTACCCCCATTCTTTTGTTAGCAGGAAATGCCGTAAAATAGGGCACGTTATTGATTCGCAGAGGATAACCCAAATGGCAAAAGCTGCCGCAGTCGCGAAGCCCAAAGTTGTAAAGACAAAGGCTGAGAAGCCCAAGGCCGATAAGGTCAAGGTCGAAACGGTCTCCACGCGTCAGCTGGCGGCTTCGCTGGCTCCCACGCACGAACTGTCGAACAAGGCTTCGCTGGCCTATCTCGACGATGCGATCGCCGTGATCACCAAGCACCTCAAGAAGGGCGTTCGCGTCCGTCTCAACGGTCTTGGCATCCTGCAGGTGCGCAAGCGCGCCGCCCGCATGGGTCGCAACCCCGCCACCGGCGAAGCGATCAAGATCAAGGCGTCGAAGAAAGTTGCCTTCCGCGCCGCGAAGGAACTGAAGGAATCCATCTAAGGATTTCCGAGCGTTTCGAAAGGACACGGCTGGGCGGTTCGCTGCCTGGCCGTTTTCTTTTTGTGCCCGCGACAGCGCTGTCTGAGGTGAGTTGAGACAGGCTCAGCCTTGCTCAAAGGTCTCGTGCGGGGTAAGCCATGGGCCCAGTTTTGAGGCTCTCTAATCCAGGCCCCACCCAGACCTTCTTCCCTCAGAAAGGACCGTTCCATGGCACAACCGAAAATCGCGTTGATCGGCGGCGGACAGATCGGCGGCACGCTCGCTCATTTGGCCGGTCTCAAAGAGCTTGGCGATGTGGTGTTGTTCGACATCGTTGAAGGCCTGCCGCAGGGCAAATGCCTGGACATCGCCCAGGGCGGTGCCGTGGAAGGCTATAACGTCAATTTCACGGGCGCGAACAGCTACGAAGGCATCGCGGGCGCCGATGTGGTGATCGTCACCGCCGGCGTGGCGCGCAAACCCGGCATGAGCCGTGACGATCTTCTGGCGATCAATCTGAAGGTCATGGCGGCGGTGGGCGAGGGCATCAAGACCTATGCCCATGACGCCTTCGTCATCTGCATCACCAATCCGCTCGATGCCATGGTCTGGGCCCTGCGCCAGTTTTCGGGGCACGCGCCGGAGAGGATCGTCGGCATGGCCGGGGTGCTCGACAGTGCCCGCTTCCGCCATTTCCTCGCGGAGGAATTCAAAGTCAGTAAGGAAGACGTCACCGCCTTCGTGCTCGGCGGTCATGGCGATACCATGGTGCCGATGCCGCGCTTCTCGACGGTGGCGGGCATTCCGCTTCCGGAACTCGTTAAGATGGGCTGGACGACGCAGGCGCGTCTCGATCAGATCATCCAGCGCACCCGCGACGGCGGCGCCGAGATCGTTGGCCTCCTGAAAACCGGTTCAGCCTTTTATGCGCCCGCCTCTTCGGCTATCCAGATGGCGGAATCGTACCTCAAGAACCAAAAGCGGGTGCTGCCGGTGGCAGCATACGTCAACGGTCCCTACGGAATTAAGGATTTGTACGTTGGCGTGCCTGCGGTCATTGGCGAAAACGGTGTCGAACGCATTGTCGAGTTGGAACTGACCGACAATGAAAAGGTGGCCTTGGCCAAATCGGCGGGCGCGGTGCAGGGCCTGATTGACGCCTGCAAGAAGATGGACCCCCGCCTCGGTTAAAGGCTTAAGCGTTAGGAGCTTTTCATGCGTGCGCTGGTGGCAGCCATCTTTTTCACGCTGCTGCCGGTGCAGGCGGCAACGCTCATCGTGCATGTCGGCAATATCGATCCCAAGGGCGGCATCTTGCACGTTGCTCTGTATACGGAAAAACAGTGGCCCGATAACGACGCCAAGCCGGTTTCCGATATGGTCGTGCCCGCCACGGCCCCGCTGACGACCGTGGTGATGAAGGACATCGCACCCGGTGTTTACGGCATCAAGAGCTTTCAGGACGTCAACAAAAACGGCGAATTCGACCAGGACTTTATCGGTCTGCCCATGGAGCGTTATGGCTTTTCGCGCGATGCTAGGCCGTTCCTCACCGCCCCCGGCTTCGACCGCACCAAATTTGCCGTTCCGGAAGGCGTCAGCGAGATCACCTTCCACCTGCAATAGTGCTCGAAGGCGGCTGTACCTCAAACTATTCGTGAATTGCGCCACCGCCGCCAATTTATTATGAGGGGTGAATGATCCCCCGCCTGCAAACCGATCGCCTTACCCTTCGCGCCTTCCGCGAAGAGGATTTCGAGGCCTGGGCGGCCATTATGGGCGATGGCGATGTCATGACCTTTTTGGGCGGCAAACCGATGGCGCGCAGCGATGCGTGGCGCGCCATGGCGATGACGCTCGGTCACTGGGCCTTGCGCGGCTATGGCATGTGGGCGGTGGAGCGCAAAGCCGATGGCGCCTTGATGGGGCGCGTTGGCCTGCTCCATCCCGAGGGCTGGACGGGCCTCGAAGTCGGCTGGACGCTGGGAAAACCGTTTTGGGGCCAAGGTTACGCTACCGAGGCGGCCGCGAGTGCCCTGCGCTATGCCTTTCTCACCCAAGCGGTGGACCGTGTGGTCTCGAATATCGATGCCGGCAACAAGGCCTCGCAAGCCGTGGCCTTGCGGCTCGGCGAAAGCAAAGGCGCACCGGCAGAGCTCTGCATCGGCGGCGCGCGCTTCATCGTCGATGTCTGGAGTATTTCCCGTGAGGATTGGCAGCGCCGCGTATGAGTGAACCCACGGTCTATCGCCACCGCGATTTTGCCTTCTTCGCCAGTTGCAGATTTCTCTCCACGGCCGCCATGATGATCCAGTCGGTCGCCATCGGCTGGCAGATTTACGAGATCGAACGCACGCCGCTCGCCTTGGGGCTGGTGGGGCTGTGCCAATTCCTGCCGATGTTTCTCTTTACCCTGCCGGCAGGCGAAATGAGCGACCGTTTCGATCAGCGCAAAGTGCTCAGCGCGGCGTTGCTGATACAGGCATTGTGCTCGGCAATCTTCCTTGCCCTCAGCATCGCCGGGATCAAAACCGCCGTTGCCTATTATGCCGTGCTGGTGCTGTTTGGCGTGGGCCGCGGCTTTGCCTCGCCTGCGGGCCAGTCGCTGACGCCGTTTCTGGTACCGAAGGAACGCTTGCCCCGCGCCATCGCGATGAATTCCTCGGTCTTCACCGTGGCGGTGATCGCCGGGCCTGCCATGGGCGGTTTCCTCTACGCCTTTGGTCCGCACGTCACCTACAGCGTCTGCCTCGCGGGTTTCCTGGCCGCTTCGGCCCTGATGGCTTTTGTCGGCGGGCGCCATCGCGCCAAAGATATGAACCCCGACATGAGCCGTTTTGAACGTGTCGCCGAAGGCGTGCGCTTCGTGCGCCAGCGTCCCATCATTCTGGGGGCCATTTCGCTCGATTTGTTTGCCGTGCTGCTCGGCGGGGCGACGGCGCTGCTACCGGTCTTTGCCCGCGACATCCTGCATACCGGTCCTTGGGGGCTCGGGCTTTTGCGCAGCGCTCCGGCAGTTGGCGCGGCGCTGGTGGCCTTGATGCTCACGGGACGGCCTTTGACGCGCAATATCGGGGTGAAGATGTTCGCGGCGGTGGCAGTCTTTGGCTTGGCCACCATCGTCTTCGGCTTGTCGCAGAATTTCTATTTGTCCTTTGGCGCCCTCTTCGTGCTTGGCGCCTCCGATATGATCTCGGTCTTCGTGCGCCAATCCCTCGTCAGCTTTGCCACCCCCGATGAGATGCGCGGGCGGGTGGGGGCGGTGAACATGCTCTTCATCGGTGCCTCCAATGAGCTTGGCGAATTCGAATCCGGCATCACCGCCGCCCTCTTCGGCACCATCCCAGCCGTCATCATCGGCGGCCTCGGAACCTTGGCCGTGGTTGGCATCTGGATGAAACTCTTCCCGCCGCTGCGAAATGTCGACAGCCTCAGCGAAGTGCACGACACCTAGGGCCTACCAGCGGTAATTCACCGAGGCATAGACGTCGTGGGGCCCGGCCTGCAGATCAGAGCTGAAGCCCATGCGCGGATGAAAGCGGGTCGTGACGATCTCATTATAAAGCAGCGAAATTCCGGCGCTCGCCGCCACGTCACCCCAATTGTGCTTTCTGGCATCGACACGCGACCAGCCGGCAAAGCCCGCGGCGGCATAGGCCGGAACGCCATATTCCCAGCCATAGCGCTGCCATAGGAATTGTGCCGGTGCAAAAGCCAGCGCCGCCGTATCGGATGGAAAGGAGTCCCAATTGCTGCTGCCCGGTCCGCACGGTTTGGCGAAGGGACGGCATTGCCGTACCAGATGTTTCAAGCCGTAAGCGGTCCCAACGGTCAGTGCCGTGGTAACGGCAAGCTGAACTGTGCCAACACGGTCGTGCTTTAAGAGCGTGACGCCGCCAGCAATAATGGGCAGGGCAATCGCCACGCCTGTGCCTGCGGTTTCCGTCAATTTGGCTTGGGCGGGAAGCGCGATACTTGCGAATACCATCGCGGCGCAAAACGCCGCCCGGCCCATACTATCCTTCATTCCAAGACCCCAAGCGAATGCTGGAATGACTCTAGTTGGATGGCTGTCCGCCACGCAAATGACAAAGCCCCAATAGCGGCTTGCAGTCGCTAGAAGCGATACCCCACGGTCGCCACGGCGCCGTCTTCTTCGCCATCGACGCCACCGAACCAGCCGCGTTCCATGACGCGCTCGCCCGGCCTGTGATAGCGGCTGGTGAAGATCTGATTGAAGCCGAACGAGAGCGCGGTGGTGGCGAGCCCGTCAAAGAGTTTGTTCTTGCGGGCCTTCTGCATCGACCAGCTGGGATATTTTGAGATCACGAACATAGGCAGGCCCCATTCCCAGCCGTAACGGCCCCACATAAACGAGGAGGGCGCAGAGGCGATGGCAGAGGTGGTGGAGGGGAATGAATCCCATCCCGGTCCGCCCTTGGCGCAAGGCTTGGCATAAGGCCGGCAGTCTTTGACGATCTGCTTGAGGGCGTAAGCGGTGCCATAGGTCAGCCCGGTGACGACGGCGAGCTGGGCGATGCCCTTATAGTCCTTCTTGTGCAGCGCCACGCCGACGGCAATGGCAGGCATGGCAAAAGCGACGGCTTGGCCGGTTTCTTCGTAAGGAAACGCATCTGCGCGCGCCGCACACAAAAGAAGGCAAACGCCAGCAATCGCCTTTTTCATCAAGACCCCAAGAACCCACCATGCAAACAATATTACGAAAGTTGGAAATCACAAATAAGACAGCTAGCCCTTAACGGCCACGTCTACGCGGTCGAGCTGCCCACTGTCATCAGCGCCGCCTAGGGCAAACACGTCGATCCGCTCGGCGGGAATGCCATCATCGATGAGAAGCTGGCGAACAACCAAGGCGCGTTTCAGCGATAATCTTCGTGTGTCTGAGGATTTTTCGCCACGCGGCCCGGCATAGGCCATCAGCTGGATGCGCGCGGTGGCATCGCTGAGCGCATTGGCCAGCGAACCGGCAAGGGTGCGCACACTGCCCACAGCGGCGCCGGAGGGATCGCTCGCATTCGGCGCAAAGACAACACTGTCGCGCACCTTGCCGGCGCTCACGCGCGGTTTGGTGGGCTCGAGGCTGGCATGCTGCTCGGGCTTGGGCGCAGGCTTGGCAGCTTCGATGACCGGCGGCGGCGTGGCCGGTTTGGCTACGACCGGCTTGGCCGCGACAGGCTTGGGCTGAGGCGCCGGCTTGACGGCGGGCTTGGCCGGCTCTGCCGGCTTCGGCGCGGTGGTAAGGGTTTCCAGATCGCCAAAGCCGCTGAAGTTGCTGGTACCCGACGAGGCAGGGGCGGGCGGCGGCGGCGTCACGCTGGCAGTGCGGCGCGGCTTTTGTACCGCCGGCTCGGCGCTTGCGACAGAGGCGGTGGCCTTGTGCTTGCGTGGTGCCGTCTCTGCGGTTTCAACCGGTTTGGCGGCCTTATGCTTGCGCGGGGGCGGCGCAATGTCTGGTGTCGTCGCGGGGGGCGTATCCGCCGTCATCGCGGTCTCGGCTGGTTTCACGGCCTTATGCTTATGGGGCGCATGCAGAGCGCCAAACTGCCAGGGTTCCAGCAGAGGGGGCACGACCCGCGTCTGGCCCGTGCCCGGATCGATCAGCACGCGTCCGTCGCTGCTGATGCCGGTAGAACTGACAGTCACGCTTTGCGCAGCGGCGGGCGCCAGCGTCAGAAGCAAAACCAGAGGCAAAGTGGTGCGCATCGAATCGAAGGGCCGGAAGGTCGCGTCAACCATAATCACCTCTCCGTCTCGTCTCAACTACCCGTCTCCGTTGTTTGCATTACGTTTTGGGAGTGGCTTCCCGGAGGAGCTTCAACATCTGGGGATGCAGCGCCTCGTTGGCGGCCAAGACATCGCCGTGCTTCAAGGGATCGTCCCTGCCATCGAGGTCGGTAACAATGCCGCCCGCCTCGCGCACCAGAAGCACGCCCGCGGCGATATCCCAAGCATTGAGGTCCCGTTCCCAGAACGCGTCAAAACGTCCCGCCGCCACCCAAGCCAAATCGAGTGCCGCCGAGCCAAAGCGCCGGATGCCCGGGCTGCGGGAGACCACGGCTTCGACTTCGGCGAGCGAGCGTTTGCGCTGCGCATCTGTGCCCCGTCCCATGAAGGGAATGCCGGTGGCCACCAGGCTTTCGGCGATGGTCTTGCGGGCCGCAACGCGCAGCCGCTTGTCGTTGAGATAAGCACCATGGCCGCGTTCGGCGATGAAAAGATCGTTGCTGGCGGGGTTGAAGACCACGCCCGAGACCAGCACGCCTTCACGCTCCAGGGCGATGGAAATGGCAAAATGCGGCACGCCGTGCAGGAAATTGGTGGTCCCGTCGATGGGATCGATGATGAAGCGATGGCTCTTATCCGGCCCGTCATGGACGCCGGTTTCTTCGGCAAAAATCGAATAGCCAGGGCGGGCCCGGCTCAATTCCTCGATCAGCAATTTCTCGGTGCGCTGGTCGGCATTGGAAACAAAATCCGCCGGGCCTTTCATCGAAATCTGCAGGTTTTCAAGCTCGCCGAAATCGCGGCTCAAGGGACGGCCGGCTTTGCGCGCCGCCGCGATCATCACATTGAGGGCAGGGGAAAGATAAGGCATCAGTTTTCGGCTCGCTTCACGTAAGAGCCGTCTTCGGTGGAGACGACGATTTTGGTGCCCGCATTGATAAACGGCGGCACCTGTATTTTCAGGCCGTTTTCCAGCACTGCGGTCTTATAGGATGGCGCTGCCGTACCGCCGCGCATCACCGCATCGGCTTCGGCCACGGTCAGCACCACTTGCAGCGGCATCTGCAGGCCGATGGGGCGGTCCTCATAGCTCTGCACCAGCACTTTCATGCCGTCGGTCAGGAACTGCGCCCGCTCGCCGATGAAATCGCGGTCGATTTCGATCTGCTCATAGGTGTCGATATCCATGAAGGTGAGCTTGTCTTCGGCGGCGAAGAGAAACTGATAATCCTTCTTCTCGAGATAGATTTCTTCCACCGCCGCATCCGAGCGGAAGCGCTCGTTGAGCTTGGTGCCGGTGATGACGTTCTTCAATTCCACCTGATTGTAAGCGCCGCCCTTGCCGGGCTTGACCGCCTGGGTTTTGACCGCGATCCACAGCCCCCCATCATGTTCGATAAGCGTGCCCGGACGAATTTCGTTACCCGCGATTTTGGCCATGACGTAAGGCGCTCCCGGCGCTGCTAGAGCGCAACCCGGAAAAGTGTGTAGCGGTTTTCCGGCAAGTTGCGCGACATTTATCGAATGGTGAGAAAGAGCGGCGGGGTGATAGCAGGCTTGGGCTGCTAGGGCAAACCACCGCCAATCACTCGCCCCGAGGTGGCAGCGGCGGCAAGAAAACCCTCATTCCGCGCGGGATTTCTGGTAAATCTGCGACGAAGCGTTGCGCCGGACCCCCATGGAAAAGAACAGCCTTGCGACCCTGGTGCAGAAGCTGGGCCGGGGCGATTGGCAAATCATCGTGACGTTGGTTGCGGCGGCAAGTTTGCTGCTCTTTGCGGCGGCCTATCTTCTGCACAGCCATCCGCCGCATGACCAATATGGCTATCTCATCGGGCGCGATTTCGTGAATAGCTGGATGGGTGCCCGCGCGGTGGTGGGCGGCCATGTCGAGGGGCTCTTCCACCTTAGCGCCTATAACCGCGAGATTGCCGCCCTCTTCGGCAAGCTGCCGCCGCTCAACTGGTCTTACCCCCCGGTGGTTTTGCTCTTTCTCGCGCCGTTGGGCTTTTTGCCTTATCTGTCCGCCTTGGCGCTGTGGTCGGCCTTGGGCGTTGGCGCTTATCTGCTGGCAGCGCGCAGTTTTTGCCACGATGGCCAGACGCTCGGCTTTGTGGCGGTGGCGCCCGCCATCGGCATTTGCCTCTTCTGCGGTCAGAACGGTTTTTTCACCGCGGCTTTGCTGATCTTGGTCTTCCGCTTCTGGGACGAACGCCCATGGCTCGCCGGACTATTCCTGGGACTGATGCTCTATAAGCCGCATCTGGTGGTGCTGTTTCCCCTGGCCCTGGCTTTGAGCGGCCGCTGGCGCCTTTTCGCTTCGGCGGCCATCACCACAGTTGGGCTCATCGTGCTGACCGCGCTGGTCTTGGGACCGCAGATATGGAGCGACTATCTGCACTTCGTCGGGCCGGTGCAAAAAGGCGTGATGGAAACCGGCACGGGGTTTCTCACCATGATGCCCACCGGCTTCATGCAGGCGCGGATGCTGGGGGCCGATCCGCATCTGGCCCGCTTAATTCAGCTTCCCTTTACACTACTGGCCGTGGCCGCCGTGCTGTGGACCTTTTGGCGCCGCCGCGATCCGCTGCTGTCCTATGCCGTGCTGATCACCGCGAGTTTCGTCGTGACGCCTTACGTCTTTGACTACGATATGGTGGTGTTCGGCTGGCTGATGGCGTTGCTGTGGCCGCGCTTCAGCGCGCCCTGGGACCGCACGCTCTTGCTTGGTGTATGGACGCTGCCAGTGGCGATGCTGTTCTATGGGGCGTGGAATTTGCCGCTGGCCGCGCCGTTGATGGCGCTGTTTTTGCTGCGGCTTCTGCAAATGCAACACGGCGGGAATTCTCTTCCCGCCGCGCAAGCAATACCATCGTCACCCTGAGGTGCCCCGCGTCTCAGCGGGGCCTCGAAGGGCGTTCTTATTTCGCGGCGACGGATTTTCCGAGCGAGCCCAGATCCTTCATGGTCTCTTCCAGGCGCGCGATGATGCCCGCTTCGCCCGCACGCAACCATTTGCGCGGATCGTAGAGCTTCTTGTAAGGCGCGTGGGTTTCCGGATCGACCTGATAGAGGAAGGCCTTCGGATTGGCTGTGACTTCCTTGCCCACCGCTTCGGCAAACGCGAACTGCATATCGGTGTCGATGTTCATCTTGAAGACGCCATAGGTGACGGCTTCGGCGATGAGATGCTTTTCCGAACCCGAACCGCCGTGGAAAACGAGGTCGAGCGGGTTCTTGTTGAGGTCATGGGTCTTGGCGACCAGCTCCTGCGAATTCTTCAGGATGATGGGGCGCAGCTTGACGTTGCCCGGCGCATAGACGCCATGGACATTGCCGAATGACGCCGCCACCGAGAAATTGCCGATCGGCGACAGCAGTTCATAAGCGCGCAGCACGTCTTCCGGCTGGGTGTAGAGCTTGGGATTGCCGACATCGCTCGGGTCATGCTCATGACCGATGCCATCTTCCTCGCCGCCGGTGACGCCGAGTTCGATTTCCAGGCTCATGCCCAAGGGCGCCAAGCGCTTCAGAATGCGGGCGCATTCTTTGAGGTTGTCTTCCAAAGGCTCGCTGGAAAGATCGACCATGTGCGAGGAGAACAGCGGCTTGCCGGTCTTGGCAAAATGCTCTTCGCTCTTGTCGATGAGGCCGTCGACCCAGGGGATCAGCTTGCGGTTGGCGTGATCGGTGTGGAGCGCGACGCAGACGCCATATTCCTCCGCCAGCAGATGAACATGCTGGGCGATGGAGGTGGAGCCGAGGACGCGGGCTTTGTGCGCATCGGGGGCGCCTTCGCCGGAATAGAAGCGGGCGCCGCCATTCGACATCTGAATGATGACGTCGGATTTGTGCGTCGCCGCGGCTTCCAGAACGGCGTTGATGACGTTCGAGCTGACCACGTTCACCGCCGGAAGCGCGTAGCCGCCCTCTTTGGCGGCAGCAACCAATTGGCGGTATTCTTTTCCCGTAACAACACCGGGCTTGAGCTTTGCAGACATGTCGACCTCTCCCACTTTTCGGATCTTAAATAGCCGTGCGATTGAGGCAAAACAACGCCGCCCGGATGCGTCAAAGGTAATCGTCTAAAACAGGTTGTTAAATGCCTTTACCGCTGCCGCGGGGCCATCCGGGAAATCCCATATGCCCGCCGCCACGGCCAGGAAATCGGCTCCCGCCGCGACCAGCGCCGGGGCATTTTGAACGCTGATGCCGCCAATGGCAACGCAAGGGATCACCATCAATTCGGCCCACCATTGCAGGGTTTCTATGTCGCAGAGGGTTTTCGGTTCTTTGGTCGTGCTCGGAAAAAAGGCGCCGAACGCAACGTAATCCGCGCCCGCTTCGCCCGCTTCCAAGGCAAGATGCCTGGAATCGTGACAGGTGATGCCGATAATGCGGTCGGGGCCCAGCACAGCGCGGGCTTCGGCATAAGGCATGTCCTCTTGTCCGATATGGACACCGTCGCAGCCATAGCGTTTGGCGAGGTCGGGCCGGTCGTTCAGCAAGAAGGCGACATCGCGGCTTTGGGCGATGGGCATCAACACCTCCACGGCGCGGGCGATCTCCTCATCGGGAACGTCCTTCAGCCGTAGCTGCAGAGAGGCGACATCGCCCGCGTCCAGGGCAGCTTTGAGCGTTTCACCAAAAGCCTTGGGGTCGAGCTTGGGCGGGGTAATCAGATAGAGGCGGCAGGGTTCTTCGGTCATGCTCTTCTATTACCGCTCCCTTACGGGGAGGTCCAATGCCTGCATGCTTCGAGGGCCGGCCGCCTCAGCATGACGGCAACTAGGCTTAAATAATCCCGTCATGCTGAGGTGCGAGCCGCGAACTGCTGCTTGAGGCCGATTTCGCTGGTTGGGCGGCGAGCCTCGAAGCACGCAACCGAGGGGGGATTAGTTCTTGTAAATCTCCACCATCTGTCCCAACAGCTTCAGCGCATCTTCCTTGCTGCGCTGAAACGAATTGCGCCCGATGATGGAGCCGTTGCCGCCGGCGGCTTTGATGGCTTTGACTTCATCGAGGATTTCCGCGTCGCTCTTCTTGCCGCCGCCGGAGAAAATCACGATGCGCCGTCCGCCCAGCGCTGCTTTTAAGACCAGCTTGATGCGGTCGGGCAGGGTGTCGATTTTTACCTGGCCTTTGCGATAAATCTCGGCGACATCGGGCGCTTCCACAAAAGCGGTCGGCAGCTTCACCTTGATGATATGGGCGCCCAAAAGCGCGGCGATTTGCGTGGCATAGGTCGCGACATCGATGGCGGTTTCGCCGTCTTTGGAAAGATCCTCGCCGCGCGGATAGGACCAGATCACGGTGGGCAGCCCCACCTCTTTGGCTTCGCTCACGAATTCGCGCGCCACTTCAAACATGTCGTAGCTCTCGATGGAGCCGGGATAGATCGTCAGCCCCACCGCCACACAGCCGAGCCGCAGCGCATCTTTCACGGTCGCGGTTACGGCCTGGGTCTTGGGGCCTTCTTGGGGGAACAAAAGATTGGAGCTGTTGACCTTCAGGATCAGCGGAATCTTTCCGGCAAAGGTCGCAGCACCCGCCTCCAGCATGCCGAGCGGCGAGGCAAAGGCCGAAAGCCCAGCCTCGATGGCGAGCTGAAAATGGTAATGCGGATCATAGGCCGCGGAATTGACGGCGAAGGAACGGTCCGGGCCGTGCTCGAAGCCCTGATCGACGGGCAGGATCACCAGCTTACCGGTGCCGCCGAGTTTGCCGTGATAAAGCAGTCGCGCCAGGTTGGTCTTCACACCCGGATTGTCGCTTTCATACCAGGCCAGAATCTTGTCGACGGCTTCGGTCATCACTGCACCTCAAAAGAAAATGCCCCCACTCCGGTTGGAATGGGGGCACATCTTAAGCGTCTCGCCCGCCGCGTGCGATGGGCAATTGGGTGAAGCTTATTTTACGGCCCCCAATTACTTCACCGCCAGCGCCACGACGCCGGGCAGTTCCAGGCCTTCCAGCCATTCCAGGAAGGCGCCGCCTGCGGTCGAAACATAAGAGAACTCGTCCGCTACGCCTGCGGTGTTGAGCGCCGAAACGGTATCGCCGCCGCCCGCAACCGAGAGCAAATGCCCAGCTTGGGTGGCTGCGGCCACGGCTTTGGCCGCGCCAACCGTGCCCTTGTCGAAGGGCTGGATTTCGAAAGCGCCAAACGGGCCGTTCCAGACGACCGTCTTGGTGGTGGCGAGTGCCGTCTTGAACTCTTCGACCGAGGCCGGGCCCACATCGAGCATCATTTCGTCGTCATGGATGTCACCGACCGAGGCGATCCGGCTATCAGCACCGGCCTTGAATTCTTTGGCCAAGGCGCCATCGACCGGCAGCAGGAGCGTCTTGCCCGCGGCTTTCGCGGCTTCGAGCACTTTCAGCGCGGTGGGGAATTGGTCGGCTTCGATCAGCGACTTGCCGACCTTCGTGCCTTGCGCGGCGAGGAAGGTGTTGGCCATAGCGCCGCCGATGACCAGGATGTCAACGCGCTTCAGAAGGTTTTCCAACACGCCGATCTTGGACGAGATCTTGGCGCCGCCAACCACGGCCATCACCGGGCGCACCGGCGTTTCCAAAGCCTTCGACAGCGCCGTCAGCTCGGCTTGCATGGAACGGCCAGCCGCGTTCGGCAACAGATGGGCCACGCCTTCGGTGGACGAATGGGCACGGTGAGCGCTGGAGAAAGCATCGTTGACATAGAAATCGGCCAGTGCCGCGAGCTGCTTGGACAGCTCGGGATCGTTCTTTTCCTCGCCGGCATGAAAGCGGGTGTTTTCGAGCAAGAGGATGTCGCCATCCTTCAGCGTGGCAACGGCGGCTTCGGCTACCGGACCGACACAATCGTCGGCGAAGGCCACCGGCTTGCCGATGATCTTGGACAGCGCTGCGGCAACCGGCTTGAGTGACATCGAGGGCACGACTTTGCCCTTGGGGCGGTCGAAATGCGAGCAGATGATGACCTTGGCGCCCTTGGCGATGAGGTCGGTGATGGTGGGGGCCTGGCGCTCGATGCGGGTCGTCGAGGTGACGACGCCATCTTTCATCGGCACGTTGAAATCGGCGCGCACGAGCACGCGCTTACCGGCGACGGCAAGATCGTCGATGGTATGGAAAGTGGTGGCCATGGGAGAGTCCTCATTTCGGATCGTGATGGCGCGCGGCAAAGCGCAACCAGGAAAAGTGTAACGCGGTTTTCCGCACCGTTGCGCGACAATCAAAATTGGCGCAGGCGGGACTTAAAAAAAAGCGCGCAAAACCGAAAGGCCTCGCGCGCTCTGAAAAGGCAAGGGGCGCCGGAGCGCCCCTCTTTTTAAATTCAGATGAACTTCGCGAGCGCGAGGGCGGTGTCGACCATGCGATTGGAGAAGCCCCACTCGTTGTCGTACCAGCTGTAGACGGCGGCGAGGTTGCCTTCGATCACCTTGGTCTGCGGCGCCATGAAGGACGACGAGAAGGCCACGTGGTTGAAGTCGCTCGAAACCAGCGGCTCGTCCACATAAGACAGGATGCCCTTCAGATAGCCTTCCGAGGCTTCCTTCATCTTGGCATTGATCTCATCGATGGTGACGGTCTTCTTGAGCACGACCTTGAGATCCACCAGGCTGACGTTCGGGGTCGGCACGCGCACCGAGATGCCGTCCAGCTTGCCCTTCAATTCCGGCAGCACCAGGCCGACGGCCTTGGCGGCGCCGGTGGAGGTCGGGATCATCGACAGAGCAGCAGCGCGACCGCGATAGAGGTCCTTATGCAGCGTGTCGAGGGTCGGCTGGTCGCCGGTATAGGAATGGATCGTGGTCATGATGCCCTTCTCGATGCCGAAATTGTCGTTCAGCACTTGAGCGAGGGGGGCAAGACCATTGGTCGTGCAGGACGCATTCGAAACGATCAGGTGATCGGCCGTCAGCTTGTCGTGGTTGACGCCATAGACCACCGTCAGATCGGCGCCGTCGCCGGGAGCGGAAATCAGGACGCGCTTGGCGCCGGCGGTCAGATGCGCGGCTGCCTTTTCACGGGCGGTAAACAGACCCGTGCACTCGAACGCGATATCGACGCCGAGTTCCTTGTGGGGAAGGGTCGAGGGGTCCTTGATGGCGGTCACTTTGATCTTGTGACCGGCGACGATCATCGTATCGCCGTCAACCGAAACGGACGCATTGAGGCGGCCGTGGACAGAGTCGTACTTGAGCAGATGAGCATTGGTAGCGACGGGGCCGAGATCGTTGATCGAAACGACTTCGATGTCACGGCGTCCCGTTTCAATGATCGAACGCAACACCAACCGACCGATGCGGCCGAAGCCGTTGATAGCAACACGAATGGCCATATGTAACCTCCTAAAATCGCTTTATTGACAGCGCTGACTTAAGCTCCAAACATCACGCTTTCAATGCACTTTTTGCCGCCTCTACCGCGTGCTCGGCGGTTATGGCGAAATGTTTGTACACTTCCTTGGCCGGGCCCGAGGCGCCAAAGCTCGACATGCCTACGAAAGCGCCATTGGGGCCGATGTAACGGTCCCATCCCAACCGTATTCCCGCCTCAATTGCCACTTTGACGGTGTTTGGACCCAAAACGGTCTCACGGTATGTTTCGCTTTGTTGCTCAAACAGCGCCCAACAGGGCAGAGAGACCACGCGAGCCGTAATATTCTCGGCGGCGAGAAGGTCACGGGCCTTGAAAGCCATTTCCACTTCCGAGCCGGTGGCGATCAGCGTCACTTTAGCACCCTCGGCTTCAGCAGCGACATATCCGCCCTTTGCAGACATGTTTTCGTCCGTATGGCTGGTGCGGAAGGTCGCCATGTTCTGGCGCGACAACACCATCAGGCTGGGATGAACCTTGTCGGCAAGGGCTTCGGCCCAGCATTCGGCCGTCTCGACCACATCGCCGGGGCGGAAAACCTTGAGCCCCGGAATGGCGCGTAAGGCTGCCACTTGCTCCACCGGCTGATGGGTAGGGCCATCTTCGCCGACGCCGATGGAATCATGGGTCATCACGAAAACGACGCGAATGCCCATCAACGCCGCAAGACGGATCGAAGGGCGGCAATAGTCGGAGAAGACCAGGAACGTACCGCCGTAGGGCACCACGCCGCCATGCAGCGCCAAGCCGTTCATGGCCGCCGCCATGCCGTGTTCGCGAATGCCATAGCGGACATAGCGGCCGGAGAAATCCTCGGGCGTGATGTCGGTCAGATCTTTGGTTTTGGTGTTGTTGGAAGGCGTCAAATCCGCCGAACCGCCGATGGTGGCCGTCCAGGTGGTATTGATCGCTTCCAGCGCCATTTCCGAAGCCTTGCGCGTGGCCACGGCGGGCTTTTCCGCGCTGGCTTTTTTCTTCACCTCATTGAGCGCCGCGAACAGCGCCGCGGGGGCGTCGCCCTTGAGCAGGGTTTCAAATTCCGCTTTCTTGGGCGCGGCATTCTTGCGCGCTTCCCAAGCTTCACGGACAGCGACATTCCGCGTGCCGTTCTTGCGCCATTCGGCAAGGATCTCGTCGGGAACGAAGAAGGGCTCCTGCGAAGGCCAGCCCAGCGCGTTTTTGGTGGCGATGATTTCGTCGGCGCCAAGCGCTTCGCCATGGGCCTTGTTGGTGCCCTGCTTCTTGGGCGAACCGAAACCGATAATGGTGCGGCAGGCGATCAACACCGGCTTGTCGCTGTTCTGCGCCCATTCCAACGCCGCACTGATCTCATCGGCATTGTGGCCGTCGATGCGGCGGGTCGCCCAGCCGGCGGCGTCGAAGCGTTTGATCTGATCGGTGGATTCCGACATCGACGTCGGCCCATCGATGGAGATGTGGTTGTCGTCGTACAACAAGATGAGCTTGTTCAGCTTCAAATGTCCGGCGAGAGAAATCGCTTCGTGACTGATGCCTTCCATCAGGCAGCCATCACCGCAGAAGACATAGGTCTTGTGATCGACCAGATCATCGCCAAAGCGGGCATTCAGAATACGTTCGGCCAGCGCAAAACCCACGGCATTGCCGATACCCTGGCCGAGCGGGCCGGTGGTGGTCTCGATGCCCGGGAGCATGCCGTATTCCGGGTGACCGGCGCAGGGGCTCTCGAGCTTGCGGAAGTGTTTCAGATTGTCGAGCGTGATCTTGGGATAGCCGTTCAGATAGAGCAGCGAATAAAGCAGCATCGAGCCGTGGCCATTCGACAGCACGAAGCGGTCGCGATCCGGCCATTCCGGATGGGCGGCATCGAATTTGAGGAATTTCGAGAACAAGACGGTGGCGATATCGGCCATTCCCATCGGCGCGCCCGGATGGCCGGAATTGGCGGCTTGCACGCCGTCCATCGCCAGGACGCGGATGGCGTTCGCCAATGTGCGCGTGTGGTTCTGAATGCTGCCCGAGGGGGCATTGTTGCTGCTCATCGGAAAATACCTTCTCTGGTGGGATTGGGTCTTATCGGTTTTGGTAGCGTTACCTTTTATGACGAGCTTTGTGAAACCCGTGGTGAAACGCGTCAAGCCCGCCGCCGGTCCCAAACGCGGTGTCACCATGTCGCCGCAGGCGGCGCCCGGTCATCACTACCCAATTTCGCGCCTCGCTTAAACGGGCCTTTGGCGAAGCCGTCAAGCTCTCCCCACAGGAACATCGTCGCCTTCGGTTGACCGTTATTCGGGGCCATGCCTATGGTCGGCGCTAAGGGCTTACGTGCTTGAGAAGAGGAACCGCCATGAGCAGATTGGAATTGGCCGCAGATCGGCTCGCCAAGGCTCTGGATGCACTGGAAAAAGCTGTTTTGCCGCTGACAACGGCGCGCCAGACGGCCGTCGCCGCGGAATCGAAAATTGCGCAGCTGGATAGCGAGCGCGAGACCTTGCTGGGACGCATGGCCTCGTTGGAGGAAGAAGCACGCTCGCTATCGGGCCTTACGGAAGAGGTGGAAGACCGTCTTGACGGCGCCATCGCAGAAATCCGTGCCGCCCTGGGACGGTAACGAGAGCCGCATGGTGGCAAAACACGTCGGTTTTGGATCGTTGTCCACCGGTGGCAATCAGCAAAATAGCGGAAATTAGTGGAGTCGCAGGATGCCTCTCGTCAATGTTATGATTAATAGCCGCGCTTACACAATCGCCTGTGATGACGACGAGGAAGAGCATCTCAAAGCTCTCGGCGCCGATGTCGATGCCAAGGTGCGCGAGCTTTTGGGGGCGGTGGGCCAGGTCGGGGAGCAACGCCTCATTCTGATGGCGGCGCTGCTCTTGGCCGATGAAGTCCATGCGGTAACGGCGCAGCTTGAAACCGCGCGCGCCGAGCTTGCCGCGGAAAAAGATAGCCGCCAGAAGCTTTCCGGACAGGTCGAAAAATCCGAAAGCATGGCTGCCGACGCCCTCGAAAACGCCGTCCGCCGCATCGAAGACATCGCCGCCAAGCTGAAAGCGGCGTGAAACCGCTGCGAACCACGGGCAAATGGCGTCCGTAAGTGTATGACTTTGTCATGCGATTTTAAATGACACTGTCATACATCCTCGTTATCGTCTCTCTCCAGCGGGAGAGCCAAAATGCGAAATTCCACACCCCTCACTGTGACTTTGCCCCCAGAGATGGCGGCGATGGTAAAGGCCAAGGTCGCATCCGGTGAATACGCCTCGGACAGCGAAGTGATCCGCGACGGTCTCAGAACTCTGCAAGCCCGTGATGCAGCTTTGGAAAATTGGCTGCAAACAGAGGTAGTTAGAAGCTATCAAGAGCATATGGCCGACCCGGGCAAAGCTATTCCGGCCGATCAGATTATGGCTCAGGTACGTGCCTCTTATCGCGCCCGCACCAAGAAGCCATAACAGGCTAGTCATCACCGGTTTCGAGATAACGCTCGAAATCTTGGCCTCCGTAAAACACGCCAAGAATCGTCACGGACGCCCTGTCATCATCGACCGTGAAGGCAATGGTTGCGCGGCGCTTGTAGCCGACGGTGCGCAAGCCGGGGACGGACGTAAGATCGCGGTGCGAGCCCCGGTGGGGGAAGTCGGCCAGTTTCAGACAGAACTGCTGGATACCTCCAACAAACGCTTCCGCCGTCTTTTCCCCGCCATTTTCGGCGATGCAGAAATACAGCGCGTCAAGCTGGGTGATTGCAACCTCAGAAATCACCACATTGTATTTTGATCGCTTCCCAACGGTTGAGCCCCCTTTTGAAAGTTTGGCATGGCGATCAACTGCTGTTTCGCCATCTGCTGGCAAAGGTCCTCTCGGACTGCGGTTTGCCCCACACAACAACATAAATTTTCCCGCCCTTGCTGCTGGCTGCTGTCGTCCCTACATTGGTTCTTGGACAGGTACTGCCTCGTGCGTCAGGAAAGCGATGCCTAGGGGCCTTAATGTAACTCACCGGGAGCTGTCCCTGACCAGGGCCGTGGCCTTGGATATATGGCGCCCACCTGCACTGCAGGCCCGTGAGGATCCGATGCCAACGGCGTTGGCGGTCCTGTCCACTTTCTCCCCTTTCTTCGGCAGGTCTTGTCATAGCGTCGCAGGCCACCTGCGGCTGTGCCTCTCATGTTGCGATGCCGGTGGCAACATCCTTGCCGGTGGGGGTATGTGCGCGGAAACTGACCACAAGGTTTGGAATCGGGAATGGTGACGGCCAAAATCGCATTGCGCCAAGAGGCTGAGGAGCGTCGCCGCCAGCTCGCGCATCCGGGGTTTGCTAAGCGCTTGGCGGCCCATGCCGCCGTGTTGCCGCTTGCCATCGGCGCCGTCATCTCCGGCTATGCCGCCTTTCGCGACGAGGCCGACCCAGGGCTTCTGCTTTTGGCCTTGGCGGCGCAGGGCCATCTCCTGGCGCTGCCCGCCATCACCGCGAAGGGCGAGGCTTTGCGCTTTCATCGCTGGCAGCCTGTAGATGCCCTCGCGCGCCATGCCTATGGCGTGATGGAGCCGCAAGCCACGGCCGCAAGCGTGCATCCCGATGTCTTGCTGGTGCCGCTTTTGGCTTTCGATGCGTCAGGCCATCGCCTCGGCTATGGCGGTGGCTATTACGACCGCACGCTGCAATCGTTGCGGGCGCAGAAAACCATCACCGCCATCGGCATCGCTTATGCGGGGCAGGAGGTTGCTGCGGTTCCGTATGGCCCCCACGATCAGCGCCTCGACGGTGTTCTCACCGAAGAGGGGTTGCGGCGCTTTTCAAATCCCGCGTGAGGCGAGGTCCGCTTTCAGCCGCTCCACCGAGGTGAACAACACCGCCTCGATACCCGCGGATTGTGCGGCGGCAACATTGGCCTCATTGTCGTCCGTGAAAAAGCACTCCGCCGCGGGCACGCCGAGTTCGGCAATCAGGCGCTGATAGATGGGCGCATGCGGTTTGGTCAGGCCCACCTCCGCCGAAATCACCACCACATTGAACAATCGCTCGAGCTGGTGCTTGGCCAGTATCTGGCGCAGGAACGGGTTCATCGCATTGGAGAGCAGCGCGATCTGATAGCGGCCCTTCAGGGCTTCGATCAGCGCTACCATCTCGGGATTGATCTTCACACAGGCCCAGAATTCGGCGAGTAGCTGCGCCGCGCTGGCACCAGTGCGCTGAGACAGCAACTCCAGCACTTCGGCCAAGTCAATATGGCCGCGATCGGCTTCTTCCACCACGTCCGCCTTGTAGGCGATGGCCTCTTCTTTGCTCATATAGCGGGGCAGCACGAAGGGTGTGATCTCCGAACAGATCACTCCGAAAAAGTCGAACACGATGGCTTGCATGACCCGTCCCGAACAATATCGATAATTTCTCTAGCAGGTTTTCTGCCTCGGCAAAGCCGAGGGCGAAACTCTGACCCGTGGGAATGGCATGTTGATGGCAGTCCCACTGCGGCGGTTCACCACAGAATGTGGCGGCGGGAAGCCCTTTCCGTCTTTTCCCCGCTTCGGTCTGTGCTAATAACCGCAGATGAGACTTTTGTTCATCGGCGATATCATCGGACGCCCAGGCCGGGAAGTCATCTCCCACGAACTACCCCGCCTGCGCGACCATCTCAAAACCGACTTCGTGATTGCCAACGGCGAGAATGCGGCGGGCGGTTTCGGACTCACGCGGGCCATCGCGGCGGAGCTTTTCGCCACTGGCATCGATTGCATCACCACCGGCAATCACTGGGCCGATCAGCGCGAGATTCTGACCTATATCGACGACGAAGACCGCATCCTCAGGCCGCGCAATTATCCCTCCGGCGTGCCGGGCAAAGGCGCAGGGCTTTATGAGACCTGCTCCGGCCAGCGCATTCTGGTCCTCAACCTGATGGGCCGGGTTTTCATGGATGCGCTTGACGATCCCTTCGCCGCGGCAGAGGCCGAGCTGGGGTCCTGTCCTTTGGGCGAAGGCGCCGATGCCATCGTCATCGACATTCATGCCGAGGCCTCGTCGGAGAAAATGGCGATGGCCCATTTCTGCGATGGCAGAGCCAGCCTGGTGGTCGGCACCCATACCCATATCCCCACCGCCGATGCGCAAATCTTTCCAGGCGGCACCGCCTATCAAAGCGACGCCGGCGGCTGCTGCGATTACGATTCGGTGATCGGCATGGAGAAATACGAGCCGGTGCAGCGTTTCACCCGCAAGATGAATGGCGGCCGTTTCGCACCCGCCAGCGGCCCCGGCACGCTTTGCGGCGTCTTCGTCGAAACCGGCGCCAACGGTCTTGCCACCCGCATCGAACCGGTGCGCGTCGGCGGCCGCCTGAAACAAGCGCTGCCCGAGCTGTAATCACTTTTTCTTGTTCGTCCTGACCGGGCTTGACCCGGCCATCCAGCGCGACAAAGACTCCGTCGGCGCAGAACCACGCACAGTTTGGATGGCCGGGTCAAGCCCGGCCATGATGTCGTTAGAGGATCGGAGGTCCCCATGGAATATCGTTCTCTTGGCCGTTCGGGTTTGAAAGTTCCGGAGCTGACACTAGGCACCGGTACCTTCGGAGGGCGCGGCGAACTCTTCGCCGCCTGGGGCGACACTGAGGTGGCAGGCGCCACCCGCCTCATCGACATCTGCCTCGAACATGGCCTGACCATGTTCGACAGCGCCGATGGCTATTCCTCAGGCCGCGCGGAAGAGGTTTTGGGCGCGGCCATCAAAGGCCGCCGCGATAAGGTTCTGATTTCCACCAAAGCGACATTCCCCACCGGTGAAGGCCCCAACGAAGTCGGCTCCTCGCGCTTTCATTTGACCCGCGCCGTTGAGGCGTCGTTAAAGCGCCTCGGCACCGATTACATCGATCTGTTTCAGCTTCACGCTTTCGATGCCACCACGCCGGTGGAAGAAACGCTGGCGACACTGGATGATCTCGTCCGCGCCGGCAAAATTCTGTATGTGGGCGTGTCCAATTTCTCCGGCTGGCATTTGATGAAGTCGCTCGCCGCGGCCGACAAATACGGCTATCCGCGCTATGTCGCCAACCAGACCTATTACTCGCTGGTAGGCCGCGATTACGAATGGGAGCTGATGCCGCTGGGTCTCGATCAAGGCGTCGGCGCCATGGTCTGGAGCCCCTTGGGCTGGGGCCGTCTCACCGGCAAGATCCGCCGCGGCACGAAGCTGCCCGAAATCAGCCGTCTGCACAAAACCGGCGATATGGGGCCGCGGGTTCCCGATGAATATCTGTACAAGGTCGTCGATGTGCTCGACGCGCTGGCGGAAGAAACCGGCAAGACTGTGCCGCAGATCGCGCTCAATTGGCTGCTTCAGCGCCCCACTATCTCCAGCGTCATCATCGGCGCCCGCAATGAGCAGCAACTGCTCGACAATCTGGGCGCCGTCGGCTGGTCGTTGAGCAAAGAGCAGATCGCGAGGCTCGATGCCGCCAGCGCCATCACGCCCATCTACCCCTATTGGCACCAGCGCGACACCTTCACCTCGCGCAATCCCAATCCGGTGTAACGAACGCTCCAAACAAGAAGGGCGCGGAGGATTCCGCGCCCTTCTTCATGTCAGCAGAAAAATTCAGCCGCCTTGGGGCAGGCTCGGTTCGGCTTCTTCGCCGTCGAGCGCGGCGGCGACCGCGTGCACCACGGACGCGATTCGCACCGAGGCTTGGATCTGCTCGGTGGAAAGCCCGCCGGCGCGCAGAATCTTCTCATGGCTGTCGATGCACATGCCGCAGCCATTGATGGCGGAAACGGCCAGACACCACAGCTCGAAATCGACCTTATCGACGCCGGGTTTGCCGATCACATTCATGCGCAGCTTGGCGGGCAGGGTGCGATAGTCCGGCGCGCTCGCCAGATGCGTGAAGCGGTAATAGATGTTGTTCATGCCCATAATCGCGGCTGCGGCGCGCGCCGCGGTCAGCGCCTCGGGCGAAAGCTTGGGGCCAAATTCGCTGAAGATGGCGTTGGTGGTGGTCTTGTTGCGTGAGGCTAGGGCGCAAGCAATGAAGGTGCCCGCGCGCTGCTGTTCGGAGAGCGAAGCCTCGGTGGCGAGCGAGGAGAGGTTGAGCTTCAGATCCTTGGCGTATTCGGGCAGCAGTTCTTTCAGAGTTTCAATCGACATGGTGTGAACCTTGGGGTCTCGGACATTGCGGGAAAGGCGGACGAAGGAGGGGACAATTTAATAGAAACCCCGCTGGCAGAGAGGGGGGCCAGCGGGGTTTCTTAGAGAGCCCCGGCCGCAGGGAGGGGGAGGCAGCCGGAACCCGACGGCTAGCCAATCAAAAAGTCACTCAGACGTGGATCGTCTCTTCGCCCTTGTTCCAGTTGCAGGGGCAGAGTTCGTCCGTCTGCAGAGCATCGAGGATGCGTAAGACTTCCTGCGGATTGCGCCCGACGCTCATGTCGGTGACATAAACAAAACGGATGATGCCTTCGGGATCGACGATGAAGGTGGCGCGCTTGGCAACGCCCGCCTCTTCGTCCAGCACGCCGAGTGCAGTGGAAAGTTTGCGGTTGGTGTCGGCCAGCATCGGGAAGGGCAGGTCCTTCAGATCGGCGTGGTTGTTGCGCCAGGCCAGATGCACGAATTCGCTATCGACCGAAACGCCATAGACCACGGTGTCGCGATCCTTGAAATCGCCATTGAGCTTGCCGAAGCCGGCGATTTCCGTCGGGCAGACAAAGGTGAAGTCCTTCGGCCAGAAGAAGACGAGCTTCCACTTGCCGGAATTGGAGGCCTCGGTGAGGTCGGTGAATGCGGTCTTGGGATCGGTGGTTACAACGGCCTTCACGGCAAAAGCGGGGAATTTATCGCCAACGGTCAGCACGGGGATCTCCTTCAGGGGTGGCAGCAGCTGCGGGGCAGCTTGTGTTTGACAAGAACAACTTAGAAAAGTTCTAAACTGCTGTCAAAAGCAAACTGATGGCTGCGGCAATTTGGACCAATTCTAAAAATAACCAACTGATTTGATTATATAAAAATCAATAATGAAATGCAGTCGCAATTAATATAGGACTTCGATAGGGCAATTGGAGCACCGCAAAAATTAGCTTTTTAAAAGTCCGCGGGCGCGTCTTGGTCGCGGGATTATCCTGTGCGCACGGGTAGAGTCCTCGGGTTGGGCGCGGACCGCCGGAAATATGATATGATGGTTCCATGCCGCCGAGCCTGAAAACCGCCTTGTCTGTTCTTAAGGAAAATGAGCCGCTATTGCGCGCGCGCGGCGTGCGGCGTGCGGCTGTGTTTGGCTCTGTTGCGCGCGGCGAGGCGGGCACATGCAGTGATGTCGATATACTGGTGGAGATCGACGCGGAGAAACGGATCGGCTTGTTCGGATATGCTGGGCTTTGCGCTGACATTGAGGAACTGTTTCCCGGCAAAGTCGATGTCGTCAACGTCAATACGATCAAGCCGCGTTTTCGCCAGTCGATTTTGAGTGATGCCGTCTATGCCTTCTGACCAACAGAAGCGGCCATCCGTTCAGCGAATTGAAGATATTCTTCAAAGCATCAGCGATATTCTCGGCTTCGTTGCTGGCTACGACTTTGCGCACTTCCTGAACGACAAAATGGTCCGTTATGCGGTAACGCGTGGATTAGAGATTATCTCGGAAGCCTCGCGCCATCTGCCCGACGAATTGAAGGCGCGGCATCCCGATATTGATTGGCGTGGTATCGCTGCGACGGGGAACGTCTATCGGCACGGTTATGACGGCATCGACGATGCATTTGTTTGGGACGTGGTGGTGCGGGATTTGGAACCGCTGCGGCTAGTCCTGGAGCAGGAACAGCTACAAAGCCTTTAGCCCCTCACTCCTTCTCCGTTACCTTCACAATGAAATAAACGATCTCGTCGCCTTTGCTGACTAGGATTTGGTGCGGCACGCCGGCGGGGATGTGGACCACATCGCCGGGGGCGAGCGGCACGGTCTTGCCACCCGTCACGGCGCTGCCGCGGATCTCGCCCGGCGTATCTTCATGGCCGTTTTCGACGGTACCTTCGGTGACGAGCCTCGCCTTGCCGTGCACGACATAGAAGATATCGGCAATGTGGCTGTGGACCTCGGCGCCGCCATCGGCTGCGCGATAGGACAGCATGGTGCGGTGGCTGCCGTATTCCGCCAGTGTCTCGCTGGCCGAGCCGGTCGTGGCCGCCTTGGCTTTCAGGCCCGCTTCGGTCTTGGCCAGATCGGCCGCACCATAGCGATCGATGGGAGCGGCCACAGCCGCGCTGCAAAAACATCCCGCCAAAAACAAGCTTGCAAGCACGCGCGCCATCGAGGCCTCCCCGTTATTGTTAGGGGTAGTCTGCACGGCGGGACGAGGATGCACCAGAGGGGTCAGTTCAGCCTGCGCCCAACGCCACGGCGATGTGATAGGTGATGAAGGCCGCGACATAGGCCATCGCCAGCATATAGCCGAAGGTGATCCACATCCATTTGCTGCTGCCGGTTTCGCGGCGGATCACCACCAGCGTGGAAGCGCATTGCGGCGCAAAGACATACCAGGCGAGGAAAGCCAGCGCCGTGGCCAGGCTCCATTGATGGGCCAGTAGCGAGCCGACCGCGCTTTCGACATCGCCGCCCGAGATCGAATAGACCGTGCCCAGCGCCGCCACCGCCACTTCGCGCGCCGCCATGCCGGGGATCAGCGCCACGCTGATCTGCCAGTTAAAGCCGATCGGGGCGAGCAGGGGATGGATGGCTTTGCCGATCATGGCCGCAAGGCTGTAATCGATGGCTGGGCCTGAGGCGCCGGCGGGGGCTTGCGGGAACGAGGCCAGAAACCAGATCAGCACCGTCATGGCAAAAATGGTGGTCCCGGCGCGCTTCAGAAAGGCCTGAGCGCGGGTCATCAGGCCGATGCCAACACTCTTGGGATCGGGGATCTTGTAATCGGGCAGTTCCAGCATGAAGGGCGGGCTCATTTCCCGGTGCCAGAAGAGCTGCTTGGCCGCAAAGGAAACCCCCAGCGCGCTCAGAATGCCGGCCGCATAAAGCCCGAACATCACGAGCCCCTGCAGCGAGAAGATGCCGCCGACATTTTTGTTCGGAATGAAGGCCGCAATGATCAGCGTATAGACCGGAATGCGCGCCGAGCAGGTCATAAGCGGCGCCACCAGAATGGTGGTGAGCCGGTCTTTGCGGTTGTCGATCACCCGCGTCGACATGATGCCGGGAATGGCGCAAGCAAAGCTGGAGAGCAGCGGAATGAAGGCGCGGCCATGCAGCCCCGCGCCGCCCATAATGCGGTCCATCAAAAACGCCGCCCGCGCCATGTAGCCCAAATCCTCGAGCAGCAGAATGAAGAGGAAGAGGATCAAAATCTGCGGCAGGAAGACGAGCACCGAACCGACACCGCCGATGACGCCATCGGTGATGAAGCTTTGCAAAAGCCCCGCTGGCAAACCGGCGCGCACGAAGCTGCCCAGACCATCAAAACCGCCACTGATCATTTCCATCAGCGGCTGCGCCCAAGTGAAGACGGCCTGGAACATCACAAACAGGATCACGAACAGGCAGATCACCCCGCCGACGGGATGCAGCAGCACGGAATCGAGTTTGGTGGTCAAAGAATCCGGCTTGGCGGGCAGCTTCACCGCGGCGCGGATGATGCGGTCGGCTTCGTGCTGACCGGCGCGCAACGTGGCGACACTGGGCGGCACCCAAGAGCAAACCCCGCCGGAGCCCACGCGCGTCAGGGCGAAATCATCCATCGCCGCGATCAAGGCAGCGACGCCACCTTTGCGCACCGCCACCGCCGTGACCACGGGAAAGCCCAGCTCGGCGGCCAGTTTCTCGGTATCGATTTCGATGCCGCGCCGTTTGGCGATGTCCATCATATTGAGGACCAGCAGCATCGGGCGGCCGACTTGGCGCAACTCCAGCACCAGGCGGAAGGCGAGGCGCAGATTGGTGGCGTCAGCGACGCAGACGAGAAAATCCGGCGGGGTCTCGCTGGCGAGCTTGCCGAGCACCGCATCGCGGGTGATCTCTTCATCCGGACTTCTGGCGCGAAGGGAATAGGTGCCGGGCAGATCGACCATGGAAAAGCACAGGCCCGAAGGGGCGTGCAGCACACCGGTTTTGCGTTCCACGGTAACGCCGGGATAGTTCGCCACCTTCTGGCGGCTGCCGGTCAGAGCATTGAAGAGAGAGGTTTTGCCGCTATTGGGCGTGCCGACCAGGGCGCAGCGCAAAATCCCGAGATTGGTAACGGCGTTCAAAACAGGCGTCCTCTTCAAATACAGTCGCCGAACAACGCGAACGTCAAAGATACAGGTGTCAGACGACCAGGATCGCCATGGCCTCACGGCGGCGCAGTGCAACGGTGGCGCAATCCACACGCACCGCGATGGGATCGTGGGCAATCAGCCCCTCATGCAGGATTTCGACCGAAGCCCCCTCGACAAAACCGAGTTCGATCAAGCGGCGCTCCAGCTCGTCTGCCGTAAGACCGGACTGGTTGCCCTTGGCATCGATGGCTTGGATACGGCCACGAAAACCCGGCTTGGCGCGCCCCAGCGTGGCGTGCTTGGCAATCACTGGAGGGGATTCGCGGAGCATTCTGTAACCTTGGTATACTTGCGACCTATTCGCAATAACATAGATGACTGAACATGGCGGCTGAGTCAAGTTCCAACCTGACGCATAGATAGGTTCTTGCGCATTGGAATTGTTGCAAATAATGGGGTTTCAGCCTTGAAGCGGTGGGGCTTACCAGGGGCCACGACAGCACGGCGGGCGGGTGTTCCGCCACACCCCGCAGCGCTTCCCATAACTAGCAATTACGCCTGTATTCCACGAATGAGATGGTGTTGCCATCCGGATCGCGAACTTGAAAATCCAATCCGCCCCATGCCTGTTGCACGAGCTTCTGGGCAAAGACAGCGCCGCGATTTTCATATTCCGCATACAAGGCCTTTACATTTAAGACCTCTATTGTCGCCAGGATCAGTGAGGGCTCACGCTGGGCCAACGCGGCAAAATTCGGCTCACCCACATGGCGCAGGTGAAGGCAGGCACGACCCCTCGACACCGCGCCATAAAAGGGTGGTTTGCCGTGCAGGAAGTCGATCTCAAAGCCGAGCTTGGCGGCGTAGAAATCCGCGGCGCAGGCAACGTCGCGAACAAACAGGATTGGCGTTACGTGAGACAGTGTGGGTTGCGAAGTATCGGCATTGCGCACCATCGCAACGTTGTCGACGGATTGCTTCCGCTCTGCCCAACTTGCAAAGCCCGCCTCCACGGCCACAACTTCTTGGGCCAGGGTAAGCGGCATGGGCATGTCGAGAACCTCAACATCCGTTAGGTGTTGATAGCGGGGAATGAGACGCAATTTCTCGCCCACCGAATAATTGCGTTCTTCGTCCCAGCGGGCCAACAGTTTGGCTTGCTTGCGGTAGCGTTCCATTTTGGCCATGAAAGTGCTCCGCCTGAGGATCCAGCGGGCGGGCTCGGCCCTTTCGGCAGCAGCGCCGATGCATCCCGGAGAGCACAGTATTTTTAGGACCGCGACGTAAAGCCTGTCAACTCCGCTCGGTTATGGAGTTACAACCATTGCGGTAAGGGGAGACTGCACATGCCACAAATGGAAAGCACGCTCGAGGTCATGCATCTCGGCACACGCACGCGCCGCATTGTCTACCGCACCCCCGATCATATCGAAGCGCCGAATTGGTCGCCGGATGGTGGCAGCTTCATCTTCAACAGCGAAGGCAAGCTTTATCGCTTGGCCGTCGATGGCGGCGCGCCGCAACGCATCGATACCGGCAAGCTCACCAAACTCAATAACGATCACGGCATCTCGCCGGATGGTCAATGGCTGGTGGTCAGCGACAAGAGTGAGCCCGATGGGCTTTCGCGCATTTCGATCCTGCCGGCTGCAGGCGGCACCCCGCGCCTCGTCACGCCACAGGGGCCGTCCTATTGGCACGGCTGGTCGCCGGATGGAAACCGGCTGGCCTATGTGGCGGCGCGCGATGATAGGCGCTTGCTCAATCTCTATAGCTGTTCTATCGATGGTGGTGCTGAGATCCAGCTCACCCATGAAGAGGCGATGGATGATGGCCCCGATTATTCGCCCGACGGCCGTTTCATCTTTTTCAATTCGACGCGCAGCGGCAACATGAAACTCTGGCGCATCGATGCCGATGGCAAGAATCCGGTGCAGCTCACCTATGAAGACAATACCCGCGATTGGTTTCCCCATCCGTCGCCCGACGGCAAATGGCTTGTCTTCGTTTCGTTCGGCACCGATGTGGCGGTCAAGGACCATCCCGCCAACAAGAACGTCAGCTTACGGATGATACCCGCGGCCGGCGGCAAGCCCGAGGTGATTGCCGAACTCTTCGGCGGCCAGGGTACCCTCAACGTCCCTTCCTGGTCCCCCGATGGCAACAGCTTCGCCTTCGTGCGCTACCGGCTGCTGTAAGGCCGCGACGAACGGGCAAAATTCCAGAAACGATGCGGCCCGATCTTTTCGCTTGAATGCCTGCCGATGCACGCCCACTTTCTCCTCTGGGAAAGGAAGGCCGCGCCATGTTGCCCGCATTATTCGTCTCTCACGGAGCGCCGACTTTGCCGCTGGACGACGTTCCGGCGCGCGATTTTCTGCGCGGGCTGGCGGCAGAATTTCCGCGGCCCAAGGCCATACTCGCCGTCTCGGCGCATTGGGAAACAGAGGTCCCGATGCTGACGGCTGTGGCGCAAAACAGCACCATCCACGATTTTCGCGGCTTTCCCGCCCCACTCTACGACCTCACCTACAACGCACCCGGCGCGCCCGAAACCGCCGCCGAGCTTGCCGCTTTGCTGCAGCGCGCGGGTCTGTCTGCCAGCCTCAATTTCACCCGCGGTCTCGACCACGGCGCTTGGGTGCCGCTGATGCTGATGTACCCCGAGGCCGATATTCCGGTGTTGCAGCTTTCGGTGCAGCCGCGCCTCAGCCCCGCGCATCATGTGGCTCTCGGCAAGGCCCTGCAGCCCTTCCGTGAGAGCGGGTTGATTCTCGCCAGCGGCGGTTTTGTGCATAACCTGCGCGCCCTCGATTGGAACGGCGGTGCGGAGCCGGAGTGGTCGCAGCGCTATGCTGCCTGGATGGACGGCGCTATCACCGGGCGCCGCACAAACGATCTGACCGCCTATCGCAGCAAAGCCCCCGCAGCGGCCATGGCCCATCCCAGCGAAGATCATATCTTGCCGCTCTTTGTGGCCTATGGTGCCGGTGAAAAAGCCGCGCGCCTGCACACCAGCGCCACCTTCGGCGCCTTGCGCATGGATGCCTACCGGTTTGATTGAAGGGGCATTCCAAGCTAGGTCATAGCGCGCCTCGGGGAAACGGCTATGAGCATTGTTGCGCCAGCGGTTCTTGTCGTCTTCATCTGCGCCTACGGCCTGGTTTTTCTCGAAGAGCGCCTGCATTTGCGGAAATCCAAGCCCGTCATGGTGGCGGCGGGGCTGATCTGGATTTTCGTGGCGGTCGGCTTTGCCTTTGATGGGCACGGGCAAGCGGTCACGGCGGCCATCGAGCATGTCGTGCTCGAATATGCTGAGCTTTTGCTTTTCCTCTTATCCGCCATCAGTTTCGTCAATGCGCTGGTGGAGCGTCGTCTGTTCGATGCGCTGCGCGCCACGCTTACCGCAGGTAAGATTTCCGTACGCGGAATTTTCTGGCTCACCGGTGCGGGGGCCTTCCTCCTCTCGCCGATCGCCGACAATCTGACCACGGCGCTGGTGATGGGAACCATCGCGCTGGCGGCGCTGCCTGACCATCGCAAGGCGGCGGTGATCACCCTCATTGCCGTCGTCGTGGCGGCCAATGCGGGCGGCGCCTTCTCGCCCTTCGGTGACATCACCACCCTGATGATCTGGCAAAAGGGCAAGGTTGGTTTCTTCGAGTTCTTTGCGCTGTTTTTGCCCGCCCTGCTCAACTGGCTGGTGCCGGCGCTGTTGCTGTCCTTCTTCCTGCCCAAGGACTCGATTGCCTCCAGTACCGAAGCCGTCCGCGTTCGCCCCGGCGGCACCACCATCGCTTTGCTGTTTTTGGCCACCATCGCGGGCACGGTGACGCTTGACCACACCCTGCATCTGCCGCCGTTTCTCGGCATGATGACGGGCCTCGGCGTGCTCAACGTCTATGGTTATTTCCTGCACGGCTGGGAAAGCCGCGCCTTTGCCGCGCTTCAGGACGCCCGCGCCGAACCCTTCAACATTTTCCACATTTTCGAGAAGATCGAGTGGGACACGCTGCTGTTCTTCTACGGCATCATGCTCTGCGTCGGCGGCCTCGCCGCGGTCGGGTATTTGCACGGTCTGTCGTCGCTGCTCTATGCCGGGCTCGGCCCCACCGCCGCCAATGTCAGCATCGGGCTCCTCTCGGCCATCGTCGACAATATTCCGCTCACGTATGCCGTGCTGCTGATGGACCCGGCGATGAGCCACGACCAATGGCTGCTGGTAACCCTGACGGCGGGAACCGGCGGCTCGCTGCTCTCCATCGGTTCGGCGGCGGGTGTGGCGCTGATGGGCGCCAGCAAAGGGCTTTACACCTTCGGCGCGCATCTGAAATGGGTCTGGGCCGTGGCGCTCGGCTACGCCGCCTCGGTTGCCGCTCATCTCTTTTTGAACGCGAACCTCTTCTCGCCGCGTTGACGCTTCCGGCGCCGCGGATTACGTGAGCGGTAACATAAGGAGACTGTCATGGCGAAATTAAAGGGTAAGGTTGCACTCATCACGGGCGCAAGCGCGGGCATCGGTCAGGCTGCGGCGCGAGCCCTGGCAGCGGAAGGGGCGAGCCTCATCCTCACCGCCCGCCGCACGGAGCGCTTGGAAGCTTTGGCGGTCGAGGTCAAGGCGCTGGGGGGCGAGGCGATTTTCGTCACGGGTGACATTTGTGACGAACAGACCTCCATCACGGCGGTGGCAGCCGCCAAGAAGGCCTTTGGCCGCATCGATATCCTCATCGCCAATGCCGGCGTCGGCAATTACAAGAATCTCGTCGATACCGACGTTGCCGAATATGACGCGATGATGGACGGCAACATGAAGTCCACCTGGATCATCACCCGCCACGTGGTGCCGGTGATGATCGCGCAGAAAGAGGGCCAGATCCTGCTCGTCTCCTCGATGGCGGGCGTTTACGGCTTTGCCGGGGAGGCCACCTATTGCGCCACCAAATTTGCCCAGGTCGGCTTTGCCCAAGGTCTGGATAAAGAGTTGCGGCCGCACGGCATCAAGGTCGGCACCATCAATCCGGGCGGGGTGAAAACCGAATTCGCCATCGGCAAAGGCCGCACCGAGGCCAGCGTCGAAGCTTCCGACATGCTGGACGCGGCAGACGTGGCGCAAGCCATTCTCTTTGCCTGCACCCAGCCCAAGCTCTCCCGCATCATCCAGATCCAGATGCGCACCATGGCCGAAACGCTGACGTAAAATTTTACCCTCCTCTTGCGGGAGGGTCGAACGCTGGAGCGAAGCGTAGTCGTTCGGGGAGGGGTCTGTCGTAGCGCTGATCTCGACATACCCTTCCCCGAAAAATCTCTTCGCCTTCGCGCGCTTCGCTTGCGCTGCTCGTGATTTTTCGACCCTCCCTCAAGGGAGGGTGATCCGCATAGACTGCCGTATCCCGGGCTGCCAACCAGCAACAAACACCGCCGTCATGTGTTATACTGGGGCGTTCTTACAAGGGGGCCCTTGATGCTGCCCTTACCGCTGATTGCCCTCGGTGTCATTGCCTGCCTCTTCGGCATCATCGCCTTGCTCCCCGATTTCGAGCATTTCGAAGACCAATAGCCCCTTGCAATTTCTGTAACGGGGCCATGAGCAATACGCCATACTGTGCGTTGATCTTCAGTCATCCTAAGGCACAGATGGTGGGTATGGTCCGGGAGTTATGGTTTCTCGTTCGCGAGGGCGTGAAAGAATTCTTTCACGACAACGCCCAGAGCAGTGGGGCGGCGATCAGCTTTTACGCCATGGTGGCCATGGGCCCGGTGCTCTATATTTGCGCCTGGGTGGCCGGCATATTTCTCGGCAGCAAAGCCGCCAACAGCCATTTGATTTATGAAATCCGCCGCGTGGTCGGGCCCGATACGGCCACGATGCTGCAAGGGACCATCTTCGCCTCGGGCCATATCACCAGCGGCTTTTGGCCGACGGTTTTCGGCACGCTGATCCTGGTGCTGACGGCAGGGGGCGTCTTTGTCGAAGTGGAAGCCGCCCTCAACCGTATCTGGAAGGCGCCGGTCCCGCCCTTTTCCTGGTGGCACATGGCCCGCAGCTGGCTCGAATCCATCGCTTTCGTCGGCGGGCTCGGCGTTTTGCTGTGCTGTTCTTTGCTGGTCAACGCCTTGGTAAATGCTTTCGGGACCTATTTCCGCCTGTGGTTCGGCATCGGCAGCTGGCTGGTTTGGACCCTCAATTTTCTGCTCTCGGCGGGTCTTATCACCTTTCTCTTTGCCGCCATTTATCGCGTCCTGCCCAACCGTGTCCTGCGCTGGGGGGATGTTATGGTGGGCGCCATCATCACCACCGGGCTGATCCTGATCGGCGAATTTCTGATTGCCTATTATTTGGCGGTGACGGCATTGGCCCATCGTTACGGCGCCGCGGGCGGTGCCATGGCGATCCTGATGTGGCTCTATTATTCGGTGCAGGCGTTTCTGTTGGGGGCGGAAATCACCAAGGTCTGGTCCCGCCGCCACGGTAGCGTGGCGGCCCGGGCGGCTGCTTATTTGCGGCTGGATCGCGTCACCTAAGCTGCGACCGCTAGGGCATGGCGCGGCCCCACAGGACAGGTTAGGGTGGCCCAAAAGGTAAGCGCTGTCGTCAAGCAGCGCAGCCGCAGGGGGGCCCATATGACAATCCACAGACTCACGGTTTTTGAGAAGTTCGGCTACGGCCTGGGCGATGGCGCCTCGAACTTGATCTGGATGACCTTCATCTACTTCCAGATCAACTTCTATACCGATGTCTATGGCCTTTCCGCCGTGGCACTGGCGACCATGCTGCTCGTCACCCGCACCTGGGACATGGCCTTCGACATCCTGGTCGGCATGGTGGCCGATCGCACCGTGACGCGCTGGGGCAAGTTCCGGCCCTATCTGCTCTGGATGGCCGTGCCCTTCGGCGTCATGAGCGTGCTCACCTTCACCACCCCCAGCTTCGATCCCACTGGCAAGCTGATCTATGCCTATGTCACGCTGTCGCTGATGATGGTGGTCTATTCGGGGATCAACATTCCCTATGGCGCGCTGATGGGTGTGCTCTCGCCCGACCCGCAGGAGCGCACCTCGGCATCGTCCTGGCGTTTCAGCTTCGCCTTTATCGCCGGGCTGTTCGTGCAGTATTACACGCTGAAGCTGGTGGCTTTGTTCGGCCATGGCAATCAGCAGCTCGGTTATCAGCTCACCATCGGGCTTTATGCCGCCATTGCGGTGGTGATGTTCTTCATCACCTTTGCCTCGACGCGCGAGCGGGTGCAGCCGGTACCCAAGCAGAAGACCTCGACGGGGCAGGATCTCCTCGATCTCGTCCGCAATGTGCCGTGGCTGGTCTTGTGCCTGCTGGGCATCGCGCAGGTCTGCTTTGTGGCCATCCGCGGCGCGGCGATCATCTATTACTTCAAATATTACATCGGCAATATCGAGGCGGTGGCGCTGTTCCTTCTGGTCGGCGCGCTGATGAGCCTCCTCGGCACCTTCGTCATCCAATATGTGACGCGCTTCACCGGCCGCAAGAAGGCGTTCATCGGCTTGATGCTGATCTCCTGCGTCGATCTCGTTGCCTCTTATTGGGTGCGCCCCGATCAGCTCGGGCTGCTCTATGCCACCAACATCGTTTATTGCCTGCTGACGGGGCCGACCTCGGCGCTGCTGTGGGCAATGTTCGCCGATGCCGCGGATTATTCGGAATGGAAGACCGGGCGGCGGGCCACGGGTCTCGTCTTTTCGGCTTCCGGCATGTCGAACAAATTCGGCTGGGTGATCGGCGGGGCGCTATCGGCGGCCTTGCTCGCCATCTATGGCTACCAAGCCAATGTCGCCCAGACCGTCCATGCGCAAGAGGGCATCCGCATCCTGATGGCGTTGGCGCCTGCCGCAGGGACCTTGGTTTGCGCCGCAGGCATGCTGTTCTACCGCCTGGAAGCCAAGATGCCGAAGATCGAGGCGGAACTGGCCGCCATGCGCAAGCAAACGGAGGGCTGAGGTGCAGTTCGGATTCTTCGACGACGCCGCCAAGGAATATGTCATCACCCGGCCGGATACGCCGCGCTCCTGGAGCAATTATCTGGGCTCCACCGAATATGGCGCCATCATCACCAACAATGCCGGCGGCTATTCCTTTTACCGCTCGGCGGCGCAGGGGCGCTTCATTCGCCTGCGCTTCAATGCCGTGCCGCTGGATCAGCCCGGCCGCTATCTTTACTTACGCGATGCCGAGAGCGGCGATTACTGGTCGGCCTCGTGGCAGCCGGTGGGCAAACCACTGGAACATTATAAATCCGAATGCCGTCATGGCACCGCTTACACCGTTATCCGTTCGGATTATTCCGGCATCCATGCCGAGACCACCTATTTCGTGCCGCTTGGCAAAAGCTTTGAATGCTGGCGGCTCAGGCTCACCAATACCGGCGACAAGCCGCGCAAGCTTTCGGCTTTCACCTTTGTGGAGTATGCGGGCAATTGGAGCGCCTTCAACGATCTGACGAATTTGCAATACTCGCAATTCATCGTCCGCATGGCTTGCGAAGACGGCATCATCGATCACGGCACCAACGTCCACATTCCCGAAGACCCCGAGCATTTCGAGAACGCCGATCAGGGCCGCCACACTTTTCTCGCCCTCGTGGGCACACCGGTCACCGGCTTTGATACCGACCGCACCGCCTTCCTCGGCCCCTATGGCAGCTATGCCAAACCGCAAGTCCTGCAGAGCGGCCGCTGCACAAATTCGCTGGCCTATGGCGACAACGGTTGCGGCGTCCTCAAAGGCGATATCGCGCTGGCACCGGGAGAGACCAAAGAAATCACCGTGCTGATGGGGGTCGGCCGCGCCGGTGTCGAAGGCAAAGCGGCTGCCGCCGCGTTTTGCGATCCCCATCTGGTTGAGGCTGAACTTGCCAAGCTCAAAGCCTATTGGCATGGCCGCATCGAGGGGCTGAAGGCCGAGACGCCCGATCCCGCTTTCAATTCCATGCTCGCCATGTGGGGCCCCTTCAATTGCCAGATGACCTATGCCTGGTCCCGCGCCGCCAGCCTGATCTATGCCGGCGAGCGCGATGGCCTCGGTTATCGCGATACGGTGCAGGATTTGCTCGGGGTCATGCACGCTATCCCGCAGGAGGCGGGGGAGCGCCTCGAACTGATGCTCTCGGGCCAGCTTGCCCATGGCGGCGCCATGCCGGTGGTCAAGCAATTCGCCCATCATCCGGGCACGGAGCAACAGCCGCCGGACAGCGAGCTGCGCTCCGATGATGGCATGTGGCTGTTCAACGCCGTGCCCGCTTATCTCAAGGAGACCGGCGATTTCGGCTTCTTGCGCAAAGTGATCCCCTTCGCCGACAAGGGGGAGGCCAGCGTGCTCGGCCATTTGCGCAGAGCCATCGCCTTCAATCTGGAACGCTCCGGCATCCATGGTCTGCCTTGCGGGCTGTCAGCGGATTGGAACGATTGCATCCGCCTCGGCAACAAGGGCGAGACCGTGATGGTTGCCTTCCAGCTGCGCTATGCGTTGGCGACTTACAGCGCGCTTTGCGCTCGGATAGGCGAGGCGGCAGAGAAGGCTTGGGCCGACGATAAGCTGGCGGCTTTCGACCAGATCCTCGCCGAACAGACTTGGGACGGCGCTTGGTATTTGCGCGGCTTCGGCGAAGACGGCACCAAATTCGGCTCGCACGAACAAAAGGAAGGCGCGGTCTTCCTCAACACGCAAACTTGGGCGGTGTTCAGCGGCCACGCCACAGGGCAGCGCGCCGCCACCGCCATGGCCTCCGTCAACAGCGCGCTTGCCACCGCATACGGTCTCAAAATCTGCGAGCCCCCTTTTGTCGAAACCGATATGAGCGTGATGCGGGCGGTGCTGTTCAATCCCGGCATGAAGGAGAACGCGGCGGTGTTCAGCCATACCCAAGGTTGGGCGGTGATTGCCGAAACCATGCTGGGCCATGGCGACCGCGCTTATCAATATTATCGCGCCACCATGCCTTCGGCCTGGAATGACCGGGCGGAGGTGCGCGAGATCGAGCCTTATGTCTATTGCCAGTTCACCCATACCCCGCCCAGTCCGCGCGCAGGCGCCGCGCGTGTGCCGTGGCTCTCAGGCTCTGCGTCATGGGCTTATGTCGCGGGCACGCAATATGTGCTCGGCATCCGCGCCGATTGGGATGGCCTTGTGATCGATCCCTGCATCCCCAAGGATTGGCCCGGCTTCAGCGCCACCCGCCGCTTCCGCGGCAAGACCGTGACGATCATGGTGACCAATCCGGCCAGCGTCGAAAAGGGCGTCAAATCCCTCACGCTGAATGGCCAAGCGCTAGCGGGCACTCTCGTTCCCGCAGCGCTGCTCAAGGACCGCAACGACGTCGTGGTGGAGATGGGCTAGGGATGTCTGTTCAGGCGGGAAAATGGATGGCGCTGCCGCTAGCAGCCAAGAACGGCCATGACGAATAATGAAATTGGTCAGAAGGAATGACCCGTCCTAAGCCCGTCGCCGCGCCACCACGCGCAACTCGCTGCGTGCCGCTTCGCTGACGGTAAAGAACGCCACCAGCTCTTTCAGCGCTTCGGTTTCATGCGCCAGGGAATGGGCGGCGGCGGTGCTTTCTTCGACCATGGCGGCATCTTGCTGGGTGACCTGGTCCATCCGACCGACGGCGCTGTTCACTTGGCTGATGCCTTCGGGCTTGGTGGCGTGCCCGGCCGCAAGACCGGCTGCCATCGCCAGGGGCATGGCAATGAGGACGGCGATAAAAAATCGAAGGGCTGCATACATGTGATGTTTTCCCAGCCGGAGCGTTGGTTCGCCCTGCTCGCGGCAGATTAGGCTTTTCAAGTAAATTGTTTCCGCGCAAAAGCCGCCGCGCGGCGCCGCTTGCGGCCTGTTAGGTACAAGCGCTTATGTGCTGTGATGGCACAGACGAAGATTAAGATCGCGCGATCTGTAATTAGTTCTCACGAATCTGGAGCAATGACGGACTCACACCCGGTAAAGAACGTGCGTTAAGCGTGGGCGCGCAAGGCATCCACATCGCCGCCAGTGATAAAGGGCAGGGCATGACTGATCCTCTCCGTCGGCCAATTCCACCAGGCGATTTCTTCCAGCGCTGCGATCGTGGCATCATCGAAGCGCATTTTAAGCACACGCGCCGGATTGCCACCGACCACCGCGTAAGCGGGCACGTCGCCCGTCACCACCGCCCGCGCGGAGACGATGGCGCCATTACCGATCTTCACGCCGGGCATGATGAGGGCCTCATATCCGAGCCAGACATCATTGCCGATGGTGGTATTGCCTTTGAACGGCAATTCCCCCGGTTTGGGCGCCGTACTTTCCGAGCCGTTGCCGAAAATGAAAAACGGATACGTCGAAATCCCGGACAGTTTGTGATTGGCGCCATTCATGATGAAGCGCACCCCGCGCGCAATGGCACAAAACTTCCCGATCACCAGCCTGTCGCCGATGAAGTCGAAAAGATAAAGCACATTGCGCTCGAAATCCTCCGCGTTCTGCGGGTCATCGTAATAGGTGTAGTCGCCCACGATGATCGCCGGATTCTTCACCGTGTTCTTGATGAAACAAACTTGGCGAAAGCCTGGCAGTGGATGCGGATTGTCCGGGGAGGGACCAGGCATGGAGCTGTCCTCACATCTTACTTTTCGTCATGGCCGTGGGCTTGACCCGGCCATCCAGCGGCGGCCAACGCGGCTCAGCCGCTACGGCATTGAAACATCTTGTAGAGTTTAGTCTTCCCTGCCTCGACGAGAGTCGCGGGCTGATGCGCGCACCCCCCTAGCAGCAGGACAGACACCGCCGACGCAATATTGCCGTTTCGCATCAAGAAACTCCCCCGAATTCCTAAGCCTGCACCCTGCGTTGTGCAGGATCAAGGCAGCGGCGTGCGGGTTGAGGAATAAAAACTTACATTCGGGTGAGGCAGTCCCTAGCGCCACGCCCCCACACCGTGGGCTTGCCACAGGCGGGCGCGGGCTTGTATTCCAGCGCCCCCACTCCTCCTGAGAAGAAGTTCATCCTATGGCCGGTCATTCCCACGCCAAGAACGTGATGTTCAAGAAGACCAAGGCGAACGCGCAGCGCTCTAAGCTGTTTTCCAAGCTGGCGCGCGAAATCACTGTCGCCTCCAAGATGGGCATGCCCGACCCGGACCACAATCCGCGCCTGCGTGCCGCCATGATGGCCGCCCGCGAACAGTCCATGCCCCGCGACAACATCGAGCGCGCCATCAAAAAGGGCCAGGGCGGCGATGCCGAGAATTACGATGAAATCCGCTATGAAGGTTACGGCCCCGGCGGCGTCGCCCTCATCGTCGAATGCCTCACCGACAACCGCGTGCGCACTGCCGCCGATGTCCGCGCCGCCTTTTCAAAGTTCGGCGGCGCCTTGGGCGAAACCGGTTCGGTCGGGTTCATGTTTGATCGCCTTGGCATCGTCACCTATCCGTTGGCCAAGGGTTCGGCGGACGCGATGCTGGAGCTGGCGCTCGACGTCGGCGCCGAAGAGGTTGATACCGACGATACCGAGCATGAATTTCTCATCGCGCCGGACAATTATGCCGCCGTGCTGAAGGCGCTCGAAGCCAAGCTCGGCCCGCCCGCCTCGTCGGGTATTTTCTTCCGGCCCCAGGCCACCAATCTCGTCCCCGACCATGTTGGCGAGACGCTGGTCAAATTGATCGACGTCCTGGAAGACAATGACGACGTTCAGCGCGTCACCGGCAATTACGAACTCTCCGAAGCCTTGATGGCCAAGCTGGGCGAGTGAATTCTCCCTCTCCCCTTGAGGGAGAGGGCGCTTTGCCTTGCGCTTACGCAGTAAGTGCTTAGGCAAACCGGGTGAGGGGTTACCCCGCCAAAACTATGGCCTCAGCCCCCGCAATCCGCGACACTGCCATTCGCGATTCGTTCAGGTTGGCCGATGGCTGTTGTCCGCATTCTGGGGCTTGATCCCGGCCTTGCCCGTATGGGCTGGGGTGTGATCGATTGTGCCGGCACGCGGCTGACGCATGTCGCCCATGGCGTCATCCAGACCCGCGCTTCGGAGTGTCTGGGCTTGCGGCTTCTGACCCTGCACACCGAGGTCACCCGCCTCATCGCGGAGTTGCAGCCCGGCGCCATCGCCGTCGAGCAGGCTTTTGTCGCCAAAGATCCCTCGGCCGCACTGAAGCTCGGCCATGCCCGCGCGGTGGCAATGCTGGCGGCAGCGCAAGCCGGGCTCGAGATTGCCGAATATGCTCCCAACCACATCAAAAAATCGGTGGTCGGTGTCGGCCATGCGGGCAAAGAGCAGGTGCAGGCGATGGTGCGCCGCCTCCTGCCGGCTTGCGGCGTCGAGCAAGCCGATGCCGCCTACGCGCTGGCCGCTGCTATCGCCCATGCGGCTCTGGCGGGAACACGGGCGCGGATATTGGCGGCATTGGCATGATTGGCAAATTGAAAGGCACCGTCGACAGCCTGGCCGAGGATCATCTCATCCTCGATGTGCATGGCGTCGGCTATCTGGTCTATTGCCCGACCTCCACCTTGGCCAAGCTGACGGCGGGCGAGGCGGCGGTGCTCCTGATCGAGATGAAGGTGAGCGAAGACGCCATCCGCCTTTATGGCTTTCTGACGGGGGAAGAGCGCGAATGGTTCCGCCTGCTTCAGAGTGTGCAGAGCGTCGGTGCCCGCGTCGCTCTCAACATTCTGGCGGTGCTGAGCCCGCGCGCCATTGGAAGGGCGATTGCGCTGGGGGACAAGGCGATGATCGGCCAGGCCCAAGGCGTCGGCCCCAAACTCGCCACCCGCATCGTTACCGAGTTGAAGGACAAAGCCCCCGCCGTGATCCTGCGCCAGGAGCCAGGCGATAGTATTCCCGTCCTGGCTCCCCGCGGGCCCGAGGCCGATGCCGTTATGGCCTTGGTCAAGCTTGGTTATTCGCAATCCGTGGCCGCCGAATCGGTGGCCAAAGCCACGCAGGCGCTGGGCGATGCCGCCCCGCTCGATCAACTGCTGCGCGAGGCCTTGCGGGCGATGGGGCGCTGATTTACGATCAGACTAGTCTGACTAGTCAGGAGGTAAAGATGAAGAGCTGGGCCGTGCAAGACGCCAAAGCGCGCTTTTCCGAGCTGTTGCGCGCCGCCGACAAGGCCCCCCAAACTATCACCTATCGGGGGCAGCCCGCCTACGAAATCCGCAAAATCGATTCGGTGCTCCAAGGCAAGAAGCCGATGACCTTGGTTGAGGCCTTGAAACTGTGCCCCACTGTGCCGGAATTTGAACTGCCTCCGCGTGGCGGCAGTCATCGTAAGCCACCGGATTTCGGCGAAGATTGATGGCTTACCTCCTCGACACATGCACCTTGTCCGACGGCGCCAGAAGCCTTGCGAGTCTGAACTTGCTGTCGTGGTTGGAGGGGCTGCCGGAGGAGGAGCGCTATGTCAGCGCGGTTTCGCTGGGCGAGATCATGTTTGGGATTTTTCGCCTGCCTTTGGGGAAAAAGCGAACCACGCTGTCGATCTGGTATGACGAAATTCTTCGGCCCATATACGAAGGGCGCATTCTGCCCTTTGGTGAGCGCGAGGCGATGATATGGGCGCAGCTGCGCAGCCAGTATCGCAACGCCGATGAAATCGATTCCCAAATCGCCGCCACCGCCATCGCGCACGATCTCACGCTGGTGACCCGCAATGTGAAGGACTTCCCCTTCGCGGGACTGTCGCTGATCAATCCCTGGGGAGAGGCGTGATGAACACTATCTGTCAACCCCGGCGAGCGCGTAGCGCGAAAACAATACTTGTCATCCCCGGCGAGCGAAGCGCGTTAGCGCCTGCGAGGGAAGGGGATCCAGGTGTTGGTGCCGTTGCGACCTATTCGAGAGATTCCGGTCTTCCGTCTCTTCTTAAGCCTTCAGCTGTAAACACCTGGGTCCACTTCCCCTCGTGTCCATCGCTGCGCTCCGGTCACTCAGCCGGGGATGACAGGAATGCTGCATTTCGTTTGCTGCCGCTGCCGCCTGCGCCTACACAGGCCGCATCATGAGCCCTGCCAAGAAAGTCCTTGCCGCCGAAAAGAACCCGCTCATCGCGCCAGAGCGGGGTGAAGACGATGCGCTCGAATCCTCGCTCCGCCCTAAGCGGCTTGCCGAATTCGTCGGCCAGGCCCAGGCGCGCGAGAATTTGTCGATCTTCATTCAAGCGGCCAAGGCGCGCGGCGAAGCCCTCGATCATGTGTTGTTTTCGGGGCCGCCGGGTCTTGGCAAAACCACCCTGGCGCAGATCGTGGCGCGCGAGCTGGGTGTCAATTTCCGTTCCACTGCCGGGCCGGTGCTGGCCAAGGCGGGCGACCTTGCCGCCATCCTCACCAATCTCGAACCCCGCGACGTTCTCTTCATCGACGAGATCCATCGCCTCAGCCCTGTGGTCGAGGAAATTCTCTATCCCGCGATGGAGGATTTCGAGCTTGATCTCGTCATCGGCGAGGGCCCCTCGGCGCGCTCGGTGAAGATCACGCTGGCCCCTTTCACCCTGGTCGGTGCCACCACCCGCGCCGGCCTCATCACCACGCCGCTGCGCGACCGTTTCGGCATTCCCGTGCGGCTCAATTTCTACACGGCCGATGAATTGCTTTCGATTGTGGAGCGTGGCGCGCGCGTGCTCGGTTTTGACCTCACCAGCGATGGCGCCCGCGAGATCGCCAGCCGTGCCCGCGGCACGCCGCGCATTTCGGGACGCCTGCTCAAACGGGTGCGCGATTTTGCCAGCGTGGCGGGGCAAACGGTGGTTGATGCCAAAATTGCCGATGCGGCCCTGACGCGCCTCGAAGTCGATGCCAAGGGCCTGGATGCCTTCGACCGGCGCTATTTAAAACTCATCGCGGAGCATTTCGGCGGCGGCCCGGTGGGGATCGAAACCATCGCCGCGGCCCTGGGCGAAGCGCGCGATGCCATCGAAGAAACCATCGAGCCCTTCTTGATGCAGCAAGGATTTGTCCAGCGCAGCCCGCGCGGTCGCATCCTGATGGGCAATGCTTATGCCCATTTGGGGCTTCCCGTCCCCACCCGTGATCCGGCACAATTGGCCATGTTTGCGGAGGAGGAGGGTGATGACTGAGGGACTGGAAGCCAAAGACATCGGCCGTTTCGAGGGCCAGAGTTTTATCTGGCCGGTGCGGATTTACTATGAAGATACAGATCACTCCGGCATCGTTTATCATGCGAATTACTTGCGCTATATGGAGCGCGCGCGCACCGAATTCTTCCGCGCTTTGGGCATCAAAGCTGCTTATCTCGAAGAAGCCGAACCCGCCGCTTGGGCGTTGCGCAAAGTCGAGGTCGAATATCTCAAGCCCGCCAAATTCGATGACATCATCGAGGTTCACACCCTCGCCACAGAGCTTACGGGGGTGCGGCTCAGTGCCAATCAGTCGATTTATCGCGATGGCCTCTTGCTGACCCGCGGCGCCGTGCAGGCCTGCATTATATCTTTGTCAGGAAGACCCAAACGCATTCCGGCGGAAATCCGTGACAAACTTATGCCTTTTCTTTCGGGAACAGTGGCTTAACGATAAACGTCAAACATGCGCTCCAGTTTTTAGAGCAATTTTTCGCTGCACCCGCCATACTGTGCGGGGGACCGCCATGAGGTTGCGTAAGATGAAGATGTTCAGGGGATTGGTGGCGGTACTGTTCGTGATGCTGGCGGTGACGCTGGCCGCTCCGTCCCGGGCACAAGAAGGGCCCAGCGCCGCTCCCACGGGCGAACCGGCTCAGACCGCGCCGCTCGCGGCCCCCACCGCCGCGGTGGATACCGCTGGCAGCCCGGTCGCCATCAGTGGCCGCGGCGTCTCGATTTTCGACATGATCAGCCGCGCCGATCCTTTGGTGAAGGGCGTTTTCGCATTGCTGCTTTTGGCCAGCATCTGGTCCTGGGTGATCATCATCAACAAGGGCTTGGCACTCGGCTCGCTCAACAGCCGCGCCGGGCGCTTCGAGAAAGTCTTCTGGTCCGGCCAATCGCTGGATGAGCTTTATTCGCAGTTCGCCGCCAAGAACACCCATCCCTTCTCTGCCACCTTTGTGGCGGGGGTGCGCGAATGGCGCCGGGCCTTTGAGCATGGCGCTCCCAATGCGGCCATTCTGGCGGGTACCAAAGATCGCGTCGACAAGGCCATGAGTGTCACCATCTCGCGCGAAGTCGATGCCGTTGAAAAAAGCATCGGTTTTCTCGCCACCGTCGCATCCACCTCGCCTTTCGTCGGCCTCTTCGGCACGGTCTGGGGCATCATGAATGCCTTCACCGCGATCGCCGGCCAGCACAACACCACCCTGGCCGTGGTCGCACCGGGCATTGCCGAGGCATTGTTCGCCACCGCCATGGGGCTTCTCGCCGCCATCCCCGCTGCCATTTTCTATAACCGTTATGTCGGCGAGATCGGGCGCTACACCAACCGCCTTTACGCTTTCTCGGACGAGCTCTCGTCCATCCTGTCGCGCCAGCTCGACGAAAAGGCGCGCTGAGATGGCGGGCGCCGTGTCATCCTCAGCGGGAGGGGGCCGCCGCGGTCCACGCCGCCGTCCCATGGCCGAAATCAACGTCACGCCGTTTGTCGACGTTATGCTGGTGCTGCTCATCATCTTCATGGTGACGGCCCCGCTTTTGACGGCCGGTGTGCCGGTCGATCTGCCCAAGACCCGTGCCCAGCCTCTCAGTCAGGATCGCGAGCCTCTGTCCGTCACCATCCGCAAGGATGGCCGCATCTATCTGCAGAATACGCCCGTGGAGCCGGAGGATCTTGTCGTCCGCCTCACCGCCATCGCACAGAACGGCACCGATCAGCGCATATTTGTGCGCGGCGATACCGCGGTGCCCTATGGCCGCGTGATCGAAGTGATGGCGATCTTGAACACGGCGGGCTTCACCAAGGTGGGTCTCGTCACTGGTCCGCCGCCGAAACAGCAAGACCATGAGAAATAGGCCGACAGCGGAGCGGGCCGCACCGCGGCTTGGCGTGGTTGCTTCCGTTGCGCTCCATGTCGGGCTCGCCGTGGCGCTGTTCGTGTCGTTTTCCAAGAAGATCGATCTGCCGGTCGATTCCACGCCCATCGTGCCGGTCGATCTCGTCTCCATCAGCGACAAGACCAATATCGCGCCCCAAGCAATCGAGCAAAAGCCGGTGGAGAACACCCCGCCGCCGACGCCGCGGGATGTGGCACCCCCGCCCACCCCCGAAGCGGCACCGCCGAAATTCGAGCTGGCACCGGATGTGAAGCCGCAACCCAAGCCCGAAAAGCCCAAAGAGGCCGAAAAGTTCGATATCAACGACATTCAGAAATTGCTGGCCAAAAAGACGCCCGCCAAAACGGCCACGCGCAGCGTCCAAGGCGTCGGCGCCCAGACGGCGATGACCGCCGATCTCGCCTCGATCCTGATGAGCGAAATTTATCATTGCTGGAGCCCGCCGACGGGCTCGCCGCATCCCGAGCGCCTGATCGTCAAATACGAAGTTTTTCTGAACCGCGATGGAACTGTCGCGCAGCCGCCGCAATTAGCACCAGAGTCCGCTTCGGCGGCTTCTAGCGATCCTTACATGGCGGCAGCGGCCGGTGCCGCGCGCCGCGCCATTTATACCTGTTCGCCTTACCGCCTGCCGCCCGATAGATATGCTCAATGGCGCAATTTTATCGTCAATTTCGATCCCCGCCAGCTGGAACAATGAGGAAGAGCAATGCGCAAATTCGCTAGTGTTCTGATCGCACTCGCAGCCATGGCGCTCAGCCAGCCGGCTTCTGCGGCGCTGCAAGTTGACGTCAATCAGGGCAATATCCAGCCGCTGCCGATTGCCATTCCCGATTTTGTCGCCCCGGCCGCCGCCGATGCCGCAGCCGGCCAGAACATCGCCAAGGTGGTGCGCGCCGATCTGGAGCGCTCGGGTCTTTTCAAGCCGCTCGATCCCAAATCCTATATCGATCAGATCAGCAATATTAACGTCGCGCCGAACTTTCAGAATTGGCGCGTCATCACCGCCCAGGGTCTCGTCACCGGCCAGGTCGCGATGCAGCCTGACGGACGCCTGCGGGTCGATTTCCGGCTTTGGGATGTCTATGGCGAAAGCCAGATGCTGGGGCTGCAGTATTTCACCCAGCCGACCAATTGGCGGCGCATCGCTCATATGGTCTCGGACGCCATCTATCAGCGCATCACGGGCGAGAAGGGTTATTTCGATACCCGCATCGTCTTCATTGCGGAAGCGGGCCCGCCGCTGAAGCGCGTTAAACGCCTCGCTATCATGGATGAAGATGGTGCCAATCCGAGCTTTCTGACCAACAGCTATCTGGTGCTGACGCCGCGCTTTAATCCCACCGCCCAGATGATCGCCTATATGTCCTATATCACCGGTAAGCCGCGGGTGACGTTATTCGATCTTGAAACGGGGCGCTCCGAAAAGCTTGGCGATTTTCCCACCATGACGTTCTCGCCGCGTTTCTCGCCGGACGGCAATCTGGTGGCGATGACGTTGGAGACCGCCGGCAATTCTGACGTTTATGTGATGGATTTGCGAACCCGCAAGTCTACGCGCCTGACCTACGATCCGGCGATCGACACCGCGCCGTCGTTTTCGCCGGACGGAAAACAGATCGTGTTTGAATCCGACCGCGGCGGTTCACAACAACTTTACGTGATGAATGCCGATGGTTCGAACCAGCACCGCATCAGTTTCGGTGAGGGCAAGAACGGCACGCCGGTGTGGAGCCCGCGTGGCGATCTCATTGCCTTTACCAAGCAGGCGGGTGGGCAATTTGGCATCGCCGTAATGCATCCGGATGGCTCGGGGGAACGAATCTTGTCCAATGGTTGGGAGGATGAAGGTCCCACCTGGGCGCCGAATGGCCGCGTTTTGATGTTTACCAGAACCATCCGTGGCGGCAGGGGTTCGCAAATCTGGTCGGTGGACGTTACCGGACGCAATCTGCGGCGTGTTGCGACACCGGGGGATGCCTCCGATCCGGCATGGTCGCCCTTGATCCAGTAGCCCTATTATCCGTACAATCTCCTGGACCGAGGGCGTATAGGGGTAGGTGCGAAATCTAGGCGCGGAGCTTTCAAAACCGGCTCGCGCGCATCTTGAGGAGTTGGGATTATTATGAAGAAGTTTGCTGTCGGGCCGAAGCTGGCCGCCGCCGTTCTTGCACTCTTTGTTGTTGGTTGCGCGAAAGAGCCGCCGCCGCCGCCGCCCGCGCCGGCTCCGGTTGCAGCACCGGCGCCCGCACCGACATCGCAAATCATTCCCGGCAGCGCCGAAGATCTGCGCGTCAACGTCGGTGACACGGTTCACTTCGAATACAACCAGTATTCCGTCCTCGATGCCGATAAGGCGACGCTGCAGCGTCAGGCTGCCTGGCTCGCCAAATATCCCGGCATCAAAGTGACCGTCGAAGGCAATGCCGATGAGCGCGGCACCCGCGAATACAACATCGCCCTTGGTGCCAAGCGCGCCAACGCCGTGAAGGAATATCTCGTCAGCCTCGGCGTTTCGTCGGCGCGCATCGATACGGTCTCCTACGGCAAAGAAAAGCCGATCTGCTCGGAATCGACCGAGTCCTGCTGGGCGCAGAATCGCCGCGGCGTGACGGTCATCGCTTCGGGTGCGAATTCCTGATCGCATTCGGGACTATCTGATGTCAGGGGCGCTGGTGACAGCGCCCCTTTGTTTTTGCACTCTAGTGTCTTAGGCGTAATTTCTCCGTGAGGCGGCTTTGGCTTATAACGGCAGTGTGATGGCAATGAACTGGCGCCAAATGAATTGGAAATTGGGAACTGCTTTGGCAGCTTTGCTTGTGGTCGCTCACCCGGCCGCCGCCGCAACCGTTTCGATACCGCATGCGGTTGCCGTGCGCGGCCTGTTCGGCGAAAGCGACGACGAAAAAGCCGCCCGCCTCAAAGCCGAGCAGCGTGAGAACGATCAGGACGCGGCCATCGTCGAACTGCGCCAGCGGGTGCAGGATTTGGAAAACGCGCTGCGCCAATCCACCGGCCTCAGCGAAAGCCTGCAGGGCCAGGTCCGTCAGCTTACGGATCGCTTAGAGACCCAGCGCAAAGACTTTGATTACAAGCTCTGCACGCTCTCGGCACAGATCATGGGCGCTGGCCCCGCTACGGGTGCGGGGCAGCAGCCGGGGCTATCCTGTGACGGCAGTCCCCAGCAAGCAGCCTCCACCGACCCGGCGCCAGCGCCCGCCCAAGCCGCCCCCAGCGGTGGCAGCCTCGGCACCTTGCCCGCCGCCGCGCCGCCTGCCGATAGCGCGCGCTCGCAATATGATGAGGCGATGAACCTCGTCGCCCGCGCCCGCTATGATGAAGCGCGCGCCGCCTTCCGCGGCTTTGCCGATGCCAATCCGAAAGATCCGCTGGCGCCGCAGGCGATTTATTGGGTGGGCAATATCTCCTACGTGCAAAAGGATTACACCAGTGCCGCAGGGGCCTTTGCCGAGCAGATCAAGAAATATCCCACCAGCCCGCAAGGCGCGGAGAGTATGTTGAAGCTCGGTCTGTCGCTCATCGGTTTGGGCGAGAAAAAAGAAGGGTGTCTCACGCTTGGCGCGATCAAAGGCAAATACAAGGCAGCCCCGCCGGCCATCCTCACCCAAGCCTCCAATGGCCGCGAAAAATTCTGCCCCAAATAACGCAAGCTTAAGGGCGCGCTTTGCGCTGGCGATGAGTGCGTGTGGTGCGCCGTGGCCAGCGGCCATTGGCGTCTCGGGCGGCAGCGACTCGCTGGCGCTGATGCTGCTGCTGGCCGATTGGGCCAAGGGGCAGGGCCTGCCGCCGCCGCTGGTCTTTTGCGTCGATCACGGCTTGCGGCCGGAAGCCAAAGCAGAGGGCAGAAAGGTAATGGCCTGGGCGCGGGCTGCCGGGCTACGCGGTTTTGTTCTGCGCGAAGAGGCGGCCTTGCCGTCGTCTGACAATCTTGAAGCCGCCGCCCGTGCCTTGCGCTACCGCTTGATGGGCGAGGCTATGGCCAGGAAGAAACGCGCTGCCCTTTATGTCGCCCATACCGAAGACGATCAGGCCGAGACCTTTTTGCTGCGGCTCGCCCGCGGCAGCGGTGTGGATGGGCTTTCGGGCATGCGCCCGCTGGCTCCATTTCCGGACCCGGATTTCGCGAGGCTGCAGCTCGCCCGCCCTTTGCTGTCATTTTCTCGCGCGGTGTTGCGCGAATACCTCGCTGTTCAAAACCACCCCTGGATTGACGATCCGATGAATGCCGACACCCGTTTTGCACGGGTGCGCATCCGCTCTGCGTGGCCTGCGCTGGCGGCGTTGGGGCTTACGCCGGGTCGCTTGGTGGAAGCCTGCAGCCATCTGGCCCGGGCCCGGGCAGCGCTCGAGGTTGCCGCGGAGGCCGTGGTGATGCGGGCCTGCCGTCCTCACGCTGACGGCATTCTCATAGACCCATTGGCCTTGGGCCAGGCCCCGCCGGAATTGGCTTTGCGGGCTCTGGCGGGGATTTTGATGCTGGTATCCGGCAATCCCTACCGCCCGCGGTTTGACCGGCTGCAATCTTTGTTCGCCGCGGTGGCGGAGGGCGGCCTTCAGGGCGGGCGGACCCTGCATGGTTGCCGCATCGCCCCGGCGCCAAAACAGGCTAGGGTCTTTGGGCTTATGACCTTGGCCGTTCAGCAAGAAAAACCCCGCAAGCCGCCAAAACCGCCAACCAACTCTTAAGGGCCGGGGGCCATAATCGGCCCTTACGTCAGAGGGGTTTTCCGCCCCCTTCTATTGATTTGCGAAACGATAGACGCCAGCGCTCAAAATCCTTACCCTTTCGCAACTGGCAAAGGCGGGAAATCGCCCTATCTATACGATAGACTATCATTGCTCTCTTTTTGGTCCCCGGAGAAAGGATCGCCTTGAACAACCTCCGAAATTTAGCGCTGTGGATCCTCATCGCGCTGCTGCTGGTTCTGCTGTTCAACCTGTTTCAGAACTCGGGTCAGCACGCCACCACGCCCGCTCTCACCTACACCCAGTTCACCCAGAAGGTGAGTGCGGGTGATGTGAAGAACCTCACGATCCAGGGTGACCAGGCGAAAGGGGACCTGTCCAACGGCACCTCCTTCACCACCGCCATTCCGCAGAATGACCAGAATCTCTGGAACACGTTGAAGGACCATCCGGGCACCAATGTCACGGTGGCCAAACCCGACGAGGGCATGCCGGCATTGCTGAGCGTTCTGCTCAACTGGTTCCCGATGCTGCTCCTGATCGGCGTTTGGGTATTCTTCCTGCGCCAAATGCAATCCGGCGGCGGCAAGGCCATGGGCTTTGGCAAAAGCAAAGCCAAGCTTTTGACCGAGCGCCAGGGCCGCATCACCTTTGAAGATGTCGCCGGTGTGGATGAGGCCAAGGACGACCTCAAAGAAATCGTCGATTTCTTGAAGGACCCGCAGAAGTTCCAGCGCCTGGGTGGCCGTATCCCCAAGGGCGTGCTGCTCGTGGGTCCTCCGGGTACCGGCAAGACCTTGCTGGCGCGTGCCATCGCGGGCGAAGCCAATGTGCCCTTCTTCACCATTTCGGGTTCGGACTTTGTCGAAATGTTCGTCGGCGTCGGCGCCAGCCGCGTCCGCGACATGTTTGAACAAGCCAAGAAGAATTCGCCTTGCATCGTCTTCATCGACGAAATCGATGCGGTTGGCCGCCATCGCGGTGCTGGCCTCGGCGGCGGCAATGATGAGCGCGAGCAGACCCTGAACCAGCTCTTGGTCGAGATGGATGGCTTTGAATCCACCGAAGGCGTCATCCTGATCGCCGCCACCAACCGTCCTGACGTGCTAGACCCGGCGCTGCTGCGTCCCGGCCGTTTCGACCGTCAGATTGTGGTGCCCAATCCCGATCTTGGCGGTCGTGAGAAGATTTTGCGCGTCCATATGCGCAAAGTGCCTCTGGCCCCCGATGTCGATCCCAAAGTCATTGCCCGCGGCACCCCCGGTTTCTCAGGCGCCGATCTTGCCAACCTCGTCAATGAGGCAGCGCTGCTGGCCGCCCGTCGCGGCAAGCGCGTCGTCACCATGAGCGAACTGGAAGAGGCCAAAGACAAAGTCATGATGGGTGCGGAACGCCGCTCCATGGTGATGAGCGAAGAGGAAAAGCGCCTCACCGCCTATCACGAGGGTGGCCATGCCATCATCGCGCTGACGGTCAAAGGCTCGGACCCGATTCACAAGGCCACTATCATTCCGCGCGGTCGCGCCCTCGGCATGGTTATGCGCTTGCCGGAACGCGATCATCTCTCCATCACCCGCGAGAAGATGCTGGCCGATCTTTGTGTCGCCTTTGGCGGCCGTCTCGCCGAGGAACTGGTCTTCGGTCACGACAAGGTGACGACCGGCGCCATCAGCGATATCGAAATGGCAACCCGCGTCGCCCGGGCTATGGTCACCCGTTACGGCATGTCGGATTCGCTCGGGCCGATTGCCTACTCGGAAAACCAGGAAGAGGTTTTCCTCGGCCACAGCGTCTCGCGCACCCAGAATATTTCGGAAGCGACCGCCCAGAAGATCGATGCCGAGATCAAGCTGATCATCGACACCGCGTATGACAAGGCGCGCCAGATCCTCACCGACAAGATGAGCGATTTGGAAGTCTTGGCCAAGGGTCTGCTCGAATACGAAACCCTCTCGGGCGATGAAATCGTCTCGCTGCTGAAGGGCATCCCGCCGGTACGCACTCCATACGAAGAGCCCGAGCCTCAGCGCGGCCCCGGCCCCTCCGTTCCCTCCGCTGGCGTCCCCCGCGGCGGCATCATGACCCCCGAGCCGCAACCGGGGCATTGACGCCAACCCAGCGAAACTATCTGCAAACCCCGGCCCGAAAAGGTCGGGGTTTTTGCTTTTCCGCGCTGCCGCGTGCCCCAATGGGAGGCAGAAAAGAAGGGTCGCTATTTTGGATTCTGCTCCGTCCGTTCTAAAACTTCGAAATGGCGCTCACAGCACACGGCGAACAGACAAACCCCTCCCTTAACCTCCCCCTTGCGGGGAGGTCCCATTCGCGTAGCGAATTGGGGTGGGGGGCGGACCTTTCGGGTGGGGCTTCCCCCCACCCGAAAAATGCACGGCATTTTTCGCTCGTACGCTGCCGCAAGGGGGAGGCTGAAGGATGAATATCCTTGGCATCGTCAATATCACCACCGACTCTTTCTCTGACGGCGGGCAATTCCTCAAAGCCGAGGCCGCGCTCGCCCATGCCCGTCAGCTTGTGACCGATGGCGCGGCCATCCTCGATCTTGGCGCCGCCGCCTCCAATCCCAAGGCTGAGGCCGTATCCCCGCAGACCGAGATCGCCCGTCTCGCCCCGGTGGTGGTGGCGCTGCACGCCGAGGCCGTCCCTCTCTCCATCGACAGCTTCTCGCCAGCCGTGCAGGCCTGGGCGCTGGATCAGGGGGTCGCGGTGCTCAACGACATCCACGGCTTTGCCCATCCGGAGCTTTACCCGCGCCTGGCCGATAGCGGCGCCAAGCTTATTGTCATGCATGCGGTTCAAACCGAAGGCCGCGCCACCGTCGCCGACATCCCGCCCGAGACCATCTTTCAGCGCGTGGTGGATTTCTTCGACGCCCGGCTGGAAGCTTTTGAACGCGCCAGAATCGCTTCCTCCCGCCTTATCCTCGACCCCGGCATGGGCATGTTCCTCAGCAGGCAGCCGCAAGCCTCTTACGAGATGCTGCGCCGCATCCCGGACCTCAAGCGCGCCTTCGGCTTGCCGGTGCTGATCGGGGTTTCGCGCAAATCCTTCCTCAGAAACGCCCGCCTGCCCAGCGCTTTGCCCGCCGCCACGCTGGCCGCCGAAGTTTTTGCAACTTCTCAAGGAGCGGACTATATCCGCACCCACGACGTGGCGGCTTTGGCCGCCGGTCTGGCCGTCTGGGCTGCCGCAAGCGGCGGTCCGCCAACGGCAATTTAAGCTCTAGGCGGTATTGGTATTATTCGGCCTTGGTGAGGGAAAACGGGTATGGCGCGCAAATTCTTCGGCACCGATGGCATTCGTGGTCAGGCCAACGCCCATCCCATGACCCCCGAAATCGCCATGAAGGTCGGCATGGCGGCGGGGCGCATCTTCACCCGCGGCGAGCATCGGAATCGCGTCGTCATCGGCAAGGATACCCGCCTCTCCGGCTATATGGTGGAGAATGCGCTGGTGGCCGGTTTCACCTCGGTGGGCATGGATGTGTTCCAGTTCGGCCCGGTGCCGACGCCGGGCGTCGCCATGCTGACGCGCTCCTTGCGCGCCGATTTGGGGGTGATGATTTCGGCGTCCCACAACGTCTACACCGACAACGGCATCAAGCTCTTCGGGCCCGATGGCCGCAAGCTCTCGGATGAGCGCGAGACCGAGATCGAATCCTTGATGATGAACGGGCTTGAAAACGGCCTCGCGCCCGCCTCGCGCATCGGCCGCGCCAAACGCATTGATGACGCTTCGGCGCGCTATATCGAACTCGTCAAAGCCACCTTTCCGCGCAAGCTGCGCCTCGATGGTCTGCGTGTGGTGATCGATTGCGCCAATGGTGCCGCCTATAAAGTCGCCCCTGCCGTGCTGTGGGAGCTGGGGGCGGAGATCGTCCCCATCGGGGTCGAACCCAATGGCATCAACATCAATCTGGAATGCGGCTCGACGGCGCCGGAAGCCATGTGCGCCAAGGTGCGCGAAGTGCGCGCCGATCTCGGTATCGCGCTCGATGGCGATGCCGACCGTTTGGTGCTCTCCGATGAGCACGGCCGCATCATCGATGGCGATCAGATCCTCGCCCTCATTGCCATGAGCTGGAGCAAATCCGAAAAGCTGCGCGGCGGCGGTGTGGTCGGCACGGTGATGTCGAATGCCGGGCTGGAGCGGTATCTTCAATCCATGAGTCTGATGCTGGCGCGCGCCTCGGTGGGCGACCGTTATGTCATCGAGGAGATGGCCAAGGGCGGCTACAACGTCGGCGGCGAGCAATCCGGCCATATCGTGCTCAACGATTTCTGCACCACGGGCGATGGCCTCATCGCCGCGCTGCAGGTCCTGGCTACCATCGCGCAGGAAGGCAAGCCCGCATCCGAAGCCTGCCACCTCTTCGAGCCCTTGCCGCAAATCCTCAAGAACGTGCGCTTCAAGGCCGGCGCGCCGCTGGACGATGCGGGCGTGCAAAAATCCATTGCGGCTGGCCGCGCCAAATTGGAAGGCACGGGCCGTGTGCTGGTGCGCAAATCCGGCACCGAGCCCTTGATCCGCATCATGGCCGAAGGCGAAGACGAACATCTGGTGCAGACCATCGTCAACGACATCGCCGCCGCTGTGCTGAGCGCCTCGGCATGACCATGCCGCGCCTGCTCATCATCGCCGGATCGGACCCGTCCGGCGGGGCAGGCATCCAGGCCGATATCAAAACCGCCTCGGCCTTTGGCGTCTATGCCATGACGGCGATCACCGCCATCACGGTGCAAAACACCAAGGGCGTCACCGCGGTCGATGCCTTGTCGCCCAGACGGGTCCGCGAGCAGATCATCGCCTGCCTGACAGACATCGGCGCCGATGCCATCAAGACCGGCATGCTGGCCAACGCCGCGATTGTGCGCGTGGTGGCCGAGACGTTGGCGGACTATGCGGCGGGAATTCCGCTGGTGGTCGATCCCATCCTGCTCTCCACCAGCGGCGCCGCTTTGCTCAGCCCCGCCGCCGAAAAAACGTTGATCAAACGGCTCATCCCGCTCGCCACAGTGGTCACGCCCAATATCCCCGAAGCCAAGCGCCTCACCGGCATGGTCGGCAGCGACCGCAAATCGATCCGGGCCGCAGCGGACAAAATCCGCGCCATGGGCGCTGCGGCAGCGCTGATCAAAGGCGGCCATTCTTCCAAAGCCACCATCGATGATGTGCTGGTGTGGCAGCATGGCGAAGACATCTTCGGTTTCCCGCGCCTGAAACCCCGCCACACCCACGGTACCGGCTGCACACTCGCCACCGCCATCGCTTGCGGTCTCGCCAAGGGTTATCCGCTCTCGGTCTCGGTGGCCAAAGCGCGCGAATATGTGCAAGCGGCGATTGCCTCAGCCCCCGGCCTCGGCAAAGGCCATGGCCCCCTCAACCACATGGTCCACTGGCAAGGCCGCCCGGTGCCGGGCACGATGCTGGTGACAGGGAAAAAGTAACGCAAACCCCGCATTATGAAGGTGTGATCGGCAAAATGCCCATCTTGGGGCCGAACCAAGTGTTTTTGGATCATTGCTCATAGTGCAGTGCCCTTTCTGGATTCGGGCTGGTTGGTCTGATCAAACCTATGGTAGAGTGACGCCCGTTTAAGGAGGAATCCTCATGCGGAAATTCGCGATCTTGCTCGGCTGTGCAGCGCTCTTATCCACAGGACTAGCGACCGCTGCCCCTCGCTACCATGCTCATTTCAATTTCGCGAAGGTTGGGGCGGGCGAGTGGGTCTTCTCCGAGGACCGCAACGCCTGTCTGCGGCAAACGACAACGGCTTATTGGGTCGGGGCACCCTATGGCTTTCACTATACGGGGAGCGATGGCTTCCAGTATATGCGTCACGCCAATGCATTCTATCAATGCATGACAACAAGAGGCTATCGCGCCGACCCCTACGGGCCGTTCAAAATCTCATTTTGGGCCGAGGCCTGAGCATCGCGGCGCCTTGATGCACGCGGGGACCGTAAAGTCTTCGCGCGATTTCTCGCAGGCGAATACTTGCTGATTGTCATCTCCGGCGAGCGCGTTGCGCGAGGGAAGGGGACCCAGGTGTTTGGGCGGAGCTGATCTCAAGAATCGGCACGACTTCTTCTGTATCGATGTGCCACTGTCGCGACCTGGGTTCCCTTCCCCTCGTATCGATCACTTTCGCTCAGGACGCTTGGCCGGGAATGACAGGTTGGATCAGTCGTTCCACGTCCCCGCGACCAAATCCTTGTCGTCTTGCGTGGCGCGCTCGATCTTCAAAAACTCGTAATAGCCGCAGCGACCCGACGGATAGGTCCGGCAGATCGTCATGCGCGCCGTATAGACGCCGCAACGGCGATTTTCCTGATCGAAGAAGCGGCAGATCTTACCGAAATGCTCGTCGGCCTTACGGCGGATCTTATAAGGCCCATCCTTTTTATCTTCGGGGCGGCCTTTGGTGACGAACTTCTTCTTCGCCGCTTCGACGCTGAGCCCGAAATGATCGGCCAGACGCTTCAGGTCTTTCTCGGTCACCGGGATGATGTGATACGAGCAGCAATAGCCCGGACACTTCGAGCAGTCGTAGGGTTTTTTCTTCGCCATGATTCCCTGCATAACAGCGCCAAGGCCAAGGTTCAATTCGGCCAGAGGCGCATTATGCCAAAAGCCCATGGGGATTGGTCACCCCAGGAACGGGTCCCGCACCAGGATGGTGTCTTCGCGTTCGGGGCTGGTGGAGAGCAGCGCCACCGGCGCGCCGATCAGCTCTTCGATACGGCGGACATATTTGACCGCATTGGCGGGCAATTCGGCCCAGCTCCTCGCCCCGCGGGTGGACTGGCTCCAGCCCGGGATGGTCTCATAAACCGCTTCAATCCCGGCCTGTTCGACCGCATCGGCGGGCAGATAGTCATGCGGTTTGCCGTTCAGCGTATAGCCGACGCAAACCTTGATCTCGTCAAAGCCGTCCAGCACGTCGAGCTTGGTCAGCGCGATGCCGTCGACGCCGCCGGTAACGATGGTCTGGCGCACCAGCACCGCATCGAACCAGCCGCAGCGGCGCTTGCGTCCCGTCACCGTGCCGAATTCGGCGCCGCGTGTCCCCAGCCGCTCGCCGGTCTCGTTCTTCTGCTCGGTGGGGAAGGGGCCATCGCCGACACGCGTCGTATAGGCCTTCACAATGCCCAGCACATAGCCGATCTGGCGCGGCCCGATGCCGGACCCCGCTGCGGCCTGTCCCGCCACGGTGTTGGAGGAGGTGACGAAGGGATAGGTGCCATGATCCACATCCAAGAGCACCGCCTGGGCGCCTTCAAACAGAATGCGTTTGCCCTCCTTGCGCGCCTGGTCCAGCACCCGCCACACCGGCCCAATGAAGGGCAGCACTTTGGGCGCAACAGCCACCAGTTCTGCCACCACGGCTTCGACGGTCAGTTCTTCGGCGCCAACGCCGCGGCGCAGGGCGTTGTGATGGGCCAGCAGCCGCGCCACCTTTCCGGGCAGGGTGTTCAGGTCTTTGAGGTCCACGGCGCGGATGGCTCGGCGGCCCACCTTATCCTCATAGGCCGGGCCGATGCCGCGCTTGGTGGTGCCCAGCGCTTCGGCGCCGGCTTCACGCGCGGTGTCGAGTTCGCGATGCAGCGGCAGGATCAGCGCCGCATTCTCCGCCACGATCAGATTCTCCGGCGTCACCGAGACGCCAAGCGCCTTCAGCCGTCCGATCTCGGCATCCAGCGCCCAGGGATCGACCACCACGCCGTTGCCGATGACAGCAAGCTTGCCTTTGCGCACCACGCCCGAGGGCAACAGGCTCAGCTTATAGGTCACCCCGTCGATGACGAGGGTGTGCCCGGCATTGTGGCCGCCTTGGAAGCGGACCACCACATCGGCCCTGGCCGACAGCCAGTCCACGATCTTGCCCTTGCCCTCGTCGCCCCACTGCGCGCCGATCACCGCCACATTCGCCATCGTTCGTGTCCGTACTGGAATGAGAGATTCTGTCCGCGACTCGTCCAGCCGCCGACACCAAGGCGTTATAGCCGCCCAAACGCCCCCCGTCGCCCGCTTTTCGTCCCTGCGACGGCAAGGGTCGCGATAGGTGAAGCATGTCGTTTCAATGGTTTAGAGGGCTATAGGGGCGTCCAGGCCAACGGTCATCCCGGCCAAGCATCGGTCGCATGACGGCGGGCAACGCGCCGGATGCTTCAAACCGGTGCGCGGGCCGGGCCCACTCCCCGCGGCACACCACCACGCGCGGGGCAGATTGTGTCGCCTCATCCCCGGCACAAGCATGGAGCGGTCACGCCCCCATCGCGGCGCCTTACATTCTTCCACGCTGCGGCGCCGCACATCCCCCGCGCCGTCCCGCCCCATGCCATCGCGCCCGCAAAGCGGCGAAAATCATGCGCGAGAGTCGCGCGGTTGATATTCGTCATATCGGCTGAGGGGCGGCGGATTAGGCTTTGGTCCAATGCGGGCGGAAACAACAATGGACCACGCGGAGATATCCGGCCTTGACCTTCCTTTGGAGGTGCGCGTCCACGGCCGTGGCGGGCAGGGCGGTGTCACCTGCGCCAAGCTGATCGCAGGTCTCTTCGGCCAGCTCGGCTTTCATGTGCAGACCTTCGGCGATTACGGCAGCGAGCGCGCCGGGGCTCCGGTGCAGGCGTATGCCCGCGTCGACCGCGCCCCTATCAGGAATGCCAACAAGGTCTATCGTCCCGGCCATCTTCTGGTGCTCGATGAGGCATTGCTGGGTCCGCATATCTTGGACGGCGCCTCGCCCGGTGCGCTGCTCTTGCTCAACACGCCCCAGCCGCTTGCGCATTTTGGGGGCCGCTTCGCGCCGTATCGTTTCGCCGTTTTGGATGCCACCGCCATCGCGCGCGAGCATGGCATCGGCTCGGCCTCGGTCGTCATCATCAACACCACCATCCTGGGGGCTTACGCCCGCATCCTGGGCTTGCCGCTCACGGTGCTGGAGAAGGCTTATGCCCATCTCGGCCTCTCCAGCGACTTGCCCGCCGCCGAAGCCGCCTTCGCCACGGTCGCCATGGAAGACCCGCGCCAGACCGCGCCCATCGCCCCCGCCCATCGCGCCCCGCCGCCGCCGGTCAAACCCACCTTGGAACACCACGCCGATATTCCGGTGACGCTCAAAACCGGCAATTGGAGCAACCAGCTTCCGGCCTATGTCGAGCCGCCCGCGCCCTGCAATCACGCCTGTCCCGCGGGCAATGACGTCGTTGGTTTTGTGCAGGCGCTGAACAAGGGCAACAGCGAAGACGCCGCCGCGCTGCTGTTCGAGACCCAGCCGCTGCCATCCGTATGCGGACGGGTCTGCCCCGCCCCTTGCATGAATGCCTGCAACCGCGCCGCTTTCGATGGCGCCGTGAACATCCGCAGCCTGGAGCGGCTGGTGGGTGACAGCAGCACTTACGCGATCCCGCGCGAGGACATTTTGCATCCCCAGCATATCGCCGTGGTGGGCGGCGGCCCCGCGGGTCTCAGCGCCGCCTATCAGCTCGCCCGCGCCGGGCATGCGGTAACGATCTATGAGGCGGGGGCCGAACTCGGCGGCGTGCTGGCCAGCGGCATTCCCGCTTTCCGCTTGCCGCCGGATGTGCTGCAGCGCGATCTTAGCCGCATCCTCGCGCTCGGTATCAAAACCCGCCTCAGCACGCCGATTGGCAAAGCCGATCTCGCCACCCTCGCCAAGGATCACGATGGCGTCGTGATCGCAGTCGGCTTTGGCGTGTCCAAAACCCTCGGCATCGCAGGCGAAAGCGCTGGCAATGTGGAGCAGGGCCTTGCCTTCCTCGCCCGTGTTAAAGAACGGCCCGAGACCTTATCGGGCACCGTGGTCGTGGTCGGCGGGGGCAACACCGCCATCGATTGCGCCCGCACCGCGCTGCGCTGTGGCGCCGGCACGGTGAAGCTGGTCTATCGCCGCGCACGCGAGGACATGCCAGCGATTGCCGAAGAGATTGCGGAAGCCGAACGCGAGGGCGTCGCCCTGCTGCCCTATCGCCAGCCCATCGCCATCCACGAACGGAGCGCGCAGGCCGATGTCGTGTTGGCGGAAATGGAGGCCGGTCCCGCCGATGCCAGTGGCCGCCGCAGCCCTGTCGCCACCGCGCGCACCGCCACGCTCACGGCCAATAGAATTCTTTTGGCATTGGGCCAGGCTAACGACCACGATCTGTTGCCCACTGGCTGGAGCGTGCGCGCTGGCCGCGCCTATCATGGCGAAGAGGCGCTGGCGGTCTATTTCGCGGGCGATTGCGCAGGCGGCGAAGGCACCGTCACCCACGCCATCGGCAGTGGCCGCAAAGCTGCTCAGGCCATCCTGACACGCACGCATGCGCTCGCCCTCGCGAAAGACGAAGCCTTGCCGGTGGCACCCGGCCAAATCCGCTTTGATGCTTTCGCCGTCGCGCCGCCGCATGCCGACCGTCTTATCCATCCTGCGGCCTTCGCCGGAAATTTTGCCGAGACCAATCTCGGTCTTGAAACCGCCGCGGAGGCCTCGCGCTGTTTTTCCTGCGGTCATTGCACGCTCTGCGACACTTGCCTCCTCAGCTGTCCCGAAGGGGTGATCGCACAGAGGGGCGGGCGTTACCGGGTCGATCCCGATTATTGCAAAGGCTGTGGCATGTGCGTCGCCGAATGTCCCCGCGCCGGCATTGAAATGCAGGAGAAGCGGCTATGAGCACGCAGCTTCTCAGCGCCAATCATGCCGCCGCTTTGTCGGCCACGCTGGCGGCGCGGGCCAATCGCAAGGGCAAAGGCTTCGTCAGCGGCGTCTATCCCATCACGCCCTCGACCGAGTGCATGGAATATCTCTGCAATCAGAAGATCGAAAAAGGCCGCGTTGTCCGCGTCGAGAGCGAGCATAGCGCCATGGGGGTCTGCATCGGCGGTTCCGCCGCCGGGGCCCGCAGCTTCACCGCCACCTCCTCCAACGGCCTCGCCTATATGGTGGAAAACTGCATCGCGGCGGCCAATTTGCGCCTGCCCATCGTCATGTCTGTGGCCAATCGGACGCTGGGTCCGCCATGGAACATCTGGGCCGATCAGGGCGATGCCTTGCTCTTGCGCGATGCGGGTCTGATCCAGTTTTTCTGCGCCAGCAATCAGGAAGTCTTCGACACCGTGCTCTCCGCGTTCCGGTTAGCCGAAGAGGCGCGCGTAATGATGCCGGTGATGGTCAGCATGGAAGGCTTCATCCTTTCGCATAACGTGGCGCCGGTGGAGGTTCCACCGCAAGCGCTGGTGGATGATTTCCTGCCGCTCACGGACATTCCCCATCGTCTGGAATCTGTTCCCCATACGCTGGGGCAAATGGAGCAGCCGCATCAGACCGAGTGTCACCGCTTTCAGCATCACACCGCCATGCTGGGCGCCCCGGGCGTTTATGACGAAATCCGCCGGGACTTTGAAATCCTCTTTGGCCGCGCCCTGGCTGGCGCAATTGTGCCCTATCGCGCAGAGGATGCCGACACGCTGATTGTCTCCATGGGCACCATGGGCATCACCGCCGAAGCTGTGGTCGATGCGCTGCGGGAGGCGGGCGCGCGTGTCGGCTCGCTGCGCGTTCGTCTGTTCCGGCCTTTGCCGGTCGATGCGATTGCCGCCGTTTTCGCGGGCAAGAAACGGATCGCCGTTCTCGACCGCAATATCGGCCTTGGCCTTGGCGGGGTGTTGTGGAGCGATATCCGCGCCTTGGCCGATCCGGGTGCTGTCGTGCAGAATTATCTCACTGGGCTTGGCGGTGGCGATGTCCGCCCCGAGCACATCGCCAAAATCGTCTCCGATATCACCGCGCGGCAAGCCTCTGGCGCCCCGATGCTGATGGAGGCGGTGTGATGAACGAGATTTGCAACACCGCCGCCATTTTCCGCCAAGGCAACACCAATTGCGGCGGCTGCGGTATGTCGATCACGCTGCAGATGCTGCGCCGCGCGGTCGGTGCCAACCCCGTTCACCTTGTCATTCCGGCCTGTTGCGGCGCCGTTGCGGGCGGCACCTTTCCGCAATCGACTTTTGGCGTACCCACCATCATGTCGACTTTTGCTTCCGCGCCTGCGGTGGCGAGCGGATTGGCCTCGGTGGCAGCCCTCAATGGCGATCCTACCCGCATCATCGTGCTGGCGGGCGATGGCGGCACCTTCGATATCGGTTTCGCCACGCTGTCGGCGGCGGCAGAGCGCAATGAAGACATTCTCTTCATCTGCTATGACAACGAAATCTACGGCAATACCGGCGGTCAGCGCTCCTCCGCCACGCCGCAAGGCGCCGTCACCTCCAACACGCTGGAAGGCAAGCTGGAGCAGAAGAAAGACATTCTGGCGGTGATGGCAGCCCATCGCATTCCCTATGCCGCGTCGGTGTCGCTCGCCCATGCCGACGACACCCAGAAGAAATTCGCCCATGCCGTGGCGCAAAAGGGTTTCCGTTTTCTCCACATCCTCTCGCCATGCCCCACGGGTTGGAAATCCGAGCCCGCTTTGGGGCTGGAGCTGGTGCGCCTTGCGGTGCGTTCCGGTCTCTGGCCGGTTTATGAGATCTTCGATGGCAAGCGTTACGCCGTCACCATCGAGCCCGATTTCTCCGATGAAGCGCTCGATCTTTATCTGTCGCTGCAGCGGCGTTTCCAGAAATCGGGCATGACCGCAGCCGATCTTCGCCCCGCCATCGAGCGCAACTGGCAAAGCTTGCGGGCGCTCAGCGGGCGCATCATCCCGGGCAAGCGCGAGGGCTAACCCTATGCGGAAATATGTCGGTGAGCGGATCAAAGCCCTGCGCGAGGCGCAGGAGCTAAGCCTCGAACAAGTCTCCAAGCGCGCTGGCATCGCGGTGGAGCGGCTCGCCGCCTATGAGGAGGGCAGGGCCGTGCCCGCCATCGGCGCCGTGATCCAGCTCAGCCGCGTCTTGGGCCTCAAATCCGAAGGCTTGCTGCAAGGCGCCGAAGCGGCGAAGGAAAGCCTCACCATCTGCCGCTGCGGCGATTCTTTCTCCGGCGATCAAGGCAACACCGAGCAAAGCTATGCCTATCGCACCTTGACGCGCCCCGGCACGGGTGGTCATCGCATGGAGCCCTTCCTCATCCGCTTCGATCCCACGACGCCCAAGCCCGTGCCCATCACCCATGAAGGTCAGGAGTTCGTCCACATCCTCGAAGGCGTGGTGGAGCTGACCTATGACGGGCACAGCTATCGTTTGGAAACCGGCGATTCGGCCTATCTCGATTCCATGCACCCGCACACCTTTCACGGCCTCGGCGATCGTCCCGCCCGCATGCTCGCCGTGGTGAGCGCCTGAGCCGATCGTCTTTCCTCCCCCGCGGTGCTCCGCCATAGCCGTCGCGGGATGTCAAAATAGCGGGGGAGGTGCCGAGCACTTGCGAGGCGGAGGGGGCTGGCCATGATGGCATGGTTCGCCAAGTGGCAATCGCACTCTATCCAATACGGACGGACATCTGGCATATAAGCGTGGCCGTAATGAGCGGATATGTCTGACGATGAAAACGCTGCTGCTTTGGGCCGTTCTTATTTCTGCTTCCGCAGCCGCGCAGCCTGTGCCGCTCGATCTTTACATCGGCGGGCGCGTGGTCGCGACCGCGGCGAACGGCGCCATCGCCTATCGCTATGCCTGGCCCGGCGTCTGGTTCGAGGCGAATTTCATCGGCGATGCGGTCGATGTGCAGGTCGATGATGCCCAGGACAATCTCTATCTCTACATCGATGGCGTCCACAAACTGACCTTGACGCGCCCCGGCAAAACCACGGTGGCGCTGAAAGATTTGGGGCCCGGCAGCCATGTCGTGCGCCTGGAAAAGGCGAGTGAAACCCAATCCTCCTCCGGCAGCTTCGGCGGCTTTTATGTCGGCGCGCCGGGCCAAGCCTTGCCCGCGCCGCGCTACGGCCGCCACATCGAATTCATCGGCGATTCCTTCACCGTCGGCTATGGCAACACCGCGCGCGGGCAAGTCTGCAGCGTGGCGGATGTCGATGAGACCACCGATACGTCGCGCGCCTTTGCTCCTGCCACGGCGAAGTATTTCGGCGCCGCTTATCGCATCCATGCTTTTTCCGGCCGCGGTGTGGTGCGCAACTACGACGGCATCGCGCCGGGCGAGACGCTGCCGCTGCTGTATCAATATTCGCTATTCGACAAGTCGGCGGGCGTGCCGCAGGACGGCTGGGTGCCGGATGTGATTGTCATCGGGCTCGGCACCAATGATTTTTCCACGCCCCTGCATGCGGGCGAAGCGTGGCCCACGCGCGAGGCGCTGCACGCCGATTTCGTCAAGAGCTATGTGGAGTTCGTCAAAAGCCTGCACGAAAAATATCCCGCCGCGCCGGTCATTTTGATGGCCTCCGACCATGCCCAAAACGAAATTGCCGATGGCACCACCGCCACGGCGGAAGCCCTCAGGAGCCAAGGTGAGGATGTCGGGGTCATTATCTTCGCCGGCCTCGACTACAGCGCCTGCCACGGCCATCCCTCGCTGAAAGACGACGCCCTGCTGACCAAAATGCTGACGGAGCGCCTCTCGCTGCTGCCGAAATTTGCGCAGTAGGGTGCGTGCTTCGAGGCTCCGTACCCCTCACTTAAACTTTGCGAACACCAGATGGTCTTTGTTCTGTTCCATCAGCGAGGACAGCCCGTTGATGGTGTCCAGCCCGAGGCCGCTGGGGGCGCCGCCGTCGCCATCGGCAACAATCTTCGAATATGCCGCGCTGGCGACTTTTTCCCATTTGCCATTCGGCTTCTTGATTTCCAGATTGGCGATGGTGACTTTCAGATCCAGCCGCACGATGGCGGTATCAAAGCTCCTCGGTTTCATCAGGCTGGGATAGCCGCCCGCCACTTGCCAGCCATGGCTGAGGGCCCAGGCGCTCAGTTCCTCTTTGGTCATCGAAAGCTCCTCTCAAACCCCGATTGTGCGGCAAGGCGAGGCGCAAGGCCAGCCGCGCAGACGGCCTTGACAGCGCACCGCGGCGCCCAATATCGTCTAAAAATAGATGATATAATTTCTTCCAATATCCTGCTGCCGCAAAAGGCCGCCCATGGCCCCCAAGCTTTCGTTCCAGGCCCAAAACGAAAAGCCCAGCCAGTCACCGTCGCTCACCAGCATCGGTTTTCTGCTGCACCGGGCGCAAAGCCGCTTGCGCGACGGCGTGGTGGCGGCGATCGATGGCAGCGGCCTGCATCCTGGCCAGCTCGCGATATTGGGCGTGCTCACCGATAAGGGCCCGCTCAGCCAGCGGGCGCTGGGCGAGGCATCGCAAATCGAAAAATCCTCGCTGGTGTTGTTTCTCGATGCCCTCGAACGCGACGGCTGGCTCTATCGTGCCGACGATCCCAAGGACCGCAGAGCCCATCTCGTGAAAATGACGCCGAAGGGCAAAGCCAAGTTCGCTGCCCTCGGGCTGCGTTTGCACAAAGCGCAAGAGGCGTTTCTGACGCCGCTGACCAAAACCGAACACGCCCAGCTTATCGATCTGTTGATGCGATTGGGCGGAGAAGTCTAGCCAGGGATAGTCACCATGCAACGCTTGCTTCCGGTTATCGTCCTTTATTTGCTGTCGCCGCTGATCGCCGAATTTCTCTCCGGCAGCATGTCGATGGCGCAGCTTGGCGCCCTCATCGTCATGGTGCCGTTTTACGGCAGCGGCGCGGTCCTGGTGCGCGAGGGGGCGCGGCTGAGCCGCCGCGGCTGGCTGGCGCTGCCGTTCTTGGGCCTGGCTTATGGCCTGATTGAGGAAGGCATCGTCGATCAATCGCTGTTCAATCCGCATTTCCTCGGGCTGCATCTGTTGGCGTTCGGCTATCTGCCGGGCCTCGGCATGAGCGCGCCGTGGACGGTCTATGTTCTTGGCATTCATATCCTGTGGAGCATCGCGGTGCCGGTGGCGCTGACCGAGGCGTTGTTCCCCTCAAGCCGCACCCAGCCTTGGCTCGGCACGATCGGGCTTGGCATCGTGGCCGTGATCTTTGTCGCGACCGCGGTGGTGATGGCGCACTACATGGCCAGCCATGGGCATTTCTGGGCCGCGCCCTCGCAGCTTGGCTCTGCTGCCTTGGCCACTCTTGCGGCTGCTGGCTTGGCCTTTGTCCTGCCGAGGGGATGGCCGAAGCCAACGGCGCGCGCGCTCCCCGCCTTGGTCACGGCGCTCGTCGCGTTCGTCCTCGGCTCGGCCTTCGTGCTGCTCTATGGCATGGGGGCCTTCGCCTTGCATTGGCCGTGGCAGGTGGTGACGGTCGGCCTCATCGCGCTTCTGCTCGTCATGGGCGGCCTCGCCGCGCTCTGCAGCACGGGCTGGACGGATGGCCATCGCTTCGCCGCCGCCGCTGGCGGCTTGCTGGTCTATTGCTGGGCTGGATTCGGCACCGATGCCGCCCTGCACGGCACCGCCGCCCGTCCCGCCCATGCCGCGCTGGTGGCGGCGATGCTGCTGTTGCTGGTGATCGCAGGCTGGCGAACAACACGGCAGGCGAGGTGTTCGCCTTTACACGATTGAGCAGCCATCTTGAGGGGAAGGCAGCGGATCCCATCCGGCAAACTTTGCCGGGCGGAAAATATGACCGGCTCGCTTTCTTTTTCTTGCAGCTGAAAATATGCCTGCACGCAGCGGATTGCCTGAGATTCAACAACATTGGCCCTGGCACGGTATCTGCTTTCCTGCAGATGGGGTAATTTATGCTGGAAATTTTTCGATGACGTCGCAACTTGCACCCTTAATCTCGGTTGGAACTCTTTCTGGCAATCTGCCGACGGGCTCTGGTGCAATAACCCGTGGCGCCGCGCCGCTGGCCCCGGGCGCGTCTCCTTTCAACGCCGTGATGCTGAATGAAGCCAATGCCGTCACCGGCGTAACGTTCCAGCCTTTTTCGGCGCCGAAAATCACCTATGATGGGGCCAATACAGCCCTCACGCAGCAGACACTTCTGCTCGCCCAGGAACAATGCCAATCACAAGCGGACGACGCAATCTGAACCGTCGCCGTTTGCGCTTTTGCACATCCTGGGGATCGCGCTTGAGGCGCCGCGATGGCATTCGGCGCCAGACCAGCCGCACCTTCATCCGTACAAAGAAATATAGGGGCAGGCCGTTCCGGCCGGCATTTATGGGGCGCCAGATGCGGAGCCCGTAGGCGGCGGGCCTGTGAAATACACCTTTCGCTGGCCGTATGAGATGTAGATGTGCAGTTTGCGCAGCATGGCCATGCCGATGATCAGCGACTCGCCGCGTGGCCGGACGCCCAAGCCGATGCGTTATTCCGGGACAAGCGTGATGTCGGGATGGGGCACCTCGACGCCCTCGAAGCTCAGCAGCTCAAAAGGAAACCGGTACGAACCGTTGCCGGTAGCCCTGAGCGGCGGTGCGTTACGGCCCCAGCCGAAGGTGTCACGCGCCCGCTCGAGGTTCATGATCGTATCGGTTGATCCGGTGTCGAGCGCCGCAAGCACGGGCTTTCCGTCCAGCACGGTATCGAACAGGAGCCGCCGGTCGCCGGTTTCCTCCAGGAACGTCGGGCTGACCGCCGCGCCCGTCTTGTTGTCCTTCAGCCGGGCAGCGCCGACCGCCTCAGCATCCCAGTAGATGACGCGATCGCTGCAACCATTTCTGCGGAACAGGTTGACCTTCGCAGAAGCCGGATCGATATCGACATCAAAGCCGCCGAGCACATCGGCGCCGAGCGTTCCATCCACCTCCGGCAAGTAACCAGACGGATAGATGCTGAAGCTCATCGTATGGGTTGAAAGCTTTCCGAGCTGGAACGACTCCACCCGTATGAAGTTGTTGAGCCGATAGCCGCCGCGCAGGATCACCGCATTGCCGTCGAGCATTTGCGCTCTTTCGCCGTTCTGCGCCGCCCATTCCGGCGAGACTCCGCTGAAGGGGGCCGCGGTATCGAGCAGCAGCCGCACCGGATGGCCATCAATGCTCGCCGGGACCGTGATCCGGCCGTCGGAGGTCATCACGATGTCCAGCTCCGCCATGCGCAACAAACGGCAGCCTTCGTCGGCGCCTGCACCGCACGCCGTGAGCGCCACAACAGCCGCCAGCACCGCGATGATCGTTCTCATGGTTGCCCCCGGATCAATCACGCCATAAGAATTGCACCAATAAGATCGCTACGCCAGCGGGCAATAACACAGCCGCTGCCCGCTCTTGAATCCGCCCCCGTCGCTTCCCATTTGTCCGCGGTGGTCTGTGTGGCCAAGGAGCAGGGGAGAGGCATTCGCAAGCTCGCAGACACCGGCGGTCGTCTTGGAGGCGTTGGCGCGCGGCTCGCCTTTATGGCCGCCTTCACGCGAAGGCGAAATCTCCCGGTCTTTAGGCTGCACGCTTCTGTTTGTGGGTCCCCTGATCGCGCCAGCCTTCGCCGCAAAACGCCTGTTCGGGGCGCTAACAAATTCGCCGAGAGAAGGCACCAAATGCGAAACGAATTAGAACACGCTTCCCCTCGACCACCGGGCGCCCCGGTGGCTGGTCTATGTCGTAGGTGCGCCGACACCAGCCGTTCGTCGGCACTTTAAGGTGCTTCTTCCGAAGTGACATAAAACTTCTGTTCTCCAAACGCGATGAACAGGTGAAACTTGCTCAGCGTTGGTATGCCAACGAGAAACCGGGGCTCGGGTACACTGAGTTGTGCAACTTGATTTGGCATGAGCATCACTTCTGGCGTCGAAATCGTCTGGTTCCCAATCACAAGTGACTTGAAGATATGAAGGTAACTGGGGTGTGGGTTGTTGAGATTGCCTAGGCGCCGCATGTCTATCGCTTTTTCATCCAGACCGTAGGAGGCCTCTGCTGCTTCAAGGCTGTAATGGTTGCGCCAAGCCCCGGTGTCCAACCATGCCGTAACGTGCTGGCCGTCAAGAATGGCATCAAACTTGATATGAGCCATTTCGATCCGAAAAGGGACCGTCGTCACTTCACTACCATTGGCCCAGCTGACCGCGCCAATGCCACACGTGCCTTGTTCGTAAAGCGTCATCCGTAAACGAGGAAAATCCAGTTCAACGTCGAATTTGCTGAGGACATCTACTCCCAACAGACCATCTGTCTCCTCTTGCGTGCCCGGCAAAAGGAGGAACTTCATTCGGTCGGCTTTCAGATGTCCTATGAAGACATTTTCCGCGATAACATATTGACGGATTGCCCTACCACCGAGGGCCGACGAATTATCGTTTGTAATGGCCTGTCGCGTCAGTCCTAGAGAATCTCCCATTGTGTCTGCAAGCACGCTATCGGACGCTCCGGTCTCAACCATCAGGCGTAACGGATGACCGTCGATCGATGCCTGTACGGCATATCGGCCCGAAACTAAGCGAACCAGCGGAAAGGTCTCGACCAACTTCGGCACGCAGGGGCTTGCCGCCGCCGATGGGACCAACATCGCTGCCGCCAACAAAACGCCAATGGATGCGAAATAACGATGCATAGAGCCTCCTCAGAATTTCAGGTAATGCAACGCCTGCAGCAGCGTAAGGCCGTAGCCTTTGCCAAAGATAAGTCGAGCGAAAGCAACAATCCCAAAGAACACCGCCCAGTATTCGGTACGCCATTCGAAGGCTCTAAAATGGTAATTGAGCGCCATCAATACCACGGCAGGGGTCGCAACAAGGAGCAAGCCAACGATTGTGTGCAGCACTTCTGGCAACGCCAATGCGTTCGTGAGACTTAGCGTCCAATCGAAGACACTGGAAAAGGGCAGCACAACGGCAACGCAATAGAGAAGCGCAAGCCCTATAACAACAACGAGTCCTTTGCTGTCAGCAGCCGCGTCCTCATCGTCTGGGGCGTCGCCTAAATCTGGTCTCAGCACTCGCTTCCTCCCGCGGATAAACGCCAACATCTGGTACTATTCGCCACTCCGCTCTGACGTGGGAGCATGCAAAAGGGCGCAGGGCATGCCCATAGACTTTCTGGTACCGCTCGCGATGGCGTCAGTGGCGAGTCTTGCCGCAACCAAGACCTATTCCTAACAGCAAGTGATGGCGCGCCAGTGGCCGTTGGCGGGTGCTGGACCAAGCCGTCCGCTCTTGAATCCATCCCCGCCGCTTCCCATTTCTCTGCGGTGGTCTTTGTGGCCGAGGAGCATGGCAGAGGCAGTTTCGCAGACACCGGCGATCATCTTGGAAGCGTTGGCGCGCCCGTGCCGTCGGCATCGCCGCCGTTGGCGCGCGCCGTTGATCGCGCTGCCCAGCTCTTATCAGCCGCACCCCCTCTCCCCCCCGCCTTGCCCCTTTAACAATTATCTTTCAAACCCGGCGCCCGCCGAGGGGCCCGCCAAACGGTCAGCCTCCAAACCAACCGGCAAGGTCGGGGCGCCGTTCGGCAATCGCAATGCCGTCAGGCCGCGTCCCGCCCATTGGCTCGCTATCGAGGCCAAGTATCGCGACCTCATGGCCCGCGCCAAAGCCGCCATCGCCCGCGCCGAAGCCGAGATCGCCGCCCGCGCGCGTGTCCAGCATATTCTGCACATCACCGTCATCCGCGACGGCACCGTGGTGCGCCAGCGCGAGATTTTCTTGCCGGTGAAACAGCGCGTCCGCCAAGGTGCCCCGGCGGCCCCCGTCCCGCTCTCCATCATAAGATTGGGAAAATGCAATCGGCCCTGCGGTACCGGCGCCGCGCGGCTTGCGCTATGGAGCCTGCGGGCCACGCCGTGGAGTGCTTGTTGTATAGGGACCGAAAGTCGGCATCGCGGGCAGGCGGGATCATCGCCTGCCTCGCGCTCGCTTGCCCCGCCTGGGCCGGGCCGCCTTTCGTCAGCGATGATCCGCAGCCCACCGAGAGCGGCCATTTCGAGATCTATGCCTTTGCGCAAGGCACGGGCGGGCGGCGCGGCGCGGGGGCCAGCTTCGGCATCGATTTCAATTATGGCGCGGCGCCGGATTTGCAACTGACCGCGGTCCTGCCCATCGATAAGGATATGCCAAGCCACGGCCCCAGCGTTTCGGGCCTCGGCAATGCCGAACTCGCCGCCAAATACAAATTTCTGCACCAGGAGGATACCGGCTGGGACGTGGCCGTCTTTCCCCGCGTCTTCCTGCCCAGCGCCTCCAAAAATGTCGGCGAGCAGCATGCCTCTTTTTTGCTGCCGCTATGGGCCGAGCGCGATTGGGGGGCGTGGTCGAGCTTCGGCGGCGGCGGCTGCGTTCTGAACCGTGGCGAGGGTGCGCAAGACTATTGCCTGGCCGGTTGGGCGCTTAGCCGCCACCTGCTGCCCGATCTCTCGCTGGGCGTTGAGATTGTTCATCAGGGGGCTGACGAAAAAGGCGGCCGCGTCTCGACCGGAGCCGGGGCGGGCCTGGTCTATGACCTGAACGAAAATCTGCATCTTCTGGCCTATGCCGGGCCGGGGCTGCAGAACGCCGCCGAAACGCAACAATACACTTGGTATTCTTCGCTTCTCTTCACCTTCTAACAGCCGGAACGGACAGGTCGATGTCGAAAGACGCAGTGTTGAGCAAAGTTCCCGCCGTCACCCTCGGCTTCTGGCTGATCAAGATTCTTGCCACCACCTTGGGCGAGACCGCGGGCGATACCGTCACCATGACCTGGGATATGGGCTATCTCATCGGCACGGCGATTTTTGCCGCAGCCCTCATCGTCTTGGTGGCATGTCAGATCGCGGCGAAGAAATTCCATCCGGCGCTGTATTGGGCCACCATCGCCGCTTCGACCACCGCCGGCACCACGCTCGCCGATTTCGCCGACCGTTCGCTCGGCATCGGCTACACAGGCGGCTCGGCGATGCTGCTCGCCTGCGTCATCGCCTCGCTGGCGGTGTGGTACCGGTCGGAGGGTAGCGTTGCCGTCGACAGCGTGAGCACACCCAAGGTGGAAGCCTTCTACTGGCTCACCATCACCTTCTCGCAGACGTTGGGCACCGCGCTGGGCGATTGGCTGGCCGACACCTCGGGCCTCGGCTATCTCGGTGCGGCGGGGGTGTTCGTGGCGGCGCTGGTGGTGGTCGCGCTCCTCTATTACGCCACCAGCCTGTCGCGCGTGGCGCTGTTCTGGGCTGCCTTTGTGCTGACCCGTCCCTTGGGTGCCACGGTCGGTGATTTCTTTGACAAGCCCTTTGCACAAGGCGGCCTTAGTGTCAGCCGCCCTTTGGCGACGGCCGTCATCGCCGCCGTCATGGTCGCCTGCATTTTCCTCATCCCGCAGCGCGCGGGCAGCCATCCGGCAAGGCGCCCCTGATGCGGCCCGGCAAATGCTTCCACCCGTTTGCGGAAGTCTTTGCCGGGGCAGGGCCGCATGGGGTCCCTCTTGCCGGGGCTTCAGCTTCCGTTAACGATCGTTATCGAGACCTTTCAAGGCTGCGCTTTCGGCACGCTTCCTGCTTTGTTGATGGCGGAAGCAACACTGATGGTTTGTCATGTATATGGATGGGTTCGGGCCTCACAGCCGCAGCACGCGGGATGCCGTCAAGATCGCCCCGCCCGGCATGCCCGGCGCGGCGCAGACAATCGAAGCCGATTCCTTGCGCGCGATCCTGCGTGGCGAGACGCCGCTCGAGAACTTCAAAAGCGCCGGCGTTGCGGTCTATGCGCGCCGGATCGAGGGCAGCGTCAGCGGTCTTCGGGTCACACCGGTGGTGGTGGGCGCGGCGGATCTGGCCGAAGGCATCGCCAATCTCAAGGACGATCCTGCAGCTTTGACCGAATGGGCAAGCTTCATTCTGGTGATGTCCGACCTCTTCGAATTCGATGTCGATCACGCCGATTGTTGCGATCGTCTCCTGGCCTCGCTTTGGGATATTGCCCTCGGCGCCCCCCTCGGAGAATCCGTTATCCGGCTCGCCGACACCGCCCGCAGGCGCTTCCACAGAATCTAACACGCCCTTTGGAGTGTTCCGCCATGGACTCGATGTTAAGCGCCTTCGATCCCTCGATGCCCGGCCACGACGTGTTCGGGCTGAAGGACGCCCCCGAAGAGAACACCATCTCCCATGCCGAGCTTTATCGTATCTTGGGCGATCACCTGCGCTACCGCACACGGCAAAAAGGCAAGCGCGCCCAATTGCAGTCGGCAAAGCTCGATGGCGTGATGATGGCAAAGCGCGATTTGTCGGAGGCCGATCTTTCCGGTGCCTCGCTCGTCGGCGCCGATCTCAACGGGGCCAATCTCTCCGGCACCAGTCTTTATTGCGCCGATTTGCGCGGTTGCGATTTGCGTTATGCCCGCCTTGATCACGCCGATCTGCGCGGGGCCTCCTTCAAGGGCGCCAATCTCAATTATGCGATGATGGATTTTGCGGACCTTCGCGCCGCCACCATGCTGCGCATGGGCGACAGGTTGAAATTTCAGGGTAACGCGCATGACGAGTCGCCGTTTGGCGCGGTCGATTTCACCGGCACCTCGCTGCGTCACGCCTCGTTCCGCAATGCCAGGCTCGATCATGCCAATTTTACCGATGCACTTCTCGAAGGGGCGAGTTTTCGCGGCGCCAGAATGCGTACGGCCTGTTTTCGCAACGCGGTGCTCTCCGGCTTTCATCTCGAAAAGCTTGGCGTTCCAGCCAGCAATCTGAAGGCCGGCCTTGCCCCGCCCACGCCTGCCGCCCAGCGCCGCGCCAAGTCTCTCCTGGCGGAACTGGAGGCGCATCACGAGTGGTTTACGAGCCTGGGGCAGAAGGGCAGACCCGCCACGATCGATGGCGAAGATTTGCGTCCGCTCGGCGAATTTCTCAAAGGGCTTTGCCTTGCGGGGCTGTCGGCGCGCAAAGTCATCGCCGTGTCCGTCGATTTCTCCGGTTGCCAGTTACAGGCGGCGCGCTTTGATGGCGCCGATGTGCGGGCGGCGAGGTTCGTCGGCAGCGATCTATCGGGTGCCTCTTTCCTGCATGCCAAGCGCACGCACGCCAGCTTTCGCAACGCGCGTATCCAGGACCTCACGCTCTACACGGGCAACATCCTTGCCTTTCGGGCCGATGCGCCGCACGGCCCGCCGGGTTCGTTTGACGATGCCCAAATCGGCGCCAGCGCCTTTTTGGCAGGCCTTAGCGAGCAATCGGGTAACTGCTAAGTATTAACCGCGTTTTTAAAAGAAGACGTACGAAAGATAGATTTCCCTATTCCTTTTTTTGATGGTTTGAAAATAGCACAGCCAGGCAGGAAACGGTTCAAGTCGGCATAGTGTGACTTGCAAAATGGAGGATTGGTGTTCTGCTGGCCGCATGTCACAAGACCTTCGTGAGCGCGGGCGATGGCTTGCTCGTAACGTGTTGCCGCATGAGGCGCTGATCCGCGCCAAGTTGCGCACCGTGTCGGTTTACGGCCTGGATATCGAAGACATCGTCCAGGAGATGTACGCCCGGATTCTGTCCGCGCCGTCACTGGACGCCATTCGCTTTCCCAGGCAATACGCCATCCAAACCGCCAAGGCGATCATCATTGATCACGTTCGTCATTCGCGGGTGATTTCGATCACGTCGAGCGGCAGTCTGGAGACGCTGGATGCCGCGTTACCGGAGGCCAATACAGAGGAGCGTTTGGAATTTCAGGGCGAAATCCTCGCCGTCGCGGACGCCCTGGCACAATTGCCGGAGATGTGCCGGGAGACGCTGATTTTGCGAAGAATGGAAGGCCTGTCACAAAGGGAAGTGGCTCAACGCCTTAAAATAAGCGAAAAGACGGTAGAAAAGCACATGGCAAACGGTGTGCGGTTGTTAATTAAGATATTCGGTCGAGGGGGGAAATCTCGGGTACGTACGTCCATTAATAAGGAAGATGTGTGTATCGAAGATGTCGACAGTAAACCAGGAGATAGATAAACGCGCGGCGGAGTGGGTCGTGAAGCGCGACTTGGGAGAATTGTCTGCAAAGGAGCAGGCAGAATTTGACTCCTGGATTGCGGCCGACATCCGGCATTTGGGTGCATATGGTCGGGCAGAAGCCGTGCTTGGGCGCCTTGAGCGTGTTCGCAGTATCGCCATCGAGAGGTTGCGCGCGAGCGAGCCGGAAAAGCCGGCGCTTTGGGCGCGGCGGGAGATTATTCTGTCTGGCGGGTTGGCAGCGAGTTTTGCGGCCGCCGGTATTGTGGGGGTTACCCTTTGGCAGAGTGAGCGCGAACAAGTTTTTTCAACCGGTCTTGGCCAAGTGCGGGAGGTTCCGCTGGCCGACGGCTCGCTTGTTGTCCTGAATACCAATTCCAAAGTTTCCGTCCGGTTCACCCGCGATAAGCGTGACATCCACCTGTTGCAGGGTGAGGCCTTGTTTGATGTTGCCAAAAACAAGAAGCGGCCCTTCGTCGTCTCTGTCGGCGACATGCAGGTTCGGGCGGTTGGAACCAGCTTCACGGTTTCGATGTTGCCGCAACGTCCCATTCAGGTGCTTGTGAAAGAAGGAGTGGTGGAATTAAACCGCACCGGCGCAGACAAAGCAGCCCCGGTCCGTGTGAAGGCTTACACCCAGGCCTTGGCGCCGCAGGATGCGCCGATTGTTGCAGCGGGGGTGCCGCAGTCCAAGCTTGATCGTACCCTGGCTTGGCAATTCGGGCGGATAGCATTCGACAACGAGACATTGCAGAATGCCATTAACGAGTTTGCGCGTTACAGTGATGTCCGGATCATCGTCGATCCGGCGGTGGCAGGCCGAACGGTTACGGGCCTGTTCGCCTCCAACGACCCGATCGGCTTTGCCAGGACTGCTGCCTCTGCCCTGCGGCTGCAGGTCGAGGTGAACGACAAAGAAGTAAGACTATCCGGTAGAACGGATGGAGGCCTGTAGGGAAATCGGAACGTCGCCCGTCAACTGATTGAGTATCAGGAGAGGGCGCACATCATCCGAAGGGGTGCGGAAAAAGGGGCGGTGCGTGAGAACCAGAGTTTTCTGGGCTGCAGTGTGCGGAATAGCAACGTCCGCAGGACTGTTCTTGAGCACGTCTGCATTCGCGCAGGTCTGGCAGTTCGACGTTCCGTCACAAGACGCTGGAAAATCGATACCGGAGCTCGCCCGGCAAGCTGGGATTCAGGTCGTCGCACCTGGGGAACAGCTGCACGGCGTCGTCACCCCCGCCATCAAAGGCAACTATGATGTAATCGCCGCTCTCAACCTGATGCTTAGAGGGACTGGATTGGTTGTCAGTCGCTCGGCAGGAGGGGTCGTAACGATCTCACTGCCTGAAACAAAAGGTCAGGAGGAGCGGGAAGGTATGTTAAAAGAACAAAAAACAGCGGCTTCGATATTAGCTTTGCTGGTTGGGGGGGCGTTGTCAGTGACCCCGGCAAATGCTCAAGCCAAGGATGCACAGTCCGTCGAAACGGTCGTTGTGACGGGGCAACGGGCGGCTATCGAGTCTGCCATTCAGTTGAAGGCCAAGGCCGAAGAAATCATCGATTCGGTGTCGGCGGAAGACGTCGGCAAGCTGCCCGATAACAGTGTCACCGAAGTTCTGCAGCGCATCGCCGGCGTTAACATCACGCGCATTCAGACCGGCGGCAACAGCGAGAGTTACACCGGCGAAGGCACGGGCATCACCATCCGTGGTCTCGACAGCGTTGTCAGCCAGTTGAACGGCCGCGACTCCTTCAGTTCTGCGAACGGCAGAAACCTTTCCTGGGAAGACATCCCGCCGGAACTGGCGCAGGGCGTCGACGTCTATAAGAGCCTTTCCGCGGGCCTGCCCGAAGGCGGCTTCGGCGGCGTCATCAACCTCAGGACCCGCCAGCCGTTTGATTTCGACGGCTTTGCCGCCAATGTTTCGGTAACCGGCAACTATGCCGACTATGCGGCTGCCGCACGCTTTGGCGGCGTCGGCCTGATCAGTGATCGCTGGCAGACCAAGCTCGGCGAGATGGGCCTGCTCATCAACGTCGCCTATTCCGATCTGAAGACCCGCGCTGACGGCATTCAGGTTTCGCCCTATGTTCCCGTGGTGTGGTCGCCCAATTACCCCTCCAGCGAATATTTGCCGTGGGTGAGTAGCTACAATCTCCAGAGCGACAGTCCAAACCCGACCACCTGTTCCGGCGACGCCACCAAGACCTGTCAGGAAGTCTATGTTCCGCAGGCCATCAACTACACACAGACCAATGACGACCGTGTCCGTACCGGCCTTTATGCTGCGTATCAGTGGAACCCGTCCGAGCGTCTGTCGCTGTTCGCGACCTTCTTCCGTTCGCGTTACAACGACAACACGATGGCCAATCAGATTTCCAACACGGTGACGGGCTATGTGGCGCTTGATCCGGCCAGCACCAACACCTTCGACAAATACGGCAATCTGACTTCATCCGTTGGCGGCCTCAGCTCCTACGCCTACCAGCAAGCCAACGCGGCGGCTTATTTCGGTGTCAACGCCGGTTGGAACTATCAGAAGATCCCGTATCAGTTCGAAACGCAGCTGAGCCATCAGGTCAACCAGACGACTGATGTTTCGACCGGCGGCGAATGGGATCCGACCGATCATTTCATGGTGAAATTCGCGGCGCAGCACGTTGAATCCTTCGCCAGGAACACCGGCAAGTGGGCGGACCTTTATGCCTTCGTACCCGGTTACGGCATTAAGCTCAGCCCGTACGGCAATTCGGCCATGCCGCAATTGTCGTTCCCGGACGTCGATTTGACCCAGCCCGCTCGCTACGGGTGGAACAGCACGATGGATCACCTGACGGCCGACTCGGGCCAGGAAAACGCGATCTATACGGATGCGATTTGGACGGTCAGCGAAAACTCCTTCATCCGGTCGGTCAAGTTCGGTGTCAAAGTCACGGACCGTACCGAAAACGACTGGGAGACGCCGTATAACTGGAAGCAGCTGACGCCAGCCTATGCCAGCGCATGGGTTCAGAATGGTACCGACGCATCGGGAAACCCGATTACCGATTCGAGTGGCGCCGTGGTGCCGCTGTATGATTCGTCAGGCCGGGTTCTTCAGTGTTTCGCGGCCTCGAATTCGTGCTCGAGTCAGGGCATTTCGAGCGTCAATGCGATCAACACCGCCGGTTCTACCAATCCCGCCTACACCACCAAGGTCAATACCGGCAGCTGGTTCAACGGGCAGGTTGGTTTGCCGGCGCAGGCGTATTTCCCCTCGCTCAATCTGTTGCAGCAAAACTTCACGACGATCCACTCCTACACCAATGGTCTCGGCGCCCCTGGCGATCAGGAGACGGCCGTCGCCTTTACGCCTGACGACCACACCGCATTGAAGGAAACGTCAGCGACACTCTATGCACAGGCGAACTTCGCTTACGACAATTGGCGGATGCCGATCAGCGGCAACATCGGTGTGCGCGTTGTCGCTTATAAAGACAAAGCAGCCGGCGCTTTCGTGCTGCCCTATTACACGGCGCCAATTTCGTTGACGCCGGTTTTTGGCTACAGCGCTTGTAATGCTGATGGCAGCACGGCGGGTTGCGTCACCAAGGGCGGCAATGGCGTCCCCAACGTCCTGCAGTTTACGGCGGCCAAGAGCTATCAGCCTGTGTCGGGTAGCCACAGCCAAGTGGATGCGCTGCCCTCGATCAACCTGCAGATCACTCCGTTGCCGGAAATGGTGCCGACACTGAAGGTCCGCTTGGCGGCGTCCCAGGGCGTCTCCCGTCCTTCCTTCCAGCAGCTTAATCCGGGTGGATCGGTTTCCGGTACTTACGTCGGCACCTATCAGGCCTATTTCAACGGCACGATTGGCAATGCTGAGCTGAAGCCGGAAAAAGCCGAGCAGTTCGATGCCTCGATTGAGTACTATTTCAAACCGGGCAGCTTGGTGCATTTCTCGCCGTTCTATAAGCAGATCCACAACTACATCGCGCAGGGTTCAAACGTCGAAAACGTCACCTTGCCGACAGTGGTTGCCGGTGGCCAGACGACACAAGGCTCGATGGGGTGCGCCCCGCCGGTCACCGTCGGGGAGAGCTGCCCGCAGACGGTTCAGGCTGCGATGATCCAGTGGGTCAACGAGAAGCAGAACGCCATCGTCCGGGGCTTTGAAACCGGCCTGCAGACCTACTTCGACTTCCTGCCGCATCCCTTCGACGGCTTCGGCGTGGATGCCAATTACACCATGCTGTCGAGTTCGCAGCCTGGCGCCCTGGCCTATGACATGAAAGGTAACCGCATCAACGGCCTGCCAATGGTCGGTCTGTCGAAGAATACCATCAACGTGGCGGCGATGTACGACAAGGAGCCGGTGTCAATTCGTCTTGCGTATAACTGGCGTGACGACTTCCTGGTCACGTCGGCGGCCTACCAGACCACGAACACTTACAACTACGCGCTCAATCAAGCGTCCACTTCCAACGGTGTCATGCAGGGAACGGTGGTGCACTACTCGCTGCCGGTCTTCCAGTATCCGATGGGCACGCTTGACGCCAACCTGACGCTCTCACTGACGGACAATGTTCAGTGGACGCTCATGGCTTCGAACCTGACGAAGACGGTTGCCCGCTTGTACATGGGCGTCGGCGATCATCGGGAAAACCGCAGCTGGTACACAGCCGATACGCGGTATTCGTCGCAACTGCGCGTGAAGTTCTAGGGAAACCAGTTCGCGGGTAGAGCGGTGGCCTTTGGGTCACCGCAGCCTGGGAGGAAAAAAATGTCAAATATCAAAGTTCAAACCCTTCGTAGCAGACTTGGTCTTTCCGTGAGCGTGTTGGCGGTTTTGACGACGTACGCTGTCGTCAATAGCGCCAACGCCGCGCCGGTGCAGCTAGACTCGTCCAGCGGGACCTATAACCTCTATACCAGCACCGACTCGGCCATCGAGCTAGTGTCGGGCACGAACGCATACTACGTCAAAAACAACGCCACGTGGGCGCCTCCGTACGATAGTTTGAAGCTGGGTGTTGGCGATTCGAATGGCAACACGGCTGGCATATCGACGACCGGCTCATGCGTTTTTAGCTGGGATTGCGGCAACGCACATTCGCCAACTATCACCGTGGATAGCGGCGCCAAGCTGACCTTCGCGGGTACAACGACGGTCAATCAGTCCTGGTACTTTGGCAACGTCGAACTGCAATCGGCACTTATCGCCAACGGCGATGTCGTTTTCGAATACCCGGGGCCCGTGCAGTCTTGGGGCACGCCGCTCATCGCTTTTCTCGGGACAAACCAGTTTCTCGGGAACGTGACGCTGCTCGACAATGCCTATGTGCAGAGCGGCTATAGCTGGTCCATGGCAACGACAATCTTCGGCCCGAACACCAATCTTATCCTTGGCAACAACGCGCTGCTTGAGGTCAATCAGGATGAGACGAAGCCGCTCGTTATGGGCGGGACTATCACCGGTACCGGCACCCTGTCGCTTATTACTGGAACACTGGTGATCAACGGAGCGAATACCGCCGCCAATCCGTTTCTGGGCACAATAAAGTTGACTCCGCCCAGTATGCTCGTGATCGGCGACGGTGCGCATCCTTCGGCTGTTTTCGGCGATCCGGGGCATCCGACCGCCAATACGCTATCGATTACCGGCAACACGGCCGGTTCACCGATCTTGCGTGGTTTAGGAACGGTCGATGACCTTGTGGTCAATGCCGCCGGTACGGTACAGCCTGGCTATGGCGGCACGTTGGGCAATTTGACGGTTGCGGGCTATACCCAAAACGCGACGGGTACCCTTAAGGTCGAGGTCAGCCCGAATGCCGTCTCCGGTCTGCACGTTCTTGGCAATGCCTCGCTTGGCGGCTCCCTGAGCGTCGCCATCGACCCCGGTTCCTATGCGACCAAGATCTACAACATCCTGCAGGTTGATGGCACGATGACGGGTAGCTTTACATCCATTACGACGAAGAGTTCCGTTGCCGGCGCCATCGCGGCTGTCACCAAAACCGCCAATGGCTATCAGGTTGTGACCGAGGTGGTGCAGGGTGCCGCCGCGACCGCACCGATTGTCAACGGGCATTTGGTTTCGGCCAACCGCCTCAGCAACACCTACTTCGTCGATTCGTTGTATGACGAAGTGGCGGTGGATTCGCCGCGCAACGGCGAACAAATCGGCCATAACAAGTATGTCTGGATCGAGGGTTTCGGCCGTCATTCTAGTGTCGCGCGTAACGACATCGGCTACCACACCACCTCGGAAGGCTTCACGGCCGGGGCGGAGTATCGCACCGAAGCAAACGCCACGGTTGGTATTGCAGCGTCCTATTCGAGCGAAGATTTGAAAGCCAAAGGTGCCAGCACGGCCGAAATCGACACCTGGCATGTAGCAGCGTACGGCGGCGCCAATTTGCAGTATATGCGCCTTGACGGCGTCGTGTTCTATAACGGTTACGACACCGATACGAAGCGCGATCTCGGGGCCACGGGTGTCGCCACGACAAGTCCCGGCGGCTACGCTTATGGCGGCTCGGTTCAGGCCAGCCTGCCACTATACAGCGGTCTGGTGACGCCTTACATCCGTGGTATCGTATCGCGTCAGCACCTCGACAGTTCGGTTGAGACGGGTGCCACCCTGCTTGACTTGCGCTTCGATGCCATCAACGCCAACACGTTTGTCGGCGACTTTGGCCTGCGTATCGATCCCCTGCGTTCCAACCCCGAGAGCAAGACCAAGGTGTTGATCACGGTCGCTATCGAGCATGACTTCTCCGCGCTCGGCGAAAATGTGACAGGCCTGTTCCCGGTTGATGCCGGTCAATCCTGGAATTCCTACTGGAGAGGCGATTCCGAAAATACCGCTATCCTGGGCGTGGACGTTGCCCGCGCGGTGACGGACAAGCTTGAAATCACGGGCCGTGTGAACGGTCGCGCCTCGCTCTACCAGACTTCAGGAGAGATTTCTCTGGGCGCGCGGTATCACTTTTAAGCATCCATTACAGCGGCCCTCTCCTCTGTAATGCGAAAACCTACGGGCTGGCAGGTATCCCCTGCCGGCCCTTTTTTCGTTGTGCCGTGCCAATGTCTCACCGTTGCAGCGGATCTGGCGCATGGATGTCGAGGAGGGGGTTGTTGCGAAGCCTTGGCTTAGCAAGCCGCCGGGCTAAATACTGGAGCGGGCGATGGGAATCGAACCCACGTATGCAGCTTGGGAAGCTGCCGTTCTACCATTGAACTACGCCCGCAAACCGTTTTATTTCAATATGTTAGGCTTTCGCGTCAAAATTTTTGGCTCTCTTTTGGCTCTACCCTGATGGGCATAGAGAGGTTCCTCCCCATCCAGCCCAGGTTGGCGGAATATGGCGCTTGAAGTAGCCCATGTCGACCCGGCAATCTCGTCACGGTCACCACAAGTGCCGCAATACTGGGGATTAATCCCCGTGGGCGAGGTGGCAACGAGTGTTGCGTCTATGGCCGTTGGCAATACCGATAGATCAGGGCACAGGACGGGCTTGCGACTGCGCAGCGCTATTCACTTGTCATAACAAGACGTCATTGACTTGCATATGTACAGCATTATATACTTGCAATAATGCAGCACAAGAAACGTGCATCAGAACGGGATGTTTCCTTGGCTACGCCGCACGAAAAACTCGCCGCGTCACTTGCGGTGTTACAGAAACTGCAAACCGACCGGCACGTCTTTCGCTCGAACGAATTCTCGCGCGTGCACCGGGAGCGGCTTCTGCGAAACGGATTTCTCCGGGAGGTCACCAAGGGCTGGCTGATTTTAACGAGCCCCGGTGCCGCGACAGGAGATAGCACCCCCTGGTTTGCCTCCTTCTGGGAGTTCTGCACCCGCTATTGCAATGACCGTTTTGGAGACGCGTGGCACCTTTCGCCTGAGCAGTCGCTGCTGCTGCATGCCGAGAACACCATCATCCCAGCTCAGGTGGTGGCGTATAGTCCCAAAGGCACCAATAACACGATAAAGCTGCTTTTCGGCACGTCCCTCTACGACCTCAAGCAGCGCATGCCCGCCGAGAGCGATTTGGTGGAGCGTGACGGCTTGCGTCTTTTCTCGCCCGCCGCCGCGCTCGTCCGCGTGTCGGAGGCCTTCTTTGTACGCAACCCTGTCGAGATGCAGGTCGTGATTTCACACATCAAGGATGCCTCCGAAGTCCTGGCCGTTCTTCTTGATGAGGGACGCTCCGTCGTCGCGGGGCGCCTTGCGGGTGCCTTCCGGCGCCTTGGCCGCACGGCGGTCGCCGATGAGATCGTCGCCACGATGAAATCGGCAGGGTATGTGATCCGCGAAACCGATCCCTTCGCGCCAGAGCAGACATTTGGTGCGGTTGGCATTGCAGCCCCTCCCATCGTCGAGCGACTGCATGCTCTTTGGGAACAAGCCCGCGGAACTGTGCTCGATACCTTCCCGCAGGCGCCCGGACTGCCAACGAAGCCAGACGCGTATCTGTCTTTCGTGGACGGCATCTACACGAGCGATGCCTATCACTCGCTTTCGATTGAAGGCTACAACGTCTCCCCGGAACTGGTGGAGCGTGTCCGCTTGGGAGCATGGGACCCTAAGGACAACGAAGCCGATGTCGGCAGCAGGAACGCGCTCGCGGCACGCGGATACTGGCAGGCATTCCAACAGGTCAAGAAAACCGTCATGGACGTGCTTGAAGGTAAGAATTCAGGCGCTCTGATCCGGGCAGACCACCGCCAGTGGTACCGCGAACTTTTTCAGCCATTCGTCATGGCCGGTATCATGCCTGCAACGGCGCTTGCCGGGTATCGGCGCAGCCCCGTGTATCTGCGCGGTTCGCGCTATGTGCCGCCGCGCGCCGAAGCGGTGCCCGACGCCATGACAGCCCTTTTCGATCTCATCGAACATGAGCCAGAGCCATCGGTGCGGGCGGTGCTCGGGCACTGGCTCTTCGGATACATTCACCCGTACCCGGACGGCAACGGACGCATGGCGCGGTTTCTCATGAACGTAGCGCTCGCTTCCGGCGGCTATCCTTGGACGGTAATACGCGTGGAAGACCGGGAGGCCTATCTTCAGGCACTCGATCAAGCCTCTATCGATCTGAATATCGCCCCGTTTGCCACCTATGTCGGCGAACGGGTGCGCTGGTCCGCGCAACAGGCGGCACAAAGCACAAAACGGCGAGGCCTTTGAGAGCAGTCCGCCGTCATTGCCTTAGGCCGCAATCGACAGAGCATCCAATCCGGCCCGCTGCCAAGGATCAACAAGCAAAGCGGTGGCCGGCATAGAAAGGCTCGCCGAGCCTGTATCAATGGCCTTGAACAAAAACGGTACCCCGTCGCCCGTCTCTTGGAACCTGCGGACCAGCTCAGCGCACCGGTTGGAGCCAATGGTGATCGTCAGTATCAACATATTTGGAATACCCAGCCGAGAGCGATAGACCTCTTGCTTCAAGATGCGGCGGTAGGTTTCCAGCTTTGCAAGAACGGATGTGCCGATCTTGGTGGACCGTGCAATCGGCATTGTGCCCCGGTCTGCTTCCAAGGCAAAGAAGCGGTAGGTCTTGCGCCCATCGCGGCGGTATTCGAGGCCGAAGATCGCATCGGGCACAACAGTGTCGCCATTGGAGGCTGAGAGAGCATAAGGCTGGGCCGACCGGCGCGTTGCCTCCGGTGCTTTGGCCAATATCTCGGACCAAGGGATATAGCGGACACTGGTTCGGCTGCGCGTTGCCAATTCAATCGACGCCAGCACCTCGCAGATCATCAGCGAATGCTCAAACTGCCGATGCGGCCTGTCACGCAACCATGTGACGGCTCCCGTCTCGACTTCGGCCCCAACCATCTCGGCCCCGCGCTTGCCAAGCTCATGCACGACCGGCTTGCACCGCGCGTCCGCAAAACGCCATTGCTCCTCTGGCCTATCGACGTACCCCTCATGGAAGAGGTCTCCCAGCCGCTCTTTGAACCGTTTCTCGGATTCTCCGCCGACGAAGGCGTGCAGATAGGTCGAGCGCAGATAGCGGTAACGGGCGAGGGTCCGGAATAGCGCGATATCGCGATCCGTAAGCGCCAAGCGCTTGCCGATACTTTTCCGGCGCATTCGTGAACGGCGTGGCACAATCATGGGATCGCTCGTGCTTGGGCGATCCTTCAAATAGCAACACGGCTGAGCGCCGTCGAAGGTTGCTATGCTTCACAGCGATAAGGCCCGGCATCCCATGTTCAGCTATGTGCCCAGATCACTTATTGTAATGGAGGGGTACCTGCTCGCACAACTTGCGGAATTTGTCGTTGGTCATGTACGAGCATCGTGCGCGACGAAACGGACCGAGAATATACGAGGGGAAATCTCAGCGAGAGATATCAGACAGGTCTCGGTGTATCCCAATTCTCGTCACTTCGTCACTCCATCACTGTCGCGGCAGGTGGCCCGAACGGGCGCGGCGTCATTAAACAAGCCGCGCCCTTGAAGGAACTGCCTGCCGCGAAAATTGCAGTGGGAGATAGATCGGTGCCTATCCGCTGAGTGTCGCATTTGGGACGATGCGGGACATGGCCTCACATGATGTCTCGTATTTCGCCAGGACAAACCATCGCAATTCACGGGTCCCGTTTGGCATCAAGCAGAAAGACCGCCTATCGCATATGTATGTGATAGGTAAGACGGGTGTCGGCAAGTCCAAGATGCTGGAAACGTTGGCGTGGCAGGACTTTGAGGCTGGGCGTGGATTTGCACTAGTGGACCCGCACGGTGATTTGGTCGACTCACTTGCCGAGCGTATGCGCGCGTGTGATCCTGAGCGTGTCATCTGCCTCGACGCCAGCGACCCAAAGCAGCCATACGGATATAACCCATTGCGTCGTGTGCGAGAGGACAAGATACCGCTGGCAGTCTCCGGCCTCCTCGAAACCCTCAAGAAGATATGGCCGGACGCCTGGGGTGTGCGCATGGAGCATGTGTTGCGCAACACCCTCTACGCGCTCCTGGAGCGGGATGGATCGACCCTCCCGGCTATTCTCACCCTGTTCACCAATGACGATTTTCGGAAGGATGTCGTCAAAGGCATTCGTAATCCAATAGTGAAGCAGTTCTGGGAGGATGAATTCGAGAACTATCCGTCGCGTCTGCGGGCGGAGGCCTGTGCGCCGATCCAGAACAAACTTGGCGCTTTGCTTTCTGACCCAACGCTTCGCCGGATACTCGTTGAACCCCAGATCGACTTACATTTCCGCGCGCTAATGGACGGGGATAAGGTATTGCTTGTGAATGTCTCGAAGGGGCAACTGGGCGAGGAAAGCTCGCTGGTCCTCGGCAGCCTGATCGTGTCAACGCTCGGGTTGGCAGCTTTTAGCCGTGCGGAATCTGCGCATGATGCGCGTCCGCCATTCTTCGTCTATCTCGACGAATTCCATAATTTTACAACGCTCATGCTCGCCAACATGATGAGCGAGCTGCGGAAATATGGTGTGGGCTTGGTGCTTGCCCATCAGTATATGCATCAGCTTGAACCGGATATTCGGCACGCTGTCCTTGGCAATGCGGGAACGATTATTTCATTTCGAGTCGGATCGGAGGATGCGGTCGCTTTGGCAGCCGAATTTCAACCGGTGTTCGACGCGCTGGATCTTCTAAATCTGCCAAATCGGTCGGTCTACCTAAAGCTAATGATCAACAACACTCCAAATCGTCCGTTTAGCGCCACAACGATCAAGGGCGAGAATGGACTCTCCAATCAATTGGATGAGCTTCGGAGCTCAGGTCACCGACAATACGTAAGGCCCGGGCCAAAACAATCCAATCTGCCGGGAGCAGAGCAGCGCAAAGTTGCGACAGAACAAAGACCTAGAGCGACGGACCGAGCACGTTTTGAACGTCCGTCGCTCTAGGTCAGGCTAGTATGTTCCGACAGTATGCCATTCTGACTTTTATGCATGCGACAGCTTTTTAGGGCTGGCATCCCTCCATGGTGCCGTTAATCACAGTCACTTGCGGATTAACAGCCAGATTAGCCAGATCTCGGTGCCCCGCCGCCGCGACACGACCCGCAGCCGCATTCGTCCCTTCGTTTCCTTCGACGAGGATGACTTTAGCTATGCTCCAGTGGCCGGCAGGATCGTTGTCGAACTTAATTTTCCATGGGAAAACCCGTGGTTTGTCGTCTAAGTTTCCTGGTTTTACCCCAGCAAGTGCCCCACCGACATCCGCAGTGATATTAGCCGCGGGAACTGCCGGGACCCCGGGAAGGTCAACTTTTACCAGGCATAAAGATTGAGATATGCCGCGAAAATCCCCCAGGGGGGACTTGGCTGCCTCCGTGGCTGCAGCGTCATTGGCGAAGTACATATAGGATAGAGTATCTCCGCTGACGCCAAAATTGTCCTTTGTCCATTCAACCCTTAGTGACGGCAGGGCGACCTTGTTGATGCCGTGATAGACTGCGTAGGCGTATGCGGATCCGGCCAGAATTCCGGTTGTGATCGCGACACAAACAAAACGGCCCAGAACGGTATGGATTTTCACCTTTGTCTGTTTCATGATGGTCTCAGCTCCTGTGTATAGGATACTGCCTCCCGCCGCAGAGCAGGGCGCAGCAGTTTGTCTGGACGGTCGCTGGAACGGCCGTCCAGACTTCTGATCACTTGGCAATTTTGATCGTATTGTCGATTCCAAGCGTTGCGGTACGCGAGGTCAGCGCGCCGCCATAAGTGACTTCGACGGCGCCGGTGACGTCTTCAATGTTCATGACGTCTCCTGTTTGGTAATTGCCGAAGATCACCCAATAGTTCGGATGCGGCGTAAATACCGCCGTCATATTGGGCGCGGCCTGAATGGCGAAGGTGCCGGAGCCTGACATGCCGACGCCAACCGAAGTTAAGTTGGGGGTCACGTTGGCCAGTTGCTGAATCGTCAGAGACCCGACGGCGCCGGAGTCGTCCTCATTGAGGAAGGTCGTGGCGTCAAAATTGTCTTTGCTCAGCTGAATAAAATTGTTGCCGTACGGATCGGCAGGAAACGTCTGCGATGCGGCAAAATTGATGCCAGGCATTAGCTGCCCGGTCTCAGCCCAGACAAAGTTATAATCGAGACCCCAGGTAAAGGTCACACGGCTGGATGGCGCGGCCGGGCGGGCAAACCATGCCAGAGAAAAGACATTGTCCGGCACGGTCATGGGCGGCGCTTTCTGAAAAATGGCAAAGCTGCCGTGCGTCTGGGAATTGTTGATGCAGGTGAGGGAGTAGTTCGTCATAACACTGCCTTTCAATTGTGGGCCCCAGTTGGTGACGATCGGTATTGCCAGGGGCAATGCACTACCGCTCGCCCAGCCTTTCCGCGTGATTGCATTAGGCTGGTTTACCCGCTGTCTGATGGCAGGCCGGGTAAGGGAAAATGTCAGCTGATCTGGACAAGGAGGTCATCCGGTCCGATTGCGATGGATGCCGTGGCGGTCTGTGCGCTGTCTTGTGTGAAATTGACGATCAGGGGTTGGCTCTCGTCATAGGTTCCCGGTTTTGGCCATTTATAGGCTGTGCCAAAGATCACGGTTGCGCTTAGGAAAGAGGCCGGTGTCAGCGTCAGGGCGCTCTTATCAGCCGGAATAACGAGAAGTATCGGAGCCGGTCCTGCCTGTAGCCCTATATAACTGCCGGTAGGAATGTCTCCGCTGAAGTTCACAGTAATTACGCTTTCGGCCCCGCCTGCGGCCGCAGCAAGGGTGAAGCTGCCATCGGTGCAGTTCACGGAAACGATATCGCCTAACACTGCCGCTGTTTTGTCCGCCTTTTCCGGATCACCGTCTCTGAGCATGGCAAACATGGTCATGGCTCCGAGGCCGGCGCTCCATGTGAGCGTTGTGTCGCTCTTCTCGGCGGAATTTTCGGTTGCCTCCGAGATCAGCGCCAAAAGGATTTGTTCCTTTGGCGGCGGCGTTTTCAGATATGACGGGAAGACACTGAAATATTGCCCAGAAGATAAGCTCGAATTGTTGCGGGCCTTCAGCGTGAAGGTGCATGTGGTGACTGTTTCTGTGGCGTTCGATGACGCAGTTATCTGTTCCTGTGTCATATGCGTCTCTCCTTATTTGGTTGAATTGTTTAACCAATCTCTCTCTGCGTGTATTTGGACGGCTGTTTCAAAGATTTGGACGCGCGTTCCAAAGCTGCCCGGTTCAATCCGTGCCAAGGGTTTCCAGCCAGCGCGCGAAGCGTGCGCTGTCCTGCATCTCCTGCGACGACAGGTTTGTGGCCGGCGGCATGTCCATTCTGCTGGACGCGCGCGCGCTTTGCGGAGAAATGCCAAAGCGATGTTTGAAAAGACGGCTGAAATGCGCTGCGTCAGGAAAGCCGGCATCATCGGCAATATCCTGTATGCGCAGGTGCGCAAGCTGCGGATCACAGAGTGCTCTTCGGCTGCGCAGGAGACGGCGCTTTTGAATGTAGGCGTTAATGCCACCTGTAGAATGGAACAGGCGATAAAGCTGGCTGCGCGACACGCCAAATTCTTTTGCCAGCAGAGCCGGCGTTATTTTTTTTCTTAAATTTTCTTCGATGTAACGGCGTAATCGGCAGACCAAAGCTCCCTTTGTAATTGGGCTGTCTGAGTCTGTCGGGTTTAACCCCCATGCCAAAAAATCTGGAATGCAAGTTCGCAGAATAAGTACATCCTGACGACTAAAAACCGGCAGGCCATCAAACAGAGCCTCTAACAATTTGCCGATCAGGAGGCACCATGCATCTTTTTGCCTCAAGTGCTGAATGGGGCGCGGCGTGTCTGGGATGGCTGCTGCCGGAAATAAAATACGTGGAACAATCAACTGAATGACTTCTGCATCGGTAATTACGAATGCGGAAGGTGACGATAAATCCCCAACGATAACTTCTTTGGGGCGCAGCCTGTCAGCATGTGTGCCTGCTAGGCCGATCATGCCGTCGACCAAATACGTGAGCGTCAGGTGATCATAACCATCTGCTCTAATTTTATTTTGAGTTCGCAGATATTTGCCGCCATGCATGACGGATTTGCACAATATAAATGGCCCAAAATGAAATAGATTTATATTATCTATAACAATAGATGTTTTTCTTTTAGGTTTTTTTATTTCGTAAATACATTTCAATAACGTGAAAGTGCTATTTGCTTCACTTGCAAGTATATGTCTTTGCTCGTTTTTTTCGAAAAAAAATTCGTGGACTTTGCTTTTGATGACATTTTGCCCTCCAGAGTTGTCTGGAGTTTTATGTGGCTTTTGAATTTCTATGTTAAGTTGAGCATTTCTTCGGTGGTTTCGAACTAAGCTCAGGACCTATTAATTCCTTGCGCCAGGCCCGTTTGATTGTTTCATTGGTGGCACCGAGAGTTGCTTCGATGAGCGATCTAATCTGGCTGACGAAGGCGCAGATGCGTCGGATAGAGCTCTATTTTCCGCTGTCGCATGGGGTTCCGCGGGTTGATGACCAGAGGATCATCAGCGGGATCATCTTCGTCATCCGCAACGGGCTTCGTTGGCGCGATGCGCCCAAAGAGTACGGTCCGCGCAAGACGATCTATAACCGCTTTATCCGTTGGAGCCGTCTTGGCGTGTTCAACCGGATCTTTGCCGCGTTGTCGGCCAAGGGCGGCAAACCTGATCGGCTGATGATCGACGCCACCCACCTCAAGGCTCACCGTACCGCACCAGCTTGCTCAAGAAGAGGCTTCGCACAGGAAACGATCCACTGGATCGTTTCCTGTTCCGCTCAATCCCCGACGTATCGGGCGCACCAAAGGCGGCCTGAACTCGAAGCTCCATGCGGTGTGCGACGGCCTGGGGCGCCCGCAGCTCATGTTGCTCAGCGAAGGTCAGATGAGCGACTACAAGGGCGCTCCCCTGATGCTTGAAGCCTTGCCGCCCACCAAGGAACTGCTGGGCGACAGAGGCTACGATGCCAATTGGTTCCGCGATGGCCTGGCCGAGCGTGGCATCACCGCCTGCATTCCGTCAAAGGCCAACCGCAAAATCCAAATCCCTTACGACCGCGTGCTCTATCGCCAACGCCACAAGATCGAGAATATGTTTGGCAAGCTCAAGGATTGGCGCCGCATCCACACCCGCTACGACCGCTGCGCTCATACCTTCTTCTCAGCCATCTGCATCGCCGCGACCGTCATCTTCTGGCGCCAATGAGGCGGAAACCGGCATTCTCTTTGGCCCGGAAATCCTCATCCTACTTTCCTAGGTTCCTTAGGGCCGAAACTCTCCGGTGGTTGGTTTCGACAGCAAGCAATCCGCCCTGATTGTAGAAGAGGGCTTGATCGTTGTTGTGTGGCGGCGTCTGGAATAGCCACCCGGGAAAGGATCAGACATGCCGGATGGCGGTTTTCTCACGCAAGCCACGTCTATCGTTCGTAGAGCTGAGATTATTGAGACGGAAATCGACGGCGAGATCATCGCCTTGGACGTCAAAAACGGCAATTATTATGGGCTGAACAAAGTGGGGTCTCGGGTCTGGCAACTCGCAATAACACTGGGACCGGTTTCCGCCATTTGTGAAGCCCTTCAGAATGAATACGACGTTCCAGAACCCGTTTGTGAGCGCACCGTTCTTGCTTTGCTGGAAGCTCTGCATAAAGAAGGCTTGATTGATGTCCTCAACCCGGGCGGGGTCTCCGACAAAGTATGAGTGCCATCAGCGGTCTCTGGCGGTTTGATGATCGTAGGGATGCTAGACGCTGTTGCGCCCGTATGCTGGCGGCGCAGCAGATTTACGGCCCCGACAGTCCTTCACGACCCTCATGCTCCCCAATATGATGAGCGAGCTGCGCAAATATGGCGTTGGCCTCACGCTGCCCCATCAACACCTGCACCAGCTGGAGCCGGAAATTCGGTCTGCTATACTCGGTAATGCCGGGACGTTGGCATCGTTCAGAGTGGGTGCAGAAAACGCGCCTTATCTGGCGAAGGAGTTTCAGTCGAAATTCGATATGGAAGACTTGGTTAATCTCCCTAACCGCTCCATCTATCTGAAGCTGATGATTGACGGTACGTCGAGCGTGGCCTTCAGTGCCCTCACTGTGGCATAGAGAGGCGATATCGATATACGGGCGTCGTACAAGCTGCCTTCCTAAACCCGCTGCTCTGCGATCTGTTCCCCTTGCGCTGTCGAGCAGTGCGCTGCCGTCTCATACGTTGCGATGTGCGGCAGCGGTTTTAGCTAGGGTGCTGGTCAATCAGAGCTTCCACAAGCGCGATGACCCTCTTGCGCACAATGCGATCTTTGAGTTGAAGGAAGGCTTGGTACAGGCGGCGGCCATCGGCGGTGAGCAAAAGGTCGGCCAGCGCATCGGTGTCGATTGCCGTATCGTCTTCTGTGGGCGGCCTAGGCTCGGCGGGAGGAAACAACGTCTGGATCGGGATGTTGAATACGACGGCCAACTGAAACAAGCGGCCAGCCACGATCCGGTTCGTGCCCTTTTCGTACTTTTGCACTTGTTGGAACGTGATTCCGAGTTTCTGTGCCAATTCGGTTTGCGACAGGCCTAGACGCTTGCGATGCACGTAGACGCGCCTAGCAATCTCGGTATCGACGCCACTCGCACGCTTAGGGTTCATGCTCGGCCAGCCTCAGGTGCAATTGCTGCGAAGCAATATCACTGCGGGTGTTAGCCGGTTTCCAAATAGTGACCATAATTCCGGTGGACAAATTGCCGCATGTAGGGTGGTGTCGCGACCCCGCTTGCGGCGATACAGCTAACCTATTGTTTTGCCGACGTATCTATCAATGCCTCGCGATGACCAGTGGCGCGCACTTTGCGGCTTTGCGTTTTTGAGGTCCTGCCACTCGCGTGTTTGCGTGCGAGGGTCTTTTGCGCGGCTTCGACAGCAAAAGCGAGCTCGTACTCCGTGATGTCATGCGTACGCATCACCAAATCAAGACGAGCTATCTTGAGGAGCGCGACGGTTTCTTTGAGGCCAGCATCGGTAATGCCTGCAATAACCGTATCAAGCATACTGAGGTGTTGGACGAACTCGGGACGATTGCCTGTCATTCGTGCTTCCCCCTGTGCCCACAACTCCACACCGGGCGGTGATGAGCGATGTAATGACCATATGAGGTTCATCCTCGCTGCCACTTGATCCTTAACTGCTGCTGCCCATCCCGCCGTGACGGCCATCACGGCGGGATAGGCAATTGCGCCGATTTGACCGATCCAGGCGCGGGACGTGGTAACAGAGCGACAACACTCGCGAAGGGATGAGGTCGCGCATCCAGGCGTTGTAAATGCCTGTGTAGTCTGGCAAAATTCTCAATCATCAGGGGGGCAGGGGGTGTCCGCTACACCAGAAGGCGAAGGGCCGGACTACTGGGCCTTTATCAGTTACAGCCATAAGGACGCCAGAGTAGGTCGCCGACTGCACCGTGCGCTCGAAGCCTATTCCCTGCCGCGTCGTTTGGTGGGGCAGGTGACCGTTCAAGGGCCATTGCCACGCCGTCTCATTCCTGTGTTTCGTGACCGTGACGAGCTGCCTGCGGCAAGCGATTTGAGCTCCGAAGTGCATGCGGCGTTGAAACGTTCGCGCGCGCTCATCGTGGTCTGCTCGCCCGCCGCAGCCACATCAAACTGGGTAGGGCTGGAAGTCGAAGTATTCCGGAAATTGCATCCGGGCCGCCCGGTCCTCGCGGCGGTCATAGAAGGTGATCCGGCAACAGTCATGCCGCGCGTTCTTTACGGCGCGTCTTCAAGCGGTGCGGTCGAGCCGCTGGCGGCGGACTTTCGCAGTGAAGGAGACGGCAAGCGGCTGGCCCTTCTGAAATTGGTCGCGGGTATTACCGGACTGAGCCTCGATACGCTGGTGCAGCGCGATGCCCAGCGGCGTTTGCAACGCGTGACGGCGGTCACGGCGGCAGCCCTTATCGGTATCGTAGGCATGGGGGTGCTGACGGCCTTTGCGCTCAATGCGAAAGCAGAAGCCAATCGGCAGCGGGCGGAAGCTGAGGGGCTTGTGGAGTTTATGCTGACGGACCTGCGTGCGACGCTGAAGGGCGTCGGACGGCTTGATGCGATGGCGGCTGTAAACGCCCGCGCTCTGCGTTACTACACCGATCAAGACCTGACGAGACTGTCGCCGGATTCGCTGGAGCGGCGCGCGCACATATTCCATGCGATGGGCGAAGATGACGAAACCCGGGGCGATTACCGCTCCGCCATGGCGAAGTTTGTCGAGGCGCACCGAACGACGGCAGCGATGCTCGACGCGATGCCGGATAACCCTGACCGGATTTTCGCTCATGCGCAAAGTGAGTTTTGGATCGGGGCTGTTTCCTATGCTGAGGGACGACCTGGTGAGGCCCGTCCGGCGTTTCAAGCGTATTCGCGCCTAGCAGATCGACTATTGCAGATACGCCCGAACGATCCGCGGTACTTGCGAGAAAAGGGATATGCCGAGGGTAATCTCTGCTCCGTCTATCTCAAACCACCAAAGAACGTGACCGCGGCGCTCCGAACCTGTTCTGATGCTTTGAAATATATGGAGGCGGCGGAACGTCGTCTCGGTAGGGACGGCGGGCTAGCAGAGGATGTCGCCAATCGGCATGGCTGGCTGGCAGATGCCTGTTATGCCAATCATGATCGAGCCTGCGAAAAGACGCATCGAGTAATTCAAGCAAGCATCATTCGCGACTTAATGCGGACCGATCCAAAGAATATGCAATTGAAAGATATCTGGATTCGCGTGCAACGCATTCTTGCGCGGATTGATGCCGACGCTTCAGACGAAAAAAGCGCGCTCGCGCGTCTGCATGATGCCGCAGCGCTGTCTGATCAGATCACTGCTTTCGACCCGAGCAACAAGGCATGGCAATACCAACGCAGAGCGATAGATAAGGATATCGCTCAGATTACCGGTAAGCACATTGAGAGGACACAACCATGAGCACTACGACACCAGTTCGCAGTTTCAGGCCGAAAGACGAACAACCGATCCCCTTTTGGCCGCTACCCGATCCGCCTCCCTCCCAAGAGGAGCGCGTCTATGTGATCGACATGGAGGCAGTCAACGGGCGACTGAGATATTATTTTGTGGAACGCCCACCAGTGCCAGATCCAACTGGCGATGCTCCATTGCAGATTCGAGTGCCACAAGATTGCACAATTGTGTTCCGGTTGTCACAGGACTGGAACTGGGAGTTTCGGCACGATGATGCGGTGGTCTTGGGTCCGATTAGCTATCCTGAAAAGCCCCGGTATTTCAATCTGACACCCACAATCGTGGATGGGCGTTGTATGGAGGTGCGGTTCAACGCTCTGTATTTGGGTGATACAGATACCAACTCCGATCTTTATGCGCTCTATATCAATGTTGATCATGATAGCAACGATGGGACTGACGCTGTCCCGCTGCTGGTCAGGATTGATCCTGATATCCTAAACCCTGGCGAACGGCCGCAATGATCGAGCCGGATGCTGTCCGTTGAGCAAGAGGGCAACCTTACTCTCTATCATCGGGTACGCGCGTGCTGGTGCGGTTGACTACGCGTGGCAATTGCTGCGGGAAGGCCGCTTCGATCAAATAAGGGATGACCCCGCGGTGCTCTGCATCGTGGGGCGTCTCCTCAAGGATCGCGCGCTTGGGACGGTTAGAGAGGCGCGCCAAACGCTCTACGTGGAAGCAGCCGATGCCTATATGCGTGCCGCAGAAATCAACGCGGCAACCTATCCTTTGATCAACGCGGCAACGTTGTCCCTCTTGGCTGGTCACGAGGAACAAGCCCGCGATCTTGCCGCTCGCGTGTTGGACATAGGTCGACACAGCGTGAATGAAGCGGAAACGCCCTATTATCAGGCAGCCACGGCTGCTGAAGCCTATCTCCTTCTGGGAGATGCCGTGAAGGCAAAAGCGAGCCTGAAGGAGGCAATCGCGCGGGCACCACTTGCCTATGAAGATCACGCATCCACCCTTCGGCAATTCAGACTGATTTTGGACGCCCTAGGGCAGGAAAGGTCCTGGCTCGAAACCCTTCGTCCCCCACGGTGCTTACACTTCGCCGGGCATATGCAATTGGCGGGCGACGATGAGGACCTGCGCAAAAATGTCCGCAAATTGATTGAAGAGGAGAATATCGGCTTTGGCTTTGGCGCACTTGCGGCCGGAGCGGATATTTTAATCGCCGAGGTTTTGCTCGAAGTCGGCGCCGAACTCCATGTGGTGCTCCCAACGGCACCGGAACTGTTCCGGGAGGTGTCGGTTGTTCCCTCGGGTGTGGAATGGGTGACGCGGTTCGATTGTGTTTTGGTACAAGCGACCAGCGTTTTCGTTGTTGACGGGGATAACCCACCGCTGTTGCCGCAGATCCTTCAATTGGCAACAGAAGTTGCCATGGGAAAAGCGGTGATGCAGGCCGCCAGTCTTTCAACGGAGGCCGTCCAGCTGGTGGTCCTTGATCGGAGCCCAGCGGATGATGGCGTTCCCGGCAGCAGTCAGTGGGCGCATGCCACGTGGACGGCGTCATCGCGACGACAGCGCGTTTTGATCAGGCCGCGCGTGGGCGATGAGGGGGACGCAGACGGGTATCCGGTCCTGGATTCAACACAATGCTTGGTCGCGGTCTTGCGTATCGCATGGCCTGATGCCGACCGTGACGTGAGGTTCGCTGCTATCGCGGAACAACTCACCCATATGTTGGCATTTCTTCGTTCGCCTCCAGTTGCGGTGCGTTGGACGGGGGAGGCGTTGGTTGTCGAATTTGATACACCAGCTCTCGCAGCACAGGCCGCTCTGTTGGCCGTGGCTACTCTCAAGGGTGCCGTTGATATCGCCGCTGCGGGCCATTATGGAGTTGCCGAGCGCATGAATGATCCCTTTGGTGGGCCACCCCTGGTGGCAGGAAGAACTGCGGCATTACCACGGCATATCCTGTCATCGACACCCCCCGGCGCCGTTTATGTAACGGAGGAGTTTGCGGCGGCGCTCAATGCTGGTCCCGAAAACGATTGTCCTCTTGCGGAATATGTTGGTGATATGCCCGAGGCGGAAGCAGGACGCTCCGTTCGCCTGTTCGCGCTTAGCGCGCGTCCCGCAACTTAGACAATGAGCTCTTCCAATCGGTGCGGTGCGACAATGACGAGGGCATCCGAACTTCGAGAGACAATGCCGCGACGCTCAAGCGCGCTGACGGCGCGTGAGACCGTCTCACGCGTCGTGTACGCGCGAATGGCAAGATTTGCGAGCACCGGCGCCGGGCGGATCGTTCGACCATCTGCTAGCCGGGGAAGGCGCAGGAGCTCAGCGTGTACGCGGCCCGTCGCCGAGAGGATCGAACGCTCCGAAACGCGGGCGCTCGTTGCGCGGAGTTGTTTAAGAAGCATCTTGGAGAGGGCGAGCCCCACACAGGCGTGGGTTTCCGCGAGCCCCAAGAAATTCAATATGAGGAAGACTGCCGCTCGAACCTCCTCAACGGCAACGACATCCGCTTCTTCTGGTTCTGGGGTGGGGTTGGCTATCGCGCCAAAGAAATCACCCGGCAAGTACTCATGCAGTAACGCCAGTTGACCTTGGGAGCTGTAAATCAGGGCGTGAGCACGTCCTGAGACCAACAAATACGTCGCTTCGGCTCGGTCGCCCTGCTTAAGGATGGTTGCCTGCTCTCGATAGCGTCGCTCAACTGCGGCACGACCAATGATATTGGCGATGTCGGGCGAACAGCCGAAAACGGTCTGGAGGAAGGTGTGAAGCGTATTGCTCAAGATCTCCGGCCAAGCCGCCCCTTTAATGGCTACGACAATTAAAGCATGGGGCCATTTCCCATGGTTGTCACGAGGTCAGCTCTAAGATAAGTCAGAGCTGGCTGTTACCCTTCATGATTGCGCGAAGCCGCTCCTCCCAAGCCTCAACCGCGGCTCGCATCTCATTTCGGTATTCGAAGCGGTTATAGATCGCGGCCACGCCTGAAATAACGCCCGAGCTATGGTTCAATAGCCGCTCCACAACGTGTGGTGCTACGCCCAACTCGGCGAGCTTGGTCGCAAAGGTGCGGCGAAGGTCGTGAAGCGTGAAATGCGGCAGCTTCAGCTCCTTGTCCATGAGCCACTTCTGTTTGCCGCCGCCATTGTATGGCTTGTCGCTCTCGCGACCAGGAAATAGCAGCCCGGTCCTGTGCGGCACTGTACCCAGGACTTCCACAAACAAGTTGCCGAACGGAATGACATGTACCCGACCGTTCTTTGTCTCGGAGAACGTGATCGTGCGACTGCCGTAGTCGATGGCATTGAAATGCAGCGAATTGATTTCCCCAGAGCGCTGGCCGGTGAGGACGAGAAGCTTCACAAAGGTGCCGAATGGGTAGCCGACGCGATCGGTGAACTGCCAAAGCGCTTTTAGTTCCATATCATTCAGCGCACGCTGGCGCGGGATGTAGCGTGAGGGCGAGGACATCGCCTCGCACGGAGAATGCAGCAGGTATCCGTGGCCCACACACCAACGGAAGAAAGTCCGGATATTGCAGTAGGCATGGGTAGCTTCACCCGGTGTCTTCACCACAAGGCTATCGAGGATCGCGGCGACGCTTTGACGTGTGATCTGCCCGACAGGGCGCTGGCCGTACTCTGGAAGGAAGTGGCGTTTTAGAACCCGCGAGACTTCAAGTTTCGAGCTCTCCTTCAGCTTTTGACCGTGCATTTCGATGTATTGGTCCAGCGTGGCGCCGAACGGCTTGCGGCCTACTTCGTGCTCAGCATCGGAAAGAAGCTTCTTTGCCTTCTTGCGGGCATCGGTAAGCGGCAGGTCGGGGTAGGTGCCAAGCCGGGTGCGGCTGCGGCGCTTGCCGCGTATGACGATCCACGTCTTCTTGCCGCCGTACGACACGCGGACACCGAAGGCGGGTGTCGCATCGTCAAAATACGTGACCGTGCCATTCTCGGGAGCCTTCAGTGCACGGACTGAAAGATCAGTGAGGTGAACCTTCGGCAAAATTTTGGCTCTTTTTTGGCTCCCAAATCGGGTGTGTAGGAGCGGATTTCAATGTTCCGCTATGTACCATAAAAGCGCTGATAAATATAGGTTTTATGAGTTTTAGGTGATGGTATGCGCAGCTATGTTTTGGGCCCAAATGAATTTGGGAAGCTGCCGTTCTACCATTGAACTACGCCCGCTTAGTCTTCTTAAAACAAGGGCTTAAAGGAAACTTCCCGCTTGCTTTCTATTGGCTCTACCCCGCCGGATATTGGCAGATTGTTTCCTAGCCTTATCCCAGTGGGCGGAATATGGCGCGGGCAGCGACATATGTCGATGCGGAAAACCGGCCAATGCCGTGGTGTAGCCCTGCAATGCTGGGGATGAGTTCCGCAAACCAGCAGCGGGCTTGGCCCGAGGGCGGAATTGAAAGGCCGTTTGGTTTGACAGGGCCGCGCCACGTGCAGCCACCATGGCAAGGCCAAGCACAGGGTTCTGAAATCTTGAGCGTATGCCACGACTTATCTTCTGATCGCACCGGCGCTAGTTGCTTTCTTAAAACGGCCGCCGGTTTTCCTCCGCGGAAGCGGGCGGTTAAAGGTGTCCTTTCCACAAAACGCCCGGATGGAGACCATCCGGGCGCCTTGATCGAAGGCGAGATTTACGATTTGAGAAGAGTGGTGGTGGGCGCGCTGGCCGTGGTATTGCCCGCGACCTCGTTATCGCTGTACGAGGCCGTGACGCCGCCGGCTTGCGTTGCCCAAGCTTGCCCATTGGAGGTAATGACAGAGGCACCGACAGTTGTTTGCGCGCCGTTTCCAGAAGCATCCACGGCAAACAGACTCATATTCTGAATAACGCTACGATTGATGGTCAATTGTGCCTGCGTCGCGCCTGTGGAAACCGCAACCGCCCCGAGCGCACCGCCTGAGATGGTGCCATCCGTGAAGGTTGCCGAGGAAGCGTTGCCAGTCCTCGTATCGATACTGATGCCGTTGGAGTTATTCTCCAGGTGGACGCGATCGAGCACAGCTATGGCACTGCCGCCAGCGCCGGGCCTGATCATAATACCCGAGCCCGTCGCGGTGGCGCCGCTACCCGCACCATTGTCGGCGATGACCGTATCGGAGACGTAGAGGGTGGCCGCGCTATTGGGCGCGAAAAAGATGCCGGAACCGGCCGTGGTACTGGCGGCGTTATTTCCCCGGATTTTGGACTGCTCGACATGCAGTGCGGCACCCTGGATGAAGTTGATGCCGTTTAGGCCGGTGCCGCCGCCTTCGATATCCAATCCGCTCAGAAATACGACAGCTCCAGCGGAGTTGATAGTGATTCCATTCGTGCTCGGGTTTGTGATGCCGCCTTCGGTGTACTGGCAGATGAGCGCAATGGACTTGGTGATCGTCACCGTACCGAAGCCGGCCGGATCCAGACAGTTGATTTCACCATTGACGGCCGTTTTGGAGATGGCACCGGCGAAGGTTTTGCAGGGCGCGGTCCGGCTGCACGGATTAGCATCGTCGCCGACACCGGATACCCAGGTGCGCGTCGCCTGCGCACCTGCGGGCGGCGCCGCATAGAATGTGGCCAAACAGAAAGCTGCAACTATTCCGGCAAGACGAATGATGTGTCTCATGCATATCTCCCCAAAGAATACGCGCAGATGGCGCATCGGTGTTTCAAACCCTGCAAGGACCGGGGCCCAGAAGAGGGACTTTTCCAGCATCGCGGGTTTACAGTATTTATCTACTATGACGTGCATACAAACACCATTGCTGCTAAGGGGTGTGCCGAAAAATTTCGATGGGCCTTTCTTGCCGCAACGGCAGTATTTGGTTGCGAATCGGCCTTCCAGGGTCTGGTTTGCGCAGACGTGCTGCCCGCCAAGCTGAAGGCTTTTATCGAGGCTTGGGTTATGGTTTTTCAAAGCCGGGGTAGCGGCCACATCGGCTCCGGGGCAATACCTCGTATTTTGGCCTCTCTGCTACCGATTTCGATGACGGCACGAATGAGCCAACGGATGTGATCTCATGCTCTGAGAAGGGCGGAGCCTTCCTTGCGGCCTCGAAGTCGTGCCGTTGGCGCGCCCGAACGGCACGCGCGTGTTTCTTGCAAGATCAGCTGATGCCGAAATAGTCGAGATGCCAGCGCATTTCTTCTTCGGACAGCGGAAAATCGATCCCCCGCCGGGCCGGGATGACCAGATTGCCTGCCAGCCGCATAACTTGGACTTGGAGCTGGAAGGCGACGCGCATGGATAGCCCCGCCCGCCACACCAGCGCGATGGCACTTTTGGCCGATTTGGAATCGAGCACACGGCGCACCGTCACGTCGTCGGTTTTGGTCAGAACAGCAAGCGCTTTGACCACCGTATCTTTGCGGCAGCTTTCCACAGCTTCGGCGACGAAAGCCTCGGTCTGCTCCCCGGTGCGCAGGGCCGCGATCATGGCGGCATCGGCCTTGGCTTCGGCTTTCTTGCGCTCTTCGAGCTTGCGTTTGATGTGGTTGCGCGTGGCCTCGTCGAGGCCGCCGCGCGACACCAGATCATCGATCATGGCGCTGCTGACAAAGCCCGCCAGCCTATGGACGGCGCCTTGGCTGAGGTCGGCGCGGACCACGAGCGGACCATGCCACTCAGCCACTTCGGCTGCTTGAGAGATGATCTTGTCCAAAGTCTTGGTTCGGATCGCCGCATCGGTATTGGCCAAGAGGGCGGAGACGGCATCGATATCGAGGGTGGTGGCCACCGCCTCGCAGACATCGCCCGAAAGCTTCTTGCGCCTGGCGATGGCGCTTAAGATGGCGCTGGCGCGCGAGGCCACCACCAGCTGGATCAAATCTTCGTCTTCCAGTTGCGGCGAAAATTCGATCACCGGCAGGCGAACAGAAAGCTCGGCGTCGTTGGCCAGGGCCCATACAATCGGCTTAGGCACGCAATTGTGATGCTTGATTTCCTCGGCCAAAGCCGCGCGCACTTCGGAGACTTCGTCCTGGGCCAGCTTTTCCAGGGTTGCGAGCGCCATGTCGCGCAACTGCTTTTGTTCTTCGGCGAGGAGGCCCGGGAACAGCCGGCCGATCTTGCCAGCCAAAACCTTGCGCACATCCTGGTCCTGGTCACCCGCGAGCAGCAGGTTGGCTTCGGGGCTGGCGCCTGGATTGGCCGCCACCGCCCGCCGTGTCGCCGGGGCGCCTTTTTCGACGAGAAAGCGCTCCAAATCCGGTTCGAGATCGGGTTGCGATGCCAGAATATCTTGCGCTTGGCGCGCCTGCTCATCGAGAAGCTGCAAAGCTTCCTCGGGGCTTAATGTCTTGGTTTCATCGCGGATGAACGGCTGACTCACCGGGGCACCTCCAGGCAGAACAATATCGTGCCGAAAGGCTTAAGCGGTCCTCAAGGAAGATGGTTTCACAAAAGTTTACGGCGCTTGTCCGGGGCTATCGCATAGATCATGCCCCGGATTGTAGTGCGGGACTCGTGTGCGAGTTATGGGCTGTGCCGAATGCTAGAGTCGTTTTCGATTCCGGACATTCACGAGGCCCATAGATGTTCTATTTGCCTTCCGCGAGCGCCTTGTACGTCCGGGCGCGCCCGAAGAAGCGACATTCGATCTGGAGCCAGGGACCAGTGGGGCGCAGCAGAGCGCATCGCCTGCGTCGTCATGCTAGGGTTTCTGTCGCTGCAGGTCGAAATGTGCGTGCATAACCTTGTCGCCCGGCATCACGAAGGTCCAGGTTTCGGCATGGTGATCCGCCGTGATGGTCTTAAACGTGACATCGTGAATGAAGCCCATCTTGGCGCTGCCGGTGAGGCTGATGAAGTCGAAGCTGACGGCATTCGCATCGGGCGACGGCGAGGTTTCCATATGCGTCTCGTTGTCGGCGTCGCAATAGTGGTCTCCTAACAGATGGTCGCCGACCAAGTGAAAAACGGTGATATCGCCCATATGCTCGGGCCCCTGCTGTTCGGCCGGCGCACCCATCTCGTGCAGGATGGCGTGCCCGCTTGAGGTGACCCGTATCCGGACCTTGAGGTTGACGCCGTCGAATCCGGCCTGCGGATAATCGGTGGTGACAACACCTTTCCAATATCCATCCAAGGTTTTCAAAGCCGCGTAGGAAGCGGCGGCATCGCCCGCTCGGGCTTCCGCGGTAATGGCAAGTGCGAGCGCTGCCAGCGCGGTGGTGACGAACTTCATGGAACATTCTCCATTTGTAATTTCAGTGTTATAGCTAACTATAACACTGATGTCGAGTCAAGCCTCCCCTTCCCGACGAGCGGCATGAGAACGTGGTCAGAAGGGGCTGGCGCGGCGGCGGCGATATACGGCGGCGACAAACAGCACGATTGCTGTGGCCAATCCCAGCCACAGGCCGGGGCAGGAAAAGAACCTTTCGGGATCGCGCGCGATGGGCAGGCCCGCCTTGTCGAGGCGCAAGGCTTCCTCCAACCAGCCGAACAGGCGATAGAGATAGAAGCCGGTTATGCGCTGGTCATGGAACACCAGTTTGTCAGCGGCAACGGACAGAATGATGGGTAGGGCGACGCACAAAAACGGAGTGTATTTAGCCCAAACCGAAACCAGAAGCAGCCCGCAATAGATCGGCGCATACCATACGGCACTAACCAGCAAGGCGTAGCTGAGGCAGGAAAAGCGCAGCGGGAACCCGCCCGCCCGCCACAGCGCCGCGATGGTATGGCCTTCGACAGCAACGATTGCCGAGCTGATCGCCAGCAGCAAAGTGCACAGCGCCACCACCGCGACGACCACCACCATGGGGATCACCACCATGGGCACAGCGAGCTTGGTGAGAAGCGTTTCAGTGTCGGAAACCGGCAACGATTTCCAGAACAGAATACTGCGATCGCGCCGCTCGCCGTGCAGAGCCTCGAGACAATAGAAAATAGCGGAAATGCCACCCGTCACCATGCAGAGGAAGGTGGCAAAATCGAGCGCCATTCCCATGCCTTTATGGCTAGCAGCGAAATCACCCGCGATGGCAGCGCCGATGCCGAACGGCCATCCGACGACAAACACGACCACCACCAGCGCGGCCACGCCGACCGGGGCGCCAATTAAGAACCGGTGTTCCCAGATTTCGCGCCGCACAGACCACGCCGCAGCTCGGAGCGGCTGTGGCAGAAGAGCGGTGCTATCGCCAATCGTGTGGGGCGCGCTCGTCATCATGCCTTTTTATCCTCTGCGTGCTCCATGAGGGACAGGAAAAGATCGGCAAGGCCGGGCGTGCGCACCTCGCCAAGCGCGGCAAGTTTTTCCTGCGAGATACCGTCAAACAGGAACACGCTGCGGCCCAGGACTGTCTTCTCGCTGAGGGGATTAAGGCGCCGCGCCGCACCGATTTGCCCGGGGGCGGCCAACACTTCGGCGAAACGGTTTTCGAACTCTGCCATGCTGGCTGAGAGCACCACGCGGCCGCGGTCGAGGAAGACAAAATCGGTTAGAATATTTTGAATTTCCTCGACTTGGTGCGTCGCCACCAGAATGGTGCGCTTGGTGTCCAGATAATCGCCTAGCAGTGCGTCGTAGAAGGCCTTGCGATAAATCAGATCGAGTCCGAGTGTCGGCTCGTCCAACACCAAAAGTTTGGAGTCGATAGCCATCATCAGTGCCAGATGCAGCTGCGTGACCATGCCTTTCGACAATTCGCGCACCTTGGCCTCGCGGCGGATGGTGGTCTTTTCCAAGAAGGCATCGACCACGGCGCGGTTGAAGCGGGGATGCACTCCCGCCACGTAATCGAGCGCCTGCGAGACCTTAGCCCAGCGCGGCAGAACGGCCACATCGGAAACGAACGTCACCTCGCCCATCAGCCGGTTACGCTCCGTCCACGGATTAAGGCCCAACACGGAAAGCGTCCCCTCATGCGGCACAAATCCCAGCATGGCATTGAAGAGCGAAGTCTTGCCGGCACCATTTGGGCCAATGATGCCGAGAATGCGCCCTTCTTCGATAGTCAGATCGATGTCGTCGATGGCGACTGTGTCATGATAGAAAAGGCGCAAATGGCGGGCTTCAACGGTAACCATCGCCTAGTCCTTCTTCACGCGATCGAGCTGTTTGAACAGCGCGTCTTTTTCAAGCCCCAGCCGGACGATGGTGGCGCAAATCCGTGGCCATTCCTCATTCAGAAACCGCCGCCGCTCGCTTTGCAGCAGCAGGGCGCGCGCACCGTCCCTGACGAACATACCAAGTCCCCGCCTCTTCTCGACCAGACCCTCATCGACAAGCATCTGGTAGCCCTTCAGGACTGTCAGCGGATTGACGCGGAAATCCGCTGCAACGTTGCGCACCGATGGCAAGGGATCGCCCTCCAGCAGACTCCCGTCCAAAATAGATGCCACCACGCGGTCGCGCAGTTGGCGATAAATCGGCAGGCTGTCGTTCCACTCAATGTCCATGCCGGATTCCAGTCGGACAACGACTTTCTCGTCTTCGTCCAGCGGTTATAGTGATATATATAGCCAACACAGCCAAGCCCAGGCAAGGTCACCGTTTTTGCGGGAAAGCGTTGCATGGACGCATGGAGAAAGAGCTTGTCCGAATGTCTTTTCGGGATGTTTTTGTAACCTCGTCGCAAAGGCGAGGTCACGCACATTTCCGGACCTTAGCGTTTAGGTCCGGGTCACGCCGCAAGCCCTGCGCGGTGGCCGCGGCAGAAGGGCTGCTTGGAAAGGCCGTCAGGTCGCGGTATGGAAACCGGTGTCAATTTTGACGGGTGCTTTATAAGCGACGGAATCGCGCGGGCGCGCGGGTCAGCTTGACCGCAGTGGAAAGAGGGTATTGTTACCGCTAACACAGCTTTCGCAGGCGAGCCGCTTTTCCTTGCTGCCTCCTTATCGGACAGGGTAGCTGAAGGCGGCGCCGAAGGATTTCGGGACGGTCCGCTAAAGGCCGTGCCACCAGAAAACAGGAAGGACTGAAGGACAATGGCAAAGGACCGGATGAGTGTACTTATCGCGATGATGGATCAGGGCGTTATCCCTGTTTTCTATCACCCCGATACAGAGGTTTGCATCAATGTGATCCAGGCTTGCGCCAACGGCGGGGCCAAGTGCATCGAGTTCACCAATCGCGGCGATTTCGCCAGCCACGTCTTCCTCGAAGTGAACCGTCACTTCGTCAAGGCGGACCCCAGCGTGATCATGGGCGTCGGCTCCATCATCGATGCCCCGACGGCTGGCATCTATATCGCCAACGGCACCAATTTCGTTGTCGGCCCGATGCTGAATGCCGAAGTCGCCAAGCTCTGCAATCGCCGTGGCATTCCCTATAGCCCGGGTTGCGGCTCGGCCACCGAAGTCTCCTATGCCCAGGAACTTGGCTGCGAAATCGTCAAGGTGTTTCCGGGTTCCTGCGTCGGCGGCCCCGAATTCGTGAAGAACATCAAGGGCCCCATGCCCTGGACCAAATTGATGCCGACCGGCGGCGTCGATACCACCGAAGAATCGCTCACCAAGTGGTTCAAGGCCGGCATCGTGGCTTGCGGCATCGGCTCCAACCTCATCACCGCTGATCTTCTCAAGGCCAAAGACTATAAGGGCATTGAGAAGAAGGTCGCCGAGACCATCGCTATCATCCGCAAAATCCGTGGGAAATAAGACAATGGCTGACGAAATCCTCAAAATCCGCTCCGCTTCCGAAACCAAGTGGGATTGCGTCTCGCTTGGCGAAGTGATGCTGCGCCTCGATCCCGGCTTTGGCCGCGTGCGCACCACACGCCAGTTCGCGGTCTCCGAAGGCGGCGGCGAATACAATGTCTGCCGCGCCTTCAAGAAGTGCTGGAAGAAGCGCTCTTCGGTCGTCACCGCCTTGCCGGAAAACGATATCGGCTGGCTGGTTGAAGATCTGATCATGCAGGGTGGCGTCGATACCTCGCACATCATCTGGCGCGAGTTTGACGGCATTGGTCGCAACACCCGCGTTGGCCTCAACTTCACCGAAAAGGGCTACGGCCCCCGTGCGGCGCTGGGCTGCAACGACCGCGGCAACTCGGCCGCATCGCAGATCAAGCCCGGTGAAGTCGATTGGGACAAGCTCTTCGGCGAAGAAGGTGTGCGCTGGTTCCACACCGGCGGCATTTTCGCCGCGCTCGCCCCCAACACCTCGGAAGTGGTGATCGAAGCGGTGAAGGCCGCGCACAAATACGGCACCATCGTTGCTTACGACCTCAACTACCGCGGTCAGCTGTGGAAGAGCCAGGGCGGCAAGGCCGGGGCGCAGAAGATCAATCGCGAAATCGCCCAGTATGTCGATGTCATGATCGGCAATGAGGAAGATTTCACCGCCTGCCTCGGCTTTGAAGTGGAAGGTCTCGACGAGCACATCTCCAAGATCGATCCGGCCAATTTCAAGAAGATGATCGAAACCGCCGTCAAGGAGTTCCCGAACTTCAAAGTGGCCGCCACCACGCTGCGCAACGCCAAGACGGCCTCCGTCAACGATTGGGGCGCGGTCATTTGGGCGGGCGGCAATTTCTACGAAGCCCCGATGCGCAATGGCCTGGAAATCTACGACCGCGTTGGCGGCGGTGATGGTTTCGCCTCCGGTCTGGCGTATGGCTTCATGGAGGGCAAAGGCCCGCAGGCCGCCGTCGAATACGGCGCCGCCCACGGCGCCCTCGCCATGTCGACCCCCGGCGATACCTCGATGGTCAATTACAAGGAAGTCGAAGCGATCATGAAGGGCAAAGGCGCCAGAGTCATTCGCTAAGCCGTGATCCGCTAAGACGGACCTCTTCGGCCCCTTCCCCTGACAAGGGGGGAGGGGTTAGAAGGCTCCACCCCACAGCGGGGCAGGGGCCTTTTTTTATGGTGCTTTCGCTTCTCGGCTGGTTATGTGTGCTTCTGGCCTTTGCCGGAGCGGCTTATGCCGTGCTGAGCGCTTGGTTCGTCCGCCGTTTTGGAGCGCGGCAAGCCAACGCCATCACCCGCTTCGCGCCGGTCACCGTCTTAAAGCCGCTGCATGGCGGCGAGCCGGCGCTCGAAGCCAATCTCGAGACATTTTTCGTTCAAGATTATCCTGCGCCCTTCCAAATCGTCTTCGGCGTGCAAGATCCAAACGATGCTGCGATTGCCGCCGTCGAAGCGCTGCGTCGGCGCTATCCCAAGATCGACGCCGTGCTGGTTTGTGATGCAACCCGTTACGGCAGCAATCCCAAAATCTCCAATCTCGTGAATATGGAGCGGGCCATAGCTCACGATGTCCTTGTGCTTAGCGACAGCGATATTGCGGTAGAACCCGATTACTTGCGCAAAGTCGCCACCGCGCTATCGCCTGAGACGGTTGGGGCGGTCACTTGCATCTATACCGGCTGGGGCGCTGGGAGCACGGTATCGCGGCTCTCCGCCATGGGCGTCAGCTATCATTTCCTGCCCAATGTCATCACCGGGCTGGGCCTTCATATGGCCTCACCCTGTTTCGGCTCCACCATCGCGCTCGACAGGCTGTTGCTCGGCGAATTGGGCGGCTTTGTGGCCTTCGCCTCTCGCCTCGCGGATGATCACGCCCTCGGCAAGGCCGTCCGCGACAAAGGTTACACGGTCGCCATTCCGCCCTTCGCAGTGCGCCACGCCGCCACAGAAACCGCAATGCGCGAATGGTTTTCCCACGAACTTCGCTGGATGCGGACCATCCGCACGGTCGATCCTGGGGGCCACGCGGGTTCCATCGTGACCCATGCCTTTCCCCTAGCTCTGTTGGGGTTAATGCTGACAGAGGCCGCACCGCTCGCCCTGGTGGCAGTTGGTGCTACCCTCCTTGCGCGGGCCATGCTCAAATGGCACATCGACAAGGTGTTCCTATTCCCGGCGGGGTCCTACTGGCTTCTTCCGCTCCGGGATGTGGTATCCTTCGGTGTGTTTTTGACCTCGCTTTTCGGCAGGTCGGTAGTCTGGCAAAACGAACGCCTTAAAGTCCGGTCGGATGGGGCGTTGTCCAAGGCCAAGCGGTGAGGAATGGTATGAAGTCGTTGTTTTTGCAGGCGCCCTCTTTCGACGGTTACGACGGTGGTGCGGGTGCGCGCTATCAGATGAAGCGCGAGGTCAAATCCTTCTGGTATCCGACATGGCTGGCCCAGGCCGCTGCCATGGTGGAAGGCTCCAAGCTGATCGATGCCCCGCCGCACGGGCTGCATTTCGCGGACATTGTTGAAGACGTTAAAAGCCACGAACTCATCGTCATCCACACCTCGACGCCGTCTTTCAAATCCGACTGCAAAACCGCAGGCATGATCCGCGAATTGAATCCGGCCGCGATCATCGGCTTCATCGGCGCCAAAGTTGCGGTCGAGCCGGAACAGAGTCTGAAGGATTGCCCGGCGCTCGATTTCGTCGCCCGCAACGAATACGAATTCACCATCAAGGAACTGGCCGAAGGCGCCGATTGGGCGACGATCAAAGGGCTTTCCTATCGCGCCAAGGACGGCACCATCGTCCACAATCCGGAACGCGAAATCCTGATGGATATGGATCAGCTTCCCTCGGTATTGCCGCTTTATAAGAAATTCCTCGACACCCAGAAATATTTCGGCGGCTATCTCAAGCACCCGTACGTTTCCTATTACACCGGGCGCGGCTGCAAATCGCACTGCACCTTCTGTCTGTGGCCCCAGACCATCGGCGGCCACAAATACCGCTTCCATTCCATCGAACGCGTCGTCTCCGATATCAAATACATCAAAGAAAATTTCCCCGAGGCCAAGGAAATCTTCTTTGACGACGACACGCTGACCGACAACCACGATCGCGTCGAAGCCCTCGCCGTCGAACTCGGCAAACTCGGCGTGGTGTGGTCGTGCAATGCCAAGGCCAATGTGCCGCGCAAAACCCTGGAAGTGATGAAAGCCAATGGCCTGCGTCTCCTGCTCGTCGGTTATGAATCCGGCAACCAGAAGATCCTCCACAACATCAAGAAGGGTCTCCTCGTCGATGTGGCGCGCCGCTTCGCCAAGGATTGCCACGAGCTGGGCATCATCGTGCATGGCACGTTCATTCTGGGTCTGCCGGGCGAGACCCGCGAGACTATTGAGGAAACACTCGCCTTCGCCAAGGAAGTGAACCCGCGCACGCTGCAGGTCTCGCTTGCCGCGCCTTATCCCGGCACTTTCCTCTACAAGCAGGCCAAGGAAAACGGTTGGTTCGCCAGCGATGTCGACCTTCTCACCGAAGACGGAACGCAAATCGCGCCGCTCAATTATCCCCATCTCGGCCACACCGAAATTTTCAACTCGGTGGAGGATTTCTACAAGAAATTCTATTTCCGTCCCTCGAAGATCATGGAGATCGTGGGCGAGATGCTGACCTCGCGCGACATGCTGGTACGGCGCCTGCGCGAAGGCGTGGAGTTCTTCCAATTCCTGCGCACCCGCGAGGACATGATCGTTAGCTAGAACAAGCTGTCATTCCCGGCCGAGCCCTTCGCGCTGCGCAGCAGCGATGAAGGGCGAGGGGAAGGGAACCCAGGTGTTGTCGCAGCACAATGGGGCAGAGGAATATAGTGTCAGGTTCGTCGGTGCACAGGGTTTCGTCGCGACCTGGGTCCCCTTCCCCTCACGGCCCTCGCTTTGCTCGGACCGCTCAGCCGGGGATGACAAATGGGGCTGACTGGAATGCAAATGGCACGCATGGCTGACAAAGCCCTCATCGTCACCGCCGATGATTTCGGCGCCGCACTCGAGGTCAACGAAGCGGTCGAGCGCGCCCATCGCGAAGGCATCCTCACCTGCGCCAGCTTGATGGTGGCGGCGCCCACTGCGGGTGATGCCGTGGCCCGTGCCAAAACCATGCCCAAGCTCGGCGTCGGCCTGCATTTGGTCTTGGTGGAGGGCAGGCCGGTGCTGCCGCCATCGCAGATTCCAAATCTCGTCGGGCCCGACGGCAATTTCCGCACCGATATGGTCAAGGCCGCCATCGCCATGACCTTTCTGCCTTGGGTGCAGCGCCAGCTTGCCGCCGAGATCGAGGCCCAGTTCGAAGCCTTTGCGGCCACGGGTTTGAGGCTCGATCACGTCAACGCCCACAAGCATTTTCACCTTCATCCCACCATTGCCAAGTTGATGGTGAAGATCGGTAAGCGTTACGGCCTGACGGCTGCGCGCGCGCCCATCGAACCGCCGGAACTGCTGCGCCGGATTGAACCAAGCGCGCGCGGCGGCGATCTCGAACGCTTTATGGGCATGCGCTTGCGCGAGCGCTTTTCAGTTAACCGTATCTGGTCGCCCGATGCCGTCTTTGGCCTCGCCTGGTCGGGCGCCATGGATACGCAGCGCGTGGCCGGTATTCTGGAAAATCTGCCCGAAGGCGTCAGCGAGATTTATCTTCACCCTGCACTCTGTGCTTATAAGGGGGCGGCTCCCGGCTATCGCTACAGCGATGAACTGACCGCGCTGCTGGCCCCCGAAGCCATCGGCCTTGCCGGACAAGTGCGGCGCGGGACATTCGCGGATTTTGCCGGCGGGTGACGGCGGACGCCGCATGCCAACGGCGTGTAGGGATGCCCTATCGAATTATGGTAGATGGAGACTTGCACGTCCCTGGGGAAAATATGCGCAAGCCAATGTTATATGCCGTGCCAGTCATGGCGCCGATTATCATAGGCAGCACCGCTTTTGCAGACGCGCCGCATGATCCCAACGGATGGGTGCCGGATGCGCGGACTATTGCCGGTCTCGACAACACCGTGCTGGCGGGAAAGATCAAAAGCCATGGGCCGCTGAAGGACTATGCGCGATATTATTGGGGCACGGTTGTGAACGGGCGCCGCGTCATTGCCGGGTAGCTGCTGGCCCCCTGGGTAATCGCGCATTGGCAGCCCGAAGAAAAAGATAATCTGGGAAAGGTGGTCATCCTTTCTGACGTGCCGCACGCTCGCATCGGTGATGGTGGATGTGGGCAAAGAAACATCCGCTACGACGTGGCCGATCAGAAGATTACGGACTTCTCCTGCAATTTCGAGCTGCTGCCGCCATACCAATGATATTCTGGCCCGATCAATCCCAAAACGAAGGCTGATATCTCGATGCCGTCGAAGATGCCGCGAAGCATCCGGCGCATGACATCATGCCCCATCCTAAGCGGATATGGCAGGTCTCAATGCAACCAAGCAGTCCCGTCAATCGCCACGCCAAGATGCATTGATGCGATCGAGTTTGGCCTGCAACAAGGCGCGGTGTTCACCGGTCAATGTGCCGCCGTCCTGCTTTCGAATCTTAAGTCCTTTGTTCCGCAGCTTGGTCAATTCCAGCCAGTACGTGCGTTGACGGGCCTCTGCTGGGGAAGTGGTGTGACCCATGGGCAGCGTGAAATGCTGAGATTCGTAGGAGGGCTGAGAATATCCTTGGTTGCTGGACGCGGCGCTGGGCGAGTAATTCGCGGCATGGCCCGCTGCGCACACCAAAATTGGTAGAACGAACGTCGTTACCGCTAAGCGTAGGTTCATCTTATTGCTCCTACAATGGTTGTGTAGAAATAATATTCAATTATAGCGGTATTTTCAAATGCTATTGTGATGACGCGCGTCCAGCCCTTCTGTTTTGGTGTCGGGCGGCGTTATCAAATCGGATGGGATCAGGTCCCGGCAGGTCGGCATAGCCAGGGCAAGTCACGCATGGGAGGAGGGCGTCCCGAGACAGTGCGCCTACTTTTGGTGCCGCGAAGCATCCGGAGCATGACATCACTCCCACTCAAGAGCGGATATGGCAGGTCTCAATGCAACCAAGCAGCCCGTCAATCACCACGCCAAGATGCATTGATGCGATCGAGTTTGGTCTGCAACAAGGCACGGTGTTCACCGGTCAATGTGCCACCGTCTAGTGTTTGCATCGTCAGTCCTTCGCGCCGCAAATTTTGCAGCTCTTTCAGGTAGACCCAATGACGTATCTGGGTGCCAGCACCCCTGTAACCATCCTGGGGCGGCGCAGAATAAGGAGCCGACGGGGGTGCCTGAGAAATAGCTGGGGCGCTGGGCGATTGACTCACTGCATGACCCGCTGTGCTCACCAAGATTGGTAAAACGAACGCTGTTACCACGGTCCGTAGGCGCATCTCGCTGCCTCCCTACATAGGTTGCAATGATATAATATTCAATTATGGCGATATTTTCAATGCTTGTGTGATGGCGTTTGCCCCGCATTTACGCTGGGGCAAGGGGTGGGAATGGCGCCTTGAAACGGGGCTGCGCGCGCTTACCTCTCTAAGGCTCTTTGGCCCCGTGGAAAAACGAACGCCGCTGCACCTGTAAGGCACCCCCGTACCGGATCGCTTCAAGGGTATACCCTCTCCCCTCCCTTAGCCCTCTATAACAATTATCTTGCGCACGCCGAGGCCGCGCTCCTGTCGCTTCAAGTCCGCTCCGCACGCCCGGCTTACGAGGCAATTATTGTGGCGGCGTAGCGACTTAATGGGAAAAAGGGGGAATTGAATACACTTTTCGCCGTAACACCCCCGCTGCCGGTTTGAGGCTTTTATGGGCGTAGTTGATCCCCGAAGAGGGCCGCCACCTCCTCTTCTTCGTCCATTGGATCGCTTGGTATCGCCGTATCATAACATGGCGGCGGCGTCCTTGGTTCGAACTGAAAGTGCTTGCGATCTAGGCATGCCTGATTTGGGAGCGTATTAGCGGCGCCAGTCAGTTGGGGGCGGCACCCGCAGCCCTCCTTGACCTCTGTTTGGCGGAGAACGACAGGCACCTTTCGGTCTATGATTCCCGCCTGTTGCGGCCCACCTTCATTCCGTTCATGGTGCGGCTCATTCGGCGCTTTTCCCCTCAAACAAGTAAACTAACACATATTTGGCATGAAGATCGGGGCACTCTTTGCGTTGATCGTCGGTTTGGCACTGGCGATCTTCCTAGTCATGCATATCGGCATCGCGCCGGTTTTTGACGCGGCCGCGCATGTTGGCTGGGGCGGCTTTGTGCTGATCCTTCTCACTGCTCTGCCCGTGGTGGTTTTTCTCGGGCTGGCCTGGCGCACACTGGTGGGGCCTTTGGCGCCGGTCTGGGTCTTCTTTGCCTCCCGGCAATTGCGTGATTGCGCCACGGATCTGCTCCCCTTCACTCAGATCGGCGGTGTGGTGATCGGGGCCCGTGCCGGCATCCTGGGCGGAATTCCGCCGATCAAAGCCTATTCCTCGGCGATGGTGGACATCACCTGCGAGATCATGGCCCAGGTGGCTTTCACCGTGCTGGGAATGCTGATTGGGCTGACAACTCTTCGTGCCTCGCCCGCAATGGCGCCTTATGCCGACGGCTTGATCCTCGGCACAGCCCTCTTGGTCCCGGCGCTGGCCGCCTTTGTGGTGCTACAGCGCAAAGGCAGTCGCTTGGCGACCAGGATGGCGGCGCAATTCCTGCCGCACGCGGTCGCTCACACCGGGCAATTTACCGCGTGTCTCGAAGCGCTATATCGCCAGCCCGCCAAGCTCGCACTGTGCTCGACCTATCATCTCCTGGCTTGGCTCGCGAGTGCCGCTTGGCTGTGGGTGATCTTCCGGCTATGCGGAGCCGCGATCAGCCTGATGGATTGCATCGCCATCGAAAGCCTCTTGGCTGCCTTGCGGGCTGTCACCGTTTTCATCCCCGCTTCCGTCGGTGTGCAGGAGGCGGGTTACGCCGCGCTGGCGCCGCTGTTCGGTGTGGGGCCTGAGATCGGTCTTGCCGTGTCGCTGCTCAAGCGCGCGCGAGATGTGGTTCTGGGTATTCCGGTCCTCTTGATCTGGCAGGCGATCGAAAGTCGCCGCGCTTTCGGTCGCGATAATGGGGCGACGGCGCCATGAGAGGGGATCTTGTTTTCGTCACCGGCGCCTCTGGCTTCGTCGGTTCGGCCGTGGCGCGCTTGTTGGCAGCAAAAGGCTATCGCTTACGTCTGGCGCTACGCGCTTCCTCGCGCCGCGATAATGTGGAAAGTCTTGGCGCCGAGATCGTCACTGCCGATATGCGAGACGAAGCGGCGCTGACACAGGCGATGAAAGGCGCGCGCTATCTTTTTCACGTCGCCGCCGATTACCGCCTCTGGGCGCGCGACCCCGAAGAGATCGTCCGCAACAATCTTCTTGGCGCGCAGGCCGTGATGCGGGCGGCGAAGGCCGCTGCTATCGAGCGCATCGTCTACACCTCCAGCGTCGCCACGCTGAAGCCGCATGAAGACGGCACCGCCGTGGATGAAACCTCGCGTCATACCGAACAAAGCGCCATTGGTGCTTACAAGCGCTCCAAGCTGGTGGCGGAACGCTTGGTCGAAGCGATGGTGCGAGAGGGTTTGCCTGCCATTATCGTCAATCCCTCGACCCCGATCGGCCCACGCGATATCAAGCCGACCCCCACCGGCCGCGTCATTGTCGAGGCGGCTTGCGGACGCATTCCGGCCTTTGTCGATACCGGTCTTAATCTGGTGCATGTCGATGACGTCGCCGTAGGTCATCTTTTGGCGCTGGAAATGGGGAAAATCGGCGAGAGCTATATTCTCGGCGGTGAGGATGTCGCCTTCCGTACCATGGTCGGCGCCATCGCGGAGCTTTCCGGCCGCAAGGCTCCAACCATCGGCCTGCCGCGCGGGCCGCTTTTTCCTCTCGCCTATATCGCCGAAGCCATCGCACAGGTCACAGGCAAAGAGCCGTTCATCACCGCCGATGCGCTGAAGATGGCCAAGTACCACATGTTCTTCTCGTCGGCCAAAGCATCGCGGGAATTGGGTTATCGCGCGCGCCCCTATCGCGAGGCACTGGTCGATGCGCTCGCCTGGTTCAAACAGGCAGGAATGCTGCGATGATCGCGGCAGTTCTTATAGGCTTTATCTCGCTCGCCATCTGGCTCGTTCTGGTATTCGGGCGCGGTTGGTTCTGGCTGCTGCGCGAGCGGGACGACGGCCCCGTACCGCCTCCCGCCCGATGGCCCGCGGTAACGGCCGTGGTTCCGGCCCGCAATGAAGCCGGCGGCATTGCCCAATGTGTCAGCAGTCTTCTCGCCCAGGATTATCCCGGTGCCTTGCGTGTCATCGTGGTCGATGATCAGAGCGATGATGGGACTGCCGCGGTTGTGCGGGCGCTCGGGGATGCTCGTCTGCAGGTGCTCTGCGGCGCACCCCATCCTGCGGGTTGGACCGGCAAACTCTTTGCGGTCGACCAAGGCGTCGCCACGGCGGGCGCCGCGCCCGATTACCTCTGGCTTACCGACGCCGACATCGCGCACAGCCACGACAATTTGCGCGCGCTCGTGTCCCGGGCCGAAGCTGGGCATTACGTGCTCGTCTCGCTGATGGCCAAGCTCAACTGCGAGAGCTTCGCCGAACGCTTTCTTATTCCCGCCTTCGTTTTCTTTTTCGACATGCTGTATCCATTCGGTTGGGTGAATGATCCAAAGCGCCCGACGGCAGGGGCGGCAGGCGGCTGCATGTTGATCCGGCGTGACGCGCTGGAACGGGCGGGCGGCATCGCTTCCATTCGTGCCGAGATCATTGATGATTGCGCCATGGGGCGGCGGATGAAGACCCAAGGCCCCATCTGGCTTGGCCTGACCAACCGGGCACTGAGTTTAAGGCCGTATCCGTGTGTTGCCGATATCCATGCCATGGTGTCGCGCTCGGCCTATGCGCAGCTCTCTTATTCGCCCATCTTATTGGCCGGAACCGTGCTTGGCATGGTTTTGCTCTACATTATCCCGCTGACCGGGCTTTTTGCCGGGGGGCTGGCGGCGATTTTCGGGGCTTTGACTTGGGTCCTTATGACCATCGCCTTTCAGCCGATGTTACACTTCTATGGCCGTTCACCGTTCTGGGGCTTGGCTTTGCCTGTCATTGGCGTGTTTTATGCGGCCTTCACCATCGATTCCGCCATCCAGCACTGGCGGGGGCGCGGCGGCATGTGGAAGGGGCGCGCGCAAGCGCTGGCGAAGTGAATGGCGATTGCAAGATGAGTGAAGCGGCGGTTCTGGCATCGGGCAAGGGGCATAAGGACGAGAATTTTCCCGTTGCATCGGTCATCATTGCGCCCAGCCATCGCCCGGCAATCATGGCCTTCTATCGCTTCGTGCGCACCGCCGATGATGTCGCCGACAGCGAGGTCGCACCGTCAGAAGAAAAGCTCCGCCTGCTCGAGGCTATGCGTCTCACGCTGATGGGGGGCTCGAATGCCTCCGCTGAGGGCGTCGCGCTACGTGCGGTGCTGGAGGCGCGCGGCCTCGCCACCGATCATGCTGCCGATTTGCTGGAAGCCTTCCGGCGCGACATCATCAAGCTGCGCTATGCCGATTGGAATGAACTCATCGATTACTGCCGCTATTCGGCGATGCCCGTCGGCCGCTATATCCTCGATGTGCACGGTGAGGGCAAAGGCGTATGGCTGCTCAGTGATGCGCTCTGTGCCGCGCTTCAGGTCATCAATCATCTGCAGGATTGCGGCAAGGATTATCGTGCGCTGAATCGGGTCTATCTGCCCCAGGATGTGCTGGACAAGCATGGCGCGCGCATTGTGGATTTGGGCGGAGAGACCGCCACGCCTGCGCTGCGTGCCGTCATCGCCGAACTCGCCGCGCGCAATGCCGAACTGCTGCAGACATCGGCAGCTTTCGCCAGCCATATTCGCGATGCGCGGCTGGCGCTGGAGGTCGCTATCATTCAGCGCCTTGCCGAAGACCTCAACAAGAAGCTCTTGGCACTGGACCCTTTGTCTGAGCGTGTGCATCACCGCAAGATCGAACTGCCGCGGCTGCTTTTCTCGGCTTTTTATCGCTTTCTGCGCACCCGTCTTTTTGCTGCACGTAAGGGGGCGTAAGAAGACGTTATGACCGAATCTTCTGAAATCGAAGCCGTCCGCCAGAAAGCCGCCAAAAGCTCTTTCTATTCGGCCATGAAGCTGATGGCCAAGCCCCAGCGTGAGGGGATGTACGCCATCTACGCCTTCTGCCGCATCGTCGACGATATCGCCGATGATGGTGTGGGCACACGAGCGGAACGGCTCACCGAATTGCAGGAATGGCGCGACGATCTGGCCTCGCTTTACATCGGCGGACGCGCTGGCCGTGCCGGATTTTTGACGCACGCCGTCGCTAGCTTTGACCTGCGCATCGCCGACTTTCTTGCGGTCATCGACGGCATGCAAATGGATGTGGAGGGCGACATCGTTGCCCCCAGCTATGAGGTGCTCGACGTCTATTGTGACCGGGTGGCCAGCGCTGTGGGGCGTCTCTCCATCAAGGTCTTTGGCATGGAGGAAGAACCGGGCTTTGCGCTTGCCCATCACCTCGGGCGCGCTCTGCAGCTCACCAATATTTTGCGCGATCTCGATGAGGATGCAGCGATCGGCCGTCTCTATCTGCCACGCGAGCATCTGGTGGATGCGGGTATCGGCCCGGTCGATCCGCAGAAAATCCTGGCCGGTCCCGGTCTCAACGAAAGCTGTCGTCAAGTGGCGGCCATCGCGCTCAAGCATTACGAAAAAGCTCACGCGATCATGGCCGCGCGCCCGAAGGGCGATCTGCGCGCGCCGCGCCTGATGGGGGCCGTCTATAGCGAAATTCTGAAACGCATGCTGGCCGAGGGCTGGGCGAGTCCACGCCGCCGTGTGAAATTGCCCAAGCCTTTGTTGGCTTATCTGGCGCTGCGTCACGGTTTACGCGCATGACCCGGCTCTTCGTCATCGGTGGCGGCTTGGCAGGGCTTTCGGCAGCTGTGGCCGCTGCTTCTGAAGGCTTAGAGACCATTGTCTACGAGGCTGCGGGGCAGGCGGGTGGGCGTTGCCGCTCTTATTATGATCCGGCGCTTGATGGCGTTATCGACAACGGCAATCATCTCGTGCTGTCTGGCAACTCGTCGGTTGCGTGCTATCTGAAAATCATCGGCGCCAAGAATGCGTTGGTGGGGCCCGGGCTGGCGGAATTTGATTTTGCCGATCTGGCGAGCGGTGCGCATTGGACCTTGCGGCCCAATGAAGGCCCGTTGCCGTGGTGGATTTTTGCGCAGGACCGCCGCGTACCCGGAACAACGGCGCTGGATTACGCAGCCCTCGCCGGTCTTCTCGCCGCCGGACCCAATGCCTGTATCGAAGATTTGATACCCACCCATGGCGCGTTGTGGGAGCGCATGCTGCGTCCGGTTTTGCTAGCGATCATGAACACCGATCCGGCAAAGGCTTCGGCGCGGCTGGCGGGTGCCGTGTTAAAAGAAACCTTGGCCAAAGGCGGGCGTGCCTATCGCCCCCGCATCGCCCATCCCACGCTGGCCGCGGCTTTTGTTGAACCGGCGCTTGCCTATCTCACGGCCCAAAGTGGCATGATCCATTTCGGCCAGCGTTTGCGCCGCATCGTGTTCGAGGGCGATCGGGTGGCCGCGCTCGAATTTCCGGAGAACAGAATTGCGATCACGTCAGAGGATCGTATCGTACTGGCGCTACCGCCTTGGGTGGCGCGTGATCTGGTACCGGAGCTTTCGGTGCCAACCGAATTTCGCTCCATCGTCAACGCCCATTTCAAGACCACGGCCCCGGACGGCGCTCCCGCTATGCTCGGTCTCATTAACAGTGCGGCGGAGTGGGTGTTCACTTTCCCGGGTCGTATTTCGGTGACGGTCAGTGCCGCGGACGGCATCGTAGATCGTGACCGCGAAGACCTTGCCCAGCTGCTTTGGGCCGATGTCGCCAAAGCGCTGAACCTGCCCCTGCAACTGCCGATCTGGCAAATCGTCAAGGAAAAGCGCGCCACCTTTGCTGCGACGCCCGAGCAGAATGCGCTGCGCCCCGGCCCCAAAACGGTTTGGAAGAATCTCACCCTCGCCGGCGATTGGATTCAGACCGGTCTTCCCGCTACCATCGAAGGTGCCTTGCGTTCCGGCCAAACGGCAGCGCGATTGGCATGCGCTTCACAACCCGTATAGTTCCACCATGAACGTGAACGTCAGAAACCCAACCGAAGCGATCGCAGTGGACGCGATCATCAAGAATGCGACCGAGGCCTTGCTCAAGCAGCAGAGGCCGGATGGGCATTGGGTTTACGAACTCGAAGCCGACGCCACCATTCCCGCCGAATATGTGCTGCTGACCCATTTTCTTGCCGAAGAACCCAATCTGGAATTGGAGCGGAAGATCGGGGTTTATCTGCGCCGTATCCAGGGCGCCCATGGCGGCTGGCCGCTCTATCACGGCGGTGTCGTCGATATCTCAGCAACGGTGAAAGCCTATTTTGCCCTCAAGATGATCGGCGATAGCCCCGACGCGCCGCATATGGTGCGGGCGCGCGGAGAAATCTTGAAACGCGGCGGTGCCGGTAGGACCAATGTCTTCACCCGGATTCAACTGGCGCTGTATGGCGACGTGCCGTGGAATATTATTCCGACCGTGCCCGCGGAAGTCATCCTCTTGCCGCGCTGGTTTCCTATTCATCTCTCCAAGATGAGCTATTGGGCGCGTACGGTGATTGTGCCGCTCTTGGTGCTTGCTGCCAAAAGACCGTTCGCGAAAAATCCGCGCGGCGTGCATGTGAAAGAGCTGTTCCTGCCGGGCAAAGTGGCCTCCAAGCGCGCACCGCATCAAAGCGCCTTTTGGTCGGCCTTTTTCGGCGCCCTCGATTGGGTGCTGAAGCGGCTGGAACCGGTGTGGCCGCAAAAGCTGCGGGACCACGCCGTCGCCGAATGCCTGCGCTGGACGACCGAGCGCCTCAACGGTGAAGACGGGCTGGGCGCGATTTATCCGGCCATGGCCAACAGCGTAATGATGTATGACACGCTGGGCGTGCCGCCAGAGGATCCGCACCGCGCCATCGCCCGTCGTTCGGTCGAAAAACTGCTCGTTATCAAAGAGGACGAAGCCTATTGCCAGCCTTGCGTTTCGCCGGTTTGGGATACGGGCCTTGTCGTCCATGCGCTGATGGAAACGCGCGACCCCAAAACCCATGAGGCTGTGACCAAGGGCCTGGAATGGCTGAAGCCGCTGCAAGTTCTCGATGTCAAAGGCGATTGGGCGGAGGAAAAGCCGGGCGTGCGTCCGGGCGGCTGGGCCTTTCAATACCGCAACGATTATTATCCCGATCTCGACGACACCGCTGTGGTGGTGATGGCGCTCGACCGTGCCAAGGAGATCGAGGCGCCCAAATCCGATTACAGTCAGGCTATCGCGCGCGGCCGCGAATGGGTCGAAGGGTTGCAGAGCAAGAATGGCGGCTGGGGTGCGTTTGATGCCGATAACGCCTACTACTACCTGAACAACATCCCCTTTGCCGATCACGGTGCGTTGCTCGATCCGCCTACGGAGGATGTCACGGGCCGTTGTATCGGCATGCTGGCTCAGCTTGGCGAGCCCTCGGATTCCCCGGCCATGAAGGCGGCCATCGATTATCTGGAGCGGGTGCAGCTCAGAGACGGCAGTTGGTTTGGCCGCTGGGGCGTCAATTACATCTATGGCACCTGGTCGGCACTGGCGGGGCTCAACGCGGCAGGGATCGAGCCCACCCACCCGATGATGCGTAAAGCCACCGCATGGCTCATTACCATCCAGAACGAAGATGGCGGCTGGGGCGAAGATTGCGACAGCTACAAGCTCGATTACAAAGCTTATGAACAAGCGTCCTCGACCGCCTCACAGACGGCTTGGGCTTTGCTGGGGCTGATGGCGGCTGGCGAGGTTGATCATCCCGCGGTCGAACGCGGCATCGAGTGGCTTTGCGCCCATCAGCAGGAAGATGGCCTCTGGCCGCAAGAGCATTACACCGGCGGCGGTTTTCCCCGCGTGTTTTACCTGCGCTATCACGGCTATCCTAAATTCTTCCCCTTGTGGGCCGCCGCGCGGTACCGCAATCTGAAGACCGGCAATTCGCGCAAAGTGGGGCACGGGCTGTGAAAGTCGTCGCTGTCGTAGGACTTGCCAAAGAGGCGCGCATGGCGCGGCGCTTCGGGCTGACGCCGGTGATCGGCGCGGGCAATTCCAAGCTCTTGCTGCGCCGCCTGCGAGCGCTAGGGCCGGACGTGCATGGCATCATCAGTATGGGGCTGGCGGGCGCTCTCGCACCCATTCCGGAGGTAGGGGATGCTCTCATCGCCTCCCATGTCGTCACCGAGCGCGAGCATTATGCCTGCGATCCGGAATGGTCCCGTGTTTTGCGCACCAAACTGCCGGAGGCCCATTCGGTGGTGATTGCCGGCGTCGAAGAGCCCGCCCAGCATATGGGGGCCAAGAAAGACCTTTTCCGTCAGACTGGCGCCCATGCCGTCGATATGGAGTCCCACATTGCGGCCCGCTTTGCCAGCGAGCGGGGCATCCCCTTCGTGGTGCTGCGCGTGGTGTCGGACGATTGCAAGCGCACGCTGCCACCCGCCGCGCTCGAACATCTAAGCATCAACGGTCATCCGCGCTACTTTGCGATTATCCGTTCGCTGCTGCGCGAGCGCGGGCAGTTCGGTGAGTTGCTCCGCACCGCCCGCGAAGCGGGGGCCGCCTTCCGCACCTTACTCCGCTGCCTCCGTGCTCTCGGCCCCGGTGTTGGCTGCCCCTACCTTGGCTGATTTGATCTCAGCGAGCTTGTGCTCGACATGGCGCGAGAACATGAACTCAGCGGGACGTTGCTTGGAGAAATCGACTTCCGGAGCAAAGGCGCCATCCGTCTTGATCCCGCGTAGCGCCAATGGCACGAGCTTGTATGGCTTGTTCACCGAATCGGCGACAGCCGTGCCTTCAAAGCCGCAATGCACCATGCAGTTGGCGCATTTTTCGTAATTGCCGACGCCGTATTTGTCCCAATCGGTGCCTTCGATCAGTTCCTTGAAGGTCTGCACATAGCCTTCGCCAAGCAGGTAGCAGGGCTTCTGCCAGCCGAAGACGGTGCGCGCTGGCATCGACCAGGGCGAGCATTCATACGTCTGGTTGCCTGCCAGAAAGTCCAGGAAGAGTTCTGACTGTGTGAACTTCCACTTCTTGCCACCATTGCCGCGGGACAGAACATCCCGGAACAAGGTCTTGGTCTTCTCGCGATTAAGGAAGTGGGTCTGGTTCGGGGCACGCTCATAGGCGTAGCCCGGCGACACCGTGATACCGTCGCAGCCCATCGCCATCACATCGTCGAAGAACGCGGCGGTGCGTTCGGGATCGGCGTCGTTGAACAGGGTGCAGTTGATCTGGGTGCGAAAGCCCTTTGATTTGGCCAGCTTCAGCGCCGCGACGGCTTTGTCATAGGTGCCTTCCAGGCACACCGATTTGTCGTGCATGCCCTTGTCGCCATCCAGATGGATCGACCAGGTGAAATTGTCATGCGGCTCATACTGGTCGATCTTCTTGGCCAGAAGCAGCGCATTGGTACAGAGGATGACGAACTTCTTGCGCTCAATATAGCCCTTGACGATCTGCGGCATCTCGCGATGCAGTAGCGGCTCACCGCCCGCGATCGAAACGGCTGGGGCGCCGCATTCGTCGATCGCCTTCATGCAATCCTCATAAGAGAGGCGCTGATTGAGGATCTCGTCAGGATAATCGATCTTGCCGCAGCCCTGGCAGGCGAGGTTGCAGCGGAACAAGGGCTCGAGCATCAGCACGAGCGGATAACGCTTCTTGCCGCTCAAATGTTGCTTGACGACATAGGACCCGATCCGGGCCATCTGCATGAAGGGAATGCTCAAAGTCTTACTCCTTAACCTCGAAGTTCCGCCGGAAGGCGGAATTCGATATGTTCTTTCTTGCCGTCCATCTGCTCGACGGTGCAGTCGGGATTGATGGCGCGCAAAGCGTCTATGACGTGTTCGACCAGCGCTTCAGGGGCCGAGGCGCCCGCGGTAATACCGATAGTGCCGTGGCCTTTGATCCAGTCCGGATCGAGCTCGCTGCCATCATTGATGAGGTAGCTGGGCTTGCCCTCTTCCTTGCCGATTTCGCGAAGCCGGTTGGAGTTCGAACTGTTTTTGGCTCCCACCACCAGAATGACATCGGCGAAGCGGCAGAGTTCGCGCACCGCTTGCTGGCGATTCTGGGTGGCATAGCAGATATCGGTCGTCTCCGGCCCCAGGATATCGGAGAAGCGAACCTTCAGCGCCGCGATGATGTTACGGGTGTCGTCAATCGACAGTGTGGTCTGGGTCACATAGGCAACCGGCGTATCGAGCGGGATCGAAAGTTTGTCGATATCGGCTTCGCATTGCACCAGATGGACCGGTGCGTTCACCTGACCCATGGTGCCTTCCACTTCCGGATGGCCGGCATGGCCGATCAGGATCAGGGTGCGGCCATTGCCGACATAGCGTTTGCCTTGGCTATGCACCTTCGAGACGAGTGGGCAGGTGGCGTCAAGCACGGGCAGGCCGCGGCCCTCGGCATCCTTGACCACCGATTGCGGCACGCCATGGGCGCTGAATACTGTGACGGCGCCATCGGGCACCTCATTCAGCTCCTCGACGAAGCGCGCGCCTTTGCTCTTCAAGGTCTCTACAACATGGCGGTTGTGGACGATCTCGTGGCGCACATAGACCGGTTCGCCGTATTTCTCGAGCGCCCTTTCGACGATATCGATCGCCCGGACGACGCCTGCACAAAAGCCGCGCGGCTGGGCAAGAACGACACGCATGGGCTCGAAACTCCTTGGTTATTGATGTCCGTCTAGCACGCTAAATCCCTAAATGAAAAAGGGAAATCCGCGCCAAGCCGCCAATCGGCAGTTTCCCGAAAGCGGGCACTGAGCGCAATCATTTTCTTGCGCTGTGGTTTAACGCCAGGGGCCCCGTTGCTTCAGGCGGCAATTGCGCTAGAGAGGAACTTAGGATGGGGAAAGGACACCGATATGAGTACATTAGGCCCCCAGGCTGGCCTCGCACCCGCTCTGGATCGTGCCGCGAAAGCGGTTGAGCAAACTCTCGAGGTTGTGCTCCCCAAGCCACATGGTCTGCATAGCCGGATTCATGAGGCGATGCGCTATGCTACCTTTGCGGGAGGAAAAAGGCTCCGCCCCTTTCTGGTGATGGAATGCGCTGCTCTGTTTAACGTGGACGAAGCTCACGCCCGCCGGACCGCGGCAGCCATCGAAGTCCTGCATACCTACTCGCTGGTCCACGACGACTTGCCGTGCATGGACGATGACGATCTGCGCCGCGGCCGTCCCACTACCCACAAGGCTTTTGACGAGGCCACGGCAGTCCTTGCGGGCGACGGGCTCCTCACCATTGCTTTCGAAATTTTGGCGGATGCCAAGACCCATCCGTCCGCTGAGGTGCGCTGCAAATTGATCACGCGCCTTGCTGAGGCGGCGGGTGCCGATGGCATGATCGGCGGCCAGATGATCGACATGGTGGCGGCTGAACGAAGCTTTGGCGCTGACGAGGTAATGCTGCTGCAGCGTTTGAAGACCGGTCAGCTTTTCGAATTTTCCTGCGAGGCGGGCGCCATTTTGGGCGAAGCCGGGCCCGCGGAGCAGGAGCGGATGCGCCAATACGCAGCCGATATGGGGCTCGTTTTCCAGATCACGGATGACTTACTCGACGTTACCTCCACCGCAGAAAAAGCGGGCAAGGCGGTCGGCAAGGATCAGGAACATGGAAAGGCCACGCTCGTTTCTATCTACGGGATTGACGGCGCTCGAGAAAAGGCCCGCCAAATTGCCGATCGGGCGGTGGCCGCGCTGGCGCCATTCGGCGGCAACGGGGCGGCATTGCGGGACCTTCTGCCCTTCCTGCTGACGCGGGAAAGTTAAAGGCCCATAATTCCGCCACCAAACGATCCCAGACTGATACACTTCTGGGGGCCGTGACGCCTAAGAGGAATGAAAATGAGAAAGACCTTGTTCCGGGCCGCATCGCTGTCGGCATTGTTGATGGCCTCGGCTACAGCTGTCTATGCGGAAGTCGGCGATACCGCTGTCGCGCCCGTACAATCCTTCTACGACACGCTTTTGGCCTCCATGAAGCAAGGCAAGCAGCTCGGCGTAAAGGGCCGCTACGAGAAACTGAAGCCTGTGATCGAGCAAACCTTCGATTTTCCCGGCATGACGCGGCTCTCGGTCGGTCCGGCTTGGACCTCAATGTCGGACGCCGATCAGAAGGCGCTGATCACCGCTTTGGGCCGTTACACCGTGGCCAGCTATGCCAGCAATTTCAAAAGCTTTGATGGCGAGAAATTCATCGTCGATCCGGCCTCGTCGGTACGTGGAACAGACCGCATTGTGACCTCGAAGCTGGTTGCCGGCAGCGACACGGTTCCCTTCAACTACCGCATGCGCCAAACCGGTACGAACTGGAAAATCATCGACATTTTCCTCAATGGCTATGTCAGTCAGATTGCCAAACAGCGCTCGGATTTTAGTGCCACGGTGCAGTCAGGCGGTGCCGCTGGGCTCGAAAAGAAATTGAATGCGCTCGCCGACGGGCTGCTGAAAGAGTAAGCATCGCTCACCGCATAAACAAATGGCCCGCAGGTTGCGGGCCATTTTCGTTTGGCGAGGAGTTTAGTGCGACCCTTTTGGCGGCGGCTTGCCCAGCAGGGCGGGCAGGAAGAACAGCGTCGTGAACAGCGTCCAGCCTAGCGAGATGATGAGCAGCTCACCCATGCTGGCCGTGCCCGGATGGCTGGACAGACACAGCGTCCCAAAACCCGAAGCGGTGGTAAGGGCGCTGAAAATGACGGCGCGTGTCAGGCTCGACTGTAACAAGCACTCGGCACCTGCGCGCCATGCCACCACAAAGTAAATGTTGAAGGCAACGCCGATGCCGAACAGCAGCGGCAGCGCGATGATGTTGGCGAAGTTGAGTTCGAGCCCGATAATGCGGCAGGTCGCCAGTGTAAAGACCGCCGTCAGGACAACGGGAATGATGGTCATCATCACGTCGCGTTCGCGCCGCAACACAAAAGCGAGCAGAATGCTGATGGCGATAAACGACCAGATCCCTGCCTGAACGAAAGCCCGTACAATGGTCTGCCCCGACTCTTCGATGATAATCGGGGTACCGGTGAGGTTCGGCGCGACAGCCATTACATCCTTGGAGAAGCGCTTGAGCGATTTGTTGTCGTGGGCATTGCTTTTGGGCGAGACCTGAATGCGGGCGCTGCCATCCTTGGCCACCCACTCGGCCACCAGTTCCGGCGGCATATTTTGCACCGTGACAGGACTGGCCTGAAGCACGCTGCGCAATTCGTCGAGCAGGCCATTGAGCCCGGGAATAAGCGCCGCGGTCGCCGCTTGCCGCAGGGCGAGAGATGAACCGGCCAGCGTGTCGAGGGCCCGTGCCAAACGTTCCGCGTCGCTGGCAGCGCTACGCTCGGCGCCCTTGAAGTGTTTGGCTTTTGCGGCCTGATGCAAAGAAGCAGCGGCCGCTTTGATGCTGGCGATGGTTTCCGCGTCGTTCGGTGCTGGCTTGACCTGGATGGGATTCAGGGTGGCATCGAGCAGGAACGCCGTGTCGGAGATCATTGCCAGCTTCTTGGGCTGGTCCTGTGGAATGAAAGTCGTCAGCGTCAGCACTTGTCCGACCAACGGCCGCGCCGCGATTTTGTCGGCGAGCTTGTCGGCGTCCTTCAAGGAGGGCGCCAGCACGTCGATGGTATTGGGCGAGGTATCCGGGTCCTTCATCAGATCGTTCAAGGTCGACATCGATTCGACTTTGGGGCTGCGAAGGTCGAGCGGATTGGGATTGAACTGCAGGAAAGGTAGTGTCAGCGCTGCCAAAACGCCAAGGATGGCGCCCCAACGGACAACACGCTTCCGATGGTAGCGCAGGAAACGGTCGGCAGGCGCCAGAAATGAAAAGCCCACGCGCTCGGCTTCGCCTGGTGGCTTTACCAGCCGGATCAGCGCGGGCAGGAAGGTAATGGCCAGCAGGAAGGCCACAATCATGCCGATGCCCGCAATTTTACCGAGTTCGGCGACGCCCACATAATCGGTGGGAATGAAGGAGAAGAAACCGGCGCAGGTGGCCGAGGCGGCCAGCGCTAGGGGCGTGCCCACGCCGCGCCCCGCGCAAGACAGCGCCTTGCTCAGATCGCCTACTGCATGGCGTTCGGCACGATAACGCACCGAAAACTGGATTGCGAAATCCACGCCCAAACCGACAAACAGGGCGATAAAGGCGATAGAGATGATGTTGAAGACATGCACGACCATCAGGCCGAGCGCCGTTGTCACCACCAGCCCGGTCACCAGCGTGGTGAGGATGCAGGCAATGATGCGCACGGAATGCACCGCGAACCACAGGCTCGCCGTCACCATCAAGAGCATGGCAAGACCCATCAGCCCGGCATTCTCGGACAGCGTGGCGAATTCCTCGTCCGACAGCGGCACGGGGCCAGTCAGGCGCACGGTGACGCCGTTATCCGGTGTGAGTTCCAATTGCTTGGCCGCAGCGCGGATTGCTTGCTCCGCCGTTTCGCCGGGCATCAAGCTGGTGTAATCGAGCCGTGGCTGCACTTCGATAAAGGTACGGGTACGGGCGAAGGAGCATTCCTTTTGATTACTGTCATCGGATGAGAACAGCGAGCGCCAGGACAGATAGGCCTTTTGACCCCCATTGGTTTTTTCGAGCGTGGTGGCAAATGCCGCCATGGGGGCGTCGATCTGGGAGAGCTGGGCTTGGCCGTGACTGACGCCCATCAATGCTGTCGACAGGCTATCCATGACGCCGCGCAAGGAAGGATCGGAGGATAACGCGCCGAGGAAGGGCTGCGCCTGTACGAGCTTGCCCATGGCGTCCTGCACGCATTTTTCGGGCAGGAACAACAATCCGTTCTTCTCGAAATAGGGGCCGCCATCGGGGCGGTGCACGGCGGGAAACTGCTTGGGATTCTGGGAAAGCTTGGCAGCCAGAAGATTGGCAGCCGTATCGGCGCGATCGGACGAAGCCGAATCGATCACCACGAGAATGAGATTGTTGCGCTGGGGGAACAGGGCATCGAAGCGCGCCATGGCTTTTCGCCAGGGCAACTCCGGCGAGATCAGCGTGCTCGAATCGGTGTTCATTGCGAAATTGGCCGCCGTATAGGCAAAGCCCGCGATGGCCGCGACAATACCGGCAGCAACCACAACGCGCGCGTGGCGGCAGCAAAAGCCTACAATCCGTTCAATAATCGACATGGTACTTTCGGAAAAACAGATTCAACGGGAGGCTTCTACTTCGTTGGCGCTTCCGGCGCGAGGACTTCGTTGGCGATGGCTGCATTCCGCCGTTTGATATAGAGGCCGCGCATTGCCGCATAGTAATCGATGCTGGTGCGTTCCACTTCTCGCAGCATACTCACCGCATGCGACCGCTGATCGACCAGCTTCACTCCGTTCTGCGCAAGCGAAACGTAGAATTTGCCGTCATACTTCAAATAACTCAGCGGATTGAAATAGCCGTCGACCACCAATTTCCCGCCCAGATCGCGTGGCAGTGAGGCGCCAAGCAGCGGCAACACCAGATAAGGTCCACCGGGGACGCCATAGACCCCCAAGGTCTGGCCGAAATCCTCGTCATGGTCCTGGCAACCATAGCCGCTGGCAGGATCCAGCACACCGGCGATACCGATCGTCGAGTTCACGGCGGCGCGGCAAACCGCATAACCGGCATTGGTGAACTCGCCCTGCAGGAGGTCGTTGGCAAGGGTGACGGGCGTGGTGAGGTTGGACATAAAATTGTGGACCCCGGTACGGACGTCGTCGGGCAGAGCGTTTTTGTAGAAAGTGGCCGCCGGCAAAGCTGCGTTTTTGTCGAGCGCGTGATTGAAGGCGAAGACCTCCCGGTTTACTGGCTCGAAGGGATCATATTCGCCGGGAGGGGCTGATGAGGTACAGCTGCTTAGCAAGGTGGCGCAGCCCCCCAGGACTACGCATAGCACAAGGGCCGCTTTGCTTTTCATCAGCGTCAATATCGTGATCGTCACCCAGGCCCCCACTCGGGTTGAAGGTACAAACAAACACTCAGACAAGTCCACTTCACATATGTCTTGGCGACGGAAAACTCTCTCACCGCCCTCCAAACACGCCGATCCAGCGACTCATGGGCTTTCCCATGCGCCGATTTCGTCTGCGCGATTGCTGACCGGCAGATGGTGGCGCGGACCAGCGCGGAGGGCAACAAGGCAAAAAGCAGGGGGCGGCAATCGGTTGGGGACAACTGGCCAGACAAGGGACTAGTCAGGCCTCCACGTTAACCACGGCAGCCCTCCCATATCCCATACGTTAATCTTTGGCGATTTTCCTATGGGCCAAGCCTGCCAGCCTTCACAATGCTGGCGCCGCCCACAATCATCTGTCCGAGGCCAACGCCAGCTAACTATATATTGATTACCGGCGTTCGCAGCCGTGCCAAAAGAATCGCTATTTGTTGCCGCGAAGTCACGGAAAAACCGAGGAATCCTTTGAGAGCCGCGCCCGGCATCTGCTAAATTGCGAGGCTACAAGAGGAGAGCGGTCGTCGCTAGGTGTGATGAGGGGTCGGTTAGGTTTCCGCGGGCTTTTGGCCGTTGCGGGCGTTGTCGTCAGTCTGACGGCCGCCGCGGCGTCGCCAGCGCTCGACCTCTCGGCGCCGCAATCCCGTATCGCCGACGCCTTTGAGGCCCCTGTGCTGCTCTCGGATTTGGGCTCGAGCCAAGCGGCCGTTCAGCAGCAAATGTTGCGCAATCCTCTCGAAGAAGTGTCCGTAACCTTTCCGCTCGCGGCTGGGCTGTCGCTGGATAGCGGCTTCAATGTTGATGTCGGCCGGATGCTAGAGCGCTATGCGCCGACAGCATTTGATGGCCTGTTCTATCATTCCCTTGCTTATGGCTCGACCTACACCTCTTTGTCGAATGGTGGCAGCTACCTCGGTGTTTCGGCCAATCTCGTGGATGGACTGGCATTTTCGCTGGGACAGGCCTCTTCTTCGCCAGGCCTCAATCGTTATTTGATGGATGCAAGGCTCGCCCTCGCGGCAATGGGTGGCAGCCTTCCTTACGATACACGGAATACCCGCTCGCTTGTTGCTGGCATGAGTTGGGATTTTGCCCGCTGGGGCGGCTTCAATCTAACGGCGTCGAGTGGTAGCGAGCGTATTGTGGGGCTTCCCAACTTTGGTACGCACACCACATCGGCCTTGGGGGTCAGTGCCCATGTCGGCTTCGGAGGGGGGTGGGTGACCACCGCCAGCTACAGCGAAGGACTCACGCAGCTCGAATTGCGTCCCGGCGCGGTCACACCTGATGCCAGTGTCAGGACCGAGGCTTTTGGCGTAGCCGTGGCCAAGCATGGACTCTTCAGCAAGAACGATGCGTTTGGGGTCTCCCTCGCGCGTCCGGCGCCGAATTTCTCAAATTTCTCCAGCACCAACGGCAACGATCTGCAGTTCTACGGCCGCGACAAGATCCTCAATATGACCCCCGAAACCGATATCGAGCTTGGCTACAAGACCGAATTCTTCGGCGATTCGGTGGCGTTGCAGGCCAACGCCTCCTACCAGATGAATTATGGGGGGATGACGGGCAATAACGCCGTGTCGCTGCTCTCCAAGGCCAAGATCAAGTTCTGATCCAAATGCGTCATCTTGCGGTGCGCGCCCCCTGGTTCGGGAGAGGTATTTGCCCCGTTTGTTGACGCGGGACGCCTTGAAGGATGATGGGCGGTTGCGGGCCCGCCGGCGCTTCTGCTAAACCCGCGCACCCCCAATTCCGGTTTTTGTCACGCAATCGGTCGGAAAACCGCTTTACCCTTTTCCGGATTGCGCTTTCTCGAAAGGATGGCTCTCATGGCCGGCCCGCAATTTGTCTACTTCATGAAGGGCATGTCCAAGACCTATCCCGGTGGGAAGCAGGTTCTGAAGGATATTTGGCTGTCCTTCTATCCCGGCGCCAAGATTGGCATCGTCGGCGTCAACGGTTCGGGCAAATCGACCTTGATGCGGATTATGGCCGGGATGGACAAGGAGTTCACCGGTGAGGCCTGGGCGGCGGATGGTGTCCGCGTCGGCTATCTGCCGCAGGAACCGCAGCTCGATGCCGCCAAAACGGTACGCGAAAACGTGATGGAAGGCGTCGCCAAAAAGCAGGCGCTGGTGGATCGTTACAACGAGATTGCCTCCAACTACACCGATGAAACGGCCGACGAGATGTCGCGCCTGCAGGACGAGATCGAAGCACAAGGCCTATGGGATCTCGACAGCCAGGTCGATCAATCGATGGATGCGCTGGGTTGTCCCGATGGCGATCTGGGTGTCACCAGCCTATCGGGCGGTGAGCGCCGCCGCGTGGCCCTGTGCAAACTCTTGCTCGATGCTCCCGATATTCTTCTTCTCGACGAACCGACCAACCATTTGGACGCCGAGACGGTGGGCTGGCTGGAGCATACGCTGCGTGGCTATGCCGGCTGCGTCATCCTCGTCACCCATGATCGCTACTTCCTCGACAATGTGACGGGGTGGATTTTGGAACTCGACCGCGGCAAAGGCATCCCGCATGAAGGCAACTACACCAAATACCTGATCGAACAGGAGCAGCGCTTCACCAAGGAAAGCCAGGAAGAGGCGGCCCTGCAACGCACCATCACGCGCGAGCGCGAATGGATTCAGCAAGGCGCCAAAGCCCGTCAGGCCAAGTCTAAGGCGCGTATCAATGCCTATGATGAGTTGGTGTCCAAGGCGGCAGAAATGCGCACCGGCCCGGCCCAGATCATCATTCCGGTCGCCGAGCGTCTCGGCAGCGTGGTGGTGGAAGCCGAAGGCCTTAGCAAAGCCTTCGATGACCGGCTGCTGTTCGAGAATTTCGATTTTAAGCTGCCGCCTGGCGGCATCGTCGGCGTCATCGGCCCCAACGGCGCTGGTAAGACGACGCTGTTCAAAATGATCACGGGCTTGGAAACGCCGGATGCGGGCACGCTGCGCATCGGCCCTACGGTCAAGCTCGGCTATGTCGATCAATCGCGCGACAGCCTCGATCCCAACAAGACGGTATGGCAGGAGATTTCCGGTGGCCTCGACGTCTTGGAACTCGGCAAGCGCACCATCAACAGTCGCGCTTATTGCGGTGCCTTCAATTTCAAAGGCGGCGATCAGCAAAAGAAGGTTGGTCAGCTCTCTGGCGGTGAGCGCAATCGCGTCCATCTGGCGACGATGCTGAAATCCGGCGCCAACCTTCTCCTCCTCGACGAACCGACCAACGATCTCGATGTCGAAACCTTGCGCGCCCTCGAACTGGCGCTGGAGGAGTTCGCCGGCTGCGCCATGATCATCAGCCATGACCGCTGGTTCCTCGATCGTATCGCCACCCATATCATGGCCTTCGAAGGCGATAGCCATGTCGAATGGTTCGAAGGCAATTTCCAGGATTACGAAGCCGACAAAAAACGCCGCCTCGGCATCGACGCCGACCAGCCGCACAAAATCAAATACAAGCGCTTCACGCGGTAAGTAGGGGCGGGATCATAAACGCAAACGGCCCGGGGTGACCCGGGCCGTTTTTATTGGGGGATGGGCGAACCGCTTACCTCGACTGTGCCGCTTTCTGCTTCAGCATAGCGATCAGGGCTTTGACGTCGCCGCCATGCTGGCCGAGGTAGGAGGTGAAATCGTTGCGCTCCAACTCGCGGATCCAAACCCCTTCCACGGAAAAATCGACCACCACCTGGCGGCTGCCGGTGTTCTGTACACGGAAGTTCACTTCGAACGGCTTGCCGCCCGGCTTCTTGGGATCGACCGTCACCGCCTTTACCACCGTCTCGTCGGCGGTCAGGGCATAGGAGCCCGTCACCTTCAGCGACTGGCCGGAATATTTCGAGAAATAGGATTGGTACACCGCCAACGCATAATCTTTGAACGCCGCATCAAAGGCGGTCAAATCCTCTGGCGCAGCACTGCGGCGGTATTGGCCCAGCGTATAGCGCGCGATCACATTGATGTCGGTGATGCCGAGCAGAAAGCCCTGAAATTCGGTCTTGCGCTGCTCTTTGGAAAGCTGCGCATCGTTCAGAATGGTCAGGCCCTTCTGAATATTATCTGTGATGTATTGTTCGGCCGGCGCGGCGGCGAAGGCTGGGCGCGCGGCCAAGCCGAGCGACAACACCAAAGCGGTCACGACCGCAAAACTCGCTATGAAAGGTTTCATTCCATCTATCCCGTCAGACCATCCGCTGCTCCGAGAGGTAATGTTCGCTCGGGCATATGGCAAGTTCGTGGCGCGAAATATCGCTATCGGTCGGGATTCAGTACCGGAGTCATTCAGTAACGAGTGGCCCTGGTGGTTCGGGCATTCCGTTACGGATTTCCCTGATGCGATGCTGGCGGTAAGGGCTGCGCACCGTTGCATAAAAGCGGGGGGAGGCGCGTTCGATGCCGTTCAAAACGTCCCTGTTCCGGCTGCGGGTGTCGAGAACGCTGCCATAGAGGCGCACGCCCGGCCAAAAATGCATGCCGCTTGATCCGGACATAATGGGTCGGATCGAGGGTGGCGCGACGCCGAGTCCTGCCGTCGTCACCCAAACCCCAGACGACCGGGGTTTGGGTGAAATCTTCGTCATGACGGCAAAGCCGATGCGGCTCGTCGCATCGGCCAGCCCGCCGCCGCCCAAACGGCGGCATTGCTTAGGGTTGGCGCCGCTTGCGCAGGCGGCCAATCGGAGCATATAAAGATATGTTTATATGTGGTAGGCGAATGGTATGGACAGGCTGGTAGCCATGCTCCGGGCCGCAGGCGATCCGACACGCTTGCGCCTTTTACTCCTGCTTCGGCAGGCGGAGCTGACGGTGAGCGAACTGATCGAGATCATCGGTCAGAGCCAGCCACGCGTGTCCCGTCATCTAAAACTATTATGCGGGGCAGGGCTGATCGAGCGCTTCAAAGAGGGGAGCTGGGTGTTTTATAGGGCGACGGAAGATGGCAAGGCGGCGGCACTCAGCGCTGCGCTCGCGGCCCTGTTGTCCGGTCCGCCGGAAAGCGACCTCAAGCGCCTAACCACCGTCCGCGAGAACCGGGCCACGGCTGCTGCGGCCTATTTCAAGGCCAACGCTTCGGAGTGGGGGCGTATCCGCAGCCTGCATGCGCCAGAGCGCGAGGTGGAAGCGGCTATTCTGCGTCATTTGACGGTCGAACCTATTCAGCAATTGTTGGATGCGGGCACCGGCACCGGGCGGATGCTAGAGCTTTTGGCTCCGTTCGCTAAGCGGGCGGTGGGTGTCGATGTTAGTTCGGAGATGCTTGCCATTGCGCGTGATACCTTGGCCCGCAACCAGCTCTCTAACGTCCAGGTGCGCTTGGCCGATACCTACCGCCTGCCGTTCGAGGCAGGGAGCGCGCATTCGGGTTTTGACGCCGTGGTCTTCCACCAGGTGCTGCATTATCTCGACGATCCGGCTGCTGCGGTGCAGGAGGCGGGACGGGTGATGCAAAAGGGCGGGCGGCTCTTGATCGCCGATTTTGCCCAGCACAACCTCGAGTTCCTGCGCCAGGATTTTGCCCATCGCCGCCTCGGCTTTTCCGACAAAGAGGTACAAGGCTGGTTCCAAGCGGCAGGGCTCACCATGGCGGCGAACGACGCCATCGCCCCACCGGCTGAGGCGACAGACATGCTCACAGTGAAAATCTGGTTGGGCCAGTCCCAAGCCGGGGCGCAGGCGGAGGCCGCATGAGTTTGAAGGAAATCGTCGCCAAGGACCATCCGATCAGCGTGTCCTTCGAGTTCTTTCCGCCCAAAACGGCGGAGATGGAGGAGCAGCTGTGGGGCGCTGTTAAACGCTTGGAGCCGCTAACCCCCAGTTTCGTCTCGGTGACCTATGGCGCGGGTGGTTCCACCCGTGACCGCACCCATGCCACGGTCAAACGCTTGGTCCAGGAAACCGCGCTGAAGCCGGCCGCGCATCTGACCTGCGTTGCCGCGCCCAAATCCGAAGTGGACGAGGTGATCCGGGATTATTGGGATGTCGGCGTGCGCCATATCGTGGCGTTGCGTGGCGACATGCCGGAGCTGGGTGCTGCTTATCAGGCACATGGTGAGGGCTATCGTTCGACGCCCGATCTCATCGGCGGCATCCGCGGCATAGGCGACTTTGCCGTCAGCGTCTCCTGTTATCCCGAAAAGCATCCCGACTCGCCATCGATAGAGCACGATCTCGATCTGCTGAAACGGAAGGTGGATGCAGGCGCCACGCGCGCGATCACGCAGTTCTGCTTTTCCACCGAGGCGCTGGGGCGTTTCCGCGACCGGGCCGACCGTTGGGGCATTTCGATTCCGATCATACCGGGCCTGATGCCGACCACGAATTTCAAAGGCATTGCGCGCATGGCGGGACGTTGCGGCGCCTCGATCCCCTCGTGGCTTGTCGCGCTTTATAGCGGCCTCGAACAGGATCTCGAAACCCGCCGCATGATCGCCGCCACGGTGATGGCAGAGCAAGTATGCGAGTTGCATGCCGCCGGCTTTGATCAGTTTCACTTCTACACTCTGAACCAAGCCGATTTGACTTACGCCACCTGCCGTATTCTGGGCCTTGCCCCAAAGGAACCGTCATGAGTTTTGACCGCGCCGCACGCCTCCGCTGGATGAAGGAACAAGCGCAGGAGCGCGTTCTCATCCTCGACGGATCCTGGGGTGTGATGATCCAGGGTTATCGTCTGGGCGAAGCCGATTTTCGTGGATCACGCTTTGCCGATCATAGTCATGATCTGAAGGGCAATAATGACCTTCTCACACTCACCAAGCCGGAGCTGATTGTCGAAATCGGCAACGCCTATCTCAATGCCGGCGCCGACATTATCGAGACCAATACCTTTAACTCTACCATTACCGCCCAGGCCGATTACGGTTTAGAGCCCTTGGTGGAGGAGCTGAACTTCGCTGGCGCCAAGCTGGCGCGCGAGATTTGCGACGCCCGCACCACCTTTGATCGTCCGCGCCTTGTCGCAGGCTGCCTCGGTCCTACCAATCGCACGGCTTCTATTTCTCCAGATGTGAATGACCCCGCCTTTCGCAATGTCAGCTTCGATCAGCTGCGTGCCACCTATCGCGATGCCACGCGCGGGCTGATCCAGGGCGGCGCCGATCTTCTCATGATCGAAACCATCTTCGATACCCTGAACGCCAAGGCGGCGATCTACGCCATCGACGAAGTGTTTGAAGAATTGGGTGAGCGGCTGCCGATCTGGATTTCCGGCACCATTACCGATCTGTCGGGCCGCACCCTGACCGGCCAGACGACGGAAGCCTTCTGGAATTCGGTGCGTCACGCCAATCCTTTTGCCATCGGGCTCAATTGCGCGCTTGGTGCCAAAGAGATGCGCCAATATGTGGCTGAGATCGCAGCGGTCGCCGACACGCTGGTGAGTGCCCATCCCAACGCCGGTCTGCCCAACGAATTCGGCGGCTATGACGATTCGCCGGATTCCATGGCCGAGAAAATCGGCGAGTTCGCCCGCTCCGGCCTCGTCAATATCGTCGGCGGCTGTTGCGGTACTACACCGGCCCATATCGCCGCCTTTGCCGAAGCCGTCAAAGGCGTCAAGCCGCGCCAGATTCCGCAAAAGCCGCGCTATCTGCGCTTGGCGGGTCTGGAGCCCTTCACGGTCACGCCGGATTCCAATTTCGTCAATATCGGTGAGCGCACCAACATTACCGGCTCGGCCAGATTCAAAAAGCTGATCAAGGCGGGTGATTATGATACCGCCCTCGAAGTGGCGCGCCAGCAGGTTGATAGCGGCGCCCAGGTCATCGACATCAACATGGATGAAGGCCTGATCGATTCTGAAGCCGCAATGACGCGCTTCCTCAATCTGATCGCTGGCGAGCCAGATATTGCCAAGGTGCCGCTGATGATCGACAGCTCCAAATGGAGCGTCATCGAAGCGGGTCTCAAATGCGTGCAGGGCAAATCCATCGTCAACTCCATCTCGATGAAGGAAGGCGAAGAGATCTTCATCGCTCATGCCAAGGAAGTGCGCCGTTTCGGCGCCGCTGTGGTGGTAATGGCCTTTGATGAAAAGGGTCAGGCCGATACCGAAGAGCGCAAGGTCGAAATCTGCAAACGCGCTTATGATATTTTGGTGAACCAGATCGGCTTTCCGCCCGAAGACATCATCTTTGATCCGAATATCTTTGCGGTGGCGACCGGCATCGAAGAGCATAACAACTACGCCAACGACTTCATCGCCGCGACGGCGCGCATCCGGGCCGAATGTCCTTTTGTGCATATTTCCGGCGGCGTCTCCAATATCTCTTTCTCCTTCCGCGGCAATGATAAAGTGCGCGAGGCGATGCATACGGCGTTTCTCTTCCATGCCATCAAAGCGGGCATGGATATGGGCATCGTCAATGCGGGTCAGCTCAGCGTCTATCAGGACATTCCGACCGAACTGCGCGAGGCGGTGGAAGACGTGCTTCTTAACCGGCGCGCCGATGGTACCGAGCGTTTGCTCGACATCGCTCAGAAATACAAAGGCGATGGCTCGGTAGCCGAGGTACAGGATGCCGCTTGGCGTTCGTTGCCGGTCGAAGAGCGCCTGACACATGCCTTGGTGCATGGCATCGATGCCTTCGTTACCGAAGACACTGAAGAATGCCGCCGGAACGCCAAACGCCCGCTCGATGTCATCGAAGGCCCTTTGATGACGGGCATGAACGTGGTCGGCGATCTCTTCGGCTCGGGAAAAATGTTTTTGCCGCAAGTCGTCAAATCCGCTCGCGTCATGAAAAAGGCCGTTGCCTATCTCTTGCCCTTCATGGATGCGGATACCAGCACTGCCAAGGAGCCGGTCGGCCGCATCGTGCTCGCCACGGTGAAAGGCGATGTGCACGATATTGGCAAGAACATCGTCGGTGTGGTGCTGCAATGTAACGGCTATGAAGTGATCGATATTGGCGTCATGACCCCGGCGCAAAAAATCCTCGACGTAGCACGCGAGAAGGGTGCCAACATCATCGGTCTGTCGGGCCTGATTACGCCTTCACTGGACGAGATGTGCTATGTCGCCTCCGAAATGGAGCGTCAGGGTTTCGATATCCCGCTGCTGATCGGTGGCGCTACCACCAGCCGCGTGCACACCGCGGTGAAGATCGATCCCAATTACCGTCGCGGCCAGACGGTCTATGTCGCCGATGCCTCGCGTGCCGTGGGCGTGGCCTCGCAGCTGTTGTCACGCAACAAGGTGGATTTCGTTGCCAACATTCGCGGCGAGTACGAAGAAGTTGCCCGCGCCCATGCCGCTCAGCGCGCTCCCGGGCACCGCCTCGCCATTGCCGAGGCCCGCTCCAACAAGTTGAAATTCGATTGGGCGAACTACACCCCGCCCAAGCCCAGCTTTCTCGGCGTGCAGAGCTTCGAAGCTTATGATCTTGCCGAACTTGTGCCCTATATCGATTGGACACCGTTTTTCCAGACCTGGGAATTGGTCGGCAAATACCCCTCCATTCTGGAAGACGACAAGGTGGGCAAAGTCGCGCGCAGCCTCTTCAACGATGCGCAGAAAATGCTGACGAAAATCGTCGATGAAAAATGGCTCACCGCCAAAGCCGCCTTTGGCTTTTTCCCGGCCAATGTGCAAGGCGATGACGACATCGAAATTTTTACCGATACGGCACGCAAAACCCCGATTGCCTCGCTGCATACGCTACGCCAGCAAATGCAGCGCGAGAATGGCCGGGCCAATCTGGCGCTGGCCGATTTCGTGGCCCCCAAAGGCATCGAGGATTATATCGGTGCTTTCGTGGTGACCGCCGGGCATGGCGAAGACCCCTACATCAAAGCCTTCGAAGCCGAGAAGGATGACTATTCCGCGATCCTGCTGCGCGCTTTGGCAGACCGCTTGGCGGAGGCCTTTGCCGAACGTCTGCACACGCGCGTGCGCCGGGAGTTCTGGGCCTATGCCGCCGATGAGGCGCTCAGCAATGAAGAGATGATTGCGGAAAAATATCGCGGCATCCGCCCGGCACCCGGCTATCCCGCCCAACCCGATCACACTGAGAAAGCCACCGTGTTCGAACTCCTGGATGGCGAAGCCCGCGCCGGGGTCAAGCTTACGGAAAGCTTTGCCATGTGGCCCGGTTCGTCGGTATCCGGCCTCTATTTCTCCCATCCCGAGGCGCGCTATTTCGGTGTCGGCAAGATCGAGAAGGATCAAGTGGAGGATTATGCCCGCCGCAAAAACTGGCCAGTGGAAGAGGCGGAGCGCTGGCTGGCGCCGCTGCTCAACTACAATCCGCGTGCCGTCCCCAAATCAGATGTGGCAGCGTGACGCCGTCCGGCTGAGCTCGGACGCATCTGCAACCGCAGGCCGAGTACTGCTATAATCCGCGTGTGCTGGAGGGGACGCATGCGTAATACTCTGATTTCTCTCGCCTTTGTGGCTGCGAGCGCGGCCGCTTGCGCTGCCGGCTATGATGATTTCGTGCGCGCCAACGCCGCTCAGCAGGCGGGCAATCTTGAACTCGCATTGTCGTCCTACAACGCGGCGCTCAGCGCCGGCGACTTGTCTGCCGCCTTTATTCCGAATGCCTATCTCGGCCGGGCCCAGATTTACTATTACAACGGCAAATGTGCCCTGGCCCTCGCCGACCTCGATGCTGCCTTGGCGCTGCGCCCCGCTTTGGTCGGTGGCTTAGATTTGCGCGCTTTCGCCAATGATTGTCTTGGCAAAACGGATGCTGCCGAGGCCGATCTGAATGCGCTTATTACAACGGCACCCACGATCAATCTCTACACCACCCGCGGCGACTTCTATTGGCGGCACGCTCGCTTCTCGCAGGCAGCCGCAGATTACGCCAAGGCCGCCGAGCTTCATAGCAAGCGTGGTTTTGAATGGCGGCCTGCTGCGCTCAACCTCCTCTGGTACGCGATTTCCGCCAGCCGGTCGCAGAGCTTCGTTGTCGCCGATTTCGTTGCCGCTGATTTCGTTGTCAGGGCGAAAGGCTTTGATCTGGATCCGTGGCCGGGTCCGTTGGTTTCCTTCTACCTTGGCAAATCCCCGCCGGATGCGATCTATCGTGAGGCCGCCGGGGGCGACAATCCAAGTCAGAAAAAATGCGAAGCCGATTTCTTTATCGGCGAATGGCAGCTCGCAGCGGGCAATCCGGCTGGTAAGACGCTGTTGCAAACGGTTCCGGCGAATTGTCCGAAGAATTCCTATGTCGCCGTGGCGGCGCGGATTGATTTGCACCGCATTCCATGAGGATATCATGCGCAATCTCGTGTTGGCCTTGATCGCCGCTGCACTTTCTTTTCTTCCCGCCGAAGCTGCGGAGGATTGCCATCTTTATCGTGTGGCTTCGCTCGACATGGAATTTGTCGGAAGCGGCGTGGTGGTACCGGCGGCCATCGGCGATCATCCGCTCCATATGATGGTGGATACGGGCGGCTATTTGACCGCTCTGACGGAAGACACGGCCAAATCACTTGGCCTGTCGGAGCAAGTCCACCCCGAATCCGGGATGACGATTTATGGCGGTATTCCCCTGCGCCACTTTGTGACCGTGAGCGATTTCACGCTCGGCAAGATGAAGGCTCGTTCCTTAAGCTATCCGCTGTTGCCTTCAGGTTTCCTGCCGGCTGGGGTCGATGGCCTTTTGGCGCCCGATTTCCTCGCCAATTTCGATCTCGATTTCGATTTCGCGAACGGCAAAGTTTCCTTGTTTTCCCGGGATCATTGCGACGGCAAGGTCGGTTGGTGGACGACTCCAGATCAGCTCACGGCCATTCCGATCCGGCGCGAAGAGGATGGTGTCCATATTTCCATGCATGTGATGCTGGACGGTAAGGACGTGAAGGCGTTGATCGATACGGGTGCCGCTCGCACCATTATGAGCCTGGAGACTGCAAAGTATATGTTCGGCCTCAAAGACAGTGATCTGAAAGATGCGCCCGGCGTGAACAATATTCAGGGTGCCAAGAAAGGCGCGTTTAAAACGTTGTCCTTCGGCAATGTCGAGGTGAACAATCCGGACATCACATTAATTCCGGACCGGGGGTCTGAGACGGGGTCGCGTGGGCCAGATATGATCCTCGGCATCAGCATTTTGCGTCAGCTTCACCTCTACATCGCTTACGGGGAAAAGAAACTTTATCTGACAGCAGCCAGCACACATCGCTGACCTGCTACCACCAATTTATATTGGCTCTGCTGTGTCCAGGCTGGCTTTACGGCCATGCCCGGCAGCACGCTGGCCGAAATCCAGCCCATGATTTTTCCGATTCCCGGGTTTTGATTTCAGCCGGGGGGAGGGTTTGCCGCTGCCCGCCACCGCCAGAATGCCGCGCTGCCGCAGCGCTAGAAATTCATGAGGCGGCCGACGCCCGAAGGCACCGTTGCCGCCTCATGCTGCCCCCTTCAAAAAGGACCTTCTCCTGCGGGCTGATCGCCTTTTCCCCCTCGATCATCCGCGGCGGGACGAATAGTCCAAAAACTTGGCGCAAGTGCAACTGCGGCATATGTCAGTTTGGTCATTTGCGGGACGTTTGTGGATTCAGTGCAACAACTATTTATGGTTAACAGACAAAGTGCTTAGAAAGCTTCAAACCTTGGCGCTGATAATGGGAGCCGATGCCTTCGCCATAAGCCTCCGACGGCACTTCGGTAAGTCGCTCAAATACCAGCCGTCCGATGGTCTGGCCGTGCTCCAGGATGAAGGGAACTTCGCGTGAACGCACTTCCAGCACCGCACGGGCAGAGGGCGGGCGGCCTTGGGTGTAACCGAAGCCTGGATCGAAAAAGCCTGCATAATGCACGCGGAACTCGCCCACCAAGGGATTGAAAGGTACCATCTCGGCGGCATATTCCGGCGGGATGGCGACGGCCTCGCGTGACGCCAAAATATAGAATTCGTCGGGGTCCAGAATGATGTTGCCGGATTTGGAGGGCTCGATCGGGTCCCAAAACTCATAAGGATCCAGCACCTCACGCTTGTCGACATCGATGATGTGGGTATGGCGTTTGGCCCGCCAGCCCACCAGCCGCGTCGCCGGATCGCCTTTCAAATCGACGCTGAGGCCAAGCCCATTGTCGATATCCGCTTCGCCATCCACCAGCGGACTTTCGGTATGCAGGCGCTTTAGCTGTGTATCGGTGAATTGCGGTGAGCCGCGCCGTACGCGCAGCTGATTCAGCCGCGAACCTTTGCGCGCCAGGATGGGAAAGGTGCGCGGGGACACTTCGGCATAGAGCGGTCCGTGATAACCCGTCTCGATACGGTCGAAGCTTTGGGCGCGGTCGGTGATGAGACGCGTGAAAACATCCAGCCGCCCGGTTGAGCTTTTGGGATTGGCGATGCCAGACACGCGATTGGAGAATTCGGCCCGCTCCAAAAGTGGGATCACGTAAACGCAGCCCGTCTCCAGCACGGCACCGTCTTCCAGATTGATCTCGTGCATGATGTTGCCGGGAAGTTTGTCCTGCACCGTCGCGTTGGGGCCGGGCAAAAAGCTCGCCCGCACTCGCCATGCCACCGGCCCCAGCCTCAGATCGACACTGGCCGGTTGCACCTGACCTTCGATGAAGGGCTCATCGGTGAGGATTTCGCGGCCCTGCGCCGCCAGACGGATCAGGACATGCCCCGGTAAGATGCCGGTCGAATGTTTGCCGTAGGTTTCGTCTACAATATGGTCGTCTTGGGTCATGAGGGGAAACTAGCCGTCCAAACGTCCCTCGTCACCCATGGGGTCCAAGAAACCCACGGATTTCGCGGATCGCCTCAGCCAAGCCGCAGCGGATCACTGGGGTATCGGGCGGAAAAGCGGTCAAAAGCCTGCTGGGCGTGGCCGATTCCAGGATCACGAAGCAGCCTTTGTCGCCCGCGCCCCGGATTAGCCGCCCGAAGGCCTGTTTGAGCCGCAGGCGGGTCAGAAGGTCGTCATAGCTCTTGCCGAAACGGGCGCGGCGCGCCTTGTGCAGGATGGTAGGCTTGGGCCACGGGATTTTGTCGAACACCACCAGCCGTAAGGAACGCCCCGGCACGTCGACACCATCGCGCAAAGCATCGGTGCCGAGCAGGCAGGAATTTTCTTCCGAGCGGAAAAGGTCCACCAAGGCGCCGGTATCGAGCTTGTCGACATGCTGAGCGTAAAGCGTCAGCCCGGCCTCGGCGAGCGGCGCAGCAATGCGCTTTTCCACCTCGCGCAAGGCGCGCACCGCGGTGAAGAGGCCAAGCGCGCCGCCGCCGGTCGCCAAAAACAGTTCGCGCATGGCAGCGGCGAGCTGCTCGACATTGCGGCGCTCGACGTCTTTGACAATGAAGACGCGGGACTGCTCGCCATAGGCAAAGGGCGAACCGAAACTGGCGCGCCGCGCCGGTTCGGGCAGATGCAGTGCGCCGGTGCGCACTTCGGCGCTTTGCCAATCATCGTCGCCGAGCCCGGCATCGCGCAGCGTCGCAGAGGTAATCAGCGCTCCATGCGCCTGGGCCAAAACCTCATTGGCCAAAGGGATGGTGGGGTCGATCCAGCGCCGCTCCAGTCCCACATCTTGGCCACGCCCATCATCGCGCGCGATCTCGAACCAGTCGACGAATTCGTCGTTGATCTCGCCGGTATTGAGCGCTTCCAGCATGCTGATCCAGGCGGGCAACATGATCCGTGCGCGCCATTCCAACCCCCGTGCCGCAGCATCGATACGCCCGCGCTGAAAGGGCTCCAGTGTTTCGGCTTTGTCGTCCAATTGTTGGCGCAGCGCTTTGACCAGCCGCAGCATCGGCGTCGCCAGCCGCCGCAAACCGATGGCGAGGGTACGCGCCGCATCGGATGCTTCATCCGACAGCGGAAAGGGTTCGGTCTCCTGCGAATAGAAGGCGTCCTTGTCATCGCTGCGCGCCCGCACATGCTGATAGATGGCGGCCAGAAAGATTTCCCCCGGCCCGTGCGGCGCAACCAGGCGGTTTTGCCAGCCTTCACCCGCCAGGACGCCCGCCGCAGAGACAACCTCATCTAGAGTCTTTCCGGCCTCTTCATGATCGGCAACGAGATCTTTGAGGCGATCTTCGAGACCCCGCGAGCGGCTGCGAGCCCGTCCTTCAGGCCCCCTGATCCAGCGGCGCAAATCGGCCATCTCGGTGCCGGACACGGCAGCGGCAAAGCCGGAATCGGCCGCATCAAAAAGATGATGGCCCTCATCGAAGACATAGCGCACATGGCGCTCACCGGCGTCCGTGGTTTGATCGGGGCCCAGCCAGTCTTGCGCCGCGTTGGCAATCACCAAGGCATGATTGGCCACCACGATGGGCGCCAACTTTGCCCGCCGCACGATCTTTTCGATGAAACAAACGCGGTAATGCGGGCAGGCGCCATAAATACATTCGCCGCGCCGGTCGGTGATTTCGCGCATTCCCATCTGGCTGGCGAGAAAGGCAGGAAATCCTGCTCCCGAAATATCGCCGTCGGGCGTTGCTGAAACCCAGCGCGCGATCAGCGCCAGGGCAATGGTGCGTGGTCCCGGCGCGAAAGCGGCCCGCTTCATCGCCTCTTCAAAATTTAAAAGGCAGAGGTAATTCTCGCGCCCCTTGCGCACCACCGCTTTTTCATCGCGTTCCACCGGATCGGGATAAAGCCGGGCAATTTCCTGCACGATCTGGCGTTGCAGATTGCGGGTATAGGTCGAGATCCACAGCCCCGGCCCGTTTTTCTCCGCCCACAAACTGGCGGGCGCCAGATAGCCCAGTGTCTTGCCGATGCCGGTGCCCGCTTCCACCAGCGCGATCTTGGGCGCACCAGCGCGTTCGCGCGGCTCAAAGGCATAACTGGCCGCATCACTATAGCTGCGCTGTTCAGGACGTTCTTCGCCGCCAAGCCCGACAATCTGTTGCAGCCTGCCGCGAGCTTCTTCCGGCGAGACGGCAAGGGAAGACGCTTTGGGTGGGGCAGGCGCGTCTTCCCATTCGCGCAATGTCCGCCAGACTTCGAACCCGGCCAGCGGTGCGCTTTGCAAGTCGGAGGTTCCGACAATCTCGAGGATTAGCGGTGCCCAGCGCCAGCCCGCCTTGGCCAGGGTTTGCGTCATCGGCCGCATCGCCGATTTCACGGTCTCTGGCAGAAAGGGAATCTCGAGCAAAAGCTGCTGGGCGGCCTCTTGCAGCGTGGCCACCACCGCGGCCGGATTTTCTGGAACCGCAATGCCCAGTGCCCGCGCAATGCCAAGCGCGCTCGGCACACAGGGCTGGCAGGGCCGCACAAAGGCAAACAGCTCCAAAACGTCATAGACCGGGCGCTCCAGCGGCGTATTCAGCCGTCCGGCAACGAACCCGGCATGGGCGACAAGCACCTCGCCGCTGCGGAACAGCTCCGCCGCTGCGGCGCGCGTCAGCGTCTTCAGCCCGCTGTCAAAAACGGTGGCGCCTTGGGCCGTCGGCACCAAAGCCTTCAGGCGTTCTATGATTCGAGAGTTGGACACGCCGCGACTATGCGACAGAAGCCTCATACGATGCTACCAGCCCTGGATAGCGGCTTTGCAGCAGAAGGACGCTGCGTTCAAACTCCAGCACCATCATCTGCGCCGCGTTGCGGCGGGCATGAGTGGTGTGGTGCTCGTAAACCGCATCGGAAAGGGCCCGCGCAGCCTGGACCACGGCCCGAAAATCGAGATCGGAGGCCAGCGCGGCAATTTTCAGCGCTCGGCGCACCGCTTCCTGCCAATGGGTGCAGGTTGTGGCCTCTTGCAGGGCTTCGCAGTGACCCTCGCCCTGGTCGATATAGGCGCGCAGCTTTGCCCACAGCGTATCGCCGAAAGCCGTTTCCAAGAGCGTGAAGGCGCGGCTTTCCGCCTCTGTCAGAGGGATTGGGGAATTCACGAGCGAGGACGTTGACGTCATAATGGGTCGAGCCTAGCTTCCCCGCCTTTCCAAACGGTTTAAGGTTCCCAGCACTGATGAGCACGCCCCTGTCCGATGTTGCGCTAAAAGGCCACGCTTGGCCCTTCGAAGAAGCCAGGAAATTGCTGGCGCGCAACACCGCCGCAGCGGAGGTTATTTTCGAGACGGGCTATGGCCCTTCCGGCTTGCCGCATATCGGCACTTTTGGCGAAGTCGCCCGTACCACCTGGGTGCGCCGTGCCTTTCAACTGATGAGTGACAAGCCGACGCGGCTGCTTGCGTTTTCCGACGATATGGATGGCCTCAGGAAAGTTCCGGACAATGTGCCGAACCAGGAGATGCTGCAGGGCTATCTCGGCAAGTCGCTCACTGCCATTCCCGATCCCTTCGGCACTCATGACAGCTTCGGTGCGCACAACAATGCGCGGTTGAAAGCATTTCTGGATCGCTTCGGCTTTGAGTACGAGTTTCTCTCCTCGACGGAATGCTACAAATCCGGCCGTTTCGATGAGGCCCTGCTGACGGTTCTGCGCAATTACGAGAAGGTGCGCGACGTGGTGCTGCCCACCTTGGGCGCCGAGCGCAAAGCAACCTATTCGCCTTTCTTGCCCATTTCGCTCAAAACCGGAATCGTACTGCAAGTGCCCATCCTGGAATGGAACGCGGAAAAGGGCACCATCGTGTACGAAGAGGATGGCCAAAAAGTCGAAACCCTCGTCACCGGCGGCCGTGTCAAGCTGCAGTGGAAGGCCGATTGGGCGATGCGCTGGCTGGCGCTCGGCGTCGATTACGAAATGGCGGGCAAGGATTTGATCTCCTCGGTCGAACTCTCGTCAAAGATCGTGCGCGCCATCGGGGGAAAGCCGCCCGAGGGCTTCAATTACGAACTTTTCTTAGACGATCAGGGCCAGAAGATTTCCAAATCCAAAGGCAATGGCTTGTCGGTCGACGACTGGCTGACCTATGGCTCGGAAGAAAGCCTCGGCCTTTTCATGTTCCAGAAGCCGCGCGCCGCCAAGAAGATGTATTTCGATGTCATTCCGCGCTGTGTCGATGATTACATCACCTTCCTCGACAATTACCGCAAAAAAGATTTGGAACTGGCGCAGAAGCTGGAAAATCCGGTTTTTCACCTCCATGGCGGAGAGCCCCCGGACGAAACTTATCCGGTATCGTTTGCGTTGCTGCTCAATCTCGTCAGCGCCTCCAATGCGCTGAACCGCGAGGTGTTGTGGGGCTTTATTCGCAGCTATGCGCCGGATGCCTCACCTGAGAACAATCCCGGCCTCGACAAGCTCGTCGGTTACGCGGTGCGCTATTACGAGGACTTCGTAAAGCCGACCAAGAAATATCGCAGCCCCACCGAAACCGAACGTGCGGCGCTTTCCGATCTCGCCGACAAGCTGCGCGGCTTCGGCACCGAACGCGACGCCGAGAAAGTGCAGTTCGAAATTTACGAGATCGGCAAGAAATACAATTTCGAGCCCTTACGCGATTGGTTTAAAGCGATCTACGAAGTTCTCTTCGGTCAAAGCCAAGGCCCGCGCTTTGGTTCCTTCGCCGTCCTTTTCGGTTGCGACGAAACCGCCAAGCTGATCGACCGCGCGTTGGCAGGAGAATTTGTGGCGTAACGCGCCTCACCACACTCCCGGCAGCACCGCCCAAGTGCGTTTGGCGTGCGCGTCGAACTTGGCGCCAAAAGCAACGCGCAGGGCGGCTTCTTCCACCAGGATACGCAGGCCATAGCCGAGCAGAGCGCCGCAGAACGCCGCCGCCAGTGAAATCCAGTTGCCGAAAGCCAATCCCACGCCGGTAATGGTCAAAAGCCCGCCAGTGTAAGAAGGATGGCGCAGCCAGCGATACGGCCCATGCGTGATGAGCCGGTGCTCATCGAGAATGCGCACCGAGGTGCGGAAATGCTTGCCGAGGGTGAACACGGCCCACAGCCGCAAAACGATCCCGGCCCACATCATCGCGAAAGCCGTCCAGAACAGCGGCTCATAGGGCAGCGCAATGTGCGCCCAAGGCCACAGATGCGGCGCCCAGAAGGCGAGGGTGATGCCGCCGCCGATACCGGCAAAAATCACGAAGATGCTGCCGCGATCCTTCTTCTCGCCCGACCCCTTTTTCAGATCGCGGCTGAAGATCCACACCTCCATCGCAATCCAGGCCCAATAGCTGATCCAAAAAGCCAGCCGGAGGAGGTGGGGGGCGGAGATCGAGGTGAAATTGGTCATGGGCTCTCCCGGCTTCATAGGTGCCGTAGACTACTCTGTATAATAGAGTGAATGGCCACACAAATGAGATCTCTCCCCATCACAAAATCCTACTGGCTGGCCCAGATGATGCGGTGGATGAAGATGATCTCGCTCAGGGCAAAGGAGCGGTCTTCGTAAGCCGGGTTCAGCGATTTCAGCTCGATACGCTGCGCCGTCAGCCGCGCCAGTTGCTTGGCCATCACTTCGCCTGCCAGGGTTTTGACCACCACCCGGTCGCCGCGTCTCGGCGCAGCAGCGGGGGAGACGACGATGCGGTCGCCGTCGCGATAGACCGGCTGCATAGAATCGCCTGCCACTTCCAGCGCATAAGCATGCTCGTCACCCAGTTCCGGAAAGGGGATTACATCCCAGCCCGAACCCGCCGGAAAGCCGGCATCGTCGAAGAAGCCGCGCGAGCCGGCTTGCGCCATGCCCACCAAAGGCACCAACCGCACCCGGGGTACCACAGAGTTGCCATCGTTGCTGACCAAGGCCACGAACTCCTCCAGCGAGGCGCCGGTGGCGGCGAGAATTTTGGATACGCTCTCGGTGGAGGGCCAGCGCAGCTTGCCATTGGGCGTGCCGCGTTTGGACTTGTTGAAGGTTGTGGGGTCAAGCCCGGCCTGTTTGGCGAGACCTGAGGCCGAGAGCTTGTTCTTCGCGGCCAATGCGTCGATGGCTGTCCAGATTTGTTTGTGCGTCAGCATCACGGAAATTCCACTGGATCGTTTGCGGTTGAGCCAAAACGCAGCTTGCACAAGAGGGGCGACATGTGGCGCTTTCCAGTCCGTGCTGAGCGCCCATGTTCAATAATACTAAGAAGGCGATCCCTGATATTGGTTATTGTTCCTATGTCAGGGATTTCAATAGGAATTACCACTTTAGGGCGCTTTCCGTCTAGAGGGGTGGTGTTATGGATTTGATTGTCGCGGCGATACGACTTTTGCCGCCTGAGCCCGCCCACAAGCTAACGGTGGAATTGGCCTGCCGTTTTGGCGCCTTTCTGCTGCCCGCTCCGAAGGATGATCCCCGTTTGCGGGTGAGGGCTCTGGGGCTCGATTTTCCCAATCCGCTGGGCATCGCGGCTGGTTTTGACAAGAACGCGCGCGCCTATCGCGCCATGCTCAAAATGGGACTTGGCCATGCCGAATGCGGCACCGTCACCCCGCGGCCGCAGCCCGGTAACCCCAAGCCGCGCATGTATCGCCTGCCCGAGGACGGGGCTGTCATCAATCGCATGGGTTTCGACAATGACGGGATGGAGGTCATCGCAGCCCGGCTGCAGCGCCGCGGCAACGGTATCGTCGGCATCAATATCGGCGCCAACAAGGACAGTGCCGATCGCATCGCCGATTACCGCATTGGCTTTGGCCGCCTTGCCGCGCTGGCGGATTACGTCACGGTCAACATCTCTTCGCCCAACACGCCGGGGCTGCGCGGCTTACAGAGTCGCGAAGAATTGCATCGCCTGCTCGGAACGCTGATCGAGGCGCGCGGGCTTTTGAAAATTCCGCTTCTCCTCAAGATCGCCCCCGATCTCGACGAGGCCGCGCTTGACGATATAGCCACCGAAGTGTTGGGTGCCGGGATCGACGGCATGATCGTCACCAATACCACCATTGCCCGGCCCGCAACGCTGAAAAGCCGCCACGCGAGCGAGACCGGCGGTCTTTCCGGCAAGCCGCTGCTGGAGTCTTCCACACGTATTCTGGGCGAAATCCGCAAGCGCGTCGGGGCGAAAATTGTCCTCGTCGGGGTCGGCGGCGTAGCCTCGGGCGAGGACGCCTATCGCAAGATCCGTGCGGGCGCGAGCCTCGTGCAATTGTACACGGCACTCGTATACCAAGGTGGCGAGCTTATCCCGCGCATCAAACGCGAGCTTCTGAGATGTTTAACGCGCGACGGCTTTGCGAGTGTTAGCGACGCCGTGGGAGCCGACATCGCCGCTTGATCGTTTTTTGGCGGCAAATAGGAGCCGATAAAAGCCCAATCACGCAGCGTATTGCCTTGTTGCTGTGCATCGCGCCGGTGCGAGAAAGCCTCCAGAAATCGGGCTTTTTTGGCGGCGCCATTTCGTGCAGGATGCGTCTCTGAGATACGTCCCGGGGGGAACGGCGATGGGGTGGGAAGAAGTGTGGCGTATGGCGATGAAGCATTTCATCGCCGAACCTGTCGAGCTGCGCATCCTGATCGGATTGGGCCTGCTGTTTCTAGCGCTGATGGTTATCATTGGGCTCAAGCATGCTTTCCGGTCCGCAGGGCCCCAGCCCGAACCGGGCCTTTCCGGGATGCCCTCATCGCGCAAATCCGCGGTGCTTTTTGTCCCGCCGATGGCTGCCGCAGAAATCATACCGCATAAGCCGCCGTCGCAACCTTTCCGGGTGAACAAGGCTCAGCTCCGCGCCGCGCGAAAGTCGGTGAAACATACAATCAAGTCTTACGCTCCGGTGCGTCCGCAAATCCACCGGGCCGCCACCCGTAAACCAACTCTCACGCAAGAACACGCCCCTTATTCGCCATTGCCTCCTCACGGCTGAGAGGGTGTGATAGGGTCCATTGTTAACCGGGTATGGGGGTACCATGGCAGACGATCTCAGCAAGCTGTTCCTGCGCCTTAGCGTCGGCGGTATGATGCTATTCCACGGTGTGCACACGTTGCTCACGGGGCTGGACCCTCTCAAAACCATTCTCTCCGCACACGGATTACCGGAAGCACTGGCTTATGGGGCTTATTTGGGCGAGATTGTGGGGCCGGTACTGGTCCTTCTGGGCATGTTCGCGCGCGCCGGCGCAGCCCTCATCGCCCTCGAAGTCGTGGCACTGATCGCGCTTGGCGGTCTTGCGCAACTCATCGCGGTGTCGGGCGACGGCGCCTATGGTTTGGAGGTCGAGACGCTCTATCTCTTCGGCGCCCTTGCCATCGCCATCAGCGGCGGGGGCAAATGGGGCCTAGCACGCCACGATTAGCCTGCAAGTTTGTCCAGCGCTTTTAGGATAGCATCGGTCATCGCCGTGGTGCCGAGCTTGGTCATGCCCGGCTGCATGATGTCGCCGGTGCGATAACCCTCGGCCAGTACCGCTTCCACAGCTTTGTCGAGCAGGACGGCATCGTCGATGCGGCCGAAGGAATAGCGCAGGCACATGCCGAAGCTGAGCAAAGTGGCAATCGGGTTGGCCATATCCCTGCCCGCGATATCCGGCGCCGAGCCGTGGATGGGCTCATACAGCGCCGGCTGGCGGCCATCGGCCCCTTTGGCACCGAGTGAAGCCGACGGCAGCATACCGATGGAGCCCGTCAATTGTGCGGCTTCGTCCGACAAGATGTCACCGAACAGATTGTCGGTCAGAATGACATCGAGAGTCTTGGGCGCGCGTACCAACTGCATGGCGCAATTGTCGGCCAAAATATCCGTAAGCTGAATATCGGGGAATTCGGCCTGATGCACGGCATGGACGACCTCACGCCAGAGCACACCGGTCACCATCACATTGGATTTTTCCACCGAGGCTACCCGCCCGGAGCGCAGCCGCGCCAATTCAAAGGCAACCCGGGCGATGCGTTCGATCTCATGGGCATAATAGATCTGCGTGTCGATGGCGCGTTTCTCGCCGCTCGACAGCGTTACCAGCTCCTTGGGCTGGCCGAAATAGACCCCGCCGGTCAGTTCGCGCACGATCAGAAGATCGAGCCCCGCCACGATTTCGGGCTTCAGGGTTGAGGCGTCTTTGAGCGCATCAAAGCACAGCGCCGGGCGCAAGTTGGCGAACAGCTTGAGGTCGCCGCGCAGCCGCAAGAGGCCGCGTTCCGGCTTCTTGGCGAAGGGCAGCTTGTCCCATTTGGGTCCGCCGACCGCGCCGAACAACACCGCATCGGCGGCCAAGGCTTTGGCCATCATCGCGTCGGTGGCGGGTTCGCCCTGGGTCTCATAGGAAATGCCGCCGACCAGATCTTCCTCGGTGGTGTAGGCAAAGCCACGATGTTTGCCATACCAGCCGAGCACCCGCTTGGTGGCTTCCAGCACTTCCGGCCCGATGCCGTCACCGGGGAGGAGAAGGAGGCGAAAGGTCATGTGATCCTCGTCATGGCCGGGCTCGACCCGGCCATCCAATCTTTAAAGCCAGGGCGCCTGCAGCTTGCGGGCCTCTTCATAGCCCGTGATCTCTTTTTCGTGTTGCAGCGTCAGGCCGATATCGTCCCAGCCCTTGAGCAGGCATTGGCGGCGGAAGGGATCGACCTCAAATTTGATGGTGCCGCCATCCGGCCCGTGAATTTCCAGCGCCTCCAGATCGATCGAGACGATGGCATTGGCGCCGCGGCTGGCATCATCCAGAAGCTTATCGATTTCGCTCTGGGGCAGGGCGATGGGCAGAATGCCGTTCTTGAAGCAGTTGTTATAAAAAATGTCGGCGAAGCTGGGGGCGATGACGCAGCGAATGCCGAAATCCAAGAGCGCCCAAGGGGCGTGCTCACGGGACGAGCCGCAGCCGAAATTGGCGCCCGCGATCAGGATTTTGGCCT
>JAATGP010000014.1 GCA_015654635.1 Alphaproteobacteria bacterium | reverse complement strand
TCGCTGCCGCAGGCTGGCCAAGGACTTCGAGGCCACCATCGAAAGTGCCGTCGCGTGGGTCTTCATTGCCCACATCCGACGGCTCACGCGCCACATCGCAAGAGCCTGATATTGTGCGATGCTTTTTGAGTCAGACTCTGAGACATTCACACTCTCCTAGTAGATCGTAGCCGTCGCCCAGTACCCATTGTATATTGACAAGCGAAACGGTGAAAACAGCATGAACTTCGCGATTTCGTGCGCGGTGTGGGCATATTGGAGAACCAAACGCTTGGCGCGCACATTGCGCACCGGCGAAGACGTGTTGCGCTGGAGGCGGTTGCGGCTGAAGCATTTTTTATCCCGCACGATCCAACGCGTACCTTTCTACGCGTCCTACGCCGACGGCGAACTCGGAAATCTTCCGATCGTCGATAAAGCGATTCTGCTGGCGAATTTCGAGCGCTTTAACACGATGGGGACCACGCTTGAAGAGGTCCGCGCCGTCCTGGACAGTGGCGAGGAACGTCTGGGTAAGCTGATTGTGGGACAAAGCACAGGAACGAGCGGCAATCGCGGGGTGTTTGTCATCAGCGACGTCGAACGGTTCACTTGGTTGGGCGTGATGCTTGCCAAGACGCTGCCGGACATTCCGTGGGTTCGTCACAAAGTCGCACTTGCTTTGCCGGGCTACAACCAGCTCTATGCTTCGGCTGAAGAAACGCGACGCCTCGCGATCCGATTTTTCGATCTATCTCTTGGCGTGGAGAGTTGGCGCGACGAACTTCTCGCCTACGCCCCCGACACGATAGTGGCTCCGCCCAAAGTGTTGCGCACCCTTGCGGAGGCCGGCGGCCTGCAGCCAAGGAACGTCTTTTCCGGCGCCGAAGTGCTGGACCCACTTGACCGGGCAATCATTGAAGCAGGTTTTGGCGAGCGCGTGCGCGAAATTTATATGGCGACTGAAGGCTTATTTGGCGTGGCCTGTTCGCACGGTGTGTTACATCTGGCAGAGGATGTGGTGGCCTTCGAATGGGAACCGTCTCCAGGTTCGTCAGGACTTTTCACACCGCTCGTCACCGATTTCACTCGGTCTACCCAAATAATGGCGCGTTATCGGATGAACGACCTGCTCAAGCTGAGTTCTGTTCCTTGTGCCTGTGGCTCTCCGCTACAAGCCGTCGCATGCATCGAAGGGCGCCGGGACGACATCTTCCTTCTACGGAGCGAGGGGCCACTTGTCATGGTGACGCCGGATGTCATCCGCAATGCCGTGGTTGATGCGGATCGTCGTATCCAGGATTTTCGTGTGATTCAGATGGGCTATGATTTAATTGAGCTATCTCTGACTGCCGATTTGGCGCCGCAGATTGGGGAAGTGGTGGCAGCGAATTTGCGGCGAGCACTCTGCGAAGCAGGCGCCGCGGATATCGAAATCCGGTTGAAATCTGGGATAACAATTCCCATGGATCGCAAACTACGGCGCGTACAGCGGCAGTGCCGTCCAGAGCTCACATAATGCGATGGCCCGCCGGTATTCTTTCACAGGCTACGCTCCCTCATCAATGGTATTGTTAGTTTGTTCAATAGCCGTTCCATGCCAACGACCATCGTGCGCCGCGACCAAGAAAGGTGATCCACGAAGAATGCAGAGTACTCAAGTAGCGGCCTTGCACCGCGACTGCGCTTAAAGCTAGCTGCGCCAGCCGAACTGTTCAGGCGCAGATCTCGCTCCTGCGCGACCTGGGTGAGCAATATACTTGCCATTCGGTACAATCCTTCTTCGCGCGGGCGCGTTGTGTCGTAGCCGACGATTGGTGTCGTCAAAATTCTCCCCCGAACAAAACACCCTACGATTATCGCCAATACGCCTTTTACATCCCTAAACCCCCTATACTGGATAACTTTTGTGCGGTGGGTCATCTCGATATACGCAGGTGTAAAGGCAGGATTGAGTCGCGAATAGCGTACAAGATAAAGCTTCGCATAAAGCTCTGCGATCCGCTCGCTGTCCCCTGGAAGTAGGGTCTCCATCGTGTCAATCCGATAGGGTGTCTTAGCAAGTAGCGCAATATCGCGCCGTGTATCGCGCCGTGGCGCCCAATCCCTCTGTAGATCGTCGGTGACGTATATCTGACGGCTGGGCAGCATTTTCCAGCCATCGGCGCGGAAACGCTCTGCCAGTTCGCGATCGGACCATTCGTTCAACGAACGCACAGCGATGATGTGATTGGGATAAGCGCGCACAAGCGTCAACCGGATGTCTGGCAGGTCCTCGCCGAGCCAGCCATCGTGCAGATTAGTCGACAGCATCCAATTGTTGAGATGGACAATTTGATTGATCCGCCCAGCCCGCATCATCCCGCTGGCGATGTCCGCCAGACAAGCCAAGACAGGCGACCAAGGGCCGGCATCCACGATGTCAAGCTCCGCTTTGGCGTAAAGGGCATAGGCGCTGTGCGGCAAACACACATACGCGTCTCCATATTCGGCTTCATTGACGGTGACCGGGAAGATGCGTTTGCCGGAACGCAAACCGAGCACTCGGGTCCGCAAATTGCCTATCAATGCGAGAGAGCCGCTGTGGACGAACGTCTTAAGGTAAGCGCATTCGGCCTCGGTGCCAGCAGGCCAACCGCCCGCAGGACCTGCCAGGGGATCAAAAATCTCCGGAGCGTTCATCCGATGGGTTCACCATTCCACTCAATATCGCTTGTGCTCTGCCTCGAGGCAGAACGCCCGCTCCACAGTCCGGTTATCGCGAGCAGTCCGGCATCGAGCAATGCGCCGGGCACGATGAACGGCTCACCCGACAAACTCAGCACATCGCGGCTACGTGCCAAGTCGCGGCGAAATTCGCCAAAACGCCCCTCGGCCAAAGCCTGCGGCGCACCGAACAGCCACATGGCGATTGCAATATGCCGTGCCGCACCGGTTGGAAGCGCAAGGGCATTTTCACCCACCATCGCCCGCGCCAAGCGTGGATCTGCATCGAATAGATGAATCCCGCTGATGCCGCGAGGATTGCATTCGATTGGCGCGATGGTTCCGTCGACGCGGCGGATCGCATCGATGGAGATCTGACCAGTTGCATGGGTCTCTTTGGCGATAGCGCGTGCCACCGATAGCAGCGCCGGGTCACGGTCAGTCTCGAAATAGAAACTCGAAGAACGGCCTCGCCGCCACAGTGGTTTATAGGCAGCAAAGGCGACCATCTCGCCTTTGATGGCTGCCGACCACAGGCAAAGCTCTTCTCCTGCAACGAAATCCTGAACGGCCCAAGGATATTCAGTCGTTGCGGTCAGATGGTCTATTCCATCCGGTTTTACAAGCACCGCGGACGCGAATCGTGAGAATTCCGGCTTGAATACAAGCTGCGATGAACGCGAGCGCCACACTGCAAGATCGCTGGCCGACGTCGCGCGGCGGGTCTGCGGCGCTGCCAAGCCGCAGTGCTGCGCTAAGGCCGCGAAGTCAACTTTCGAATGCAGCTGGCGCAAGATGGAAAGAGGCGGGGCGAAAACCCGGTCCGCGATGCCCAGCCGGGCGCCCGCCGCCGCGACGTAAAAAACCTCCTCGCAAGTAGGCAGAATCCATTGCGGATCGAGGCGGTGAATAAGCGCAGACAAGTCCGCACAGAAAGTCTCGAAGGCATAACGCGGTGATGCGTAACGGTGAAACGGAGGCCCCTGCGAAAAGCGGACACGCCAGGAATGAAGGCAATCGGCCAAGTGCACCGTCCAGCCAGCGTCCTGGAAGCTGCGCCCAAGATCGCGGGCAATCGGCGCACGCGCCCCGGTGATGAGGACGGTACTCACGCCCGTCGATCCATCGAGGCCGTCTCTATTTGTGCCGCACGCTCAGCGCAATGCGAAGGCGTTACGAGTACCTCCGGCGCATCTGTTTGCATGCGATGCAGATTGTGCAGCGTTGCGCGATAAGATCGCGTGTTGCCTAGAAAGGCAGTCGTTATCCAAGGTGGTGACCGGTTCTCGCGGATCGCGCGGCATGTCCAGGCCGCATCGGCGACCAGAAAATGCAGTCCGTCGTCTGCGCCTCGGCCGACAAGACCCCAGTGACCGGGACTATGCCCGGGCAATTCCACCGCCAGCAACGATCCGTCGCCGAAAATATCAGACCCTTCGGCAAAAGGTCGAAATGCTCCGGGCAAAGCCGTGCGTGGTCTCTCTTCGAAGAAGACCAACCGAGAATCAATATCCGAGGGGATCAAATCGCGCAGCACGCCGCCGAGTAAAGCGCGCACTACCCCGCCGCGTCGCGCAGCATCAAGTCCGCTCTTGGCGCAGGCGATACGCGCGTGCTCGAACGCTCGCAAACCGGCAATGTGGTCGGCGTGAAAATGAGAAAGGATCACCCATTTGACATCGGCCGGAGACAATCCGAAGCGTTTCAACTGCAGACGCACGCTTGCTTGCTCGGGAAGGGTCGGAGGTGTGAGCCAGCGATAAAGTCGCTGCGGAAATGGGTCTGTCGCGCGGAAGAATGCCTCGTCATAGCCCGTGTCGAACAGAACCGGTCCTTCGATGGGATGCAGAATGAGCCCCGCCAAAGCGGGAAAGACCGCGGAGCTCAAGCTGCCCCCGGTCAGCGTCGCCACTTCGGGATGCCGACAGTATCCAGCCTGCAAGAAATGAACATCACAGCGGCGCATGATGCTTCCAATGTGCGGCAGTGTACAAAATCGCGTCCTTAGGCGAGAAACGCGGCGACCAGCCCAATTGTTCGCGCGCCCTGGTCAAGTCAAAGGTTTGAGAAAACGCCAAGGTGCAGAGGCTGGAGACGGTCGCGGGTGGCTCTGGGCGTCCGGGCAAGCGCGAGCAAATAAATTCCGCCACCGCACAGACAGCGGCGGCAAGTCGGTAAGGCGACTCGACAAAGCGGGTGCGCAATTCAAGCGCGGCGAAAACGGCACCGAGCGTTTTGCGCGCCGTCTCCGGCGCGCCGCCGGAGATATTGAAGACCATTCCTCCCACGCTTCTGCGCTTTTCATCCGCAGCCATGGCGGCTTCAGCCGCATCACGCACATCTGTCAGTTCGATCAACGCACGGCCGCCACGGAAGAGAGGAAATTTTCCGGAGCGCGCGATCCTCAACAAACGTGGCAACAAGACCCGGTCGTTCGGGCCCACGAGCGCGCGGGGCCGCAGTGCCACGGTCGCAAAACCAGGCGCATCGGAACTCCGCACAAGACATTCGGCGGCATATTTGGTTTCGACATAGCTGTTGGCGAAACGCTTTGCTAGAGGACTTTGCTCCGTTAATTCCACGCGATCGCGTGGTTCGGAATACACCGATGGAGTCGAGATGAAAACGAACGAGTCGCAACCGGCTCGCTGTGCCGCCACCAACAGACGCCGCGTAGCTTCAACGTTGACGGCTCGAAAGGTCTCGGACCGGCCCCAGGGACTGGAAAGCGCAGCCGCATGGAACACGACGTCCATCCCTGCCACCAAACGCTCAGCACATATCGGATCGGTTAGTTCCGCCGCTACGAAACTGACGCCGCGACCAGTATAAGTGCGGCCTGCGTTCACATCCCGTCCAGTAGCGCGAACGGCATAGCCCCTGCTTAGCAGCGCGGCCACTAACGCCATGCCTAATCCGCCGGTCGCCCCTGTAACCAACGCTTGTCGCATTGTTAATACCGAATGATGGCCCCGCCGAGGGAAATGCCCGCCGCGGTGCCTACCAGGAATGCAATATCGCCGCGTTTAAGTCGGCCGGAGGTGATTGCCGCATGCAACGCGCTCGGCAGCGATGTGGCGATCTGGTTGCCGTGATCGGCGAAGATGTCGACGATCCGGTCATCACCTATAGGAAAGACGCGGCGAAGATGCTCAAGCGCCGCCGCGCTAGCTTGATGGGGCACAACAAGATCGATGTCGCCAGGCGTGAGATCGCACGATTTCAGCAAGCGGCTGGCAAAACGGGGGAACCGCTTGGCGGCCGCCATGAACACGCCGGGTCCGTCCATCTGAAAGCGCGAATGAGCCAAGAAATGCTCAAGATTCTCGTGCGGGCGCAGCCGGGTACCGCCGGCTTCAAGCTGGCAATACTCCGCGCCGTCGCCATAGGTTTCCAGCCGGTAAGCCAGGATATCTGAATTACTTTCCACAGTTTCGACGGCGATCGCCGCGGCGCCGTCGCCGAAGATGACCGACGCCTCAGGATCTTCGAAGTTCAATGCCGCTGAAGCAATATCCGCCGAAGCGATCATGGCTTTGCGCCAGTGGCCTGCCGCGAAACCCAGCGAGACTATGTCGAGCGCCACCAGAAAAGACAGACATGTCGCATTGATGTCGAATGCCGGAATGCCAGATGCTCCAAGCCCCAGGCGGCGTTGAATGAGCGGAGCTGTGCCGGGGATCGCCTGCTCCATGACGCCGCAAGCACCCACGATGACGTCGAGGTCCTTGGCCTCCCACCTCGCGGCGTCGAGAGCTGCGCGTGCCGCTGCCGCAGCCATGATGGAACTGGTTTCGGCGGCGCTCGCCACCCCACGTTTAAGGATTGCGAAATTTGCGGCCGTCCAACCAACGGGTTTGCCAATTCGCCTGTCGATTTCGTCCGAAGAAATCATCAGCTCTGGCTGAACGGCGCCTGATCCCTGGATTCGTAGCAAAATCAGCCTATCGATGGAGACTTCTGAGAACTATTTCTAGAGCGTAAGGGTTTGAATTGTAAGCCCATTCATGCCGCAAGCACGTCTTTTCTGCGCGACGCACATTCCTGGTTTACATGGTTCGGTGATTGATAAACTGACTCCAGAATGCGAGGCGAACGCGATCGAATTGGCTGAGCTGGCGTGGGTGCGCAGCGAAGAGGCAACGCTTCATCACGTTTAGATTCTGCATAACTTTAATTTCTCACACAGGTTCTTGGCAAAAGTTGCTCTTGGAGTTGGCAGCAGCCTATTTGGGGAGACTATCTCGTATCGAATTACGCCGGAGAGTTGCGTAAAGTAATGTGGGGCAATCCGACAGGCGCGCGCGGGGTACAGCTCTGTTGAATGAGTCTGCGCTCAACGGTTCGCGGCTTAGCGGCGTCTGGATCATGCTGAGAGTAAGCACAGGTACTTTTGCCGTTATGATAAGGACGCCAAGCGGGCAAAGCATGACCATGCAGATCTCAGACGAAGACCGGTTTTGGAGTGACCCCAGCTTCGCCAAATACCAGATTGGCGAATTCTACTTCGCTGTCCCGGCCTGCGGCGTATTCGCCGGCCCAGTGCCCCATGGCGAATTTATCAATAGTCAAAATGGGCATGGCGTGAATGCAGTGATGGCGGGAATTGAGGGAATGAGGTCAGACCAACCCAATTTCCACCCCGTAAAGCGCTAGACCTGCCCAACAGGCAAGAATAGAGCGCTGCGCGCCAATTAGGCGGGACCTCAATTGCGGCGTTACGAAAGTGGGGCCCATAATAGGGCCCGCCGGCAAAGATGCGAAAATGCTGTGCAATATCAATATCATAATGTATGAATTGGCGGACAGGGCATTTCGAGTATCAGAATTTATCCTCTCGCCACAGCGGAGACTGGGCATTTTCCGGATTAGTCTGCAGGAATGCGATGGAATGCCGTTTCATGGTATTCATAACGTGATGTTCTGTAATGCATTGATTTTGCTATATAAAAATACAAAAAACACCATCGAGTGGGGAATTGTCATCTGGTGTTGGATGATGGTTGAAAACATAAATTTAGCTGAGCCGGTGGCATCAAACCGCGTATCGGGAATATTTCTGGGGGCCTCGAAAGGGGGCTTCATTTTGTCAGATATATTGCATCGCATTGATTTGATGAAACAAATTTTTTGAATTCGATTCCGCCCCTGCCATTCCTCCGTCTGTCGACGTGCGGGGTTGGTTGGAAAACCCAATAAAATCAGCTATCTTAGTGGCTCCGCTGATTGTCAGTGGTTGCCCTCGTTTGCCTGTAGCCGACGAAATTAGGGGCCTCGAAGCCCCCGGGTTACATGAGGCCCCCAGACGGCGCTTACCGATGTCGCTATCCGCAACGCCAAGCCCAAAGACCGGCCGTACAAGGTGGCGGATTCTCAGGGCCTCTACCTGCTGATCAACCCGAACGGGAGCAAGCTGTGGCGGGTCAAATACCGGGTCACTGGGGTCGAACGTAAGCTCTCGCTCGGCGCTTACCCCGAGATCACCCTCGCGGAGGCCCGGGCGTTGCGCGACGCGGCGCGTAAACAGCTGGCTCATGCTGTTGATCCAGGTGTGGCCAAGCGTCAGGCGCGGGTCGAAGCAAGCATTCGGGCGGGTAACGGTTTTGGTGTCATCGCTAAGGAACTGATCCAGAAGCAGCAAAAAGAAGGACTGGCCCCTCGGACGCTAGAAAAGCAGCGATGGCTCCTGAAACTGCTGGGAGCCGATTTCGCCCGCCGTCCTGTGGCGGACATTACGCCCTATGAGCTGCTGAGCGAACTCAAGAAGCAAGAAAAGCGGGGGCGGTTGGAGACCGCAAGACGGCTGCGCTCTTTCGCGAGCCGGGTCTTTCGCTACGCGGTCGCTTCGGCCCGCGCCGAGCGCGATCCCGCTCAGATGTTGCAGGGAGCGCTGATTACTCCCCCAATCAAGCACTTCGCAGCCATTACCGATGCGGCCGAGTTCGGCGCGTTGTTGCGAGCGATCGACGGCTATCAGGGTGATCCGTCTGTTATGTATGCCTTGTGAGCTGCTGCCGGTTCGGTTGACACCCTCTTAAGCTAATCCTGCCTTCGCTTCGAAGTCCATCGGGCTCATATAGCCGATTGTCGAGTGCCGCCGTTTGGGATTGTAGAAGCACTCAATGTAATCGAACACATCGGCTTTGGCTTTGTCGCGCGTGCGATAGGTTTTGCGCGCTGTGCGCTCGGTCTTCAGCGAGGAGAAGAAGCTCTCCATCGCCGCATTGTCCCAGCAATTGCCAGACCGGCTCATTGAACAGGTGATGCCCTGATCCGCCATCAGCCGTTGGAACTGCTCGCTGGTGTACTGGCTGCCCCGATCCGAGTGGTGCAAAAGCGCTTGGGGTTTGCCTCTGCGCCAGATCGTCATCACCAGTGCATCGGTGACGAACTGGGCGGTCATCGCCGCGCTCATCGACCAGCCGACCACGCGCCGGGAGAACAGGTCCACGACCGCCGCCACATAGAGCCAGCCCTCAGCCGTCCAGATGTAGGTGAAGTCCGCCACCCATTTACGGTTCGCCGAAGGGGCTGCGAAGGCCCGGTCCAGCACATTTGGCGAGATCGCATTGGT
>JAATGP010000067.1 GCA_015654635.1 Alphaproteobacteria bacterium | reverse complement strand
GTTTCGCCAAACCCTGAAAGGCGTATTGCCAACGTATCGGTGATTGGGATGTTGATCGCGCCCTGCAACTGGCCATCATTGTAATTGCCGTACTGGGCCTGAACATAACCGCCGTATCCGCCCCCTATTTGCGGGCCATTGGTCGTCACGAAGACGGCCCCGCCGGTTGCGTCTTGGCCCACGAATGTGCCTTGTGGACCGCGCAGCAATTCGACGCCCGCGATGTCGTAATATGGCTCTTCCACGAAGTATCCGGGGAAGGTCGCGACTCCATCCCGATAGGTGATCACGCCCGTCAGTGTTTGCGCGTTGTGCTCGCCTTTACCGATACCGCGGATGTTGAAGTCAATGCCCTGGCCGAAGTTGTCGATCACGATCGCGGGTGAGATGAACTGCAGGTCGTCGACCTTGGCGACGCCTTTGTTGGAGATATCTTCCGAGGTCAGCACCGTTGCCGAAATCGCGGATTTCATCAGGTTTTCGCTACGACGCTGGGCGGTAACGACCACGGTCTCGAGCATTTGATCGTCTTTGTCGGATTTGGGTGCGGCGGTCTGTGCGTAAGACAAGGCACACCAATTCAATGCGAGCGCTGAGGCGCTCAGCCACAATGCGTACGTTTTCATGTCCCCTCCCTAAAGGGTCTTTTTTCTAGCGCTCTCCGGCGCACTTTATCATCTTGGCCAACATTCACTCACATTGCAATACTAATTATTTCGTGAATGAAGATTGACGGCACGGCAAGGGTATGATTATACCGCGGCAGCGAAGCCCTCTGGGGCCCTCCGGCTTCTTGAGCCCTTCGCGCAACATAACTGGGGCAACGCCACGGCGATTGCGCACAGAACAGGAGGAGCGGATGATCAATCTGAAAGATCGCGTGGCGATCGTAACAGGGGCAGGCGGCGGCTTGGGCCGGGCCTATGCGCTGCTGCTGGCGCACTACGGCGCTCGTGTGGTGGTGAACGATCTTGGCGCCGGCGCTGAAGCCGTGGCGCAAGAAATCATCGCTGCGGGTGGCGAAGCCCAGGCTGCCTTGTGCTCGGTGACCGACGCGACGGGCGTTCAGACGATGGTCGCGGACACCCTCAAGGTTTGGGGTGGCGTCGACATCCTGATCAACAACGCAGGCATTTTGCGCGACAAATCCTTCGTCAAGATGAGCCTCGACGATTTTCGCTTGGTGATCGACGTGCATCTGATGGGCAGCGTCAACTGCTGCAAGGCTGTCTGGGAAGCCATGCGCGAACAGAAATACGGTCGCATCGTGATGACAACATCGTCCTCGGGGCTTTACGGCAATTTCGGCCAATCCAATTACAGCGCCGCCAAGATGGCTCTTGTGGGCCTCATGCAGACCCTCGCCATTGAGGGCGGCAAGTATGGCATTCATGCCAATGCCATTGCGCCCACGGCTGCCACGGCCATGACATCGGGTGTTCTGCCGGAAGAACAGCTGCGCTTGCTGCAGCCCGAATTCGTTGCTCCCGCCATCCTGGCGTTGGTTGGGGAAGACGCGCCGACGCGCACCATTCTTTGCGCCGGTGCAGGCAGCTTCGAAGCTGCCAACATCACCTTGACCAAAGGTATCCATGTTGCAGGCAATCCGCCGGCTGCGGAAGAATTGGTGGCACGTTGGGCTGAGGTCGTCGACCGCGAGGGCGAAATCGTGCCCGCCTATGGCTTCACCCAGAGTGAGATCGAACTCAAGAAGGCTGGCTACGTCGCCCCGGAAAAGAAGGGCGCTTAAGATGAGCCGCGAAGCCGTTATCGTTTCCGTTGCGCGCACCCCCATTGGGCGCGCCTACAAAGGCGCTTTCAATGCCACCCCCGCTCCCTCCCTGGCAGCGCACGCCATTCGCGCCGCTGTGGCGCGGGCACTTGTCGATCCGGCCGAAATCGATGATTGCATCTTCGGTGGTTCTCTGCCGCAAGGCGAGCAGCAGGTAATGGGGCGCCAATCAGCCCTTGCCGCCGGCTTGCCGGTGACAGTCGCAGGACAGACCATCGAGCGGCAATGCTCGTCGGGACTCATGACCATCTCGGCAGCCGCCAAGCAGATCATCGTCGATCGCATGGACGTCGTTGTGGCAGGCGGTGTGGAATCGGTGTCGCGCGTGCAGACTCAGGAGCTGCGCGTGACTTACGATCCGGCGGTACTGGCGCTGCACAAAAATTTCGACATGGCGATGATCGACACCGCTGAGGTTGTTGCCAGCCGCTATGGCATTTCGCGTGAGCGCCAGGACGCTTATGCGCTGCAGTCGCAGCGCCGCACGGCGGAGGCCCAGGCCGCTGGCCGCTTTGATGCCGAGATCATCCCGGTCCGCGCCACCAAGACCGTAACCGATAAAGCCACCGGTGCGATCACGACGGAAGAAGTCTTCTTGAAGCGCGACGAGGGCAACCGGCCGGAAACCACGCTTGAAGGCCTCGCGGCGCTCAAGGCGGTACGGCCGGAAGGCTGTATCACCGCCGGCAATGCCAGCCAGCTGTCGGATGGTGCGGCGGCCTGCGTCGTCATGGAGGCCGGTCTTGCCGCCGAACGAGGACTGCAGCCGCTTGGCCGTTATTGCGGCATGGCCGTTGCCGGTACCGAGCCGGACGAGATGGGAATTGGGCCGGTCTTTGCGGTGCCAAAACTGCTGAAGCGCTTCGGTCTCAAGGTTGATGACATCGGCCTTTGGGAACTCAACGAGGCCTTCGCGGTGCAGGTTCTCTATTGCCGGGATCAGCTTGGTATTCCCAACGATCGCCTGAACGTCGATGGTGGCGCGATTTCCATCGGTCATCCCTACGGCATGTCCGGCAGCCGCCTCACGGCCCATGCGCTCATCGAAGGGCGCAGGCGCGGGGTGCGGTACGTCGTGGTGACGATGTGCGTTGGCGGCGGCATGGGTGCTGCGGGCTTGTTCGAAGTTCTCTAGCGCCAAAAGGGTTAGCGGCCGGGCATTGCAATGCCCACGCCGCGATGCCCGTGGAGATCAAATCTCATGACCGAAATCGTCATCGCCTCGGCGGCGCGCACGCCGATTGGTTCGTTCAACGGCGCTTTTGCCAATGTCCCGGCCTCTAAACTTGGCGAGGTTGTCATTCGTGCCGCGCTCTCCCGCTCCATGCTGGTGCCGGGCATGGTTGAAGATGTCATCCTCGGCCATGTGCTAACGGCAGGGCAGGGCCAAAATCCAGCCCGGCAGGCTGCCCTGGGCGCAAACTTGCCTTTTGAATCCACCGCCATCGCAATCAACCAAGTCTGTGGTTCGGGCCTGCGCGCAGTGGCGATGGCTGCTGAAGCGATTGTTGCGGGTGGTGCCAAGATTGTGGTCGCGGGTGGTCAAGAGAGCATGAGCCAAGCCATGCACGCCATGCATCTGCGCGCCGGTATCAAGATGGGCGCCGGCGAACTAACGGACACCATGATCACGGACGGGCTGTGGGACGCCTTCAACAACTACCACATGGGTATTACAGCCGAGAACGTCGCCCAGAAATACGGAATCACGCGCGCCGATCAAGATGCGTTTGCCTATGCCTCGCAGAAAAAAGCCGCTGCCGCCGCTGCTGCCGGACGTTTTTTGGAAGAGATTGTGCCGGTTACGGTCAAAGGCCGCAAAGGCGACGTGGTGATTGACAGGGACGAATACATCAAGCCCGACACCACCATTGAAGGCCTCGCCAAATTGCGCCCGGCCTTTGCCAAGGATGGTACCGTTACCGCAGGCAATGCTTCGGGCCTCAACGATGGCGCCGCAGCGCTTGTTGTCATGACTGCGGCGAAGGCAGCAAAGCTTGGTATCATGCCGCTTGCCCGTATCGCGTCTTGGGCGACGGCGGGTGTCGATCCCGCTCTCATGGGCACCGGTCCGATACCGGCTTGCAAGAAAGCGCTCGTCAAGGCGGGCTGGAGCGTTGGCAGCGTGGACCTGATCGAGGCGAACGAGGCTTTTGCCGCCCAAGCCCTTGCTGTTTCCCGCGAACTGGACTTCGATGCAAACAAGGTCAACGTCAACGGCGGTGCCATCGCTTTGGGGCACCCAATCGGCGCGTCAGGGGCGCGGGTCTTGGTGACCCTGCTGTACGAGATGCATCGGCGGAAAGCCAAACGCGGGCTTGTAACGCTTTGCATCGGCGGCGGCATGGGAATCGCCATGACCGTGGAGGGCATGTGAAGCTATTGCAAAAAGCGCATTCAGCAATCGCAGCGGAGGGCCGCGCGCAAGCCGTGATGCTGCCGCTGGTGATCTTCCTGTTTTTCGCTTGGGGTTTTACCACCTCGCTCAACGATCCTTTGATCGCCAAGCTGAAGGGGTTGTTTTCCCTCACCTATGCCGAGGCCATGCTGACGCAATCGGCATTCTTCCTCGGCTATTGCATCTTTTCGATTCCCTCTGGTTTGGTGCTGGCGAAGTTCGGTTACATCCGCACGATTGCCCTTGGCCTTGCCGTGATGGCGTTTGGCTGTCTCTTGTTCGCGCCTGCGGCGATGACCGGACTCTATCCGAGCTTTCTCGGCGCGCTCTTCATTGTGGCCGCTGGTATGGCGCTGCTGCAGGTGGCGGCCAATCCCTATATTGCAGCGCTTGGCACAGCCAAGAACGCCTCCAGCCGCTTGACCTTTGCCCAGTCGTTCAATTCGCTGGGCACCTTCTTCGGACCGCTGGTGGGCGCGTTGTTCCTTTTGCAGGGAGGCGTTGCCGCGCCGACGGGCGCGAATGAAGTGGCTTTGAAAGCGGCACGTATAACCGAAGCGACCCTGGTGATGGGCCCGTTTCTCACCATTTCTGCGGTGCTTCTGGTTGTCGCATGGGCGTTCTGGCTGCTGAGGCGGGCGCCAAGTCCGCCGACGGATGCGGTTGACCTCAATCCTTTCAGCCTGCGGGTGTTGCGCCGACGCCGCTTGATGTTCGGCGTGGCCGCGATCTTTCTCTATGTCGGCGCCGAAGTGGCGATTGGCAGCGGACTGACCAACTATCTCATGCAGCCGTCGGTCATTGGTGACCGGTCGGTTGGCATCGGCCAGCAGGTCTCCGCGCTCTTCGAGCAGCTCTTTCATCATCATTGGAGCTTCAATGGCGCGCAGATTGCGGGCGCCATGGTGAGCCTTTATTGGGGCCTGGCCATGGTGGGCCGCTTCATCGGTTCGGCCGTGCTTTCGCTGGTCAAACCCGGCAAGGTTTTGATGTTCAACGCGCTCGTTGCGATGGCCCTGGCAATCGCCTCCTCGCAGACCACGGGCCTCACTGCCGCGGTGGCGGTGCTGCTGATCGGGCTGGCCAATTCCATCATGTTTCCGACGATTTTCACCTTGGCCTTGGAAGGCATGGGCGCCGACACATCGAAAGGCTCGTCGTTGCTGTGCACCGCCATCGTCGGCGGCTCCGTCATTCCTTACGTCTATGGCTGGGCCGCCGATTTACAGGGGTTAGCGCTCGCACTGCTCATTCCGGCTGCTTGTTACCTTGTCATCGCGGGCTATGGGCTGTTCACGCTGCGAAAGCCGGTGCGTCAGCCGTGATCGCCCGACGGACGCTGCTGGCTGCTGCGGGCGCCGCTGTCACCGCCGCCGCTGCGCCCGTACCGGGCACATCTGCTCCGCCGGGCTTTCTCTGGGGCACGGCCATCTCGGCGCATCAGAGCGAAGGCAACGATACCAATTCCGATGTCTGGCTGCTGGAGAACGTCTCGCCCACACGCTTTGTCGAACGCTCGGGCGATGCCTGCGACAGTTATCATCGGTATGCGGAAGACATCGCGCTGAACGCTGCGCTGGGCTTTAACTGCTATCGTTTCGGTATCGAATGGGCGCGCATTGAACCCAGCCCGGGGCAATTCTCCAACGCCGAACTCGACCATTATGCGCGGGTGCTTGAGGTTTGCCACGCTCATGGCCAGACTCCCATCGTCACCTTCAATCATTTCAGCGCGCCGCGCTGGTTTGCGGAGCGGGGCGGTTTTGAAGGACCGGACGCGCCCGCCCTTTTCGCACGCTATTGCGGCAAAGCGACCGAGCGGCTGGGCCCTTTGATCGGTATGGCTTCGACGTTCAACGAGGCAAACATTCAATTGCTGTTTGCTCTGATGGCGCCGGGTGTTGCTCAGAGCCCTTCCGTGGGCGCGATGCTAGCCGCAGCCGGTAAGGCGACAGGCTCCGAGCGTTTTTCGTCTTTGATGTATGCCGATCCTGAGCGCAGTCAGCCTATTCTCCTCGCCGCCCATCGGGAGGCTTATCAAGCAATGAAGGCTGCACGGTCCTCGCTGCCGGTTGGCGTCACCCTGACGACGCAGGATGTCCAAGGCCTGGACGAAGCGGGCGCTCCCGATGCTGCAATGACGCTGGCATATCAGCAGCGCCTTTATGGGGGCTGGGTGGAAGCGGCGCGGGATAGTGCCGATTTCATCGGCGTGCAGGCTTATACGCGGTTACGCTTCAATCGCCAGGGCTTGGTCACGCCGTCCGCAGGCGCCGAGCTTACGGCAGCCGGCTACGAATACGATCCGCAGGCGCTCGCCGCCACGATCCGTTGGGCGCACAAGGTCATCGGCAAGCCGATCTATGTCACCGAGAACGGCATCGGTACCGACGATGACGCCCGCCGAATTGCCTTCATTGCCGAAGCCCTGGATGGTGTGCGTGCCTGCATCGCCGAAGGCATTGCCGTGCACAGCTATATCTACTGGTCGCTGCTGGACAATTTCGAGTGGACGTCGGGTTACAGCAAGCATTTCGGTCTGGCTGCTGTCGACCGCACCACCTTTAAGCGCACACCGAAGCCCAGCGCCCAATATCTGGGCCGCCGCGCCAAACTGAATCTGCTGTAGGTTCCCCCAGCGCAGCTGCCCCTTTCCATAGCGCGGCGCCCGCCAAGGTGTGTTCTAGCGAACGGAATCGCGGGGAAACTGGTGCCGGAGGTGAGAATCGAACTCACGACCTACCCCTTACCAAGGGGTTGCGCTACCACTACGCTACTCCGGCACACGTGGTATCCTGGTAGGCCTTCCAGCCTGAAAGGAGGGCGTCTATATCCCATTGTGTACGCTAAGGGAAAGGGTTCGTTGGTGCCTTCTTCGTCAAAATCGTCGGCGCAAACGGAGCGCCTTGCCGCAGCCTTGCGAGAGAATCTGAAACGGCGCAAGGCCAAAGCCCGGCAATTGGTATCCAAGGAGGTCTCGGGCGGGGACGCCGCGGCCCCGGAGAGCGGGTTGGATGCGCCCTCACTTGGCGCCCAAGCCTCTGGTGCGGCTGGGCAAAAACCGCTCTGACAAGCCGTTATAGCTGGGGCACGATTGCGACTGTCGCAGCCGGGCTGGGCGCGCTACAACACCCGGCCCAATAACGGTAATTTGGTCACCAGCGTTTTTCGAGGAGTTATGGACAAGATCAGTATTAAGGGTGGGGCCCGGCTTTACGGGCAGATTCCCATCAGCGGCGCCAAGAATGCTGCCCTCCCCCTCATGGTCGCGAGCCTTCTGACGGACGAGCCGCTGATTCTGACCAATGTGCCGAAGCTCGCCGATGTGGTTTTCATGGCCGAGCTACTCAAAAGTTTTGGTGTCAATGTCGAGTGGACGCCGGGCCAAAAGCTGGGCGAGGGCGGGACCTATCGTCTTCAGGCCAATCGCGTCCGCGGCTCGACCGCCGAATACGACATTGTGCGCAAGATGCGGGCAAGTTTCTTTGTTCTAGGTCCGCTGGTGGTCCGAGTCGGGCTTGCCAAGGTCTCGTTGCCCGGCGGCTGCGCCATTGGCGCCCGGCCGGTGGATCTGCATCTGAAGGGGCTGCAAGCCTTGGGCGCCGCCATCGATGTTGCCGAAGGCTATGTCATTGCTGATGCGCCTGCGGGGCTTGCGGGCGGCGAGGTGGTGTTTCCCATGGTTTCGGTCGGTGCCACCGAGAATGTGCTGATGGCCGCCTGTCTTGCCCAGGGCCGCTCAGTGCTGGTCAATGCCGCGGGCGAGCCGGAAATCGTCGATCTCGGCAATTGCCGGATGGCTATGGGGGCGAAGATTTCCGGCCTCGGGACCTCGCGCATCGTGGTCGATGGGGTCTCAAAGCTTCACGGCGCCAGCCATGCTGTGCTCCCCGACCGCATCGAGACCGGCACCTATGCCATGGCCGTGGCCATTGCGGGCGGCGAGGTCGAGCTGACAGGCACCACGCCGGATTTGGTTTCCAGCCTTTTGGAGCTGCTGGTTCTGATCGGGGCGGAGGTTTCCTCGACCGGAACGGGGATAAAGGTTGTAAGAAACGGTTCGCGCCCTAAATCGGTATCGGTGGATACCGCGCCGTTCCCAGGCTTCCCGACCGACCTGCAGGCTCAATTCATGGCCCTGATGGCCACGGCGGAGGGCACGTCGCGCATCCGTGAGACGATCTTTGAGAACCGCTTCATGCATGTGCCCGAACTGGTGCGCGTCGGCGCCGATATCAAGGTGGAAGGCGACACGGCCATCGTTACGGGAGTGGGCCGCTTGCACGGTGCCCCGGTGATGGCGACCGATTTGCGTGCCTCTTCCAGCCTGGTTCTGGCGGGGCTTGCGGCGGAAGGTGAAACGATCGTCAACCGCGTTTATCATCTGGATCGCGGCTTCGAACGGCTGGAGGAAAAACTCCGCGCCGTCGGCGCCAACATAGAACGGCAAAGCGAATGACGACCAAAGGACCTATTATCGCCGCAGAAGACAGTGAAGATCTCGAATTGATTTCTGCCAAGCTGCAAGATGCCGTCGCCAAGGTGGGCGATCTCAAATATTTGCCCAAGGCACGGCGCTTTGTGGCGGTGGTAAACCGGTTCCAATGGGAAAACGGCAAGCCCGGCAATTTGCGCATCCGTTCGGGGCTGCATTTCGACGGTGTGCTGAAAGTCCGCTCCAGAAACATCAAAATGGGCGCTTCGGGCGCCATCCTGTCGCTACTCGCCATCCGCTTCACGCCTGCCGGTGCGCCGGATGCGGAAAATCCGGCTGGTGTAATCGAGCTGGTCTTCTCCGGCGGCGGCATCATCGCGCTCGACGTCGAGTGTATCGCTGCGGGGCTTGCCGATTTGACCGGCGCCTGGGCTGCCCGCGGTCGCCCCAGCCACGAAGAGCCATAAGATGCGGCGCTGGCTTGAGGCCACAGAGGCGGGGTTTGCGGAAGGCTTTGAGGCGCTGCTGGCGATGAAGCGCGAGACCGATGACGATGTATCGGTCGCTGTGCGCGCCATCATTCGCGACGTGCGCAACCGCGGCGACGACGCCTTGATCGAACTCAGCGCCAAATTTGACCGGATCGCGTTGACTGCGGAAGGCTTGCGTGTTTCGCCTGAAGACATCGCTGACGCCCGTGCCCAATGTGCGCCGGAGACGCTAACGGCGCTCGAAACCGCCGCGCGCCGGATCGAAGATTATCACCGCCGCCAGATGCCCGATGATTCATCATATACCGACGACAGCGGGGCCCAGCTTGGCTGGCGCTTTACCCCGCTCGATTCAGTGGGGCTGTATGTTCCGGGCGGCACTGCGAGCTATCCCAGCTCTGTTCTGATGAATGCCATTCCCGCCGTGGTGGCGGGGGTGGGGCGCCTCGTCATGGTAACGCCTGCCACGGATGGTGCCATCAACCCCCTCTCTATAGAGGCGGCGCGTCTGGCCGGTGTTTCCGAGATTTATCGTGTCGGCGGGGCGCAAGCGATCGCAGCGCTCGCCTATGGTACCAAGACCATTGCGCCGGTGGACAAGATCGTCGGCCCTGGCAATGCCTATGTCGCTGCTGCCAAGCGCGAGGTTTTCGGCACTGTCGGCATCGATTCCGTGGCGGGGCCTTCCGAAATCCTTGTCATTGCCGACGCCGCCAACAATCCGGCCTGGATCGCGGCGGATCTGCTCTCGCAGGCCGAGCACGACAGCTCCGCCCAAAGCATCCTGATTACGGATAATGCCGAATTTGCACACGCGGTTGAAATGGCCCTGGAAACCGCGCTGGCGCTGTTACCGCGTAAGGCTATCGCAGAAGCCTCGTGGCGCGATTATGGCGCCATCATCATTGTCGCGAAGCTTTCTGACGCCGCTGAATTCGCCAACCGCATCGCGCCGGAGCATCTGGAGCTGGCGGTTGCCGATCCGCAAGGCTTTTTGCCCTTCATCCGTCATGCTGGGGCGATCTTCCTCGGCCGTTACACCCCCGAGGCGATGGGCGATTACATCGCCGGTCCCAATCACGTCTTGCCGACCGCCCGCACCGCACGGTTTTCCTCGGGTCTATCGGTACTCGATTTTGTAAAGCGCACGACGCTGCTCAGTTTGACGCCGCGCGCCATCGCCTTGCTGGGGCCGGATGCCGTCGCCTTGGCTGAAGCCGAAGGGCTTCAGGCGCATGCCCGTTCCGTGGCGGCGCGGCTCAAGGATCATGGCTGAGGGTGGGGATTATCGCCTGATCGGGGTAACGCTGGAAGAACGCAGCCCCCAGGATCACAACCATGCGATCCTGCGCGAGCGCGAAATCGCCCTTTACGATCTAATCGAGAACAATCTCTTCAAGCCGCTGCTTTCGCCCGGGGGACCTTATCGGCTCGTTCTCGGCATCGAGGAAAACCGGCTCGTTTTCAACATCTATCTCGCCAATGGCGAGCACCACGGCACCTGCATCCTGTCGCTGACGCCACTGAGGCGGGTCATCAAGGACTACTTCGCGATCTGCGACAGCTATGTCAAAGCGATTCCCGATCAATCGCCCAGCCGCATCGAAACCATCGATATGGCCCGCCGGGGCCTGCATGACGAGGCCGCTTTTATCCTCCAGGAGCGCCTAGGAGGCAAAGTCTGCATCGATATCGACACCGCAAGGCGCCTGTTTACCCTCATTTGTGTGCTGCATTTGCGGGGGTAAGGTGGATATAGCGGGGGGCGGGTGCTCTATGGGACTTTGCAAACCCTTGCTTTTGGCCGTTTTCGGTGCATTCTCCCGCTCGAATTGTCCCCCCTAGATTTAGAGGCCTGATGCCCAAGGAAGAATTGCTCGAATTTGAAGGTGTAGTCAGCGAATTGCTGCCCAATGCGACCTTCCGCGTGAAGCTGCAGAACAGCCACGAGATCATTGCTCACACTGCCGGTAAGATGCGCAAGAACCGCATCCGCGTGCTGACAGGCGATAAGGTCATGGTGGAGATGACCCCTTATGATCTTACCAAAGGGCGGATCACCTATCGCTTCAAGTGACCACGGCGCCCGCTTGGGCCTTGTGCTCGCCAGCGAGAGTCCGCGCCGCAAGGCGTTGCTCGCCCAGGCTGGAATCGTCCCCGATCTCATCCGCGCCGCCAATCTCGACGAGACGCCTTTAAAGGGCGAGCTGCCGCGCGCCTATGCCTTGCGCCTGGCCGCCGAGAAAGCTGTCAGCGTTGCCGTCAAATACAAAAGCCTGAAACCGTCCGCACCCGCTCTCGTGCTTGGCGCCGATACGGTGGTGGCAGCGGGACGGCGCATCCTGCCCAAACCCGAAGATGCGAGCGGAGTGCGCGACTGCCTCAAGATCCTCTCTGGCCGGGCCCACCAGGTCAAGACGGCGGTGGCGCTGGTACTGCCGGACGGTATCGTCCGTACACGGATTGTTATCACGCGCGTGGTCTTCCGCCACTTGAATGCGGCCGAGATCGAAGCCTATGTCGACAGCCGCGAAGGCCAGGGCAAGGCGGGTGGCTATGCCATCCAAGGCCGCGCTGAGATCTTCGTGCGCGGCCTGAGCGGTTCCTATTCCAATGTCGTCGGCCTGCCGCTCTGCGAAACCGTGGCGCTGCTGCGCGGCTGCGGATATATGGAGTAGGGTGACAGCGTTGTTATCTGTGCCGTTCCTGCTAGGGTCCGGCTTACGCCCCACCCCGAGCCCCTCATGAACGTCTTCTTCAATACCTTTCTGCTTGTCTATGCCGCGTTGTTTCCGATCATCAATCCGGTCGGTAATGCGCCGCTTCTGCTCAGCCTCACGAAAAGCTGTACCGAACAGGAACGGCGGACCGTGGCACGGCGCATTGCCATAAATAGCTTCTTTCTGCTCATCGGCTCACTGGCGGTGGGTTCGCATGTGCTGGAGTTTTTCGGTATCTCCCTGCCGGTGGTGCGCATCGGTGGCGGGCTTGTGGTCACGGCCTTCGGCTGGCAGCTGCTCAATTCCGGCCTCTCGGCCGATGATCACAACACCGGCACCACCCGCCAAGCCCGCGTGGTGGATTCCTTTTATCCCCTCACTATGCCGATGACGGTGGGGCCTGGCGCCATGTCGGTGGCGATAGCGCTCGGCAGTCAGCGCCCGGCCTATGTTGACCTCCCGCACCTTGTGGTGCTTGCCGTGGCCGCCTTTGCCGGCATTCTCGCCATCTCGGCGACGATCTATCTGTGCTATCGCTTCGGCGAGAACATTGTGGCGCGCCTGGGCAGTAGCGGCACCAACGTGGTGGTGCGGCTGTCAGCCTTCATCCTTTTCTGCATTGGCATTCAGATCATTTGGATGGGCTGGACGGGGTTGATGGCGCTGCCGAAGTAGAGACCTCTTGCATTCCCGCTGGAACGCTCATAACCACCGGATATGGCGCAGGAAATCCGTATCAATGTCAGCGTCGGCGAGGTCCGCGTCGCGGTGGTCGAAAACCGCCGCCTTGAGGCCTTAAGCTGCACGCGCCTTCTCGGCAGCGAGGAGAGCGGCGGCCATCTTGGCGACATCATTCTCGGCCGTGTGGTGCGCGTGGTGCCTGCCGTGCAGGCGGCTTTCGTTGAGATCGGGCGCGAACGCGCGGGCTTTCTGGGGGCGCGGGAAGCGCGCTGTCTGGTGCCGGAAAACGCCGCCGAAGGCGCACCGGAGTTGTCGATCAGTCAGCTAACGCGCGAGGGCGATTGTGTGCTGGTGCAGGTCGCCAAGGATCCCATCGGCGACAAAGGCGCGCGTCTCACCGCCAATGTCACCCTTCCGGGCCGGCTTTGCGTTTTCACGCCACTGCAGCCGGGGCTCGGCATTTCCCGCCGCATCGAGGATGAGGCCGAGCGCCTGCGTCTGGCTGCCATCGGGGAAGCCCTGTTCGCTTCGGGCGAATTCAAAGGCGGCTGCATTTTGCGCACTGCCGCGGTGGGTGCTGGCGAAGACGAATTGCGCGAGGATTTGCTGCGGCTGGAAGAAATGTGGGGCGAGATCAGCGCCGCCAAGAAACGCGCGGCCATTCCGTCCACCCTGTATCGTGATCTGGGGCCCATCGAGCGGGCCTTGCGCGATATCGTGCATGACACCACCGCCGCCATCGTCATCGACAATGCCAAAGCAGCAGCAATGGCGCGCGCTTATTGCCGGGAGGCCATTCCCGAAGTTGTGGATCGCATCGGTGTCCATGCCGAAGCCACTCCGCTCTTCGCCGATCTTGAGGGCGATATCGAAGCCTTGATCCGCTCGCGCGTGCCGCTGGCCTGTGGCGGCTGGCTGACGGTAGAGGGGACTGAGGCGCTCACCGCTATCGATGTCAATTCCGGCAGCTTCACGCATTCGTCGGCAGTGGAAGACACCGGCCTCGCCGTCAATCTCGAGGCCGCGACAGAGATTGGGCGCCAGCTGCGCCTGCGCGGTATCGGTGGTCTCATCGTGATCGACTTCATCCATATGAAAGAGCCGGTCCATTACGAACGGGTACTGGCGGCGCTGAGCCACAGCCTGGCGCGTGATGGCGTGCCGGTGAATATCGGCAAGGTCACCGATTTCGGCCTAGTGGAAGTCACACGCAAGCGCGTACGCGAGCCTATGGTCACGCTGTGGAGCGAGAATTGCGTGGCTTGCCACGGTCTCGGCATTGTGCGCCGAGCCGATGCGGTGGCGATGGACCTCATCCGCCGGGTGGAGGAGACCGCGCGCGCTGCTCCTGGCAAGGCTATTTTGATAACGGCCGCCCCCGCTGTGCTGTGTTGGTTGAAGGAAGAACAGGCGCTGGAGGCGCTTGGCAAAATCGGCATTGGTCGAATCACGTTGAGCGAAAATGACACCTTCCCAGGGGAGCGATTCGAGGTCGGAACCGATGGCTGATCACAGGCTTAAGACAAATAAATGTCCTATTTGCAAAAAAGCCACAGAAGAGGCTTTTCGTCCGTTCTGTTCCAAGCGCTGTGCCAACGTGGATTTGTTCAATTGGCTCAAGGGCGAATACGCCGTACCAGGAGCATCTGCAGAGACCGAAGAGGAATATGATCCTTTTGAAGGATCGCCTCTGAGGGATAGGTCGAACTGAGGCAGTTCGCCTATAATTTATGCGGGGAAACGTACCACGAGGAAATGCTATGCGCCGCACGGCAGCATTGTGCTTATTTACGTCTGTTCTACTTTCTGGCTCGGCGTTGGCGAGTGGCTATGGTCTGCGCGACGTCAGCGCCGCCACACTCGGTACGTCCTATGCTGGCGATGCCGCCAACGGCACGCGTGCCTCCACTTTGGCGTTCAACCCTGCATTGGCTGCGGATGTCGATACCTTCGACTTTGGCATTAGCGGTGTCGGGGTATTGCCAGACACAAGCGGAAATTTCACAGCCACGACCGCTGCCGGTACGCCGGTCAGCGGCAACACCAAGCCGCACGATATCGTCAACACGGCGCTGATCCCATCAGTGGCGTTACGCTATCGGCTCACCCCTGATCTTGCCGTCGGTCTGACGATGAGCACGCCTTGGGGCATGATCACCAATTACGATAGCTCGGTGACGCGTTACTACGCGACGATGAGCGATGTGAAGAGCGTGAGCTTCAGCCCGGTTGTGGCTTGGCAGATCATTCCGGAGCTGTCGATTGGTGCCGGCCTGCAGGTGCAATACATCAAAGGCCGTCTGGGCAAAGCCATCGACTTCGGCACCATCGGCTATGCCAATCATATTCCGGGCGCGATCCCCGGCGCTTTTGATGGCGCTGTCGAGTTGCGCGCACAGGATTGGTCGACCGGCTGGTCGGTGGGCGCGGAGTGGAAACCGACACCGGATTTCTCGCTTGGTATCTCGTACAAATCCCAGATCGACAACACGCTGAAGGGCAACGAGTACTTCACGCTCGATCAGGCCGGCATCGGCGCCACGCTGAAGGCTGTGACCGGTGCTTTTGTCAATGGCCCGGCCAGCGCGGAATTCAACAACCCCGCAATCCTCACCGTCGGGGCCCGCTGGCGGCTTAACGATCAATGGACCGTCTCGGCGGGTGGCGATTGGACGGACTGGAGCGCCTTCAATACGCTTACCGCCCATTCCGCCAACGTCCACCAGCCTGACGACGTGACGGTGATGAACTGGCAGGACAGCTATTTCGGGTCGCTTGGTGTCGAATACACGCCCTCACGCGATTGGACGCTGCGCCTCGGTACCGCCTATGATCAAACCCCGACCGAAAGTGGATTCCGCACCCCGGGTATTCCAGATGGCGGGCGTTACTGGGTCAGTGGCGGCTTCGGCTACAAGCTGAACGAGAATATGGATGTCGATTTCTCTGTGGCGCGCTTGATCGCCGAGAAGGCCAATATCGCCCTCAAGGTTTCCGACCCCGGCAATGCCACACGCGGCAACCTGTCCGGCACGGTGAACATGGGTGTGACCCTGATCGGTGCCGAATTCGCCTATCACCTTTAGAGTCTGATGTTGTTGCGACCTCGCCGCGGTTTCCAACAGGGGCCGCGGCGAAGTGTTTAGAAAAAACGGGCGCTTAAGCCGGGGTTAGACTGGACATAGGCGGCGAGCTTGCCTACAAACCCCGTCCTCTGAGAACCAAGCGTGCCCAGGTAGCTCAGTCGGTAGAGCAGTGGATTGAAAATCCACGTGTCGGTGGTTCGATTCCGCCCCTGGGCACCATTACCTTAATCCCCCGACATTCCAGAACCTCTCATGCAGCCCCTTAGTGGGCTGTTATT
>JAATGP010000047.1 GCA_015654635.1 Alphaproteobacteria bacterium | reverse complement strand
GACCCCGGCGTGACTCGAACACGCAACCTGCGGCTTAGAAGGCAGCTGCTCTATCCAGTTGAGCTACGGGGTCCGATAAGGTTCAGTGCGACCAGGGCACTTTCCTATCATAACGGAAATTATCGGCGTAAGCCTTGGGTTTCGGGGTCGGACGGTGTGGCTCGAAAAGATCGAAGGCGATTTCGTGCTTCTCGGCGTAGGCAATAGCCTCTTGCTGCGTGTCGAATTCGAGCTGCACTTGGCTCAACATGTCCGACGAGCTTGTCCAGCCCATCAGAGGGTCAAGCTGACGCGGGCTGGCAGGCTCGAACTCCAGCATCCACGCTTTAGTGCGGGCCTTGCCCGATTGCATGGCATTCTTGGTCGGCTGATAAATGCGCGCGCGCAAAGGAGCCTCCTGCAAAACCGCTCATAAAATCCCCTGCTCGTCCCATGACGACAGGTCTGGCAAACTCCTCGCGCACCAGCGGGCGAAAGCTGGTCGGGGCGGCGTGATTCGAACACGCGACCCTCTGCTCCCAAAGCAGATGCGCTACCAGACTGCGCTACGCCCCGCGAGATCCCCCGCGTACACGAAATAACGGCACTCCTGCAACCCTCTAGCGCCCGCTTGCGGCTTTGGGGCGAGACTTTCGGGGCTGCAGCGTCTGTTTAGGGTCCGTTACGGAAAATCTTGGCGTGAACTTTCTCGCCCGGTTCAATTCCCATTTGCCGCGACTCGCCCCCCTTGAGTTCGAGAACCGCCTGCACCGGCTCACTCGAAGGCACGGGGGTCTCGGCGTAAGGAATGGTGTTCTCGGCAATGGTCGAAATGGTCCCGTCGGCCTTAATGAAGATCATATCGAGTGGGATCAGCGTGTTCTTCATCCAAAAGGCGCGGAACTCCTCTTTGCCGAAATCGAACAGCATACCCTCACGGTGGCCGAGTTCGGTGCGAAACATGAGCCCTTTGGCGCGGGAGGTATTATCCACCGCCATTTCGACATCGAACCCAGCCGGGCCGTTTTTTGTGTCGATCACAATATGGGCCTTGGCCAGCCCGGTTTGCGGCTTGTCCTGCCCAGGGGAGCAAGCGCAAAGAACAAATAGAGCGGTTAAACCTGCCAACAGCGCGCGCATACTTGGGGCTCCAGCCTCACCTTTTACAGAGGCAGGACATACGCCAATTCGGACTGCGTCAGGAGTCCAAGATTGTAATTTCCGCCGCCAATTCGCCCTTTGGTCCGTCACCAGCGCGGACCCGCACGCGCTGCCCCTGCCGCAACTCGCGAATACCACTGCGGCGCAGCGTTTCCATGTGAATAAAGACGTCGGGCGTGTCGGGCCCGCGCGAGACAAAGCCGTAGCCCTTGCCGCGATTAAACCACTTGACCGTGGCATCGAAGGCCGGCCCGCGCGGTTCGGCCGTGTAGCGCGGCCCTCGCGGGCTCACACTTTCGATCGAATCGGCCGTTGAATTGTCCAAAGACAAAAGGCGGCGGGCTTGCAGGCCTTTCGGTCCCTGCACCGCTTCGCAGACCACGCGGGCGCCTTCTTGTGCAGTCTTGAAGCCGGACTGGCGAATGCAGGTTTGGTGCAGAAGGATATCGCCTTCAACACCACTGGCAGGCTTGATGAAGCCGTAGCCTTTTACCAAATCAAACCATTTGATCTGGCCGATGATTTCTTGTGTGCTGTCGCCCATCGGCGCAGCGTTTAATGTTGTTTCCATCCCCGTCCCCGTACTCTTGGTGGTTAAAATAAGGTTAACACTTCTTGCTTGCGGAGTGAAGGTAATCTGTCGCATATCCGACACCAAACAACAATTTATGATTGCAATTCGCCGAACTGCAACAGTCCATTGATTCGGAAGGACGTTCGGGAACGCGGGGAACTTTTCAGACATTGCTAGGCGGATGAATCCGGCCAAAAAAGATGGCTGTGCCGGCGATTTCGGCGAGCGGCGTAAAAATACCTCGATGGGCTTCGCCCTCCTAATCCCTGAAACACGAGAACCAAGATGCAAGACGAATCCGATGCGCTTTGTGTAGCCGAGGCATGGCTTGGCGAAGGGCGTGGGGTAGCGCTCGCCACCGTCCTTAGCACCTGGGGCTCGGCCCCGCGCCAGCCCGGAAGCATGTTGGCGATCCGTGACGATGGTGCCTTCGTTGGCTCGGTCTCGAGCGGCTGTGTCGAAGGCGCGGTGATTGAGGCGGCACTCGCCGCTCTGCAAGATGGTAAGTTTCGAAATCTCGAATTCGGTGTCGCAGATGATACCGCCTGGGCTGTTGGCCTGACCTGTGGCGGGCGTATCGCCATTGTCGTCGAGACACTACAGGACCACGCCATGATCGCTGCACTCAACCAGACACGGCGAAGGGCCAAACCAGTGGCGCGTGCGGTTGATTTGGCGACAGGCAATGCCGTTCTCTTTGATCCCGAGCAAGACGCGACTCCAATCGGTCTTGCCGCGCGAGGGCGCCGCGCCGCGGCGATAACTGAGATTGATGGCAGCCAATGGTTTCTCACCATTCACAATCCGCCGGTCGATCTCGTCCTCATCGGCGCGGTCCACATCGCCCAGGCTCTGACCAAGATGGCGGCGCAGCTTGGCTATGACCTGCGGGTGATCGATCCCCGCAAGACCTTCGCGACAGCGGAACGTTTCCCCGGTGTGAGGGTGTTCACAGATTATCCGGACGAGGTTTTCGCGAGCGCCCCGCTCGCCCGTCACAGCGCCGTGGTCGCCCTGGCCCATGATCCCAAGATCGACGACCCAGCCCTGATTGCAGCCCTGTCTTCGCCAGCTTTTTATGTTGGCGCGCTGGGTTCCCAGCTTACCCAGACCTCCCGTCGAGAGCGGCTTGCGGCGCTGGGATTCGCCGCAAGCGATATTGCCCGGTTACACGGTCCTATCGGGCTTGCCATCGGCTCCAAGAGTCCGGAGGAGATCGCCGTCTCGATCCTCGCCGAGATCATCAAGGTTCAGCGCCGCGCTCAATAGCTCGACTTTTCGTTACGGGCCACACGAGTGGCATGCGGGTGCAGTTCAGAGGATTCGAGCACGCCATTGCCGTTTTTGTCGAGCCGCGCGAACAGGGTCACCTCGTTGCTGGCATATTCCTGGATCGTAAGGAGGCCGTCCCCGTCCTGATCGAGGTGCCGGAAGAGCCGCACATTGACGGGAAGATAGCGCTGTTCCTCCGAGGCGACGAATTGTTGAATATCCATCGTTTGATTTTTGCCAGCACCCGCCGCGAAGCGCTTGCTAATAGCTTGATCGAGTTCGGTGCGCGTGACCCGTCCATCCATATCGAGATCATTCTCGCGACAGAAACCGGCAAGACCGGCACGCCCACTGCGCGCGGCGGGATCGGCCACACCACAAAAGACATAACCTGCAGCGGTGCGGTCGAGTTCGACGAAGCGGATGTGCTGCGGGGCCGCGTATTCGGCCAGCATCAGCTTGCCGTCAGCATTCCAATCCAGACGATGGAACATGGCTTCGTTGGCCGGGCGGAATTCCGCCGCACGGGCGGCGATAAACTGTTCAACGGACATACCGGGCGTGTGATGCGTGGCGGCGGCAAAACGGGCACCGATGGTGCGGTTCATCTCGTCTCTCGTAACCTTGCCGTCTTTATTGAGATCGAACTGCCGCGACAGCCGCTCGGCGCCACGTTCCGTCGAACGCTCCAGCCCCTGCATCGGTCCATCATTGCCTTGTTCCGGGCCGGCTGACTGGGCGTTTGCAATGGCCGTGACGGCAGCCCCAATAAGCAGAGCGATGGTCAATCCAGTTTTCATGATTACCCCCATAGGTTTTCTCCAGAGCAGTATCGCGTAATAGTGGTCTCAGAACTTTACCAGAACAAAAGTCATTATTCGCAATTCTGGCCCCAAATTCTCCACCGACAAACTTCGAGACAATTGTGCATTTGCGAGCCAGACGCGCTTTGCCGACAATCAGACATGCTAGACTTACCCGCGATGACCCGGGACGACTCAAAACCGCAAATCTTGGTGGTGGAGGACGCGCGCGATATCCGCGAGCCGCTCGCCCGTTATTTGCGTGACAACGGCTACCGCGCCACCACCGCCGCGGATGCCGCCACCGCGCGCAAACTGATGAAGGGGGCGGCCGTCGACCTCATTGTGCTCGACATCATGATGCCGGGCGAAGATGGACTTAGCCTTTGCCGCTTCATCCGTGAAACTTCGCAAACACCTGTCATTCTTCTGACCGCTCGCGGCGAAGAGGTGGATCGCATTATCGGCTTGGAAATGGGGGCTGATGACTACATCGCAAAGCCGTTCAGTCCGCGCGAATTGATTGCCCGCGTTGCCGCCGTCTTGCGCCGCACCCATGCCCTGCCGCCGCGTCAGAAACCGCCTACTGCAACGCGCATCAAATTCGGCGACTGGACGCTCGATACCGGCCAGCGCGAATTGATCGGCACCGATGGCGTGGCACTACCGTTATCGAGCGGGGAATTTCGCCTGCTTTCGGCCCTTCTAGAACGGCCCAAGATAGCCCTCTCGCGCAACCAGCTTCTCGACCTCACCAAGGGCAGAGACGCCGATTTGTTTGATCGCTCCATCGACAATCACGTCAGCCGCCTACGCAAAAAGCTCGAGCCGGATCCGAAGAACCCGCGTTATATCAAGACCGTCTGGGGCGGCGGCTACATCTTTGCGGTAGAACCGCTCATCGAATGAGGCTGAGACCACGCACGCTCGGCGTCCAGCTCATCGTTGTTACAGCGCTCGCCATCTTCGTCTCCAATGCCGCCGTGGCGTTGTGGTTTGCGCTGGGCAGCGAACGCCAGAACGAGGCACAAATCGTCGACCGTATGCTAGATCGCGGCCCTCCTCTCACCACGTTGATGGCCAGCATTCCTCCGAAGGCGCGGGTGGCGGCCGCGGACGCTCTGCAAGGCCGCTTCTGGCGCTATCGCATTCGCACCGGTAAACCCAATCCCGAACCAATGTCGGCGGATGAGGCCAAGCTTGCCGCACGCCTGAAAACGATGCTGCCGCAAAGGTATGCTGGCCAGCCGGTGGAAGTCCATTTTCGCACGGTTCAACAGACAGCAGAGGCGCATGACGCACCGCCGCCGCCCTCTACCCGCGCGGTCGAAATGACCTTGCCTGTGGTGCGCGGAACCGAGTTGACGGTGACCTTCATTCGCCCGCCGGGGCCGCCATGGCCTGCGGAGATCACCATGGCCGCGATTTTGGCCGCGCTCATCGCCTCCGCAGCCGGCGCCTACATCGCGCGCGAAGTGGCGCGGCCGTTATCCAAGCTGGCAGAGGCCGCTACCATCGTGGGGCGCGGTGAACTCCCGCCGCGCGTTCCAGAAGTCGGCCCCGATGACGTCCGCCGGGCGGCGGAGGCCTTTAACACCATGACCGATCAGGTAACCCGCACTCTGGCGAGCCAGCGGCAATTGCTCTCGGCGGTGGGCCACGATCTGCGCACGCCGATCACCGCGATGCGGATTAACCTCGAGTTTGTGGAGGACGGTGACCTTCGCGACCGGCTGCAGCGGAACCTCGACGAATTGCAGGCCCTGACCGAAGCCGTGCTTTCGGCTGCTAAGGGAACCGGCGGCGAAGCCAAACGTCAGGTCGATCTTGCGGCGCTGGCGGAAAGCATCTGCACCGATCTCGACGAGCTTGGCGAGCCGGTTGTCTGGCAAGGCCATGCTCCGGCGCCGCTGGCCTGCCATGCCAACGAAATCCGTCGCGCAATGCGCAATCTGGTGGAGAACGCCGTGCGCTATGGCGGTAAGGCCGAGGTGTCGCTGCAGGATGTGTCGGGTGCTTATGAGCTTTGGGTTGAAGACGAAGGTCCCGGTATTCCCGCCGAAGATCGCGAACGAGTGTTCGAGCCCTTTGTGCGGTTGGAAAGTTCGCGCAACGCTGAAACGGGCGGCACCGGACTCGGGCTCACCCTTGTGAAGGCCATCGCCGAGAGCCATGACGGACGTGTCATCTTGGAAGATCGCCCCGGGGGGGGCTTGCGTGCCCGCCTTGTCCTGCCGCGTCAGCCTCAACGGGCGACGCCGCGCCTGTCCAAAGAGACGCTATGATAGCCGGTATCGTTCTAGCCGCCGGTCGCTCCCAGCGCTTTGGGGCGAACAAATTGCTGCAGCCGCTCGCTGGAAAGCCGATCCTTCGCCGTACGGTCGAGGCCATTCTTGCGAGCAAGGTTCAAGCTGTTTGCGTTGTAACTGGAAGCGGCTCGGAGCTTGTCAAAGCCGCACTTGCGGATCTACCTGTGGAGTTCGTAGATAATCCAGACTTTTCCACAGGTTTGAGCAGTTCTCTCATCTGCGGTGTGAAGTCTTTACCAGAGAATTGCGATGGCGCCTTTATCGCTCTCGGGGATATGCCATTCGTCGGGTCAAACGTGATTGACGGCATGCTCGATAGTTTTGCCCCAGACGCGGGACGGGCCATCTGCGTCCCTGTTTACAGCGGTCACAGAGGACATCCGGTGCTCTGGGCGCGGCGCTTCTTTCCTGAAATGCTCGACTTGGAGGGAGACATAGGCGCCAAACAGCTCATGGCCTTACATAGTAATCTTGTCTATGAGCTTGAAGTTGACGATGACGCGATCCACATCGACATCGATACCAGAGAAGATTTGAGCCGGCATTCTAGATGAGCGATCTGCCCTATTCGACGGCCGTCCTGCGATTGGCAGCGGAGGCCAATGGCGCCGGAAGGCTGCCGCCGCCGCGCCGTAGCCACACCGAGAACAACCCGGTCTGCGGCGATCGCGTCACCGTCGATCTGCGGCTCACTGGAGCCACCATCGAAGCTGTGGCGCATGAAACCAAAGCATGCGTCCTGGCGCAGGCGTCCGCTTCGATTCTTGGCGCCGCTTTGGCTGGGCACACCACCGAGGAACTGGCGGCAGGCCGGCAGGCGGTGGCGGCAATGTTGCTAGGCGGCCCAGTGCCGGGGGGTGAGTTTGCCAAATTTGGCGTCCTGGCGGATGTCGCCCGGCACGCCGCCCGGCATCGCTGCGTGCTGCTGCCGCTCGATGCCGCCTTAAAGGCCGCGGCCGAACCAGGCAGCCAAGGGACCTAGTTCCAGCCTTCCCTCCCTCACCGCGGCCTCACCACTGCCAAGCGTGAGCGCTTCCAGCCGTCCGAGCGGCGTCAGGTCGAACACGGTAGCCTTACGGCTCATATTGAAAGCACAGACCAGCCGCTCGCCCTCAACCTCCCGCGCGAAGACCAGAATGTTGGCGGCAGCCGGAATGAATTTCATCGTGCCTGTGATCAGCGCCGGATGGGCTTTGCGGGCGGCAAGAAAGCGGCGGGCGAAGGCCAGCGGTGAATGGGGATCGCTCTCTTGCTCGGATGCGGCGAGCCCCTTATGGGCGGGACCCAGCGGCAACCAGGGCGTACCGGTGGAGAAGCCCAAATTCGTCGCGCGGGCGTCCCAGGGCATGGGTGTGCGGCAGCCGTCACGGCCCTTGAAAATCGGGTAATAAAGATCGCCGACCGGATCGCGCAACTGATCGCGGCGGAGATCAACCTCGGTCAGCCCCAACTCCTCGCCTTGATAGAGGCAGACCGAACCCTTGATGGCAAAGAGCAGCGCCAGCAGCAGTTTGGCCAGAGCCGGATCGCCCTCGGGCGCGCCACCGAAGCGGCTGACGGTGCGCATGATGTCGTGATTGCAGAAGGCCACCACCGGCCAATGGCGCGGATGGCCAGCCAAAAGCGCGTAATTGCCGGTGATGAAGCCCGGCGCCAATATTTTCTGGCGCAGCATGTAGAAGGTGTAGGCGGCGTGCAGCCCCTCATCCGGCGCTGCGAAGGCGCCTGCCCGCTCGTACCCTTCCGAGAATTCGCCCAGCACGAAGCGATCGCCATGGGCTTCGACCCGCCGCCTTATCTCCTGCAGCACCTGGATGTTTTCCGGCAGATTGCAGTCGTAGAGATGTTCCTGCTGGTTGTCGGCGTCCGCCCAATTGAAGTCCGTCCGCAGCGCCATGGGAACTGGGGGATTGGGGGTCAGGGCGGTATCGTGCAGAAAGCCATTGGCGACATCGAGGCGGTAGCCATCCACGCCCCGTTCCAGCCAGAAATCGATCACCTTCAGCGCCGCCGCTTTGGCCTCGGGATTTTGCCAATTCAGCTTGGGCTGCTGGCGGAGAAATTTGTGGTGGTAATGCTGGCGCCGGGCGGGCTGATAGGACCAGGCGGGGCCGCCAAACACCGACAGCCAGTTGTTGGGCGCGGTGCCATCAGCTTGCGGATCGGCCCAGACATACCAGCCGGACTTCTCCCCGCGCCGCATCGAATCCTGAAACCAGGGATGCTCGTCGGAGGTGTGACAGAGCACCTCGTCCAGGATCACTTTCAGGCCCCGGCTATGAGCCTCGCTCAGCAGCCGGTCGAAATCTTGCAGCGTGCCGTAATCGGGGTGGACGGCCTCGTAATCGGAAACGTCATAGCCCCAATCGCGGTTCGGGGAGGGATGAACCGGCGATAGCCAGATCGCATCCACCCCCAGAGCCTTGATATAATCCAGCTTTCCCGTCAGCCCGATAAAGTCGCCCTGCCCGTCGCCGTTGCCGTCGCAAAAGCTGCGGACATAGACTTGATAGATAACCGCACCCTGCCACCAGGGAAGACGGCTAGGCATCATCAGACCTCGGACGCCTTGGACACCACTTTGGTGACCAGACCATATTCGACTGCGGCTTGCGCCCCGATCCAGAAATTGCGCTCGGTATCGACCAGAATCTTGTCGTAGGTCTGCCCGGTCTCGCGCGCGATGATGCGGTTGAGGCGTTCGCGCATCTTGATGATCTCTTCGGCTTCGATGGTGATGTCGGACGCTTGCCCGCGCACGCCGCCGAGCGGCTGGTGCAGCAAAAAGCGCGTGTTGGGCAGGCAGAAGCGGCTGTCCTTGTTGGCACCGAGGAAGATATGCGCACCCGCGGAGGCGACCCAGCCGGTGCCGAGTACCTTCACGCGCGGACCGACATAGGTCAGCATATCGTGGATGGTATCCCCGGCTTCGACATGGCCGCCGGGCGAGTTGATCACAACCTTGATGTCCTCGTCATTCTCGGCGGCAAGCGCCAGAAGCTGGGCACTGACCCGTTCGGCCATTTTCATATCGACTTCGCCGAAGATGAGCACGGTGCGGGCCTTGAACAGCGCCTTTTGGACCGGCGGGGATGCGGGCTCGGCAGCTTCCGGCTTCTTGTCGTCGTCATCTTCTTCGTCGAGGCGATACATGCGTGCTCCTATGGTCCGGCGGACCCTCATCCATACAATCCTGCCACCATGGCGTCCAGCCGCTTAACGCAAGGTATCCGGCTGATTCTGCTAGGATCTGAGCGGCGGCGGGGGCCAGCCGCCCGCCCCAACGCTTCGGTGTATGCCCGCCGCTTGCAGCTTCATTTTGGGACCGCCCGCCAAGTCGGACCGCGCAAGATAATTGTTATAGCGCCAGGGGGCGGGGGGAGAGAGGCGGCGGCGGGGCTGCATGATTTCGCAGATGCGCCGCCTTCGGCAAGATAATTGTTTTGCGGAAAAACGATTGGGGGGAGGCACAAGCTCCGCCCGCCCCGGCTTTCGCTGCTGAGCCGCCTGCAAACACAATGGCCATTCGGCAAAAGACAAAGCGACGCCCACCACAGACCCTCGGCACCCCGAAGAGACGTGGGAAGCGGCGGCGAGAGAGTCAAGTTAGATGCGAACGGCTTGCAGAGGCAGGTCAGCGCCCTTTGGCCCTGTTCGTAATTGCGGATGGTCTCGACGGAAAAGCCGTAGCGGTCGGCGAACTGGGCTTGGCTGAGGCCAAGCTTCCGCCGCAAGGCTTAGAGGAAAAACACTCACACCCGTCTGAGGGGTTGCGATTATTGGATCGCGCAGCAGTGTTCGTCATATACACGTATATGTCGCATATTACATATTATACTATCACAGGCTGCATTCAGGCGATATGAGCAGCCCGAAATCTTGGTATCGCGACAGCTCTTTAACCACAGGGAGAATGCCATGGCCGGTCGTTTGCGGTGGAATCCGGTGTCGTCGTCGAAGGCGCAGCACTTTACCAACCTTGAGGTTCCCTCACCGGCGCCACAGCCGGACTTCCTAAAGGATTTGCCTGCGTTGAGCGCGGTGTATGAACCGAAGCAGCCGGTCACCAAGGCGCTGAAAACGCTCATCGATGAAAATGCCTATGCCGGGGCCTTTGAAAGCGCGATTAAGACGGTGAGCCGGCAGCGCGTGCCGGAGATCGACCGCATCCACAACCTCTATCAGTTCTACTATTACATCGACGCGCTGGTGACCTGGATCCCGGGCTTGCGTGTGTGGGATTGGCAGGGCGGCATCTACCATGAGCGGACAGACTATCTGCGCATCACGCAATTCTACTACTATTTCAATCAAGCCGAGCTGGTGGCGCTGCAAAGCCCGATTGCGCCCGAGACGGGCGCGCAACTGACACCCCTGTCGCTGTGGCTGAGGAAATTCGCCATCGAATGGGGCGCCTTTCTCGATACACCCGAATCGGCCAAATACCTCGAGAGCTACAAGTTCGGCCCCGAATACAGCTACCAGGACTATGCCGGCGGCAAAGGCGGCATCGACTACAAGAGCTTTAACGACTGGTTCTCGCGCACCTTCAAGGACATCGATCAGCAACGGCCCGTCGCCCAGCCCGACGACCCCAGGATTATCGCGTTTCCAGCGGAGTCAACCTTTGTCGGGCAATGGGCTGTCACCACACCGGTTGGCGAGCCGATGCCCGCCCCCTCCTCCATCGTGGTCAAGCATGTCGAGTGGCCGATCCCGGAACTGCTCAAGGATTCGGCCTATGCCGAAGATTTTGAGGGCGGCATTCTCGTCCACAGTTTCCTGAACGTGTTCGACTACCACCGCCAGCATGCGCCCGTCGCGGGCAAGATCCTCGAGGCCAAATTCATTCCGGGGCAAGTCTATCTCGACGTCGTACTCGACCATCTCGACGCCGAGCAGCGGGCCGAGGACAACTCGGCCCTGGCCAACGCCGTGATCGCGCGCCGCTATCTCGATGCGCAGGACGCCACCGGCTACCAGTTCGTGCAATGCCGAGGGCTGTTTGTCCTGGAAACAGCCATCGGCAAAGTCGCTGTTCTGCCGATGGGCATGGCGCAGGTGTCTTCCGTCCTCTTCGTCAAGCCGGGCACGCAGGAGATTATCCAACTCACGCCGGAAGAGAAACGACGCCCCTATAATGAGCAGGTGGCGCTGCTCAATGAACGGGCCCGTCAGGAGGTCGTGGGCAAGACGGTCGCCAAGGGCGAGATGATCTCGACCTTCCTCTTCGGCGGTTCCGACATCGTTGTGGTCTTCGAGCGCCGGTCCAACGTCAACATCACGGCCACAGTCGGCGTTCACTACCCGGTGCGCAGCCAGTATGGCTATTCCAACATCGCCAAGCTGGAAAATATCTGAGCGTACGGACAGAACACTCCCCCGCTAGCCGAACGGCGGGCATGCGGGGGAGGAAGCGTGCCGCGTCACGGCTCGATTTTGTACGTCCTCCAGCTATGCGCTTCGAGGGGTATTGCAAACACCGTGGTCGGCGGTTCGGCTTGCTGCCAGCGGCGGCGGCGCATTTCGACCGCGGGCGCTTTGGCGGGCGGCTTGGCGGTGATCAGTTGACCGGTTTTGAGGTCGCGCAGTTTGGCGTTGGCGCCCGCGACGATGACATTGGCCGTGCTGGGGCCATCGCGGAAGGACTGCACCACGATGGTGTTGTTGTCATAGGCAAACAGCGACACCAGCGCCGGTGCATCGATGCGCACGGGGAAATCGGCCATCAGGTAATGCTTGATCTGGCTAATCACGCCTTGCGGCAAGGCATAAAGGTCCGAGACATTCTCCGGAATGTTGAGCAGGTAGATCGTGCCCTTGGAGTAGGCGTTCATCAGCAGGATGGGAGCGGCCTTGGCGCCGCTGACGCCGCGGATGATGCCCCAGGAATCGTTGGTGTAGAAGCGCACTTCCGGAAACAGCAATGCGGGCTTGGGCCCCTTGGCATCGTTGAGCAGGGTGCCGTTGCCGGCGCCATAGCCGTTGACGAAATCATGGATCGCCAGCACCCGGCCGGTGGTTTCCCATTCGGCGATGGCCTTGAAGCCTTTGTCCTGCATGGCGCGCAGGAAGCCCGGCGTGATGACGACATTGCCGCCGGATTTGAGCTGCGCATCGATCTTCTTAACGATGTCGGGATCGTATTTGGCTTCTTCGGTTAAGAGCACCAGCTTGGCGCCTTGCGGAAACACCGGCGTCATCTCGACCGGAATGCCGATATTGCCGAGATAATGCTGCAGGAAATCGTCGCCGTCGGAATGATAAGGCTTATAGCTGGCGATCCCGATCGGCTTGCCGAGCTCGCCCAGCGCGGCATCCACCTCTTCCAGCGAATAGCCGGCGACACGGCCCCAGCCGAAATGATCGGCCTTGCCGGTGGGGCGATAGCCTTTCTGCATCGTTTCCCAATTGAAGCTGGTGGGCCGCTTGGCCCAAGCCCGCGCGCCAGCGTCGACGGTGTTTTCGGGATCGACCAGATCATGCCAATTGAACAGCGTGATCTCGCGCGGCCGTGCAAACAGTGTGTCCCATAATTGTTCGGCATAGCGGTCGACATATTGGATGCTGTAGGTATCGACCCAGCCGCCGCCATTGCCGCCGGGGCGGACGTTCTCGAAATAGCGGATGATGCCGTAGCTTTCATATTGCTGCAGCAGTTGATCGGTCACATAGGGGTCGCGGGTTTCGGTGCCGGTATAGATGCCGTCGAAGCTCTGCGATTCCTGTTCCAGATCGAAGCCCGAGCCTTGAAAATGCTCATACCAGTTGGGGTATTTGATGATCACCTTGACGGCCGGATTGACGGCATGGGCCGGACCGAGGACGAGGTTCTTGGCGACCTCGCGCATTTTGCCGATGCGGTATTGGGTCCAGCTCTTGTCGCCCTTGGCGGCGATGTCGGCATCCGACTTGGTGTTGTAGAAGAAGAAATCGTCGAGGATGACTTCGTTGAAGTGCTTGGCCGCCAGCTCCGAGGCGTGCTGGCATTCGGCGCGGTCGGCCGCCAGCTCGTAATCGAAGGTACCGAACTGGCCGTTCTTGCCGCCCGCCGCCAGCGTCATCCCGCCCGAGACCAGGATGCCTTTAGCCTCGAAGGCATGCTTGACCGCCTCGATCTCGGCGTCGGTCGCGAAGATGTGATTGCGGTAGACCTCCACATACACCTTGTCGAACTTCAGTTGCCGCTGCATGCGGTCGAATTCGCTGGCGAAGGTTTTGGGGTCCGCGAGCGCTTTGGTGGAATTGACCACGACATAGATCGCGGTGCGGAAATTCTTATATTTGACCGGGGTTTCGCTCATTGCCGGCGCTGCCAGCAGCACCCCCACGAAGATTATCGCAAGCCACGCACGCATGACACCTCCCGCTTTTGGCCCGCTCGAATTGCGAGTCCGTTTGGAGGCATGGTAAGCGCTGCCAACGCGGCTGGCGAGACTGCCGGGGCGGCACTCTCGTGCCGCGGGTGCATGAAATTGTTCAAACGCCGCAGCCTTGCCCCTTTGCAAGATTTCGCCACTGCCTTAGCGTCGGCCCATAACAAGAGCCGACGCCAAGAGTCTGCCCGCGCTGCTCTCCGCACGCTTATCTGCCCCGCGTCCGGCCCCGCCCAGAGGAAACGAACGAATATGAAGATAGCCTTCGCCCCCCTCGCCGCCCTCATTTTAGCCACCGGTGTCACAACCGCAGATGCAGCGCCGGCGCCCGGCCTTCTCTTCCATATGTCGGCTGACAAAAGCCTGACCGCTGAAGTCGCCAAGGGCGACCCGGTGCCCAATTTCGCCGACCACTACAAGATCGTGCCGAACGGCCGGCTGGGCGGAGCGATGGCCGCCGACGACGAGAATGTCGTGGCCTGGAAAGCCCCCGGCAATATCTATGCGCAGCGCGGCACCGTGTCGTTCTTCTGGCGCTCTCGGACCCCGGTGGGGCGGGCGCCTTTCGCGCTGTTCCGCGTCGGCTTTGCCGATCACACCAGCTGGGACATGACCTTCCTGCGGATCGATTACAACGGTCACGGCTATGATGCCTTCGTCACCGACAACAACCTCGCCCGCATCCGCCTCTCCTTCAAGCTGGACCAACTGCCGGCACCCGATGCCTGGACCCCTATCGCTTTCAGCTGGGACGAAACCAGCGGCGTGAAGCTCTATATCAATGGCAAATTGGTCGCCGAGAAGCATCAAGCGGCGGTGCTGGATAGCGGGCTGGACCAATTCGGCATGGCGTCCCGCGCCGTCTCGCCACACCAAGTGCAGAGCCGCTACAGTTGGATGCGCGGCAGCGATTACGACGAATTGCGGATTTACGATCACGCCCTGTCGGATGGCGAAGCCGCAACCCTGGCCAAAGGCGAAGTGCCTGACGTGGCCGCCTTTCCGTCCGGCGATTTGAACAATGCGGCGACGCGCGCCGAATGGAACTGGCGCTATGGCTGGAACCGCAAGAACGATGTGCCGGTGGCCTTGACGGCGCCGGTCACCACCATCCGCAAAGTCGAATTTGCCGACGCCAAAGATATCAAGGAATGGATGTACAAGGCGACCGACGGCATCGCCGAAACCACTTGGCCGGGCG
>JAATGP010000010.1 GCA_015654635.1 Alphaproteobacteria bacterium | reverse complement strand
TGCTGATGGCCGAAAAGGGCCCGCGGCGCGTCTCTCCGTTCTTCATTCCGGGCCGGCTCATCAATCTGGTCTCGGGCTATGCTTCCATCCGTTATGGTTTCAAAGGCCCCAACCATTCGGTGGTGACGGCTTGTGCTACGGGTGCGCATGCTATCGGCGATGCGGCGCGGCTGATCGCACTCGACGATGCCGATCTCATGCTGGCGGGCGGGGCGGAAGCCGCGATCTGCCGGATCGGCATTGCGGGCTTCAACGCCTGCCGCGCGCTTTCCACCGCCAATAACTACAACCCAACCAAGGCTTCGCGCCCTTACGACCGGGATCGCGACGGCTTTGTTATGGGGGAAGGCGCCGGTGTGGTAATGCTGGAAGAATACGAGCACGCCAAGGCGCGCGGCGCCAAGATCTATGCGGAAATCAAAGGCTATGGCCTGTCGGGCGATGCCTATCACATCACCGCCCCGGCCGAAGACGGCAATGGCGGCTTCCGCGCCATGCAGATGGCTTTGAAGCGTTCGGGCTATTCCGTCGCCGACATCGATTACATCAATGCCCACGGCACCTCGACGATGGCCGACGGCATTGAGCTTGCTGCCGTCGAACGCTTCTTGGGGGATGCGGCGCCGGGCAAGGCGATGAGTTCGACCAAATCCGCGATCGGGCATTTGCTGGGCGCGGCGGGTTCGGTGGAAGCCATCTTCTGCATCCTGGCGATGCGCGATGGTATTATTCCGCCGACCATCAACCTCGACAATCCCGCAGTGGAGACGGCCATCAATCTCGTGCCGCACGAAGCGATCCGGCGCCAAGTCGATGTCGCGATGTCGAATTCCTTCGGCTTCGGCGGCACAAACGCCTGCCTGATCCTGGCGCGGCCGGAATAAACGCGGGGCGCGCGCCCGTTGCATAACCAATAGGGGGCGCCTCGTGAAGAATTTTCTCGCTACCGTGATTGTTGTCGCGATTCTGATCGCGGGCGTTTTGGAATGGGGCTACGCGGCTTTCAACGCCCCCGGCCCGGCAGCGCCACAAGGCAGCGAGACGGTTGTCATCATCAAACCCGGCTCGGGCACGCACGGTATTGCCGAAACGCTGAAGCAGGCCGGTGTTGTTCTGCGCGGCGAAGTCTTCGAGATCGGCGTGCATGTGCTCTCGCCCAAAGCCCTGAAGGCCGGCGAATACGCCATCCCCAGCCACGCCTCGATGCACCAGATCATGGATATTCTGGCCGCCGGAAAATCCATCCAGCACAAGGTGACGCTGGCCGAAGGGCTGACCAGCCAGATGGCCTATGACATCATCAAAGCCGATCCGGTGCTGAAGGGCGATGCCGGGCCGGTGCCCGCCGAAGGCAGCCTGTTGCCCGAGACCTATCTCTTCCAGCGCGGCGAAACCCGCGCCCATCTGATTGCCAAAATGAAAGCGGCGCAAGAAGCGGTCGTCGATGCGTTGTGGGAGCGCCGGGCCGAGACTCTGCCGCTCAAATCCAAGGAAGAAGCGCTGGTGCTGGCCTCCATCGTGGAGAAGGAAACCGGCATTCCAAGCGAGCGGGCGCATATCGCGGCGGTGTTCATGAACCGCTTGCGCCTGGGCATGAAACTGCAATCCGATCCCACGATTATTTACGGCATCACCAAAGGCTATCCCATTGGCCGCCGCATCAACAAAAGCGAGATCGAGGCCACCACGCCCTACAACACCTATGTGATCCCGGCCTTGCCGCCAGAACCCATCTGCAATCCCGGCAAGGACGCCATCGCCGCCGTGCTCAATCCCCTCGACAGCAAGGACCTCTATTTTGTTGCCGACGGCAGTGGCGGTCATGTCTTCGCGGAAACCGTGGAAGAACAGACCAAGCATGTCGCCGCCTGGCGGAAGATTCACATCGGCGAAGGGCGTTAATTTCTGTCATTCCCGGCCGACCCTCCATAGCGCGTAGCGCGGTGGATGGGAGGGGAAGGGAACCCAGGTCGTCACGTCTGCTCCGCCGCAGCAATACGGGCAAAAACAAGATTGGCACGCGGAGACGCGGAGAAGAACCGGTACTTCTCGCGAACAGCTTTTTTGCGTCGCTACCTGGGTTCCCTTCCCTTCGCGCGATCGCGGTGCGGACCACGCTCAGCCGGGAATGACAATAGTGGTTTGCCCACCCAGGATGACAGGGCTTGGGCGCGGCTGTAAGGTCCCGCAAATTTCGCGGAGTCGCCGATGCCTCTCGTCAGTATGACCGGTTTTGCCGAAGGCCAGGGTGGGCGCGAGAGCGCGCGCTGGCGCTGGGAAGCCCGTAGCGTCAATGGCCGCAGTCTGGAACTGCGCCTGCGTTTGCCGCCCGGCTTTGAGAGCATCGAGCCTGGCGCCAGGGCGCTGGCCAGCAGCCGTTTCAAGCGCGGCAACATCCAGGCAAGCTTCACCTTCGATGCCGGGCTGGGCGCGCGGGGCATCCGGGTCGATGCCGTGGCGCTGGCCACCGCTGTTAAGATCGCCAAAGAAGTGGCGGCGGAAACCGGTCTGCCTCCGGCGCGGGTCGATGGGCTGCTCGCACTCAAAGGCGTGCTGGTGCAGGACGAAGGCTTCATCGCCGATGCCGCCGAACTGGCGGCGCGCGATGCTGCGATCCTGACCACCTTGGCGGCCTGTTTCGACGCCCTGGCCGCGGCGCGAGGCGGTGAAGGCGCCAAGCTCGCGGTGATCGTCGGCGGTCAGATCGACGAGATCGCCCGGCTGACGACGGCTGCAGGTCTTGCCGCCGCCACCCAGCCCGCCGCGATCCAGGAACGGCTGCGGCAACAGATTGCCGACCTGCTGGCACCGGGCGCGGTCTCTGCGGAGCGGCTGGAACTCGAAATCGCCATGCTCGCCACCAAAGCCGATATTCGCGAAGAGCTTGACCGGTTGACGGCGCATGTCTCCGAAGCGCGGCGGCTTTTGGCGCAGGGCGATGCGGTGGGTCGGCGGCTCGATTTCCTGGCGCAGGAATTCAACCGCGAAGCCAATACGCTGTGTTCCAAATCGACCGATATCGAACTGACCCGCATTGGGCTCGATCTGAAAACCGCGATCGATCAGTTCCGCGAGCAATTGGCGAACGTAGAATGATGCATTGTCATGGCCCGCAGCAGCGGGCCATCCAGCTGGTGCGAGATTCAATGGTCGCGTGGACACGCGACCGCTGGATGGCCGGGTCAAGCCCGGCCATGACAGTGAGGGGAAAGCCGGTAGCATGACTGTTGATATTCAACGCCGCGGTTTGATGCTGGTGCTGTCGTCGCCTTCGGGGGCGGGCAAGACGACGTTGTCGCGCTGGCTGTTGCAGCAGCAGCCGGACATCGTGATGAGCGTCTCGGCCACAACGCGGCCGCCGCGGCCCGGCGAGGTCGAGGGCAAGGATTATTTCTTCCTCGGCGTGGAAGCCTTTAACGCCATGATTGCTGCGGGGGATTTCCTCGAACATGCGGTGGTTTTCGGCAATCACTATGGCACCCCGAAGAAGCCGGTGTTTGAGGCTCTGGCCAGCGGCTTCGATGTGCTGTTCGACATCGACTGGCAAGGCACCCAGCAGGTGGGTGCCCAGGCGCGCGCCGACATGGTGAGTGTTTTTATTCTGCCGCCGTCGCGCGAGGAACTGGAGCGGCGTCTGCTCGGCCGCGCCGAAGACCCGCCCGATGTCATCGCCAAGCGCATGGCCAAAGCCGCCGACGAGATCAGCCATTGGGCCGAATACGATTATGTCATCGTCAACGACACGCTGGAAGCGGCGCAGGGAAAACTCGCCCATATTCTGCAGGCTGAGCGCTTGAAACGCCTGCGCCAGCCGGGATTACCCGGCTTCGCCGAGACGCTGGTGCGGGGGGAGTAGGAGCTTAATACCGCTCTGGCACCCAGTGCTGGCTCGACTTTTTCGGACGTTTGTAGCCGCTATCGGGCTGGCGTTCGGGCAGGTCGATCTGCACCGGGGTTAAATCCTTATACGGAATTTGCCGCAGGAAATGGGCGATGCAGTTGAGCCGCGCCTTCTTCTTGTTGTCGGCATTGACGATGTACCAGGGCGTCAGCCTTTTGTCGGTATGCTTCAGCATCACGTCTTTGGCTTTGGAATACTCCACCCAGCGCTCGCGGCTTTCGACATCCATGGGCGAGAGCTTCCAGCGTTTGATGGGATTTTTCATGCGTTCGAGGAAGCGCTTTTCCTGCTCTTCATCGTTCACGCTGAACCAATATTTGATCAATATGATGCCGGAGCGCACCAGCATTTCCTCGAACAGCGGACAGGCGCGCAGGAATTCCTTGTATTCGTCTTTGCTGCAAAAGCCCATGACATGCTCGACGCCGGTGCGATTGTACCAGGAGCGGTCGAACAGAACGATCTCGCCTTTGGCCGGAAGCTGGGCAACGTAGCGCTGGAAATACCATTGGCCGCGCTCTTTTTCGGTGGGCGTCGCCAATGCCACGACGCGGCAGGAGCGCGGGTTGAGGCATTCGGAAATGCGCTTGATGACACCGCCTTTGCCCGCCGCATCGCGCCCTTCGAACAGCACCACGACTTTGAGACCTTCGAGGCGGACCCATTCCTGCAATTTCAAAAGTTCAAATTGCAGCCGCGCCAGTTCGTCGACATAGCGGTATTTTTTGCCCCGCGGGGCTCTGGGCGGCTTGGCGTCGCCGAGGATATGCCAGTTCTTCTCGACGCGGGCGCGCTCTTCGGCATTGCGCAGGATTTCGCCGCCGATTTTGACATGGTGCAGATGATTGTGCCCGCTCATCGAATACCCTTCCCGGCGCGTCTTACCATGCCAGCATGCGCCTTTGCCGCCAATACGGGGTTAACGGCGCCTCGGGGGATGAGCCATTTAGGGGATGGCCATGCCCTCCAGCGTCGCCAGCGCGGCGAAGAAGGTATCCACATCCACCGGCTTATGCACCAGGGCGCAATTGGCGATGTCGCTCGGGATCGCCTGAATGCCGGTATCGCCGGTGAGCAGCACGCTGGCGACATCGGTGTTGAGATGGCGGCGGATGTTGCGGATCACTTCCAGGCCGTTGCTGCCGGGCATGCGGTAGTCACAGAGCACCAGCCCCGGGGTCAGACCCGCTTGCAGGATGGCCATCGCCGGGCCGGGCCCGTTCGCCATATAGGTCTCGAAATCGTAGGACTGCAGCAGCATCTGCAGGGCGTCGGCGACGTCCTGGTCGTCGTCGATCAGAAGCACGATGGGATTGCTTCGGGCGGCGGCGGGCACGGCAGACGGGGCGGCCACGCAGGCGCGCTCACACCCTCCCTGCGCTGGCGGCAGCTTGATGGTGAAGGACGAGCCGCGGCCGAGTTCGGAGGCGACCGAAATGCGGTGACCCAGATTGTCGGCGATGCGCTTGGCGATGGAGAGGCCCAGCCCCAAGCCTTTGCGCCGGTCGCGGGCGGGGTTGCCGAGTTGAACATGGTCCTCAAAGATCGTCCCGACCGCTTCTGGCGGAATGCCGATGCCGGTGTCGGTGATAGAGAGGCAAACCTTGTCATCCGACTGCTGGCAATCAATGCCGATCAAGCCTTTGTCGGTATAGCGGATCGCGTTGGTGACGAAATTGGTGACGACGCGCTCCAGCAATTTGGGATCGCTGCGCACGGCGATGTCGGTGGGCAAATAGGACAGGCGCAGGCCCTTTTCGGAAGCCTGATGCTGGGCATTTGCCACCACGCGGAAAATCATCTCGCCGATCAAAAAATCCTGATGACGCGGCAGGACGTGTCCGCTTTCGATATCGGAAATGTCGAGCAGGACATCGAGAATGTCGCTCATGGCTTTGAGCGGCTGGCGCGCTTTGTTGCTAAGCTCTTCCAGTTCGGGACTGCCGCTCTTGCGCCCCAGTACCGAGAGGTAGGCGAGCGAGGCTTGCAATGGCTGGCGCAAATCGTGACTTGCCGCCGCTACGAACCAGGATTTCTGCGCATTGGCGCGGTCGGCTTGGTCCTTCAAGGCGGCGAGATCGGCGGTGCGGTCGGCGACGCGCTGTTCAAGTTCGGAATAGCTTTTGTGGAGTGCCAATTCGGCCTCCTTGCGGGCCGTGATGTCTTCCCCGAAAAGCAGTACGCCGCCTATTTTGCCATCTCCGGTGCGCCAGGGAATGATTTCGCGGCGCAGCCATTTGGTCTGGCCGGCATGGGTCGTGTAACAATCCTCGTCGTTGTGCACGGCTTCGCCTGCAAGACAGCGGCGATGCTCTTCCTTCCAATGCTCGGGGATACAGGACAGCACGTCGTAATGGCTGAGGCCGTGGACATCGCGATCCTCGAAATCGTGGGCCGCAAGCCAATAATCGGAGACGATAAGGTAGCGCATCTGCCGGTCGAGCAGGGCGATAGAAACCGGCGCATGTTTGAGGACCAGCTTGAAATGCTCGTTGGCGCGGCGGGCATCGGCAGCGGCAGCGAGAATGCGGCGGCTGAGGTCTTCATTGCCACGGCGCAAGTGATCTTCCACGGCGGCGCGCTTGCTTATGTCGTGAAGGCTGCAGACGAGATGAAAGGCGTCGCCCGTGCCCTGCGGGCCAAGCGTCACCTCGACCGGAATTTCGCGACCGCTGCTGTGCCGGGCACAGACTCGGGTACTGGCGGCCAGAGCTTGGCGGCTGGGCTTGGCACAAAAATGGTCGCGCCCGCGCAAATGGGCGGACAGTAAGGAACCTGGCAACAGAATCTCGACCGGTTTGCCAATCAGATCCTTGGGGGCATAGCCGAACAATTCGCCCGCCGCCTCATTGAGCGCCACGACGATGCAGGCCCGGTCCAGAACAATCATCGGCTCGGGCGACAATTCCAGAAGCGCCCCAAGCTGCTCCCCAATGATAGCCATGCCCATTTCCGCTCATCCCGGCCGCATGTGTATCCGACACCTGCTTGCGCGGGAGCTAACGTCGCGTCAATGAATGTGGGCAATCCCTGAATACAATTCCACCGGGAAATATACGTACGTCAATTCCGGTTATGCGGGAAACTGCCGTAAAGCCCGTGCCAGAGCGGCAAATTGTACGACCGATAGGCGCTCGGGCCGTTCCGTTGGGGCGATGCCCGCTGTCTCCAGCAGGGCTTCGGGCTGCGCTGTAATGCGCTTCAAACTCTGTCGCAACATTTTGCGCCGCTGGCCGAAGGCTGCCGCGGTCACCGCTTCCAGCGCCGCGAGCTCGGCTTCCGCGACGGGCTGGGCGAGAGGATCGAAGCGCACAATCGAGGAGGTGATTTTCGGCGGCGGTACGAAAGCGGTGCGCGAAACATCGAACAGCAGCCGCGGCACCGCGCGCCATTGGGCCAGAACCGAAAGCCGCCCGAAATGCTCCGTACCCGGAGCGGCGACGATACGCTCCGCCACTTCGCGCTGGAACATCAACGTAAGGCTCTGCCAAAACGGCGGCCACTGCTCGGCGGTGAGCCATTTGATGAGGAGTGCGGTGCCGATATTATAGGGCAGGTTGGCGGCAATCCGTACCGGGCCGGTGATGCCGAGTTCCTGGAAGCGGAGAGCTTCGTCCACCGTCATGGCATCGCCGGAAACCACCGTCAGGCGGCCAGGATAGGCCAGCGCGATATCGGCCAGCGCCGCGATGCAGCGCTCGTCACGCTCCACGGCGATGACGTGAGCCGCGCCTTCGGCCAAAAGGGCGCGGGTCAGCCCGCCAGGGCCAGGACCGACCTCGTAAACGATGGAGCCTTCGCAATCGGCGGCGCGGGCGATGCGGCGCGTCAGATTGAGATCGAGCAGGAAGTTTTGGCCAAGCGATTTTTTGGCGCTGAGACCATGGGCGGCAATGACGTCGCGCAGGGGCGGCAGAGTGTCGGTGGTGTCGTCGCTCATAGATGGGCCGCGCGGGCATCCGCCATGCGGGCAGCCATTGCGATGGCGGCGATCATGCTGCGCGGATCAGCTTTGCCGCTGCCGGCAATGGCGAAGGCGGTGCCGTGGTCGGGCGAGGTGCGTACGATAGGAAGGCCCAAAGTGACGTTGACGCCATCCCAAAACGACAGGGTTTTGATCGGGATCAGGGCCTGATCGTGATACATGCAGAGCGCTGCATCGTACTCCGCGCGTGCTTCCTCGTGAAACATGGTGTCGGAGGGCAAGGGGCCGCTGACGCGGTGGCCGCGGCGGGCAAGCTCGGCAATGGCGGGCGCAATGATCGCGTCTTCCTCACGTCCGAGGGCGCCGTTCTCTCCCGCATGCGGATTGAGACCGGCCACGGCAAGGCGGGGTGCCGGGATGCCGAAATCGCGGGCGAGCGCCGCCAGCGTGATCTCGGCGGTTTCGATAATGGCCTCGCGCGTGATGCGGCCGGGCACGGACGCCAGCGGCACATGCACGGTGAGCGGCACCACCCGTAGCGAAGCGCCCGCCAGCATCATCACCGCGCGCTTGGCCCCGGTAAGATGGGCGAGATAATCCGTATGTCCCGGAAAGGCAAAGCCGGTCTGCATCAGCACATGTTTGTTGATGGGCGCGGTGACGAGGCCGCCTGCCTTACCCGCCATGGCGTATGCGACGGCGGTGGCGATGGCCTCTATGGTGGCGGCGGCATTGGCGGCACTGGCTTTGCCGGGAATGCGGACGGCCTTTGCAGCCGTCACCACGAAAGCGTCGTCTGGGATACCCATGCCGGCGAAAACGGCCGGATCGGCGACGATCTTGAGGGCCCGCCCCGCGATGACGCCGCCCAGAGCGTGGAATGCAGCCGCTGCCACTTCCGGCCCGATCCCGGCCGGTTCTCCCATAGTGAGGAGAATGGGCTCAGCGGGTTTCGATATTGGCACTGCGGCGCAGATCCCGATTGTAGCGGCGGGCCAGCGCACTGATCTGATCGTTGAAGAGCTGTTGTTCGATCTGATCGCGCGTCGGCGAATGCCACGCCACCTGCTTGATCTCGCGCTGGTCGCAGCGGACGAAGATTTCGATGCCGGCCTCAGAGAGGAACGGGTCGGCGACGCCGCCGGATTCGGTTTTGATCAGAGCCTCGCGCGTCTGGTCGTTCAGTTCGGCGAGCTTGGTCATGCCAAGCGGAAAATACAGCGAGCCGGGCACACTCTTGACGATGGTCTTCTCGGCCATCTCACAGCTCTGCGTCACTTCTTGGATTTGCTTGGCGATAGCCATGACTTTTTCCACGTAGTCCTTCGGCGGCTTGGGCGGCAAGCGCAGCAGAATACGTCCGAGCGGCAGGCTGGCGGGTATGGTGGCCGCGGTCTGCACCTTCTCTTCGATCTTGGCGCCGACCGGCTCGAAACGCTGGCGCAGGACGAGAATGTAGTAGCCTCCGGTGGAGCGGATAGGATCGGACATATCGCCGGTCTTCATTTTTTCCAGAGCCGTATTGAGTTCGGGGGCGAGCTGGCCGTCAAACACTGTGCCGATATCGCCGCCTTGCGCCGCCGAAGGGTTCTGGCTGAACTGGCGGGCAATCTCCGGAAACTGGGCGCCGTTTTTCAACTGCGCGACGAGACCCTCGGCATTCTTTTTCACCTTCTCGTCAAGATCGGGATTGTCGACGGCCAAAAAGATTTCCGAGACCGAGAAATGCGCCTTGCTCTCGCCTTCCTTGATGCGGGCCATTTCGGCATCCACCGCTTCTGGCGAGATGGTGACGCGGCCCTGGAAATGCTCGTTCACCGCTTTCTGCCACTGAATCTGAGCCGCCAGCTGGGCGCGGAAGGTGGCCAGCTGCACGCCGCCGCGCGCCAACACCTCCTTCAACTGATCCACGCTCATGTGATTTTCTTCGATGATGTCTTTCATGTACTTGTCGACTTCGCCCGCCGAGACGGTGATGTCGTTCTTGTTGGCCTCGGCCCGCTGCAAGACTTCGGTCTGAAGCTGTTCGATCACCTGATCGCGGACCTTCTTCTCCATTTCCGGCGTATGCGGAATATGGGAGGTGGTCATGACCAACGCCATGCGCTGATGCAATTCGTAGCTCGTCACCGGCGTGTCGTTGACCAGCGAGACGATGCCGTTTTCCGAATGCGGCTTCTTGGGTTTGGCAGGCTGCGCGGCAGCCTCCGCAGTGACGGGCGCGCTGGTGGCAGGCGCAGGCTCGACCCGCGCATCGCGTTGCAACGAGGCTGCGCCGGCAGGCGCGACCACTGCCAGCAAGGTTGCCAAAGCCGGCACTGTCAGAACGGGCGGAAGGAAACGGAATTTCAGGGCCATTGCGAGACGCTTTTTCCCAATGAAAGCCACCCTTTAACAGGGTAGGCCAGGGCCAACCTTTAGCAGGGGCGCAAGGATAAGCAAATCCACTTTCGGATCAAGGATGGCCGTAAGAGAAGACATCCTCCGGGAACAGGCTGAAAGCTTGGATCGCGGTTTCGGTGGTTTTCAGCTTAATTCGCAGAATGTAGCTGGTGGAAGGCGGTAGATCGCGGTCGGTCGTATATTTGCGGTGGTAGCCGACCGAAAACCCTAGGCATTCATCCTCATAACCAAGGCCGAATTCGTTATCGAGGGTCTGGGCAGCCAGCAAATCGCGGCGGATGGCCGCAAAGGCCTGCCAATTGCTGTAGAAGTTAACATCCATCTGGGCGGTCACTTCCTCGCGGCCAGGAATGCCGAGTGTCGGCGACAACTGCACATAACTGATACGGGCACTCGACCGGCCCAGCGTTGCGGTTACATAAGTTTCATCGCGAGACACATTACCGTTTTCTTCATCTACGGTCAGCCGATTGGTAAGGTCTATGTAAGGCGGGAACTTAAGGCTGAAGCGGCCGACCAGATCGGACTCTCGACCGGTAAGGCCGCTACCAGGCACCGCAGCCAGACTTGGGTCTGCCTTTAGGCGGAACGCTTGGCCGACGAGAGCTTCCGCATAGCCCGAGTCAAAGCGGGCTTCCGCTCTGAGGCCGAAATTGGCCCGCGGTCCGCTGACAGCGATGTCGTAGCCGGGAACCTGATCGAAAGAGAGCAGGTTGTTGTCGTCGATCTCGATGTTCTGGCTGTCCTCATTGGGAATGCCCGTGAGGTTGCCGCCATAGGGCTGGGCGATCAGCTGTGCCACCGGCTCCAGGATGACCGAATGGCCGCCGCCCGTGTTGGCGATGAAAGGCCAGCGCCAATCCAGCGCGGCATAGGGAAGGCCGCGGTATTGGTAGTGACTGTCGGGCGAGAGCAGAGAATCGGTGTGGTAAAGATCACCGCGCGAATCGAGCTGAAAGGTCCACAGCTGTCCCGTTTCTGAGACAAGGGGCAGGCGCCAGCTCATTTCGCCGGTCAAACGCTGGTCGTCGGCGCCGGTCTGGCGAAAGAGCGAGACCGAATTGACGTCCAAACGGAAACGTCCGCCCGCCCATTTGTCCATGGGAATGTAGGTGTATTCGATGAGCGGCAGCGGCACGGGAAAGGTTTTGTTGTTGTCGCTGGCGCGAAGGCCCTGAAAGAAATAGCCGGTGACGGCAAAGCGGCTTTGGCCCTCTTCGCCGACGAAGGAAAGATCGGACACCAAGCGGTCGAGCTGGGAAAGGTCGTAGCGCTTCAGATAGGTGTCGTTGGAGGTGAGCTGGGCGTCATAGGCGAATTTCCATGCGTCGGTGAGTTGCACGCGGCCCGAGCCGAACAAATGGGAATAATACTGAGTGCTGTCCTGATTGATGCCGCCATTGGGATTGTGAGCGAGGGAGCCTTGCAGCCACATGCCGCCTTCGTTCCAGCGTTCGCGGTATTCACCAATGCCCACCTCTCCGCCTTTTGTCGTGAACATGGCTTCCAGCGTGGCGTCCTGGCTCTTCGACAACGACCAGTAATAGGGCAAGGAAACGAAATAGCCGTTGGCGCTGGAGTTGCCCACATCGGGAATGAGAAAGCCGCTGGCGTGATGGACCGTCGGGTCCGGCTCGGTGAGGATGGGGCTGTAGAAGACGGGAACGCCCATCACCACAAGTTTGGCATCGGTGAATTTGATGCGGTGTTTCAGCTGATCGTGCACCACGCGCACCGCTTTGATCTGCCAGACTGGGGTTGCTTTCCCCGGCTGATTGCAGATTTTGCAGGGCGTATAGGCCACGTTGTTGGCGATGGTATAGCGGCCCTCTTTGCGCTCGGCGGTGGAAGCCACCATGCGTCCATGCGTGCCCATGAGGGCACCGAAACCGGCGAGCGCGCCATCGCGCAACTTATCGGTCAAGACCACATGCTTGGCGAAGGCGACGTTGCCGCCGGTGTCGAGCAGCGAGACATGGCCATCGGCGGTGACCACATCGGTGTTCTGGTTATAGGTCACCGTGTCGGCAAAGAGGATGCGCCCGCCGTAATCGATCTCGACATGGCCCTGGGCACTGACCAGCTTGGCCTTGCTGTCATACTGCGCCTGATCGGCCTGCAGCAGCATGTCTTTGGGCGTGTCGGAATCATCGCTATCCGCGGCAAGCGCAGAGCCGCACAGCAATGCCACGGTGGCGCCGCCAAGCAAGAGGGCACGCAATCGTCCAAGACGCGGTATGGACGGGCAATCTTGGGGCGGTTTCATCCGTCCTCCTGGTGAAACACGAGCGTCATGCCGATCAAAATGGCGGCCAGTGCCGGGGCCGTGGCCGCAAGCCAGGCAGGCAGGATGGCCGTTTGACCCAGCGCGCGCGTCAAATCGGTGAAGAAATATACGCCAAAACCCGAAAGGGCACTGATCAATACCACGCGCCCGAGGCCGCCGGTACGGGACATCTTGAGAGAAAAACTCGCAGCCATGAAGACCATGGCGGCCAACAGAATCGGCAAGGTGAGAAGAGCATAGAGATAGAGCCGGTAACGGATGGCGGAAAAGCCGGCGTTCTCAGCCGCAGCAATAAAGCGGGGCAGGGCCCAGAAGGAGAGGGTATCGGGCGGGGCAAAGCTTTCCTGAATCTGTGCCGGAGTGAGGGTCGTCTTGGAGGGATAGGTGTCGTAATGTTGGGGGATGCCGTTGGCATCGCTGACCCAGGCGTCGGTCAGCACCCAGGCCCCGCCGGTGAGCTGCGCGCTTCTGGCATCGATGCGTCCGGTGAAGTGATCTTTGGCGCCATAGAGAAAAACGATAACGTCGTCCAGATGCACACCCTGGTCCGCCACGCTCAAGGCATGGATCACCGATTGCGAATCTTTATCGCCTTGGCGCAGCCACAGGCCATTGGTCGAAATCGAAAGCTGCGATTCCTGGCCTTTGATGTATTTGGCCTCGAGCTGCGAAAACTGATTGAGCATCACCGAAGAGACGGGCGTCACCGCCAGCACCACAAAGACACCTAGCGCGACAGCGACGAACAGCGGCGGCAAAAGAAAATCCCAAGCCGACACGCCCGCCGCGCGCGTCGCCACCAGTTCCTGGCTTTTGGAAAGGCGCACGAAGCAATAGACCCCGCCCAAAAGTACCGCGAAGGGCAGCATCTTGACGCCCAGAACCGGCAATTGCAGCAGCGCCATGCCGACAATGACACTGGTGGAAACGCCGCGCCCGGAAGTCCGGTCCATCAAATTCACGACGTCGATAGAGAAGGTCAGAGTGAGAAATCCAGCGTAGACCATTATCACGCCGAGCGAGAATTGGCGCGCCAGATAGCGGTACAGCGTCCAGGACCAGCTCATGGCTTTAGACTCATGGCACTTGTCTCATGGGGCGCAGGTTCGGTGCCGGGATGCGGCCGCGGGTGACCGCCTGCGAGGAAATAAAGCCCGCCCACGATTCCCAGCAGCGGGAAGACGTAAAACAGCATACATAGCGAGGTGTTTGAAACCGCCAGACCCTGTACGCCATAGCCCGCAATGCGAAGGCCAATGGCGGCGAAGCAGGCCAACGTCATGCGCAGCACATGCGCCCCGCGAGCCCGCCTGCCGCGGATCACCGCCGCCAAGGCGATGAGGCCAAAGGCGAGGCAATAAAGCGGCTGCGACAAACGATTATGGGCCTCGGCCAGAAAGGCCCGGCGCAGCTTGGGGCTGAGCGAGGGATCGGGAAACAACAGCTCGCGCAGATAGCGCTCATTGGTGCGCCGCTCGGAAGCCTGAGCCTTGCTGCCGAACTGGTCGAGATCAACCACGTCGCGCTGGAATTTGAGCACATTGAGACGGGCGCCGCGCTTGCCGCTCATCTCGATGGTGCCATCCACCATGATCAGCCGCGCCCCGGCCGGCGTCTGTACGATGAGGCCGCTTTCGGCGAGATAGGTGACGGTGGATTTGGGATTGCGGTTGTCGTGAACGAGGACACCGTGAATGCCGCCCTCGTTGTCGATCTCGCGGATAAAGACGGTAAGCCCTTTGGACGGCGTGTTGAAGGTGCCCTCGTTGAGGACGGCTGTGCCGATATCGGCGCTGATATCGCCGATCTTGTGGCTCAAGGCGCGCTGACCGGCGGGCATCAGATAGAGGCCGCAGACATAGGTGAGGGTCATCACCAGCACCGCAGCCACCAGCACCGGTACCGCCATCTGCGAACGCGAAAAGCCCACGGAGGCCATCACCACCAGCTCGCTATCGGACTGCAGGCGCGAAAGGGCGTAAAGACAGCCGAAGAAAAAGGCGAGCGGCAGGATGATGACGAGCAAATTGGGGATCACCAAGATGCTGAGATAGACAAAGGTGGCCGCCGATTGGCCGCGGTTGATGATGAGGTCGAGAAAGTGTAGGGCCTGGGTGAGCCAAATCACGCAGGTCATCAGGAAGGCAAAAAGCGCCACGGGCCCGATCAACTGTTTCAGGACATAGGTTGACAGCTTCGGCATGACTTTCCCAAAGAGGGCGACCGTGGCCCGCTTGCCCCGGGGGCGATTCGACATAAACTATCAGCCCCTTCTTTAGCACTGCCATGCGCCCGGCGCGCAACCCAGCCGAATATCAGGAGAATTTCGATGCAATTCAACTTTGCTGCAGCAAGCCCGAAGCTCGTTATCGAGGCGGGTAGCCTCGTGGTGGCGGCCAGCGAAGGCACGGTTCTCCTGCCCGCAGCGGCAAAAGCAGACAAAGCCTCCAAGGGCGCGGTGGGACGGGCTCTGGCGGCCTCGCGCTTCACGGGAAAAGCCGGTCAGCTCGTGGAGATCCTCGCCCCGGCTGGACTCAGTGTGAACCGCCTGATCGTGCTCGGTCTTGGCAAAGCGGAGGCGTTTGACGCTGGCGCGGCGCAAAATGCCGCCGCCGCTGTGCTCGGCAGGCTGAAAGGCTCGAACGAGACCGCTGTGAGCTTTGATCTGGAGGGCCTGAAAGGGGCAAAGGTAATGGGCCCCGAGCTGGCCGCCAATCTGGTGTTTGGGGCCAAGCTCAAAAGCTATGCTTTCGACCATTACCGCACCAAGGATCTCGAGGAGCGGGTCAGCAAACTCGCCAAGGTGACGATCGTGACCGGCGATGTTGCCGCTGCCAAGAAGGCCTGGGCGCGGCTGGACGCCGTTGCGGAGGGTACCTTCCTCGCCCGCGATCTCGTCAATGAGCCGCCCAATGTGCTGTTTCCGGCGGAATTTGCCCGCCGTGCCAAGCTTCTGACCAAGCTGGGCGTGAAAGTGACGGTGCTGGGTGAGACCCAGATGAAGCGGCTCGGCATGGGCGCGCTGCTTGGCGTAGGCCAAGGCAGCGAGCGTGAAAGCCAGCTTGTGGTGCTGGAATGGAGGGGCTCACGCAAGAAAACCGCCGCCCCCATCGCCTTCGTCGGCAAGGGTGTGTGTTTTGATTCCGGCGGCCTCAGCCTGAAAACGGGCGCGGGCATGATGGGGATGAAGGGCGATATGGGCGGGGCTGCCGCCGTGATCGGCACCATGCGCGCCCTCGCCCTGCGCAAGGCCAAGGTCAATGCCGTCGCCGTGCTCGCCCTGGTCGAGAATATGCCGGACGGCAAGGCGCAGCGCCCCGACGATGTGGTGACGAGCCTTTCCGGCCAGACCATCGAAGTCCTCAACACCGATGCCGAAGGCCGCCTCGTGCTGGCCGATGCCTTGTGGTACGCGCAAGACAAATTCGCCCCCAAATTCGTCATCGATCTGGCGACGCTGACCGGCGCCATTCTGGTCGCGCTGGGCGGCGAACATGCCGGGCTGTTCTCCAATGACGACACGCTGTGCGGCCAGCTCGCCGAAGCGGGCAAGGCTACCGGCGAGAAGGTGTGGCGCCTGCCGCTCGGTACAGGCTACGACAAGCTGATCCGCTCCAAGATCGCCGATATGAAAAACATCGGCGGGGCGCATGCCGGCTCGATCACGGCTGCCCAATTTCTGCAGCGTTTTGTGAAAGATAAGACAGCTTGGGCGCATCTCGATATCGCGGGCGTGGCGTGGCAGGACGGCGAACAGAAAGCCTTGATCCCAAGCTGGGGCACCGGTTGGGGCGTGCGGCTTCTGGACCGTCTTGTCGCTGACAATTACGAGGACTGATCAGAACCGTCCGAGGACGGACGGAAGGTCCCGCGCGCCGTGAAGGACACGCTGAATCCGCGGCGGCGATGCGGCCGCGTTGTTTATCTAAGATTGTCATCCCCGGCTGAGTGGCCGGAGCGCAGCGACGGGCGCGAAGGGAAAGGGACCCAGGTGCTGACATAGTAGATTGCGTTGACAGACGAGCAAGAAGTACACGCTGATTTTGACACCAAGTATATGTGTATACCTGGGTCCCCTTTCCCTCGTACTCCTCGCTCGCGCTCGGATTATTCGGCCGGGGATGACAGTTTTATATGACCGAAGGCTTCTTCCTCGGCGAGGATCGCGTCCATTTCGGCGAGGACTTCATCGATGGCGTATGTGCCTTCGCGCTCGGTTTCCGCGTCGACCTCAGCCAGCATCTTGGCGAAGTCCTTGCGGCGGGCTTCGCGTTCCTGCAAAAGCCGGAGTCCTGAGCTGACCACTTCGCTGACGTTGTTGTAGTGGCCCGTCTCGATCAGGTTGCGGGCGAATTCTTCGTGCTCGGGAGACAATTGGACGTTGGTGGCCATGATTTGCCCCTATGTCGGACTTTGCCCTATCCTAACAGTCAGCAGGGCCGGCGCAAGCTTGGCATAGGACCTTCGATGACCGAGACTCTTTTCTACCACCTCGAAAAACACGGCCTCGACGATGTTCTTCCGGGGCTGGTGGAGAAGAGCGTGGCGCGCGGCTGGAAGGTTCTGATCCGCTGCGATTCGGCAGACAGGGCCGATGCGCTCGATACTTTGCTGTGGACCTTTAACGATGGCTTTCTGCCCCATGCCCAGCGAGGCGATGGCGCGCCGGCGCGCCAGCCGGTGCTGCTGACGGTGGAAGAGGGCAATGCCAATGACGCAGCGATTCTGTTTCTGGTCGGCGGTGCCAGCCCGCCCGATTGGAACGGTGAGGCGGCCAAGGCCCTGACCCGCATCGTGCTGCTGTTCGATGGGCGCGATCCCGCCGCTTTGGATGGCGCCCGTGCGGCCTGGAAAACGGCCAAGGCGGCTGGTCACGAGGTGACGTATTGGAAAGAAAGCCCCACCGGAAAATGGGAAAAGCAGGGTTGATTTGCTGGCCTCGCCCTGCCTATCTGAGGGCGGCGGGGGCTACAGGTTGAACATATGTTTTTTGGCGGTTTCGGCTATCTCCTGATTTCGCTTGCCTTTGCGTATCACTGTATCCGCACGGGGCGGCCTTGGTGGTGGCTGCTGGTCATCGGCATGCTTGGGCCGATCGGCTGGGGTGCTTATGTTCTCTTCGCCGTGATCCCCGATATGGCGGGCAGCAATTCGGCGCGGCGCTTCGCCGACAATGTTGCCAGCATGGCCGATCCCGGCCGCTCCTATCGCGAGAAGCTGCGCGAGGTGGAGCGCGTGGGCTCGGCTGATGCCAAGCGGGCGCTGGCGGAGGAATGCATCAAGCGCGGCTTGTTTCAGGATGCGGTCGAGCTTTACCAAAGCGCCATGGCGGGTCCCATCGGCGCCAGCGATCCGGTGCTGCTGCGCGGCATGGCGCGGGCCAAACTGCTGGCGGGCGACGGCCTTGGCGCGGTGACCGCGTTCGAGAATCTAAAGGCGCTGGACCGTGCCGCCATCGATGCCGATACCGAACTTGATTATGCCCGCGCGCTGACGCTGGCGGGGCGCACCGATGAGGCCTTGCGCCAATTTGAGTCGGTGGTGCCGCGCTATCCCGGCGAAGAAGCGCGCTGTCGTTATGCGCTGTTGTTGCAGCAGATCGGCCATAAGGAGCGTGCGAGCGCCCTGTTCCGCGAGATTATCGCCTCGGTCAAGCACGCCCCCAGCTATTACCGCAGCCGCCAGCGCGAATGGTACCGCATCGCCAGAGAACAATTGGCGGCGGGTTGAGCGCCCCGTTCGGCGGATTTACTGGATTCCCGGCACCAGTTTTGCGGCGTCGCCGTTGGGCGCGTTTTCTTTGTCGCCGAGGTGATGCACCAGCAGCGGTCCGCAATCGGGATTTTTGACGCGGGGCAGGGGCGGATTGTAGATGCGGCAGATGCTGCCGTCGGGCATCTGTTGCCAGGTTCCTTGGAATGCGAACATGTAAGCCGGGACCTTGCCGCTGAAGGTGTGGTCCGCCTTGTAATAGAAGTGACTGACATAGCCGCCGTCGCGGCTGATCAGCGTGTTGCCGTAGTAAGCGGCCATCGCATCGCCAGCCGGGGCATCGGTGGCTTGTGCAGCGGCCGACAAGACGGCAAGTGCAAGCAGCGCACGCGCACCAATCAACATCCCAAAAGCCCCCAAGGGCGCAGATAGCCGCCGCGAACGCGCGAGAATGTCAGTGCCGCTGCTCTAGCGCGGGATGTTGACCAAATTTCGGCTAAGCAAAGATATGGCATCGTTCCGGCTTATCGTCGCGAGGCTGAAGCCAGCAAGGTCTTTCGCGGCATCTTGCGATAGTTCGCGACAAAGGCGGAGGCCGCAAAACCCCCGCCTGTCACAAAAGACTTACGCCAGGCCTTGTTCCAGATCGGCGATAATGTCGGCCGCATCTTCGAGGCCGATAGAGACGCGCACCGTATCTTCGGTGGCGCCCGCCTCGTCCAGTTCTTCTTTGGAGAGCTGGCTGTGCGTGGTGGAGGCCGGATGGATGATGAGGCTGCGGGTGTCGCCGATATTGGCGAGATGACTGAACAGCTTGACCGAATTCACCAGCTTCTTGCCCGCCTCATAGCCGCCTTTGACGCCAAAGGTGAAGACGCTGCCCGCGCCTTTGGGGCTATACTTCTTGAAGCGCGCATAATTGTCATCGCCTTCGAGGCCCGCGTATTTCACCCAGGACACTTGGCTATGGTTCTTCAGCCAAGTGGCGACCGTGACGGCATTGTCCGAGTGCTTCTGAACGCGTAGCGGCAGGGTTTCGATACCGGTCAAAATCAAAAAGGCGTTGAAGGGTGACAACGCTGGCCCAAGGTCACGCAGGCCCAATACGCGCGCAGCCAGAATGTAAGAGATATTGCCGAAGGTCTCCCAGATTTTCAGACCATGATAGGAGCCGTTGGGTTCGGTCAGGGTGGGGAATTTGCCGTTGTTCCAGGGGAACTTGCCGCTATCGACGATGACGCCTGCGATGGAGTTGCCGTGGCCGCCGAGAAACTTGGTTGCCGAATGCACGATGACGTCGGCGCCCCATTCGAAGGGGCGAATGAGATAGGGCGTCGCCAGCGTGTTGTCGACGATGAGCGGAATGCCCGCCTCATGGGCGATCTTGGCGATCGGCTCCAGGTCGGTGATGACGCCGCCCGGATTGGCAATGCTCTCAACCCAGATCGCTTTTGTCTTCGGCCCAATCTGCGCCTTGAAGCTTTCCGGCTTGGTCGAGTCGGCCCATTTGACGCCCCAGCCGAATTTCTTGAAGGCATGATTGAACTGGTTGACCGTGCCGCCATAAAGCTGACGCCCGGCCACGATGTCGTCTCCCACATCGAGAATGGAGTAGAGCGCCAGCTGCTGGGCGGCATGGCCCGAACCCACCGCTAACGCCGCCACGCCGCCTTCGAGTGACGCTACACGCTCCTCCAGAACCGCATTGGTCGGATTGCCGATGCGCGTGTAGATGTTGCCGAATTCCTTGAGGCCGAAACGATTGGCCGCCTGATCGGTATTGTCGAAGACATAGGATGCCGTCTGATAGATCGGTGTGACCCGGGCTTGGGTCGTGGGATCTGGTTTGGCACCCGCGTGGATGCTGCGTGTTGAAAAACCTGGTTCTGCCACGGTGGGTACTCCTTGCTGCGATGACGACTTTACCAAATCCTCAGCCTGCGCGGCAGCAAAGCCTTTGCGCGCGCGCTTGGTTGAGGCGTTTCCGAAGAGCCATTTGAACATAGGCGGATTTCCTAGAAGCGGACGCCGACGCCGGTGCCGATCAGCCACGGATTGATGTTGACGCTAGCGGTCACCGGGGCGCCGCTGAACGAGGCGTTGGTTGACAGCCACAGCCGCTTGACATCGATATTCGCAAAATAGCGGCCATCTTCCGTCAGCGGAATGTCGGTGCCCGCCTGCAGCGCAAAGCCCCAATCGTCGGTGGTGCGCAGCTTGCCGAGCGGCCCGGTGGAGCGGTCGTAAAAGATCGTAAAATTGGGACCGGCGCCGAGATAGGGTTGGAAGGGACCGATCTGATCGAAATGGTATTGCAGCGTCAGCGTCGGCGGCAGCAGATAGACATTCGCGAGCTTGGTGCTGCCGTTATAATAGATGGCGTGTTTGTTGGTGCCGGCGATGATTTCTGCCGACCAATGATCGGTGAAGAAATAGGTGATGTCGGCTTCCGGAATCGTGGTGTCGGTAATGCTGACCTTGCCGCCGATGCTGACCGTCGAGCTGACGTCGGGAACGATCTCCACCGCGCGCAGGCGGAGCAAAATCGTGCCCGCATCATACGGCGCGGCGGCGGCGGCGGTGGCAAAAAGGATGGCAGTAAGCGGGTAATACAGCTTCTTCACGGGAAACTCCCTCATCACCGTTTCGATATGTAGATTGTACCCATAATGTCTACATGAAAAGTAGAATATCAAATTATACAGGGCAGGGTTGCATAATGGCGCTGGCCTCAGCACAGACGCGGCTCAGAGCGCCAAGCGATTGCGCTGCCTTTCTTTCTGTCTTTGCAGGAGCGCGGTTTTCAACAGCCCGCCGCCGTCCCCTGAGCCGTTCTGCCGCGGTTCTCGGCACGGCAATTCAAAGCGGCCCACCAAGCTCTCGCTTGGCGGGCGCCATAGCTTTTGCGATTTTTCGTCAGCGGTGCCGTGCCTCAGATTTGCGCTTGGCCGCCGTCGACGAAGAGTTCACTGCCGGTCATGAAGCTGCTGTCATCGCTGGCAAGGAAGAGAGCCGCTGCCGCGGTTTCCTCGGGCTGGCCAAGACGGCCGAGAGGGGTCTGTGCGATCAAACCTGCGACCAGAGCCTTGTCTTCTTCCGGCGTGCTGGCGATGCCATGAAGCCCCGGGGTCGATGTCGGACCGGGAGACAGGACGTTCACGCGGATACCGGAGCCCTTGAGATCAAGGGCCCAACTGCGCGCGAAGTTGCGAATGGCGGCCTTGCTCGCACTGTAGACACTAAATCCCGGCGTGCCGGTCGTGCCCGTGGTCGAGCCGGTAAGGATGATCGATCCCCCCGCCGTCATCAGCGCAAGGGCCTTCTGAACCGTGAACAGCGTGCCTTTGACGTTGACGCCGAAGGTGTGATCGAACTCCGCTTCAGTAATGGCGCCAAGCGGGGCGACGGTGCCAAGTCCCGCATTGGCGAATAGAATATCGACACGGCCCTTTTGCGTCCGCACCGCCGCGAACAGCCGGTCGATATCCGCTGGCTTGGCGATATCACCCTGTATGGCGGTGACCTTGCCGCCAATCACTTTGACGGCTTGGTCGAGCTCGGCTTGCCGTCTGCCGGTGATGAAGACGTGCGCGCCCTCCGCCACGAAGCGCTTTGCCGTTGCCAAACCGATGCCGCTGTTGCCGCCGGTAACGACGGCGATCTTGCCTTCCAGTCTGCCCATGGAAATCTCCAAAGATTGCGATTTCCTAGAAGTGGGATGGTAGTTTACTCTTTACCAGTATGCACCTTTTGGTAACCACCAAATAAAGAGGCTGAGACATGACGGCGGCGCCCTTTACCTGCGGTCTAGACGCGGTTCTGGCCGTTCTGGCCGGCAAGTGGAAGCCATTGATCCTTTTCCATCTTGCGCATGGCACGCGGCGCTATGGCGAGCTGCGGCGCCTGATGCCGAAGGTGAGCAACAAGATGCTGATCCAGCAATTGAAGGAATTGCATGCCGACGGTGTGGTCGAACGGCGCGACTTTGGTGAGATTCCGCCGAAGGTCGAGTATTCGCTCTCGCCTTTCGGACACTCGCTGGCGATGGCTTTGGCACCGCTTTGCGCCTGGGGGATGGAGCACATGAACGAAGTCGAAGCCCTCATGTTGCAGCGCCAGGCAGTGAAACCGGCCAAGGCCGCGTGAGCCCAGGCCGCCTGAGTTTGTGCGTGCATGTGACTGCGTCGTGATGGCGGTAATAGGCCACTCTGACGCATACAACGGGTCGTGATCGGGCCTGGAATGGGGTGGCGGGTTTATACTCAGGCGGTGATTTTTTCCGAGGGGCATTGCCATGACGACCAGACGACAGCTCTTGACGGCGCTGAGTGCGGGTGCCGCCTCCACCGCATTGCTCGAACCGGCATTGGCCGCCAAATCCGCCGCCAAACCCGTCCCCAAAGCCAAAGCGAACGTGATTCAAAAGCGTGTGCTCGGCCGCACCGGTCATCTGGTGACGCCCTTGGGGCTGGGCGGGCAGGCTTCCTTGCAGTGGACGCCGGAGGGTGTCGATGCGGCGGACATCATTGTGCGCGCCGTGGAATTGGGTGTGAATTATCTCGATACCGCCAATGTCTATGGCCCCAGCCAAGTGCATTACGGCGAAGCCTTCCGCCGCCTCGCTCTGGTGCCCGGCGCGCCCGGCTATAAGGCCGAGCTGCGCGAAAGTCTGTTCCTCAATTCCAAGACCAACAAACGCTTTGCCAAAAATCCGGCCGATACAGCGGGGCCTTTTGCCATCGACGAGTTGAAGCGCACCCTGACCCAGGTTTTCGGGGACGGCCAAGGTTTTATTCCGGAAGGCGCCTATCTCAATTCCATCCAGATGCATGCGGTGGGGACGTATGAGCAGGTGGCGCAGCTTTACACCGGCATGGCCGAGCGCGGCGGCAAGATGCCCGAACAGATCGGCGCGCTGGCGGCGCTGCTCGATTACCGCGACGGCACCAATTATACCGGCCTCAATCCCGATCATCGCCGCTGGGTGCGCCATGTCGGCGTTTCGGGCCATGCGGATTCGCCGGTGCTGATGAAGCTTCTGCGGATGGATGAGGGCAACGAGATCGACACGCTGCTGGTGGCGCTCAACGTCAACGACAAGCTCTATCTGCCGCATCAGAACAATGTGCTGCCCCTGGCGCGGGCGCGCGGCATGGGCGTCATTGCTATGAAGGTGTTTGCCGATGGCGTGTTCTTCGGCAAAGAGTCGCGCTTCTCGCGCAGCCCCGCCGACGTCAACACCAAGGTCGGCAATGCCAAGATCAACAGCCATGACATGGTGCGTTACACCGTGTCCTTGCCTGGCGTGGCGACTGCCATCATCGGCACCGGTCATATCAATCGCCAAAATCCGGAAGATGACCAGCTCGTCGTCAATCTCGCCGCGGCGACCGACGTCACCATGACCAAGGCCGAAAAGGAGGCTTTGGAAAAGGAGGCGGAGGTGCAATACGGCGCCACCACCAATTACTTCCAGTCCAAGGCGCAGGGTCTGATCCAGCCAACTGACATCACGCTGGTCAAAGAGGCTGGCCGCGTGAAGGTGACATGGCAGGGTGCCATCGCGGGGGCGCGGCCTTTGCAAGCCTATCAGATCAAGGCGGGCGGCAAGGTGCTGCTGACCATTCCGGCCCGCCCGCAACTGACTGAGGCTCCTTTGTCGGTCTATCTCGAAAGCGCACCGGATGACGCTGTGGATGTCGTGGCGCTCGACGTGGCGTAGCTACTTGGCGATATGCAGCAGGATTCCGCTCTCACCGGGCGCGATGTCGTCCGCCAATGTGTGGTGATCAGGATAGTCGCCGCCATTCTGCGCCCGGAAGGCAATCGGCTTTTCGTCGAAGAGATGTTTGAGGCGCGCGCGCCAAGCCTCTTTGGCCGCTTCCATGCCTTCGGCGGTGATGCGGTTTACCCCATACAGCGCGTGGGTCGGCAGCACCGCCATGCCGGGATAAAACAGCATCCCATGGGTGACGGGAAAGAGCAGCTGCTCCAGCGGTCCGTTGATACCGCGCGGGGAGTAGTCTTCCGCCGGGCCGCCCGTCGTCACCGCCAGCAAAGCGCGCCGTCCGGCCAGTCCGCCTCCGCCATAACGATGCCGATTGCCTTGGCCCTTGTAGCCATAGGCAAAGCCGTAGGCCCAAACGCGGTCGATCCAGCCCTTCAGAATCGCGGGCATGCCGAACCACCACAGCGGAAAGGCCAGGATGATGGCATCGGCGGCGAGCACCTTTGCCTGCTCCGCGGCGATGTCTGCGGGCTGCGTGCCGCTGTCAAAAGCGTGACCGGATTCCGCGATGAAGCTGAGGCGCTCGGAATTGGCGCGCTCGGGAAAATCGGCCGCGTCATACACGGCTTTCCAGCCCATGCCGTAAAGGTCGGAAAGCATGACGCTGTGTCCTTCCGCCTCCAGAGCCGCCACGCCGGTGTCCACCAGTTGCCGAACAAGCGATGTGGGCTCGGGCTGGGCGAAAACGATCAAAACCTTTTTGCGCATGATGTTCTTCGGGTCTCTTTGTCTACAAAGCCAGAAATGGCCCCTTGTCATCTATTTGTAAAATTGCATAAGTTTTGCTCTACTATCCATATTATGGATAGTACGCGCCTGGACCTCAATCTGCTCGTCACCTTCGAAGCCCTGCTGTCGGAGCGCAATGTCACACGGGCTGCCGCGCGTCTGCATCTCAGCCAGCCTGCCGTGAGTGCCCAGTTGAGCCGCTTGCGCGTTGTGTTCGCCGATCCGCTGCTCATTCCTGCACATCGCGGCATGACCGCGACGGCCAAGGCGCTCGCCTTGTTCGAGCAATTGCGCCCGGCCCTCGACGCCTTGCGCGGGACGCTGGCGGGGCAGCAAAACTTCGATCCCGCCGAGGCGGAATTGACGGCCGCTATCGCCTGTTCCGACTATACCCAAGGCGTCCTGCTGCTGCCGCTCGTCGTTGCCTTGCGCAAGACGGCGCCAAACATCCGCATTGCTATCCGCGCGCTCAATCCCGAAACCCTTGAGGCGCAAATGGCGCGGGGCGAGGTCGATGTGGCTTTCGTCACGCCGGAATTGGCGCCATCGCACCTGCGCACACAGCCTCTCTTCGACGAGCGCTATGTGCTGATCGGCAGGCGCGGTCATCCGCGCTTGCGCAAGACGGTTACGCTGGAGGATTTTTTGGCGCTGGAACATGTGGTGGTATCGCCCAGCGGCGGCGGTTTCGTCACCCCGGTGGATGACAGCTTGGCGGCGCGCGGACTGAAACGCCGTGTGGTGCTGTCGGTTGCCTCCTTCCTGTTTGTGCCGCAAATCGTGGCGCGTTCCGATTTTGCCGCGCTGGTGCCGGAACGGCTGGTGCGCCATAGCAGCGAAGCCTTGAAAATCGTTGCGCCGCCTTTGCCGGTGCAAGGCTTCGCGATGGAAATGGCCTGGCACGAACGCAGCCACGGTCATCCCGGTCAACGCTGGCTGCGCGATACCATCGCCGGAATGGCGGCGCACGCCGGTCCGGTTACGCGCCGGCGTTCTTAAAGGCATCGGCAAATTTGCGCGTCAGGCGCACCAGTTCTTTGACGTCGCCGGGGCTCCATTGCGCGAAGATGGCGCCGACGAGTTTTTCGCGCGCAGCATCGATCCGGTCGGTCATGGCTTTGCCTTTCGCTGTGATACGGGCCTCGCGTACCCGGCCATCGCCGTCCCGTGGCTGGCGTTTGACGAGGCCAAGGCTTTCCAGTTTGGCAACCTGACGGCTGACGGTGGTGTAATCGCGCCCGACGCCGCCCGCCAACTCCACCACGCCCACCGGCCCGAAGCGTTCGATGCTGACCAGAAGCGGAAACAGCGCCCGGTCGAGCCTTATCCCCGCCGCCTGGATCAGAATGTCATCGCGTTCGGGCCGGTTTATAGCGCCGACAATATCGAGCAGGGCGCCGTGGAGGGTGCGCAGTTGCTCGCGTGTATGTGTATTTTGCACATTGTTTCTTGACGGCATCGGGCTTCCTCGATATATGTGCATTATACACATAAATATGTCGGCGCGAAGGGATATCCATCATGAAAGCCGCGATCGTGCAGGGTGCTGGGCAGGCGCCGGTTTATGGCGATTTCGCCGAGCCCGTATTGCTGCCGGGTGAAAGCCGGGTGACGGTCACGGCCTCGGCCTTAAGCCATCTCGCCCTAGGCCGGGCCGCAGGCACGCATTATAGCGCGGCAGGCAGCTTTCCCTTTGTGGCAGGCGTCGATGGGGTTGGGCGGCTGGACGATGGTAGCCGCGTCTATTTCCTGGCGCTGCGAGCGCCTTACGGCAGCATGGCCGAATACAGCGTGGCGCGCGCGGGGCATTGGGTTGGCGTGCCCGATGCGCTTGACGATGTGACGGCGGCGGCCATTGCCAACCCCGGCATGTCGTCCTGGGCGGCGCTTGCCGAACGCGCCAAGCTGCAGGCGGGCGAAACCGTTCTCATCAATGGCGCCACCGGAATCTCCGGCCGTCTGGCGGTGCAGATTGCCAGGCATCTGGGCGCCAAGAGGTCATCGCCACGGGGCGCAATCTGCGCGCGCTGGAGGCGTTGGGCGCCGATGTCACCATACCGTTGGTGGAAGACGCCGCCGCGCTTGAGGATCGTTTCAAACAGCAGTTTGTTGCGGGTGTCGATGTCGTCATCGATTATCTGTGGGGCAGCAGCGCGGCCTGTCTGCTGAAAGCCGGTGCCAAAGGGGGCGCTGACACCGTGCCGATCCGCTTTGTGCAGGTGGGCGCTTTGGGCGGGCCGGAAATTGTGCTGCCAGCCGCGGCGCTGCGCTCCTCCGCCATTGTTTTGATGGGCAGCGGCCTTGGCAGCGTCCCGCTCGAGCGCCTGCTGGCATCCATCAGCGGCGTGCTGCAAGCGGCGGTGCCAAGCGGCTTTACCGTCGCGACCTCCGCGGTGCCTTTGTCGAATGTCGCGCAAGCGTGGTCGATGCAAGACAGTTCCCGCCGCACCGTGTTCACGCTGTAAGGCATCAGCTCGTCGCGGTGCGGACTTTCACACCCATGCGCTTCATGTCGGTGAGGAGGCGGCGAGGGTCGGCGATGTGTCCCATCATCCACAGCCCCGGCTTGCGCGCCATGCCGTCGAGATATTGCAGCAGCGCCGCCACCACCGCCATGGCCGCCAGATCATAGGCATCGCGATGGGCGACAGCGGCTTCAAAATGCGTCTGCTGGCCGGCATGGATGCCGCTCGCCCTAACGATCAATTCGGTGCGATAAGGCGCCTTCTGAAAGCGCCGCATGCCCCACCACAGATAGCGCCCGATGGAACGATGGGCGGCAGGCACACATTTCAGAGCCGCAATGGCGGAGGGAAAAACGATCCAATCGGTGAACCAATGGCCGCCCGCCATGAAGAAGCCGGTCTCGCGCAAGGTTGGAAATTGGCCCGGTAAGCTGCGCAGTTCTTCAAAGAACATCGAATAGCTTTCGCGGGTGCCGATATCGCCGCCGAAAGGAATTTTGCGAATCTGAAAGGCGCCGGGCATGGTCCAATGGCCGCCCGTGAAGATCTGCGTGTTGTAATTGCGGAAGGTGTCGACCAGCTCATCGACCGCATCCGAATAGGGAATTTCTTTGTCGATGCTGAGGTAGCAGGCGGTGTTGGCGGTCTCGATGCGGTCGAATTGTTCGGCGGCATAACGCACCAAAGCCGCCAGCAGGCCGGGATGGAATCCGGCTTCGGTGATGAAGCAGCGCCCAGCCTTTTCGATCTCCGGCGCCAGCGCCCGCAGCGTTGCCAGTTTCTTGGTGCCAAGCTGCAGATCGAGACAATCGACACCATGGACGAGGGCGAGCCGCGCCACCATCTCGGTATGGGCCGTGGTCGGCGAGGCGACGATCACAATTGTCTGGCCCGGCAGCACGGCATGGAGCGAGGCGGCATCGCCCGCCACCGCTTGCACGGCCGCCATCCGTTCGGGCTGATCGCGGGCGATATCGGCGACCAGGGCCTCAGCCTTCTCGATCCGCCGGCTGGCAATGGTGACCATGGCATCGGTGCGTTCGAGCAGATGGCGCGCGATCAGCCGCCCGGTAAAGCCGGTGCCCCCCAGGATGAGAATTTTGGCCGCCATGTTTCGCCCCTGTCGTTGGTGGCATCTTAGCACGGAGACGGGGGGGATTTTTTGACATTTCGGTCGGGATTTACGGTCCTGTCAGCACCGCCGCCGCCGCATCGAGGCGAGCGGCATAAGCCTCCAAGGCCTTGGCCGTGATCCCGATATAGAGTCTGGCTTCGTCCCAGCGCTCTTCTTCGAGCGCTTCGCGCACACCGGGCAGGGTTTTGACGCCATAACCCGTTTGGCGCCCCGGCGCGTAAATCATATGCTTATACCACGGCCGCCCCGGCAAGCCTGCTTCGTTCGTCAATGTCTGATCGATGGTGAGCATAAGCGCCAGCAGCTTGGCGCGCCTCTCGGCGGACAATGCGGCACCGTTTTTCGCCAGCGCCTCATCATAAGTCTTGGCAGCGGCACTGAGCTTTGCCGCAGCGGTGTCCAGCGGCGCAAAATCGATCACCGGGACCTGTGCGAGTGCGGTGGGCGGCGCGCTCGTCTTGGTGGGATCGGCAGTGAGGGCATAAACCTGATCCGCGAGCAACCCGGCCTGGATTTTCGCGGTCTCCCGCTTGTCGTTGGCGAGCTTGGCGACTTGCTTGACATACTGCGCGATAGAAGCGGCAAAGCTTTCCGGTTGCTGTAAGGGCAAATCGCTATCGGCGGCGCGCAGCACCATGCGGCCCGCGGTCTTGGCCAGCAGCGCATCATAGACAAAACCAGGATCGATGAAGCGGCTATGGTGATCATAGGAATCGTAAATCGAATGATAGACCCCGGCCCAATTGGCTTCGCCGCTGTAAGTGAGATCGAGCGCGGGTATCCCCAGATGCTGCAGGAAGCCGGTATAATCCGAGCCCGTGCCGAGCGCTTCGATGGGCACAGTGGCGGCAGGATCGGCAGCAGCTTGGGCGATGCGTTTGGCGTCTTCCTTATCGGCGGTTGCGGCATCCAAAGGCGCCAGGCGCAGTTTGGCGCGGCGGCGCGCGTCTACCGAGGCGCGGGTTTCAGGATCGGTGACATCCGCGGCGACGCTGCCAACGAAGTGCGAAAAATCCTGGCTGCCGACGGCATCAAAAAAGCCGCGCGCATTGGTGTCGGAGTTGATGTAGAGGACGGTCTTGGCTTTGAGTTCGTCGGCGTGATCCTCGGCCCATTCGGTGGAACCCAAAAGCCCTGGCTCCTCGCCATCCCAACTGGCATAGAGGATGGTGCGCTTGGGCCGCCAGCCGGACTTCACCAGCGCGCCGATGGCCTTGGCTTCGGCCAGCAGCGCGATATGGCCTGCTTGCGGATCGGTGGCGCCGAAGACCCAGCCATCGTGATGATTGCCGCGGATCACCCATTGCTCGGGATAGGTGGAACCTTCGATTTTCGCGATCACGTCATAGACGGTTTTCAGGCTCCATTCCGATTTGACCATGAGGTGGATTCGGGCCGCGCTGGGGCCGGCGCGATAGGTGATCGGCAAACCGCCACGCCAGTTGGGCGGCACCACTTGGCCTGATAGACTCGCCAAGAATACTTTCGCATCGGCATAGGAAATCGGCAGGGTGGGGATTTTCAGAATGTTGGGCGCGGTCTCGCGTGTCAGCCGGGGCTTGCCGGGACCGGCAACAAAGCCGGGTGTCAGGGGATCGCCGGAAGACAGCGTGATATCCTGCACCGAGCCGCGCTGAAAGCCGCCCGGCGGGCGCGCCGGGCCCTTGGGATAGACGGCATCGACGCTGTAGCCGTCGTCGCGCGGATCGGAAAAGATGAGGCAGCCGATGGCGCCATGTTCTTGTGCCAAACGCGGCTTCAACCCGCGCCAGCCTTGGCCATAGCGCGCGATGACGATCTTGCCCTTGACGCTGATGCCCATGCGGGCCAGGGCTTCATAATCCTCCTTGACGCCGTAATTGACATAGACGAGCGGGGCGGTGACATCGCCGTCGCCTTGATAGGCGACATAGGCGGGCAGCCATTTGTCCTTCGGCTGGGGTGTTTCTTTGGTCCAGGGTTCGTTCAGCGTGGCATGAAAGGGCTTGCCGCCGAGCAGTTCGACACTTTCAGACAGCGGTGTGGGATAGAGAACCTGATAACGTTCGATATGCGCGTCCCAGCCAAAACCGCGGAATTTGGCCAGCGTCCATTCGGCGATGGTCTTGTTGAAAGGCGAGCCGACATTGCTGGGCTCGTGGGTGAGAAATTTCATCCAAGCGCCCATCTCGGCGGGGCTGACGGAGGCATCGAAATTCTGTTCCAGCGCGGGATCGGCAAGGGCAGTGGTGGCCGACAACAACACAGTGGCAGCGATAAGGATTTTGCGCATGAGGTCCCCCAATTCGGCGGCCAACATAGCAAGACCCAGAAGGCGCAGAAGCAAAATTTTGCCTCACAGCGGCGCGATATGGCCGTGCGCGGCTTTTGACGGCAGGCTCTATAGGCAACTGCGGTCACCCGCTTCCGAGTGCTGGGGACGTCCGGGCTAATCCGCCACGCCAAAATTCGCGCCCGAATGGACAAACATCCGCTTCGGGAAGTCGTGGGCTTGCAGGCGCCTCAGTTCCTTTTCGAGCAGCGCTTTGACGTGGCCGCGCGAGGTGTTGGCGGCGTCGCGCATCTGGCGGGTGTTGAGGAGGAGGCTGGCGCCCTGACGCCCGCGCGGGCCGGGAATGCCGAGCAGCAAAGGCACATCGCCGAGCACACCCGTGGTGACGAACTCGATGAACCAGGGCTGGCGGATGGTTTTCAACGGATTGCCGATCAGGACGAGGCTGATGCCGGTCAGATCATCCACCGCTTCAAACTCGGCGAAAACGCCGCAGCGATCCGGCCGCCAAGTGTCATCCAGAATGGGCAAATGCCGCCAGGCGCAATAGTAGTCACGGCAAAGCCCGGGCCGATTGTCATAGATGGCGCAGCCGCTGGCGCAATGGCGGCAGGCGACCCCCGCCTCTTTCTGAAAATCCGGCTTGTCGACCGCCATCACCGTGCAGCAAGCGGTACACTCGCCGCAGCCGCGCCCCGGCACCAAATCAAGATCCATCATGGACGCGACGATGCCATGGCGAGGCTGCGGGAGCCAGGGCCTTCGCACCGGACATCGGCACCAGCCAAGCGGTTGTTTTTCCTGGCCATCGCACAGGGCAGAATTCCTGAGAGGTATACCGATAAGATAGATGCCCTCCGTGCGCCTGCGCCGTCTTGACTCTACCGTGGTACCTTAGTACATAAGTACCATGATGGAAATCGAACGTGTGCAAACAGGTGTCCGTGTAGAAAAACGGCTGCTGAAGGTGCTGAAGGCGCTGGCGGAAATGAAAGACGTCTCGCTTGGAGATCTCTTGGAAGGCATCGTTTTGCATGCCATGGAGGGCAAGGCACCGTTCTCGAAAGAAACGCTCGGTCAAATTTCTGAACTACGGAAAATCTACGGCCTGTCGCTACGTGCCGATGACAGTCACAAGCTGAAAGAAAAGAGATGAAACGCTTTCTCGCGTTCATGCTGGAGCCGTGCGGATGTCGATATATAGCTTAACACACGAAGCCGCTGCCGAGCCTCTTCACACGGAGCGTTCGTTCGCTTTCATTGCGAATGCTTCCTTGGCGGTGGTTGGCCCGCTATTTGGCGCCGACAAGGAGCGAGTGTGGGCGCCAGACTGGAATCCGGCCTTCGTATGGCCCGTGCCGGGGGCCGATCGCGATGGCATGGTGTTCACGCTCGCGCATGGCGATAAGACGGCTGTTTGGGTCAACACTTGTTTCGATTTGCAGAACGGGCGAGTGCAATATGTCTACGTGATCCCGGAGACCCTCGTAACCGTGATTACGCTGCGATTGCAGGAGCAGGATGCGCGGACGAATGTGGTGGTAACGTACCGCCGCACGGCTTTGAACGCTGCCGTCAATGACCTTATCCGGGAGATGGCCGATCATGATGCCAAGTCAGGCCCAGATTGGGGAAGGCAGGTCAATGGCTATCTGGCTGAACGTGCCGAATGAGCGCAATGTTATCCGCCCCTTTAAATTCGCCTGCCGCGTTCCTACATCGCGTTCTTGTTCTTTGATTTCGTGAACGTAGCGATTGGCAGGTGTTGTTGCGCCTGCAAAGCATTTTCATGGGCGCCGTGGCGCAGCTCACGAAAATTGTTTGTCTTCAAACAGATACCGCCCAAATGCAGTATTTGAATCCAAATTTGGACGCTCGCTCCTCCCCTCAGTTTTTTCGCAAAACAATTATCTTGCGAAGATGGCGCGTCGGGAGGGGCAGCGCTCAGGCCGCTCCAGGGCCGCTTCGCGGGCGTGCTGTGCAAGGCGATTTCCTTGGCTTTGCAGCGGCATAGCGGAAAAATTCCGAATTGAATTGGCGGCGCCCCGCATCCCCCCGGGGATGCCTAAAGTTGCTTGGATACGGGCGTTATTCGTTCAATTTGGGGTCGCGCATATCGGCGGGGAGCAGCGAGGGATCCATTTCGGCCCGTGTCACATACCGCAGCGACGCAATCCACAGATAGACCAGATGCAAGCCGATGACCTGAACAAACACCAAAAGACCGGCCCCGCTCCATGCGGCCAGCAAAGTCCCCACACTGACGGCGGCAGCGATTTGCAGAGCGATATACGCCAGCATCACCAGCCAGCCTTCCCAGCTGACCGGCATCACATTGTAGGTCTGCCACATACCGCCATAGCCGATATTAGTACCCAGCAACGGCCCAAACCATGCCTTCATTCTGTCGTCCCCCATGGCCTGATGCAGCATAGGCGCGGCGAAAGAGAAATAAAACGGGAGGAGCGGCGTTTCTTTCACCACCCCGGTTAAAACAAGAGGCGCCTCACTCCGCCGTCATCGCCTTTTCGTATTCGTCGTTGAGGGCCAGCCAGCGTTCTTCGGCGGCTTCGAGTTTCTTGGCGGCGTCGGCGCGCTTCTTGGAGACGGCTTGGCCCTTCTTGGGGTCTTTGGTGAACAGCAAGGGGTCGGCGAGCGAAGCGTCGAGCTTGGCGATTTCCTTGGTGAAATCGGCGATCTGATGCTCGGCGGCGTCGACCTTATCCTTTAGCGGTTTGAGGCGGCGGCGCCGTTCGGCCGCATCGCGGCGGGCCTCTTCCTTGGTGAGTTTGGGGGCTTCGACCATGACCATGGTCGAGACCGGTAGCGGCGCATCGGGCGTCAGCAGGAATTTCCTGTAATCGTCGAGGTCGCCTTCAAACGGCGTAACGCGGCCATTGGCCACCAACAGCAAACGGTCGGCGGTGGCTTCGAGCAAGCGTCTGTCATGGCTGACCAGCACCACGGCGCCGTTGAAATCGTTCAGTGCCTTCAAGAGTTCGCCGCGCGCATCGATATCGAGATGGTTGGTCGGCTCGTCGAGGATGAGAAGGTTGGGCTTGTCGAGGGTGACAAGCGCCAGCATTAGCCGCGCCCGCTCGCCGCCCGAAAGGCTCGCAACGCGGGTGCGGGCCTTGTCGGCGGAAAAGCCGAAACCGCCGAGCTGGGTGCGCACTTGCTGTTCCGTCAATTGGCGGCGCAGATGGCTTAAGGTTTCAATCGGCGTCAGGGCGCCGTCCAGCTCGTCCAATTGATGTTGGGCGAAATAACCCGGCACCAGTTTCTTGGCGCACACCATCTCGCCGCCCATGGTTTCCAACCGGCCGGCGAGCAGCTTGGCGAGCGTGGATTTGCCGTTGCCATTCTTGCCCAGCAGGGCGATGCGGTCATCGGGGTCGAAGCGCAACGCAATGTCGGTCAAGATCGGCTTGCCCTCGACATAGCCGACCGAGGCGTTTTCCAGGGTGATCAGCGGCGGCGCAGCTTCGGTGGCGTGCGGAATGCGGATCGGCGTCACGTGCTCGTCTACCGGCACATCGACAGTCTGCAAACGCTGCAACATCTTGATGCGGCTTTGCGCCTGGGTGGCTTTGCTGGCCTTAGCGCGGAAGCGGTCGACGAAGCTTTGCAGATGCTTTCGTTGCAGCTCCACTTTCTTGGCCGAAGCGGCGTCCAGCGCCCGGCGCATGGCGCGGATTTCCTGGAAAGCATCGTAGCCGCCGGTGTAAAGCGTCAGCTTGCCGTGTTCGAGATGCAGGATGAACTCAGCCGCGGTGTTGAGCAGATCGCGGTCATGGCTGACGAGAAGAACGGTGCCGCGATAGCGCTTGAGGAAGTCCTCCAGCCACAAGACGCCTTCCAAATCGAGATAGTTGGTCGGCTCGTCGAGGAGGAGAAGATCGGGGGCGGCAAAGAGGAGGGCGGCGAGGGCGACGCGCATGCGCCAGCCGCCGGAGAATTCCGAACTGGGCCGCAGTTGTTCCTCAGCGCTAAAGCCCAAGCCGGCCAGGATCTCGGCGGCGCGGGCCGGGGCCGAATAAGCGTCAATCGTGTGCAGGCGGCCATGGATATCGGCGATGGCGTGCGGATCTTTCTCATGCTCGGCCCGGTCGAGCAGGGCCGCCCGCTCCTTATCCGCCGACAAAACCGTGTCCAGCAGCGAGGCGGGGCCGGAAGGGGCTTCCTGGGCCAAAGCCCCCATGCGCCAATCCTTGGGCAGGCTGGTTTCCCCGTCGTCGGGGTGCAAAAAGCCCTGAATGACGTTCAAAAGCGTGGATTTGCCTGCGCCATTGCGGCCGACAAGGCCCACACGGCGTCCGGCGGGAAGGGTGGCAGTCGCCCCATTCAGGATAACCCGGCCCGCGATGCGAACCGTCACATTGTCGATGACTAGCATGGGGGGCTTTTAGCACGCCTTGCGCGTTCGCAAAGGGCGCAGGTATAAGGCCCGCGAATTTCATTTATGGAGTGGGACATGGCCATCGAACGCACGCTTTCCATCATTAAGCCGGACGCAACCCGCAGAAACCTGACGGGCGCGATCGTCGATCGCTTTGAAAAGGCCGGTCTTCGCGTTGTGGCGTCCCGCCGCATCCAGCTTTCCGATGCCCAGGCCAAGGCGTTTTACGCCGTCCATGCCGAGCGCCCCTTTTACAAGAGTCTGGTCGAATTCATGACCTCCGGCCCGGTCGTGGTGCAGGTTCTGGAAGGCGAGAACGCTGTCGCCAAGAACCGTGAAGTGATGGGCGCCACCAACCCGGCCAATGCCGCGGCTGGCACCATCCGCAAGGATTTCGCCGAATCGATCGAAGCCAATTCGGTTCATGGTTCGGATGCCGCTGAGACGGCTGCCAACGAAATCGCTTTCTTCTTCGCCGGCCTCGATATCGTCGGTTAATGCGTAACGGCGCACCGGTCCCACAGGGCTGGTGCGTCATTGCCGCAGCTTCATTCGCAATTTCGCGTTTTCGCCCTATATCCAGGTTTCTGGTGGTCGTCTGTATTGGATAAGCAGACGCCGAAGACGCTACAGGAGCCGAAAATGCCTCAGTCCATGAACGGCAAGACAGTCGTTATTACCGGTGGTACTTCCGGTATCGGCGAAGTTGCCGCGGTGGCTTTGGCGGAAATGGGCGCGCGGATCGTTCTGGTGGCGCGCGATGACGCCCGCGCCCAAGCGACATTGCAAAAACTTGGCGTGGCCAATCCGGTGGCTGCGCATGCGGCGCATATTGCCGATCTCTTCTCCCTTTATGAGATGAAGCGCGTGGCGGCCGAGATTGCGAAGGCAGAGCCGAGGATCGACGTTCTGATCAACAATGCCGGGGCCTTTTTCGAGGAGCGCGAGACCACGGTGGATGGGCTGGAACGCAGCTTCGCGCTCAATCACATGGCGTATTTCGTGATCACCAACAGTCTTCTGGAACGGCTGACGGCGACGCCGGGGGCCCGCATCATCTCAACCGCGTCGGACGCGCATAAGATGGCACGGCTCGACCTCGACGATCTGCAATCGGAAAAGCGCTACAACGGCTTTCGCACCTATGGCACCACCAAGCTGATGAACATTCTTTTCACCCGGCAATTGGCGCGGCGGCTCGATGGCAGTGGTGTGAGCGCGTTCTGTCTGCATCCGGGCTTCGTTGCGACGCGCTTCGCCGACAACAATGACGGCTTCATGGGCCGCTTATTCTCGGTACTGAAGAAGATCTGGGCGATCTCTCCGCAAAAGGGTGCCCGCACCATCATCTATCTCGCTTCGGCTGAGGCCGGATTGGGAAAATCTGGTACCTACTGGGCCAAATGCCTCCCCATCGTGCCGACGAAGGCCGCAAGAAGCGACAGCGACGCAGCCCGCCTATGGGTGCTGTCGGAGGAAATCGCCTATGGATAACGCGCGAAAAAAAGAACTGACGCGCGCCGCCAAAGAGCAAAAAGCGCGACAGGGTATTTATGCCATCCGCTGCATGGTGAGCGGCGATGTCTGGGTGGCCAAAGCCGCCGCTCTTGACAAACGCAAGACGGGATTGTGGTTCCAGCTCAATATGGGAAACTTTCCGGGCAAGAGCCTGCAGGCTGCTTGGGGCGAGCATGGCGAGGCTGCGTTCGTCTATATCGAACTGGAAGAGGTTCGTGACGACAACGAGCTGCTCATTCCTTCGCTGCTCAAAGAGCGCGAGGCCCATTGGCGCCAACAGCTGGGCGCGATGGCGCTGATTTAACGCGCAAACACCGCGCGGCCGTTTTCGAGACGCACTTTGCCCTCGGCAAGCATTTTCAGCGCCGCGGGATAAAGCTTGTGCTCTTCGCCAAGAACGCGGGCGGCGAGGATTTCGGGCGTGTCTTCCATCTCCACGGGGACGGTGGTTTGGGCGATGATCGGTCCGGCGTCGAGTTCGGGCACCACGAAATGCACCGTGCAACCCGAGACCCGCACGCCGGCCTGCAAGGCTTGCTCGTGAACGTGGACGCCTTTGAAGAGGGGCAGGAGTGAGGGGTGAATGTTGAGCAAGCGCCCTTGCCAACGCTTGGCAAACCAATCCGACAGGATGCGCATGAAACCGGCGAGGCAGACGATCTCGATCCCGGCAGCTTCCAGCACGCCATTCAAGGCATGGTCGAATTCCTCGCGACTCCGATAGGCTTTATGAGGAATGACCTGGGTGGCGATGCCGGCCTCGGCGGCAAAGTGCAGGCCCTCTGCCGACACCACATTGGAAATCACCAGCACGATCTTGGCTGGAAATCCCGGTGCCGACGCCGCGGCGATCAGCGCGCGCATATTCGAACCACGGCCTGAGATCAGAACCGCGACCCGCTTCATAGCTTCAGTTTTCCTTGCGCCACGACTTTGGCCTCGCCCGCGCCTGCCACCAGTTTGCCGATGACATTTGCGGTTTGGCCGTGCGCGGCGAAGGCCGCGATGGTGGTGTCAACCGAGGCCGGGGCCACCACCACGACAAGGCCGATGCCGCAGTTGAAGGTGCGCAACATCTCTTCCTGCGGAATGGCGGCGGCGCGCGCCAGCCAGCCGAACACCGGCAGCGGTGTCCAGCTTGTCAGATCGAGCGCGGCATCGAGGCCATCCGGCAGGCAGCGTGGCACATTTTCGGTGATGCCGCCGCCGGTGATGTGCGCGAGACCTTTGACGCCACCCTCACGGATCGCGGCCAAGGCGCTCTTCACATAAAGCGCGGTGGGGGTCAGGAGAGCTTCGCCCAAGGTGGCAGGATTGGCGAAGGTGGCGCAAGCGTCGTAGGAAAGCCCCAGCCGCTCCACTACCCGGCGCACCAACGAAAAGCAGTTGGAATGAACGCCCGTGGAGGCGACACCGATCATCACATCGCCTGGCGCCATGGCGGGCTTGTTGGGCAGGATGGCGCCGCGCTCCACCGCGCCGACCGAAAAGCCCGCCAGATCGAAATCATGGGCCTGATAGAGACCGGGCATTTCGGCGGTCTCGCCGCCGATGAGGGCGCAGCCCGAAGCGGTGCAGGCCCGCGCGATGCCTTCCACCACGCGGGACGCAGCCTCTACCTTCAGCTTACCGCTGGCATAGTAATCGAGGAAGAACAGCGGCTCGGCGCCCTGCACCACAATGTCGTTGACGCACATGGCCACCAGATCCTGGCCGATGCCGTCGTAAAGCCCGGTCTCGATGGCGATCTTCAGCTTGGTGCCGACACCATCGGTGGCCGCCACCAGGATGGGGTCGGTAAAGCCCGCGGCCTTGAGATCAAAAAGGCCGCCGAAGCCGCCCAGCTCGGCATCGGCGCCGGGGCGGCGCGTGGCCTTGGCGGCCGGGGCGATGCGCGCCACCAGAGCCTCGCCCGCATCGATATCGACGCCGGCATCTTTATAAGTGATCGGTTGGGCCATGACACGCTCATTCGGGTTGACCCTGAGCTTTAGGCGGCAGGCTTTCTCTGCGCAAGCGGGGGCGGGGCGGCGCGCACAGCTTTGCAGGCGGCGGCTGGGGAAAGCGGCGTCGCCCGGCGAAAAGGGCGGCGCTTTGTGCGGCCCAGACCGGTTTCGGCGCAAGATAATTGTTATAGAGCGAGGGCGCAGGGGGAGGGATGCGGCGGGATGGGCCGCGGCGGCTTCGGCAAGATAATTGTTTTGCGAAAAATCTGGTGTTCCCGCCCGCGCAAACGTCCCCCGCCGCGACGGACGCAGGAATACGGCCTGCGAACAATCTGGCATTTGCGCGAAAGCCAAAGCAACGGACATCCATACGCCCTCGGGACTACCGGAGGGATGTGGGAAGGGCAGGGCGGGATGCAAGTCAGGTGAGAGGGAATTGCAAGGAGGTGATGAGATTCGGTTGGATCAGATCAGGAAACATCTTAGTCTGACCCCGTACCTACAGGCACGGCGAAATGCGCCAAATTGCGTCCATTACCAACGAACGGGCGAGCACATGTGAGAGTTGTTAACTAGGCAAAATATGTGCTTTGCTGTGGAAACGTGACGGCCTAACTAGGGCCAAAACTCAATAAAAGTGTTGCCGCCTGAATCGGTTGTTGATTCCCTATGCTGGGTGATTTGCAGAGAATCGCATGCGGCGCAACCTTTTCTGGCTGAGCGACGAACAGTGGCTGATGATCGAGCCGTATT
>JAATGP010000031.1 GCA_015654635.1 Alphaproteobacteria bacterium | reverse complement strand
TGCCCAGCGTCGAGAAGTGATTGCGCAGGGTGCCGAGATAGCGCTTGGTATAGGGAAAGAGGCCAGCATCCATATGGCGCTGAATCACCTTGCGCTTGATCTCCAGCGTGGTGCGGCCGATATCGAGCAAGGTGTCGAGGGCTTCAAACAGCCCTGCCTTATTGGCCTTGTGCAAATATCCTAGCCGGGCGCAATTGATGGTGACGACGCCGACCGAGCCGGTCTGCTCGGCGCTGCCAAACAGGCCATTGCCGCGCTTTAAAAGCTCGGTGAGGTCAAGCTGCAAGCGGCAGCACATGCTGCGCACCATGTTGGGCTTCAGTTCGGAATTGATGAAGTTCTGGAAGTAGGGCAGGCCGTATTTCGCCGTCATTTCGAACAGCCGCTTGGCGTTTTCGCTTTCCCAGGGAAAATCCGGTGTGATGTTGTAGGTCGGGATGGGGAAGGTGAAGACACGGCCTTTGGCATCGCCGGTCGTCATCACATCCATATAGGCGCGGTTGATGGCATCCATCTCCACTTGGAGGTCGCCATAGGTGAAGTCCATTTCTTCGCCGCCGATGATCGGCACTTGCTCGGCCAAATCCTCGGGGCAGGTCCAATCGAAGGTCAGATTGGTGAACGGCGTCTGCGTGCCCCAGCGCGACGGCACGTTGAGATTATAGATCAGCTCCTGAATGCACTGACGGATCTCGTCATAGGACATGTCGTCCTTGCGCACATAAGCGGCCATATAGGTGTCGAAGCTGCTGAAAGCCTGCGCTCCCGCCCATTCGTTCTGCAAGGTGCCGAGGAAATTGACGATCTGGCCGACGGCGCTCGACATATGCTTGGGCGGACCTGCTTCCACCTTGCCCGGCACGCCGTTCAGGCCCTCGGTCAGCAGCATGCGCAGCGACCAGCCGGCGCAATAACCCGCCAGCATGTCGAGGTCGTGGATGTGGATATCGCCCTCGCGATGGGCACGGCCGGCCTCCGGCGGGTAGACGTGGCTCAGCCAGTAATTGGCCGTCATCTTGCCGGAGACATTGAGGATCAAGCCGCCCAGGGAATAGCCCTGATTGGCGTTGGCATTGACCCGCCAGTCGGCGCGGTTGAGGTATTCGTTGATCGAGGTTTCGACATCGACCACGGTCTTCTTGTCGGTGCGCAGCCGGGCGCGTTTTTCGCGGTAGACGATATAGGCGCGGGCGGTGGCGAAATGGTTGGCACTGATCAAGACCTGCTCCACCACATCCTGAATCTGCTCGATATGCGGGGCGGCATCGGGAAAGCGGTGGCTCAGCACCTTCAGCGCCTGTCCGGTCAGAAGATCGGCTTCCGGCGTGTCGAATTCGCCGGTGGCTTTGCCGGCGCGCTCGATGGCGCTGCGGATTTTGCCCGCATCGAAGATCATGATTTCACCGGCGCGCTTGACGACGTGGCGCGGTATTGAAGTGACAGTGCGGGCCGGCATGATGCGCAATCTCTTTTGTTGCGGATGGGATGCGCAGCAGCCGTCACGGCGCGTCTTCACGCCCGCGTCGACCCGCTGGTGCACCCCGCCCGGGGACTTCTCATTTTGGGTTACGGCAGGTCTCCTGGCTCACGACCTCTTGCCAAGCCTTCCCAGCGCACATCGCCAGTGGCGTCCTTTGGCAAGGACTTGTCGCTTACAGTTGCGGGGGCAGCGCAGGCCCTTCACCTGCTTCCCTTTTCACTCCGGCCTTCGACTCAGCCACAGAACCGTAACGCATAACGACATGGTGTATGTCTGGTTACCTCGGCGTCAAGAAGTGGTGCGCTAGCATTTTGACTCAGCCTGCAGATTTGCTGCTTGCCGGATAGACCGTCGCGCCTACCGCTGGCTGCAGAATCAGGTGGATACCTCTTTTGCGCCGTCAGTATGCGCGCGCCGCATAGCAGATCCCGCCGTGCCGCTATGGCTGAGTTCCTGTTTTGTTCTAGGCTTTCACAAGCCTACTAAGCGGCAAAAGGAGGGATATTATGCTTGGCTATGTGACGATCGGGGCCTTTGATGGCGAGGTCTCGGGGAAATTCTACGATGCGGTGTTGGCCTGTGTGGGCGATCAGCGCAAATTCACCGATGGCGGCTGGATCGGTTATGGCCCCAAGGGCGAAGACAGCCATTACCTCTATCTCTGCCCGCCCTTCAACGGTCTACCCGCGGCACCCGCCAATGGGTTGATGCTGTCCTTCAAGGCCAGGAGCAGAGACGAGGTTGACGCGGCCTATGCGGCGGCGCTCAGCCATGGCGGTAGCGACGAAGGCGCGCCCGGTTTCCGCCCGCCTGAAGGCAAGGAATTCTACGGCGCCTATATGCGCGATCCCACGGGCAACAAATTCTGCGTCTATGTGAAGCTGTAAGGCGGCTTCTGCGTCATGCGTGCTTCGCGTGCACTGCTGATCCCTTCGGGATCACCGGTCGGGGCGCGGAGCCTCGAAGCACGCATCGGTTAACTCAATCGTCGTCGCGGTATTCAAACCGCCGTTCGGCGGCAGCGCTGATTTCGGCGGAGGCAAGATCGCCCTCGCTTTGATAGCGGCGCAAATGCTCCTTGGCGGCGTCCTCAATATGCCGGCGCAAATGGGGATGTTTGCGCGTCAGCATGGTGAAGTCCTCGGCGGAGAGCGCCAAGAGGCGGCAATGGCTGAGCGCCGTAATGGTGGCTCTTCTATGGGTCTCATGCAGCAGCGCCAGCTCGCCAAAGAAATCGCCCGGTCCGAACTGCACGCGGCGGTGCGGCAGCTCGGCCTCTACCTCGCCGGAAATGATGAAATACATCGCATGGGCGGGCGCGCCCTTGACCGAGATCAGGGTGCCGCGCGCCACGCTCTGGCTGCGCAGGGCATTCATCACTTCGCTCAGCACCCGGGCATCCAGGTCTTTGAACAGCGGCACGCGCGCCAGCATGCCGAAGGTGACGATGAACTCGCGCTGATGGATCGAGGTCATAAAGCCATTGGCGACGATGCCGACGGGAAGCGCCAAGACGCCCAGCCCCATCACCATGGTGCAGCCCGCCACGATGCGGCCCCAAAAGGTAATGGGGACCTCATCGCCATAACCCACCGTGGTCAGCGTGGTGATGGCCCACCACATGGCGCCCGGAATGGTGCCGAAGGCTTTGGGTTGCACCGCCCCTTCCACCGCATGCATGGCGGCACCGGCAAAGACGGTGGCACAGGCGAGCAGCAAAAAGGTGCCGAAAAGAGCGCGGCGCTCCGCCATCAGCACCCGGCCAAGGGTGGATAGTGCGGGCGAATAGCGCGCGATTTTCATTAAGCGGATCAGCCGCACCAGGCGTAGGAAGCGCAAATCCAGAACCGGGAACAGCACGGTGAAATAAACCGGCGCCACCGCCAGAAAATCGATCACCATGGTGGGTTTCAGCGCCGCCACCAGGCGCCCCTGCCAGCGGCCCTTTTCGTGCACCAGCGGGTCTTCAACCGAAACCCAAAGCCGCAGGAGATATTCGACGCTGAAGACGGCGACCGAAAAGACCTCGAAAACTTCGAAGTCGAACCAGAAGGGCTTGCGGATGTCGGGCACGCTTTGCAGCGTGAAGGCGACCACGTTGAGCAGGATCAAAACGATCAGGAAGACTTCAATAAGGGTACCGGCGGTGCCGTGGGCGGGCCCGCCTTCCAGCATGAGATAGATGCGGCGGCGGAGCTTTGCGTATTTGTCCACCGCCATCGCTCTAAAGGGCTTTCAGTTTGGCCACTATCGCTTCGAGAGCCGCTTCCGGTCTGGTTCCATTCGGGCCTCCGGCTTGGGCCATATCTGGCCGTCCGCCGCCACCTTTGCCACCCAAGGCTTCCGCACCAACGCGAACCAGATCGATGGCACTGATCCTATCCTTTAGATCGTCAGTGACGCCTACAACGATAGACGATTTCTCGTCGGCAACAGTCACGAATGCGACAATACCAGAACCGATTTTCGTTTTGGCATCGTCTGCGAGCGACTTGAGGTCTTTCGGCGCCACGCCTTGGATAACCCTACCGTCAAATGCCATTCCCGCAACAGTCGTGCCGCCCTTAGCCTCTCCAGCTATTCCACTCAGAGTTGAGCCACCAGAACCGACGAGCGCAATTTGTTTTCTTGCCTCACTGAGTTCACGTTCCAGGCGACGGCGGTCATCGGCCAGCTGGGCGACACGGGCGGGAAGCTCGGCAGGGCTGGTCTTCAGCGCCGCTGCCGCTTCGCGCGTCAATTCGGCTTGGTGCAAGAGATATTGGCGGGCGCCTTCGGAGGTCAGCGCTTCGATGCGGCGCACGCCGGACGCAACCGCGCTTTCACTGAGAATGGTGACAAGGCCGATATCGCCCAAACGCCAGACATGGGTGCCGCCGCAAAGCTCCACGGAATAGGGCTTGTCGCCATCCATCCCCATGGTGAGGACGCGCACTTCGTCGCCATACTTCTCGCCGAACAAGGCTTCGGCGCCGGCTTCTATGGCTTTGTCGGTCGGCATCAGGCGGGTGGTGACGTCCGTATTCTGGCGCACCACGGCGTTGACCAGATCTTCGACCTTTTGCAATTCGTCCAGTGTGACCGCTTTGGGGTGGGAAAAGTCGAAGCGCAACCGGTCGGGCGACACCATCGAGCCTTTTTGCGCCACATGATTGCCCAGCACGCGCTTCAGTGCCGCGTGCAACAGATGGGTGGCGGAATGGTTGGCCCGCGTGGCGCGGCGCCGCTCGCTGTCGACTTTCAGATCCAGCGAATCGCCAACCGCGACCTCGCCACGGGTCAGCTCGACCACATGGACGATGAGGGCGCCGAGCTTCTTTTCGCTGTCGGCCACGCGGCCTTCGGCCTTGGCCGATTGGACGATGCCGTGATCGCCGACCTGACCGCCCGATTCGCCATAGAAGGGTGTCTGGTTGGTGAGGATGCGCACCGTCTCGCCCGCTTTGGCGGACGTAACGCGCACACCATCCTTGATAATCGCCACCACCGTGCCTTCGGCTTCTTCGGTGTCGTAGCCCAGGAACTCGGTCTTGCCGAGATCGTCGAGCAGGCCAAACCACTGCGTATCGGTGGCGGCCTCGCCCGAGCCGGACCAGGCTTTGCGCGCTTCGGCCTGCTGGCGACCCATGGCGTCGCTAAAGCTGGTCAGATCGACGCCGATACCGCGGGCCTTTAAGGCATCCTGGGTAAGATCGAGCGGAAAACCGAAGGTGTCATAGAGCTTGAACGCCACTTCGCCGTCCAGCGTGTCGCCTT
>JAATGP010000040.1 GCA_015654635.1 Alphaproteobacteria bacterium | reverse complement strand
GCCTTATCGCCGTCGACAGTCTGTTTTCGCCGGTCAAGAAGGTCTCCTACAAGGTTGAGAACACCCGTGAGGGCCAGATTCTCGATTACGACAAGCTGACCTTGACGGTTGAAACCAATGGCGCCATCACGCCGGATAACGCGGTCGCTTACTCCGCGCGCATCCTGCAGGTCCAGCTCCAGGTCTTCATCAATTTCGAGGAACCGCGCGAGCGCGTTACCGAAGAAGCCAAGCCCGATCTCGCCTTCAATCCCGTCCTTCTCAAGAAGGTCGACGAACTGGAGCTGTCGGTGCGTTCGGCCAATTGCCTCAAGAACGACAACATCGTCTACATCGGCGATCTCATCCAGAAGACCGAAGCGGAAATGCTCCGTACGCCGAACTTCGGCCGTAAATCGCTGAACGAGATCAAAGCGGTGCTGGCCGAAATGGGCCTGCATCTCGGCATGGAAGTGCCGGGTTGGCCGCCGGAAAACATCGAAGACCTCGCCAAGCGCTACGAGGATCAGTACTGATTTTTTGCATCCCTGCCCGGCGCGGGCGGGGGTGCTTCGTTTCTAGAGGGTAAAGCAATGCGCCATCGCAATTCTGGCCGGAAGCTCAATGTCACACAGTCCCATCGTACGGCGATGTTCGCCAATATGGCGGCTGCGCTGATCAAGCATGAGCAGATCAAGACCACCCTGCCCAAGGCGAAGGAACTTGGCCCGGTGGTGGAGAAGCTCGTAACGCTGTCGCGCCGTGGCGACCTTCATGCGCGCCGTCAGGCCGTCTCGACCATCCGCGATTTGGATCAGGTCAAGAAGCTGTTCGAGGTCCTGGGACCGCGTTATGCCAATCGTCCGGGCGGTTATATCCGCGTTCTCAAGGCGGGTTTCCGCTTTGGCGACAACGCGCCGATGGCGATCATCGAATTCGTCGACCGCGATCCGGAAGCCAAGGGTAAGGATTCCGGTCCGGTGAACGTGTCGGAGGACGAAGGGGCGGAAGCCTGATCGTCCGTTTCCAACGAAGATTTGATAAAGGCGGCTCGGCAACGGGCCGCCTTTTGTCGTTAAAGCTGTCGTCCCGGGTACGTGCTTCGAGGCTCGCCGCCGCGCCAGCACAAAAGTTCTCGACCAGTCTGAGGCGGCCAGCCGCATTTGCCTGGCGGCGGTATGCCGAGGTATTTCTGCGGCTGGCCCTCGAAGCACGCAGGTAGTTCCAGCTTTGCATTTGCGTAATTAGGCAAGGGCGCGGCGATGGGCGATAATCGGACCAGTGGGATTGTGCGGGTGTCGGGGGCGATGCTGGCACAGGTTTTGGAGGCAGTGGAAATGTATCGCAGCGGGTTGATCGGGGTGGCCGTGTTCATCGCGGGCTGCGCGGCGCTGTCTCTTGGGGTTGCCCCGGCGGCGCAGTTGGAAAAGGTCCAAAGCCCCCAGACCCTCGCCGTCCCGCGTGAAAAAGGGCAGGTGCAACTCACCTTCGCCCCTGTCGTCAAGCGCATCGCGCCGGCCGTGGTCAATGTCTATTCGCGCAGCGTGGTGCAGGCGCCTAGCAATCCCTTTTTCAACGATCCCTTTTTCCAGCGCTTCTTCAACCTCAACCCGCAGCAGCAGCGTCGCGTGCAACAATCGCTCGGCTCGGGCGTGATCGTGCGGGCCGATGGCCTCATCCTCACCAACAATCATGTCATCCAGGGCGGGCAGGACATCGTCGTCTCGCTGTCGGACAAGCGTGAGTTCAAGGCCAAGGTGCAGCTCGCCGATCCGCGCACCGACCTTGCCGTGCTCAAAATCGATACCCATGGCGAAAAGCTGCCGGTGGTCGAGTTCGGCAATTCCGATAGTTTGCAGGTGGGCGATCTGGTGCTCGCCATAGGCGATCCCTTCGGCGTCGGCCAGACCGTCACCATGGGTATCGTTTCGGCCTTGGCGCGCTCCGATTCCAACGCCAGCAATGCGCAGTTCTTCATCCAGACCGATGCCGCCATCAATCCCGGCAATTCCGGCGGCGCGCTGGTAACGACCGATGGCAAGCTCGCGGGCATCAACACGGCCATTCTCTCGCCCTCGGGCGGCAATATCGGCATCGGCTTTGCCATTCCCGCCAATCTGGCGCGGCGCGTGGTCGAAGGCGCCTCCTCCGGCGGCGTGCGGTTCCCTTGGATCGGTGCCGATGGCCAGCCGGTGACGAGCGAAATCGCCAGCGCCCTCAAACTGCCGCGGCCGCAAGGCGTGCTGCTGAAGACCATCTATCCCGGCGGCCCCGCCGCGCAAGCGGGTTTGAAAACGGGCACCGTTGTGCTCTCGGTTGATGGCGCTGACATCGACGATATGCAGAGCCTCAATTACCGCATCGCCACCCGCAAGCCGGGCGACACGCTGCGCCTCAAATTGCTTGATGATGGCCGCACCCGCGATGTCAGTCTCAAACTGGCCCTGCCGCCGGAAAATCCCAAACGCGACAGCACCACCATCGCAGGCCGCAATCCGCTGACGGGCGCGCGGGTGGAGAACCTGTCGCCTGCCGTGGCGCTCGATCTGCAGATGAATCTCTTCACCAAGGGTGTTGTCATCCGCGCCATCGCGCCGGGCACGATCTCGACCCAATATGGCTTTCAACCCGGCGATATCGTCCGCTCGGTCAACGGCAAGCCCGCCAATGATGTCGGCGCCCTCAAGAGCCTCCTGGATCGCGCCGGTGGCCATTGGGATCTCGTTCTCGAACGCGACGGCCGCCGCCTAGCGCTGACGGTGGATGGCTGAAGAGGAACGGGCAGGGGCGGCACTTTTCCCCTATTCGCTATTCGCCATTGGCTATTCCCTGTATTCTTCCTCCATGTCCGATCTCTTTGGTTCCGCCGGCCTCGAAGATACCGCGCCACGCCCTTTGGCTGACCGCCTCAGGCCGAAAACGCTGGCCGAAGTTGTGGGTCAGGATCACCTCATCGGGCCGGAGGGACCTATCGGGCGGATGGTGGCGGCGAACCGGCCGCACTCGATCATTCTCTGGGGCCCGCCCGGCACCGGCAAGACCACCATTTCGCGGCTGCTGTCTTCCGCCTTCAATCTGCATTTCGAGCAACTCTCGGCCGTCTTTTCCGGCGTTGCCGAGCTGAAGAAGTCTTTCGAGGCCGCCCGCCAGCGCCGCCGTGTGGGGCAGGGCACCCTGCTCTTCATCGATGAGATCCACCGTTTCAACCGCAGCCAGCAGGATAGCTTCCTGCCGGTGGTGGAAGACGGCACCGTGGTTCTGGTCGGCGCCACGACAGAGAACCCGTCCTTTGAACTCAACGGCGCGCTGCTCTCCCGCGCCCAGGTTCTGGTGCTGCGCCGTCTCGATGATGCGGCGCTCGAACTCCTGCTGCAGCGGGTCGAAAGCCATACCGGCGAGAAGCTGCCCCTCACAGACGAGGCCCGCGACACCATCAAAGCTATGGCCGATGGCGATGGCCGCTACATTCTCAATCTCGCCGAGGAAATCTCCGCCCTCAAGATCGTCAAGCCGCTCGACCCCGCAGCCCTTGTGGAAGCGGTGCAGCGCCGCGCCCCGGTCTACGACAAAAGCCGCGAGGAGCATTACAATCTGATCTCCGCCCTGCACAAATCCGTGCGCGGCTCCGATCCCGATGCGGCGCTTTATTGGATGGCGCGGATGCTGGCGGGCGGCGAGCAGCCGCTGTTCATCGCCCGGCGTCTGGTGCGCATGAGCATCGAGGATATTGGCCTTGCCGATCCGCAAGCCGTGGTGCAAGCCATCGCCGCCAAGGATGTGTTCGATTTTCTCGGCAGTCCAGAAGGCGAACTGGCGTTGGCGCAATGCGTGATTTACCTCGCCACCGCGCCCAAATCGACATCATCCTACAAGGCTTTTGGGGCTTCCAAACATGCCGCGCAGGAACACGGTTCGCTGATGCCGCCGGCGCACATTTTGAACGCTCCGACCAAGCTGATGAAGAACCTCGGCTATGGCGCCGGCTATCAATACGATCCCGACACCGAAGATGGCTTTTCCGGCCAGAATTATTTCCCCGATGATATGTCTCGCGAACAATATTACCGGCCCAAGGAAATGGGCTTCGAGCGCGAAATCCAAAAGCGCCTGGATTATTGGGCCAAGCTGCGGGTCAAAAAGAGTGGCGGGGCCTAATCCATCACCGGAAATGCCGCCGCCATAGAGGCCGCCATGTGATCGACGAAGGCGCGGATGCGCCCTGGCATATGGTCACCGGCGAGATAGACCGCACTGATGGTTTCCAGATCGCCGGGATTGAACCCCTCCAGTAGCACCACCAACTCTCCGCGCGCGATCTCGGCGGCGACATGAAAGCGCCCCAGCCGGGCGATGCCGACCCCGGCCAGCACCATCTGCTTCATGGTCTCGCCGTTGTTGACCAGCAAGCTGCCGGACAGTGCTTGTTCGGAAACCTCTCCCTCGCGGAGGAATGGCCAGCCGCGTCCGGGCCTTCGGAAGTTGAAGCGCAGGCAGTTATGGCGCTCCAGCGCTTCGGGCGTTTGCGGCACGCCATGTGCCGCCAGATAAGCGGGTGAGGCCACCACCACGCGCGGGCTTTCGGCCAGCTTCTTCGCCATTAGGCTGGAATCCGTCAAATCCCCCACGCGGATCGCCACATCGGCCTTCTGTGCCAACAGATTGACGACATCATCGGTGATGCTGAGATCAACCGTCAGATACGGATGGCGTGCCAAAAACGCGGGCAGGGCGGGGGCCACGAACATGGTTCCCACCGGCACCGAAGCGGTAACCGAGAGCTGTCCGCGCACCGTTCCCGCCGCCGCGAGGTGTTCGGCTTCGTTCAGCGCTTTTAGGGCGCGAAGGGCTGCTGCGTAGTAAGCCTCGCCCTCCCCAGTCAGGCTGACCACGCGGGTGCTGCGGGCGAGCAGGCGGGTTCCCAGCCGCATCTCCAGCCGCGCCACCAGCTTACTCACGCTGGATGGTGTCAGTCCCAAACCGCGCGCGGCAGCGGTGAAACCGCCGTCCTGAACGACCTTGACGAAGACCTCCATCTCGCCAGACCGTTCCATTTGCACCTGGATCATTTGAGAATTTCCGTCACAAATATTGTGCCGTTTTAGGGAGTAATAACCAGGCAGGGCAAGACCCATCTTTGCCCTAGCAACAACGGAGACCCGCCATGAACCTTCAATTGGAAAACAAAACCGCCCTCGTCACCGGTTCCACCGCCGGGATCGGCCTCGAAATCGCCCGTAGCCTAGCTCAGGAGGGCGCCCACGTGACCATCACCGGTCGCAATGCCGGCAAGTTGGAGGCCGCCGCCGCCGACCTCGCACGCTCGACAGGCAAACCGGTTCAGACCGTGCTAGCCGATGTGGGAACCGCCGAGGGCGCGGCGCAGGTTATCCATTCGGTCGCCGCCGTCGACATTCTGGTCAACAATCTCGGCATCTATGAAGCCAAGCCCTTCACGGAAATCACCGACGCCGATTGGCTGCGTTTCTTCGAGACCAATGTGTTGAGCGGCGTGCGACTGTCGCGCGCCTATTTCCCCGGTATGATTGCCAAGAATTGGGGCCGCATCATTTTTATCTCCAGTGAGTCCGCTATGAGCCCCCCGCCGGAGATGCTGCATTACGGCATGACCAAAACGGCGCAGCTAGCACTCGCGCGCGGCCTCGCCATGGCCACCAAAGGTACTGGCGTCACCGTCAACGCCGTTTTGCCGGGCCCCACGCGCACCGAGGCCATTCCCGCATTCTTAAAAAGCCTCTCCAGCAATCCGCAAGGCACAGCGGCCGAACATGAGGCGGAGTTCTTCGCCAAGAACCGTCCCGCATCGTTGCTGCAGCGTATGATCGAGCCTGAAGAAGTGGCCCATCTGGTGGCCTATTTGGCCAGCCCTTTGGCCGCGGCCACCAATGGCGATGCCGTCCGTGTCGAAGGCGGTCTGCTGACCACGATCGGCTGATACTGCCCTTCGGCTTGGAGGTTTATGGTCAGATCATGCGATCAGCCTTGCCTTGACGGCAGGGCGATCGATTTCACGCCCCCGCAAGGGGGCGTAGGAATGTCCGCGGCCCTCATTTTCAGACCTGCGATTTTGTCAGTGTCCGGAACGGCTTTAGAACGATGGCCACAATGTGGTCATCACCCATTCCTTTTCGTTTTCCTTGATTTCGCAGAGCACCGCCCCGGCTGCCAGGCGCTGCTTTTGCTCGCGCTCGACATAGCCTTTGGTCACGCGGGTCTTGAGAAACTCCTCGATGTCCTGTGAGGCCCCCATCGTCTTCTCACTCCCCTTTTTGTCGTCTGAACCGCGGCCAGACCTGCGGCGGCAAATGTCGCCATTGGGTAAGGATAACACCGGACTATTGTCGGCTTATTACCGCAAAAATAGAAAGTTTGATCGCAAACGGTTTGCCATAGGCCCGCGAAAATGGGGGAAAACGCTGTTGAATCAGTGCCATATAGACCAAAGCCCGGCTCAGTGGCTAATTCTTCTTAACGCCGTAGCGCAGCACATGGACTTTTTCGAGCGTTACCAAGCCCGAACCCATCATGCTGTCGAGCACGGGCAGGAAGGTGTTGATCTTCTCTTCGGTATCGACGATTTCGATGAGTAGCGGCAGGTCTTCGGACAGGCGCAGGATTTTGGCGGTGTGTAAGCGGCTGGTCTGGCCAAAGCCCATCGCCCCGCGCAGCACCGTTGCGCCCGCCATACCCATCTCACGGGCCTTCAGCACGATGGCCTCATAGAGCGGGTGGCCGTCGAAACGGTCGGCTTCGCCAAAGAATATCCGCAACAGAGTGGCATCATGAGGAAGCTGCATGTCAGGCGCCCTTGCGTTGCCGGGGCGTGGTCATCCGCCCTTGAGTTGCCGAGGTGCGGTCACGCGCCCTTTAATTGATTGATCATACTCGCGGTCATCGCGCCCAACCACACTCCCAGCATGCAAAGCGTCACCGATCCCGCAATATTGCCGCCTGCTGCGAGCCATTCGCCGTCACGCATCAGATTCAGCGTCTGCAGGGAGAAGGAGGAGAAGGTGGTGTAGCCGCCGCAGAGGCCGGTCATCACGAATTGCCTTGTACCGCCGGAGACCATCAGCCGTCCGTCCGGGGCCGTCAGGGTGAAGAAAAAGCCGATGATGAACGAGCCGGTGACGTTGATGATCAGCGTCCCCCAGGGAAAGGTCTCGCCGAAACTGGTGGCCACCACGCCGGAAACGATAAAGCGAGCCCCCGTGCCCAATGCCCCCCCTGCCATCACAAGCATCAAAAGCGGCAGCGGCGGCATGGTCGAACTCCCAGGTCTTGTAGCAATGGCCCTTGAAGCAGGCGGGACTGGCGGAATCAGCGTTTGGCTACTAGAACCCCCTTTGAAACTCTCCGGCAAGAACTATGGACCGCCAGCAACGCATTGGCCGCGACGACGACGGCATCCGGCTCGACCGCTGGTTTAAGCGCCATTACCCGGCGCTGACCCATAGCCGCCTGGAAAAGCTCTTACGCACCGGGCAGGTGCGGATCGACGGCAGCAGAGCCAAATCGAATGACCGCCTCGCCTCGGGCCAGTTGCTGCGCCTGCCGCCGCTGGTGACCGAAAGCGACCTCACCGAAAAACCGCGTGCTGCCGCCCCGGTGATGCAAGGCAGCTTGCAGGATTATGTCCTCTACATGGATGCCTCGGTGATCGTCATCAACAAGCCGCCGGGATTGGCAACCCAAGGCGGCACGGGGCTGACCAAGCATGTCGATGGCATGCTCGATACGCTGATGTACGACAAGAAACAGCGCCCGCGTCTGGTCCACCGGCTCGACCGCGATACCTCCGGCGTCCTCGTCATCGCGCGCTCGGTGTCCGCCGCTGCAGCGCTCGCCAAGTCGCTGCAGGATCGTGACGCCTCCAAAATCTACTGGGCGCTGACCTATGGCGTACCCTCCAAACGCAAAGGCACGATCAAAGGCGCCTTGCTCAAAGAAGGCGGCCTTGGCGTGCACGGCCGCGATGAAAAAATGACCGTCAGCGAGGATGAAGACGCCAAGCCCGCGATGACCGATTACATGGTGATGGGTGTGGCGGGCGATCAATTCGCTTGGGTCGCGGCCAAGCCCGTCACTGGCCGCACGCATCAGATCCGTGTCCATCTGGCCTCTATCGGCACGCCTATCGTCGGCGATTTCAAATATGGCGGCGCGGACGCCAAGCCCAAAGGCGCCATTGCCGACAAGCTGCATCTGCACGCCCGCGCCATCGACATCGCTCATCCCGATGGTGGCCGCTTGGAAGTCTCCGCGCCGGTGCCGCCGCATTTCCGCGCCAGTTTCGAGCTTCTGGGTTTCAACCCGGATGCCGAGGCCGAGGCGTTTTCCTTCAAGAAACCGAAGAAAAAGCCGGTGGAAGAGGTCTTTGTGCCGAAGAAAACGGTGAAGAAGACCGGCGAAAAAAAGCCGCCGAAGAAACTTCGAGTCGGCAAACAGCAGCCCCGCAAGAAAAAGAAATGAAGCGCTTCTACAAAGAGGTAACGGTCTCCGAACAGCCGCACCGCATTCTGCTCGATGGCCGCGTTGTAAAGACGCCGATGCGCGCCGCCCTCACGCTGCCGACTGTGGCGTTGGCCGAAGCGGTGGCGGAGGAATGGCGCGCGCAGGGTGAAGAGATCAATCCCCACACCATGGCGCTGACGAAGCTCGCCAACACCGCCATCGATCGCGTCGCCGTGATGCGCGATGAGGTGGTGTCGCAGATCGTTGCTTATGCCAACGATACTCTATGCTACCGCGCCGCCACCCCCGTTGCGCTGGCCGAGCGCCAGCGTGCCGAATGGGACCCGCTGCTCGCCTGGCTGGCCGAACATTTCGGCGTGGGCCTTGAGGCCCGCGTCGGCGTCACGCATTTCGCGCAAGACCCCGATACCGTCGCGGTGCTGCGCCAAGCGGTGGAAGCCTATGACAGTTTCGTCATCGCCGCCCTCCACAACAGCGCCACCATCCTCGCATCGCTGACGCTGACGCTGGCCATCGCCGAAACCCGTCTCACCGCCGCCGAAGCCTTCGCCCTCTCCCAACTCGAAGAACGCTTCCAAGCCGAACGCTGGGGAGAGGACGAAGAAGCCGCAAAACGGGCAGCGGGACTGTTGGCAGAGCTGACGGCGGCGGAAAAATTTGTCAGGCTGGCCACGGTTGTCATCCCCGGCTGAGCGGCGCACGGAAGCGCGGGTGCTCGACCGAGGATGACACACCGGGCGTGATGACAGCCCCCCTCAAATCGCTCTACAACATGCACCTCATTCCTGGAGGCACGCCCATGAAGCACGTCATCGAGGAACTGGAAGAGCGCCGCGACCGCGCCCGGCTGGGCGGCGGCCAGGCCCGCATCGATGCTCAGCACAAGAAGGGCAAGCTGACGGCCCGCGAGCGCATCGAAATCCTCCTCGACCCGGACTCCTTCGAAGAATTCGACATGTTCGTCGAGCATCGCGGCACCGAATACGACACCCACAAAAACCGCATCCCCGGTGATGGCGTCGTCACCGGCTGGGGCACCATCAATGGCCGCCTCGCTTACGTTTTCGCCAAGGACTTCACGATTTTCGGTGGTTCGCTGTCGGAAGCCCATGCGCAGAAGATCTGCAAGATTCAAGACATGGCCTTGCAGAACCAAGCCCCGATCATCGGGCTTTACGATGCCGGTGGCGCGCGCATTCAGGAAGGCGTGGCCTCCCTTGCGGGCTTTGGCGAGGTCTTCAAGCGCAATGTGCTGGCCTCCGGCGTGGTGCCGCAAATCTCGGTCATCATGGGGCCGTGCGCTGGCGGCGATGTCTATTCGCCCGCGCTCACCGATTTCATCTTCATGGTGGAGGGCACGAGCTACATGTTCATCACCGGCCCCGATGTCACCAAGGCGGTGACGCATGAAGAGGTGACCCCTGAGGAACTTGGCGGCGCCAGTGTGCACACCACCAAATCTTCGGTCGCCGATGGCGCTTTTGAAAACGATGTCGTGTGTTTGGAAGAAATCCGCCGCCTTTATGACTTCCTGCCGCTCAACAATCGCGATAAGCCGCCGCTGCTGCCGACCCGCGATGATCCTGACCGCGCCGAGTTGTCGCTCGACACGCTGGTGCCGGAAAACCCCGGCCAGCCTTACGATATGCGCGAGCTGATCCTGAAAGTGGCGGACGAGGGCGAGTTCTTTGAAATCGGCGAAGCCTTCGCCAAGAACATCATCACCGGCTTTGGCCGTATTGAGGGTTCCGCGGTCGGTTTTGTCGCCAATCAACCTCTGTTTCTGGCCGGTGTGCTCGACAGCGATTCATCCCGCAAAGCTGCGCGCTTCGTGCGCTTCTGCGATTGCTTCAACATTCCCATCGTCACCTTCGTCGATGTGCCGGGCTTTCTGCCGGGCACGGCGCAGGAGCATGGCGGCATCATCAAGCACGGTGCCAAGCTGCTCTATGCCTATACCGAGGCGACGGTGCCGAAGGTGACTGTGATCACGCGCAAAGCTTATGGCGGCGCCTATGTGGTGATGGCCTCCAAGCATTTGCGCGGTGATGTCAATTACGCCTGGCCCTGGGCCGAGATCGCGGTAATGGGCGCCAAAGGCGCGGTCGAGATTATCTTCCGCCAGGATGCCAAAGACGCCGAAGCCATCGCCGCCCGCACCAAGGAATATGAAGATAAATTCCTCAACCCCTTCGTCGCCGCCTCCCGCGGCTGGGTCGACGAAGTGATCCGTCCCCACAATACGAGAAAACGCATCGCCGGGGCGCTGCGGATGCTGCGGAACAAACAGGTGGCCCAGGTGTGGAAGAAACACGGCAACGAGCCGTTGTGACCTTTAACCTCTTCCTGCCTGCGAGGGGAGGTTAAGGCAAACGCATTCCGGATCTATCTTCGCAATCCCTCTTGAACTTCCCCCACACGCTTCCCAGGTCTGTGGGGTGCTGCGTCTCGGCGCGGATGTTCTTTGACACCTTGAATCTCTATGCAGGCGATGGCTTCGCAGGGCGTGCTCAGGCGACGCTTGGATCGCTGATTTCAGCTCATGAATATTTTGCCTCATCAAAGACTTGCCGCCCAAAAGCGGTATTTGAATTTGAACTTGGACACCTTCCTCGCCACAGAAATCATGGTTCCATTGGCCGCCAGGGGAGGGGGCAATAAATACGCGCCAACCAAAAATCCAAAATCAAACCCTTGCGCTTTCGCTCTATCCCCGCCCTATAGTTTGCGCGTGCCATAACCCGATCCCGCCATGCCCATCGCCGATCTGAACATCCCCATTCTCGAAACGCCTCGTCTGATTTTGCGCGCCCACCGCCGTGAGGATTTCGAGTCCATGGTGTCGATCTGGCAGGACCCCATCGTGGTGGAGCACTTCCACGGCGTGGCGCTGAGCCGCGAAGATATTTGGGGCCGCTTCTTGCGCGGCTTCGGCATGTGGGCGGTGAATGGCTTCGGCCTCTGGGCGGTGGAGGACAAGGCGACGGGCGCTTATGCCGGCACCGTCGGCGCCTTCGAGGTCAAGCGCGAGATGATCCCGCCCATCACCGATATGCCAGAAGCGGGCTGGACCTTCGCGGCGCGCTTTCACGGCAAAGGCTACGCCACCGAAGCAATGCAAGCAGCCTTCCAATGGACCGATGGCGCACTGCCCGGCCGGGCGATGTTTTGCATCGTGGCGCCGGAGAATAAGCCTTCCATTCGCGTGGCGGAGAAATGCGGTTTTCGGTCCTGGTACCGGACCGCCTATCATGAAGCGCCGACGCTGGTCTTCAAGCGCGAGCCGGTCACAATTCCGTGAGGGACTCGCCGATCGAGGCCCAGCATTCGACCTCGCAACGCGCGCCAAGCGCCAGACCGCTGCAACCCCAGGCTGAGCGTGCGGGCAAACGCTGGGGCTTGAAATGGGTGACATAGACCGCGTTGAACGCCTCCCACTCTTCCATGTCGGCCAGCATCACCTGGGCGCGGAATACATTGTCGAAGGAAAGCCCATGCTTGCTCAAAACATGAGCGATATTCTGCATCGTCTGCTGCGCTTCGGCTACGATTCCGCCAGGCACCAGCCGCTTGCTGCCAGGGGCGTTGCCGAGCTGCCCCGAGAGATAGAGCACACCGCCAAGGCTCACAGCTTCGCTGAAGGGCAGACCGGCTTCAAAGAAGCGTTCGGAGCGGTGATATTTCGTCATGGTTTTTCTTCGCCTCAAAGTGTGTGAGCGGCAATATCGCCGTTGCCCTGACGGCGCCTGACCCTAACATGTTCGCTTTCCATGGGAGTGAATTGGCATGCAATCATTGCGTACCGTAACGGCTGTTATTGCCGCCACCCTTTTGATGGGGGCATCGCCGCTGCCTTATCCCGGCCATCCGGTGACGACACCAGCCATCGTGGGTGCCGACATTCTGGCGCGCGACAAGGCGATTTCCGACGATGCCTTTGAAGGCCGCGGACCGGGCACCAAGAATGGTGAAGCCGCAGCGGAATGGATCGCACAAGAATTGAAGCGCATCGGCATCGCGCCGGGCAATCACGGCAGCTATTTCCAGAAGGTTGGCACCGCGGTGATCACGCTCGATGGCGCCCAGTCCAGCTTTGCCTTCGCTACCAAGAGCGGCGCGGTGACTCCGGCCTATCCCGATGCGGTGGCCTATTGGACCTCGCAATACGGCTCGAACACGGTGGAGGTGAAAGACGCGCCGCTGGTCTTTGTCGGCTATGGCGTGGTGGCGCCGGAATACGGCTGGAACGATTACACGGGCGTGGACGTGAAGGGCAAGACGGTGGTCATCCTGGTCAACGATCCGGGCAACGAAGACGCCAATCCCGATCCCAAATTCTTCAGGGGCAAGGCCATGACCTATTATGGCCGCTGGACCTATAAGTTCGAGGAAGCGGCGCGTCAGGGTGCGGCCGCCGCGATCATCGTGCACGAAACCGGCCCCGCCGCGTATGGCTGGCAGGTCGTGCGCACCTCCAATTCCGGCGCCAAATCCTGGCTGCTCACCAAAGACAAAAACGCTTCACGCGCCAAGATCGAGGGCTGGATGTCGCTCGACACCGCCAAGGATTTGTTCCAGCGGGCCGGTCTCGATTACCTGGCCGAGAAGGCCGCTGCTAACAAACCGGGCTTCAAGCCGGTAGCATTGGAAGGTGAAACCCTCTCTATCCATGCCGTTTCCGACGTCAAGCTGGTGGAGACGCGCAATGTGGTAGGTGTGATCCCCGGCAAAAAGCATCCCGATGACGTTTTGATCTACAGCGCCCATTGGGATCATCTCGGCATCAAGCCGAACCTTCCGGGGGCGGACAAAATCTACAATGGCGCCATCGATAACGGCGTCGGCGTCTCCATGATCCTGGAACTGGCCGAAGCCTTCAAGCATGATGCCAGGCCCGACCGCTCCATCGCCTTTGCCTTCTGGACGCTGGAAGAGCAGGGGCTGCTCGGCTCGGCCTATTTCGCCCAGCACCCGGTGTGGCCGCTCTCGCACATCGTCGGGGTGGTCAATCTCGACGCCGATCAGCCGAGCGGCAGGGCGCATGATATGAACCTTTCGGGCAATGGTCAGAGCGAACTCGAAGATGCGCTGGCGGACGCTTTGAAGACGCAGAACCGTGTCATCTCACCCGATCCGGAACCGGAGAAAGGCCACTTCTACCGCTCCGACCATTTCAGCCTGGCCAAGGCGGGTGTTCCGGCAATCACGCCGGGCGATGGCGAAGACCTCCTGGTTGGCGGCAAAGCGGCAGCTAAGGCGATGCGGGACGATTACGTCGCCCATCGCTATCATCAGCCCTCGGATGAATTCGATCCCCATTGGAATACCGCCGGTATGGTGGAGGATCTCGAAGCCTTGCATGTGCTGGGCGACACCCTCGCCAATTCTGCGACATGGCCCAATTGGTACAAGGATAGTGAGTTCCGCGCGGCCCGCGACAAGGTTATGGCGGAGAAGAAGTAGTCTTTAGAACAGCGGCGGCGAGCGCGGAGACGCGCTCCGCCGTCCGTTCGATGTGAATCAGCCGGCGGGTCAGCGATACCATGGCATTGTGCCCGCCGAGGCTGTCGCCCAGGCTGCGCCGCGACAGCCGCGCCTGCTCGGGCACTTTGTCTTCGGGTGTCGCCAGCATCAGCGCAACATTGCTGCGCGCCGTATCGAGCAGCTTTTCGGTAGCCTCGGCGTCTAGTTCATTGGTCCGCGTGCGGAACAAAACCCGCATCGAGGCAAGGTCGGACGCCAACAGATAATTGGCGGCAACAAGATCGTGCAGCGCTGTCAGCAGCTCGCGGTTGATCTTGGGCTCATCGGCGAGGCGCCGCACCGTCATCGCCAGATTTGCCGCCGCATCATGAGCACGCTTGCGGGCGAGGCGAAAATCGGTGTCGTTGCGGCGGCGCGTCAGCGCCAGCTCGGCATAGCCGCGGTCCGCCGCCACTTTGGCCTGCACCAGCTTGGGCACATTGCGCCGCTCCCAGCTTGGCAGCAGAAAGCTGAAGCCCCAGGCGAGGCCAGCGCCCACCAGCGTGTCGCCCAGCCGTTCGATCACCAGAACCGAACTCGGCTCCACTTCGGGACCTAAGAAATGCAACTGCAGCAGTGCGGTCACCGAAGCGCACATGCCGGTAATGCGGAAGGCAACATCGGCAAAGGCATGGGCCCCACCCACGGTGAAGATCACCGGCAGGAACAATAGATCACGTGGAATGTAATGCACCAGCACCGCCGCAATCACACAGCCTGCCGCGGTGCCGATAATGCGGTCGTTGCGGCGCTGGCGCGTGATGCTGTAGCTCGCCCGCAAGATCAGCGAGGTGGTGAGCAGCACCCAGCCGCCATGGACCATATTGGGCAACAGCAACGTCAGCAGATAGCCGCTGGTCATGGCGCCGGTCAGCCGGATGGCATAGCGCATCACCGGCGAGGACAGGCTGAAAAGGCCAAGCAACACGCGCGGGTCCATCTTGTCGCGCTGCACAAAGGCCTCGAGGTCGACATTGGGCAGAATGCGGCGGGCGTCGGCAGAATTGTCGGTGGCCAGGGCCAGCCGCTCCAGGCGGGCGATGCCATAAGCCAATTTGTGCCCGGTGGAACGGAACGCCGAAACAGCCAATGGCTCGCGCCCCCAGGCGGTGGCGGCCAGCCGGTCGACCTCGGCCTGGAGTTCCAGAACTTCTTGGGTGTGCGGGTTGAAGCTGAACTTGATGCCCGGCGTCGACAAGGCCAGCGCCAGTTCTTCGGTATCGGCCGCAAAGGTATTGGTCAGTGCTTTGAGGCGTAGCAGAAGATCGTTATGGCCCGACTGGCGCAGTGTTTCGACGTCGGCATCGCTCGATACCACCGCTTCGAAGCAGTCGAGCAGGGCGAGCAGTGCCGCCATCCAGCGCTGGCGTGATGCGGTCCTCTGGCCCGGGAAGATGAAATCGCGTGCCGCCTGCAGCTTTTCGATAAAGGCGGCATGGCGCTCCACCAAATTTTCCAGGGCAAGACGCCGGCGCGCCTTGGGCTCGTAAAGTTCCGCCTTGGCCGACAGATAGGCGCTGAAGGCATGCACCGCTTCGCCCAGGAACATGCGGCGGTTGCGGATGTCGAGCACTATGGAGCCGACCAGCGAAAAGACGGCATAGGCGACCCCGCCAGCCAGGAAGATACCAGCATAGTCGTAAGGGGACATCAGGGCATTGCGGTTGGCCATAAATCCGAAGAGCAGGGCCAGCACGGCACTGACGGAAAGACCGATCGCGCGCCGGCCATAAGCCGAGACCAGGCCCGAGACAAAGCTCATTGCCGCCACAAGCAAGCCCATGAGCACCACGTGGTGCTCAAACAGCATGGTAAAGAGGGCGATCAGGGCCGAGCCCGAAACGGCCAGGGCGAACATCCGCGCTTTCACGGCAATGGGGCCTGGCTTGTCGACGATGGAGGCGCAGAGGGCGCCAGACGCTGCCAGGATCGCCACGGTGCGGCCGAAGGAGAGGGCGAAGACGATCCCCACCACCCCCATGGCCAACGAGACGAAGGCGCCATTCTCGATGTGCAGGCGGAACAGGGCGAGACCCAGGCGGCGCGGAACGCCTATCCATGGGTTAGGAATCAAATGAAGGCCAAACATAGGTTTACCAGAGCCTGCGGAACACCTAAAAGCAACTGGGTAAATGCCGTTCTCGCGCCCCGAAACATAGCCGGAGCGATGCGTGTTCACAAAAATATTGATTGCCAATCGCGGCGAGATCGCCTGCCGCATCATCAAAACCGCACGGCGCATGGGCATCGCCACCGTCGCCGTCTATTCGGACGCCGATCACGGCGCTTTGCACACGACGCTGGCGGACGAGGCGGTGCCTATCGGTCCGGCGCCCGCCTCCCAATCCTACCTGAATACACATGCCATTTTGGAAGCGGCGCGTCAGACCGGGGCTGAGGCGATCCATCCTGGCTACGGATTCCTCTCGGAACGCCAAGCGTTTGCCGAGGCCGTGACGCGCGTGGCGGGACTGGCCTTCATCGGGCCTTCACCCGAAGCCATCGCCCGGCTCGGCGACAAAATCTATTCCAAGAAACTTGCCAAGGCGGCCCAGGTTTCGACCATCCCCGGCTATGTCGGCGAGGTCATCGATCTGCGCCATGCTGCCCGCATCGCCGCCGAGATCGGCTATCCGGTGATGGTCAAATCCTCCGCGGGCGGCGGCGGCAAGGGCCTTCGCATTGTCCACAGCGAAAATGAGTTGGAGCAGGCGCTGCTCTCCTCGCACAACGAAGCCCGCACCAGTTTCGGCGATGACCGCCTCTTTATCGAGAAATACATTTCGCCTCTGCGCCATATCGAAGTGCAAGTGCTGGGTGACAAGCATGGCCATGTCATTCATCTGGGCGAGCGCGAGTGCTCCTTACAGCGCCGCTATCAAAAGGTGATGGAGGAAACGCCGTCGCCCTTTGTCGATCCCGAAATGCGTGCCCGCATGGGGGCGGAGGCGGTGGCGCTTGCCAAGGCAGCCGACTACGACAGCGCCGGCACAGTAGAGTTCGCGGTCGGGCTGGACAAGAAATTCTACTTTCTCGAAATGAATGCGCGCCTGCAGGTGGAACATACCATTACCGAAATGGTGACCGGGCTTGATCTGGTCGAATGGATGATCCGTGTCGCGGCAGGCGAGGCGTTGGCCTTCAGGCAAAGCGATATAAACTTCAATGGCTATGCCCTGGAAGCGCGGGTCTATGCCGAGGATCCGGCGCGCGGCTTCTTTCCTTCCTCAGGGCGCTTGGTGCGCTATCGCACGCCGCCAGAAGGCGATATCGGCAACGCTACGCTGCGGATCGATACCGGCGTGCAGGAAGGCAGCGAAGTCACCATCCACTACGATCCCATGATTGCCAAAGTCTCGCTCCATGCGCCGACGCGGCTTGAGGCCATCGATGCCATGGCGGTGGCGCTGGATGAATTTGTCATCGACGGTATCACCCACAATGTCGCCTTCCTGTCGGCGCTCACCCAGAACGCGCGCTTCCGCGAAGGTCGCCTTTCCACCGCCTTCATTGCCGAAGAGTTCCCGCATGGCTTTAAGGGGCGTGCGCTCGACGGCGCCGCCAAGCGCCGGTTCGTGGCGGCAGCGGTGGCAGCCAAGCTTCTGCGGACGCGGCGCGCCGCTCATAGCGGGGCGGCACCGGATCGCACGGGCACGGCGGCCTTTGTCGCCACCGTCGGCGGCGAGGATATCGCTGTTGCGGATGTTGTGCTGGCGCAAGGCACGTTGACGGCGAGCCTTGCAGACCAACTTTACACCGTACAGATCGACTGGCGCCCGGGCGAACCGGCGCTGCGTCTTTGCGATGGTGGAAGAACCTATGTGATTCAGCTGACGCGCCTTCCTGGCGGATATCGCCTCAGCCAGGGCGGTCAGGAGGCCTTCGTCACGGTGCGGGCGCCGCGAGCAGCGGAGCTTGCCAAATTCATGCCGCAGCGCGCCCAGAACGGCAGCTCGCAATTTCTGCGATGTCCCATGCCCGGCCTTGTGGTCGCTATCAAGGTCGACCCCGGCCAGGAAGTGAAGTTGGGCGAGCCTCTCGCCGTGGTGGAGGCCATGAAGATGGAAAATGTGCTGGTATCGGAGCGCGACGGCAGAATCGCTGCGATCAAGGTGCGGCCGGGCGATAATCTTGCGCTGGGCGATGTCATTCTCGAATTTGCGTGACGATTGCACCCGTTGCAGCGCGTTCCCCGCCGTGCAAATCTTTGGCGATGACGGATTCCACTCCCCCGGATGACGATCTGACAACTCTGCGCATTCGCGTTGAGGGTTTTGTGCAGTCGGTCGGTTTTCGCAATTTCGCCATCACTGAAGCGCACCGTCTTGCGCTTGACGGCTGGGTGCGCAACCGCTTCGACGATACGCTGGAAGTCTTGGTCTCCGGCCCCAATGCAGCGGTAGAAACCTTCGTGGGCCTCTGTATGCGCGGTCCTTCTGGCGCTCGTGTCACCAATATTGAACTCCATAAGGCCGAGCCGCCAGCCGAAAAAGGCTTTCGCCGCCGCTCGTCATTCTGATGCTGCCCGCTTTTGCCGTCTTGCTCGCCTTCCAGCTCATTGGTGAGAGCCTTGCCCGCGTTTTGCGTCTGGGCATTCCGGGGCCCGTCATCGGCCTTTGCTTGCTCGTCGTCGCCTGTCTTGCCAGTCATCGCTTACGTGATTTCACGCTGCAGGCTGCCCGCCCGATCATCAGCACGCTATCGCTGCTGTTCCTGCCTGCGGCGGTGGGGGTGGTACAGTTCCTGCCGCTCCTGAAGAGCCAGGGTCTTGCCCTCGGCGTGGCCATTGTCGTGTCGACCGCCCTGACCCTGGCCGTGACCGCGCTCGTTTTCCGCTTCGTGGTGCACCGGCTGCATTTGGAGGAGCGCGAGTAATGCCAAATGCAGCAATGCAAAACGTGGCGCAGCTCTGGGTCTATTTGTCGGCCAGTCCTTTGCTCTGGCTGTTCGCGACACTGGCCGCTTACGCCATTGCCGACCGCATTTCAGCGGCAACCGACCGCCACCCTTTGGCCAATCCCGTAATGCTCGCCACCATTCCCTTGGCGGCCTTGCTGGCGCTGACGCACACGCCCTACACGACGTATTTCGCGGGCGCGCAGTTTGTCCATTTCATGCTTGGCCCCGCCACCGTGGCGCTGGCGGTTCCGCTGGCGGCGGAGTGGGGGCGGGTGAAGCGTTTGGCCGTTCCCATTACGATTGCCTTGTTCGCGGGTTCGCTAACGGCGATCTTCAGCGCGGTGGGTATCGCTTGGCTGCTCGGTGCGCCCCATGCGGTGTTGGCGTCCTTGGCACCCAAATCGGTGACGACCCCGATAGCGATGGGCATTGCCGCCATGATCGGTGGTCTTCCCTCGCTCACCGCCACGCTGGTCGTTGTCACGGGCATTTTTACGGCAGTGATCGCTGGCCCCGTGAAGCGGCTTCTGCGCATGAAGGATCATGCGGCCCATGGCTTTGCTGCGGGCCTCTCCGGCCACGGCATCGCCACGGCAAGCGCATTTCACGATAGCCGCATCGCCGGAATCTTTGCCGGGCTGGCCCTGGCGCTGAACGGCGTCTTGACCTCGATCCTCGCGCCGCTGGTAATGAAACTGTGGCCTTGACCGCCGTTATGCGACGGGGCCGAACACCTCTTCAAAGGCAACACGCAAGGCGACATCAACATCGGCCATGGTGGCCGGAATGCCCAGATCCGCCAAGCTGGTGACGCCGTGTCCACGAATGCCGCAAGGCACGATGCCGTTGAAATGTGTCAGGTCCGGCTCGACATTTATCGCCACGCCATGAAATGTCACCCAGCGCCGCACCCGCACCCCGAGGGCCGCGATCTTGTCTTCGCGGGTGCCGCGCGCCACCCAGATTCCCACGCGGCCGTCGCGCCGTTCGCCTTTGACGTTGAACTGCGCCAGGGTCCGGATCAGCCACTCTTCCAGATCGCGTACGAATTTGCGCACATCGCCGCCGCGTGGCCTCAGGTTCAGCATGACATAACCGACGCGCTGGCCCGGTCCGTGATAAGTGAATTGACCGCCGCGACCGGTCTGAAACACAGGAAAGCGGGCATCGAGAAGGTCGCTGTCCTTGGCGCTGGTGCCGGCGGTGTAGATCGGCGGGTGCTCGACCAGCCAAATCAACTCCGGCGCCAGACCCTCGGCAATAGCGGCCGCTCGCGCCTCCATGGTTTCCACCGCTTCGGGATAGGGCAGAAGGCCGTCGCGGATCACCCACTGCGGCGCTGAAATTAACGAGTCCGAAACCATGACGCCCTAAGGATTGTTTTGCGTTCTCGGATACCGTCCATGCTCGGCAATCTTACCAATGTCAAAGTCGAAATCTCCGTGGTCTTGGGCCGTTCCGTCATCCCCATGCATCAGCTCTTGCGGATGGGCCGCGGCGCGGTGATCGAGCTTGACTCCAACCAGGACGATCCGGTGCTGATCCTGGCCAATGATAAGCCCATTGCGCGGGGCGAAATCGTCATCCATGGCGACAAAATCGGCGTTTCGGTGATCGAGCTGTTGCGCGGTTATACGTAAAAACACACATCTGATTGTGTGATATGTTATATTGCACACGATGTTCTTGCAATTAGGCGGGAACACTCCTACCTCTGTGTGGTTCCATGAGGCAGGCTCGTTGCTCCCGATTATTCTCAATCCAGAGATGGCTCGTGTCGGCGTGATTGGCAGCGGCGAGGCGCTGGAACGCCGCCTTAGTTTGCTCGTGGCCGCTGGCGTAGAGCCTGTGCGCCTATCCCCTCAAAGCGCTATCGACGGCCTTTCGCTTCTCTTTGTGGCTGGGCTGGATAAGGATGCCTCTGCCGCTTGGGCCAGCCGCGCCCGGGCTGCCGGAGTCCTCGTTAATGTTGAGGATGTGCCGGCACTTTGCGACTTTCACATTCCCGCCATTCTGCGCCGCGGCGATCTCGTTTTCAGCGTTTCGACCCATGGCCGTTCTCCGGCCTTGGCGCGGCGCTTGCGCGAATTGTTGGAAGAGCAGTTTGGACCCGAATGGGATGCCCGGTTGGAAGAGCTGGGTGCCTTGCGCGCGCGGCTGCTGGCCGATGGCATTCACGGCGGGGCTCTGGCGGATGAGGTGCATGGGCTTATCGACGAGAAGGGTTGGCTGAAGTGAGTGCAGTAACGGTTGTCAGCGGTGCCCCGCGTGCCAGGCGCGAGGCCATTTCGGTGGCTCAACAGGCCAAACTTTCTACTCTACACGCTGCCACCGAAGGCTTGGATGCCAAAGGCATCGTCTCCTTGGCTCTTCGGGAATTTCCCGGCATGACAACGGTGGTTTCCTCCTTTGGTTCGGAATCCGCAGTGCTGCTGCATTTGATCGCCGAAATCGATCCCAACACGCCGGTACTCTTTCTCAACACCGGCAAACTGTTTGGCGAGACCTTGCGCTATCGCGACCGTCTCCAGGATCGGCTTGGCCTAGGCGACTTGCGCTCGCTGGCGCCCAATCCCAGTGATCGCGCAATGATCGATCCGGACGGCACGTTGTGGTCGCGGGACACCGATGCCTGCTGCGAATTTCGCAAAGTGGTGCCATTGCGCCGGGCACTGGAAGGTTTCGAAGCCACGATCACCGGGCGCAAGCGGTTCCAGACCCGCGAACGCGCGGCCATGCAAAAGGTTGAGTTTTTCCAGGGCCGTTTCCGCTTCAATCCGCTCGCCGATTGGTCGCAAGCCGATCTCGAAGCCTATCGCGAAGCGCATGAGCTTCCCGCCCATCCTTTGGTGGAAGACGGTTACCCCTCGATCGGCTGCATGCCTTGCACGCGGCGGGTGAAAAGCGGCGAAGATTATCGCGCCGGACGCTGGGCCGGGCTCGCCAAGGACGAATGCGGCATCCACGGCGTGGACGGCGAAGGCATTTAGGGTTCCGACCAGTAACGTCCTTCTATTATCGTGCCAAGCTTGATCCGGCTGTCCAGCCGGGCGAGGGATCGCGGATAGGTCAGCGTCTGAATAGCCGCCTCATGGGCAGCCATGACGAAAAGAAGCGCAGTGCGGGGGCAGTTGAATTGGCCGCTACCGAAAGTACGCCTTGGTATTTTCATGCACACCCGGCGCAGCCAGCAACTCCGGCACAGCCATCCATTTGATTGCACTATGTTGATCGTCGAGCAGGATGTGCGGACGTGCCGCCAGTTTCAGTTCATAGCCCAGCACGACATAATGCGTACCATAGCCCGGTTCGCTAAAGCGGTTGGTGTCGTAAAAGTGCTCGTAAGCGCCCAGCAGCCGCGCCTCTGCGAAGGGAATGGTGAGACCCGTTTCGAGGCCAAGAATCCGCGCAAACGCCTCGGTCAGCCGTTCATTCTTCGCGACCCGTCCGCCTGGCACAAACCAGGTGCCTTTGGCCGGTTCATTGTTGCGCAGCCCCACAAGCACAGCCCCGTCCGGATCATGCAGAATGAGATCGATGGAGATCAGCGGCGTAACGCGCACGGCGTGGGTGAAATCTTCGCGAGGAATAGTGATCAGCGCGGTCATAGAGGATCCAAGAAGGTTCGCAGAGACGTTAGCGTCCATTTCCAGCGATGGTCATCGCAGGGCTCGGATATTGACGCAAGCATTGCCGGGCTTGAAAAGCCACGCTGTGCTCCCCATTTCTGGCCGGATCTTTGACCTCGTGGATCCTTACCACATGGCGTCTGCCCGCCAGTGAAGGGGAGGGCTTAATCATCGTACGAAGCCAAAGTCAGCATTCGAGCTTTCCTGGCCATTTGCCATCACAGTCATACCCCCTCTCCCCCGCCACCACTTTCTATAACAATTATTGTACTTTAATGCGCAATATTCAGCAATAATATGACAACAATTGCTTAGTGCTTCAGCCCGGTACAAACCGCTGTCGTTCCTCCTTTTTCTCCCGGAGCGGACGGAGGGCCTCTCACATTGTCTCGGGGCGGGCGCGCATAGGCGAGCGTGCCGGTATGACGCGGCACAGGTTGGCGGCTGCTTGGGAATTGTCAGTTCCTCCGCCGCTCTTACTCTTCACAAGCGCATCTGGGTTTGCTACACCCCGCGCCCCTGAGCTGCGGCCGTGGCGGAATGGTAGACGCACTAGCTTGAGGTGCTAGCGGGGCAACCCGTGGAAGTTCGAATCTTCTCGGCCGCACCAAATCCCTTTGATTTCATTGGGGAAAATGTGAGTGTTTGGTACAGTTTGGTACACTACCGAACGAAGTTATCTGTGGATAACTCGTAAATTGCGGTTTGGTGCACTGAAGGCGTTCTATCTGTACCATTTCGTGGAATCATCGGATGAGACGGGGGCGTCCAGTGCGAATCCTCGGTATAGCGCTGTTGGTTCGTGCCCATTCGCGAGCCAATTCTGGAACCCAGCGTGGATGCGCCAAAGCCGAAACGCGTGGTGGCAGTCTATCCGGGCATTGCGACACCATCCGGCAGATCGTACTCTCGGAATAGCCAAGAAATTTCGACAACTCGCGGCTTCCAAAGATTCTCGTCGCCGGTCATTGCGAGAACCCTTCAGGAATGTGCCGTTTGCTGTCGGATCCGCACCAACCGCGCCGATGTGCCGTCGTCATCGGGGAATAACCCTGCGCGAAGCGGAGCGGCAAAGCTGAGATCATCTATGCGGACACTCAGATAGTCCCGCGGCGTTTTGCCATCGGTCTTCTCCTCCCAGGCTTCGCCAATGCGCTGCCAACCCAGCATGACGCGGAAGGCGGGCGCATTTTTGTTCACCTGATCATCGTTGGGTATGAGCCCGATCTTCTGCTCGAAGCAGAGTGTGCGGATGTTGCCCTCCCACCCGCCGTTCTTGGCGAGCTTGAAAGTGCCGATGACCGCCATGGCTCAACTCTCTGCAGAGGCCGCACCCTCACGGGTTTTGGCGAAGGCGTGATCGCTGATGAGGTAATCTTGTCTGGCATGGATCATAATTCGGGTTCGCTGAGCGCAAGCCGCGACAGGCGGTGTGCAACGCCCTTGGGCTGCGCGCGCCCGCGATAATTCGTTACCCCCCTTATGCCACGGCAAACGCACGCAAAATGCTATCAGGAAGCGTTGAAAAAGGGCCCTAAGAACAAACACACATTTGTGCTAATGTGGGTTTGTACGGATTTTCGAGGTTCCCATGAGCCGTCTCGACAAGATCGGTGATGCGCCAATCGCAGGCCGCGGTATTGCGGGCGACGATCGGATCGCGATAGAGCCCGAGAAACGACATGGCGGTGGAGAGCACGCCGGAGCGTTCGTTCTCGCTCTTGTTCAGCACCTCGCGCGCGGCCGATGCGACGACGAGATGGACCTGCGGCTTTTGCTTGGTGCCGAGATGGTTTGTCGCCATCATCCGGCGCAGCGTATGAGCGAAGCTCCGTTGCGGGTCAGAAAGGAAGGTGGCGACCCGCGCCAGGGTCTTTTCTTCCTCGGCATAGAGAATGTGGAGGATCGCGCCGACGAGGAGCGAGTGGCTCGTTTTTTCCCAATGCGACCGCCGCTCTAATGCCCCTTCGGGGTCGACGAGGATATCGGCGATGTTCTGGACATCGTGTACTTCGTCGGAGCCTTTGCGCACCTCCAGCAGCGGATTGTAGCGCGACGATCGCGGATCGGTCGGATTGAAGAGGAGGCAGTGGGAGAAGCGCTGGCGCCATCCGGCAGTCAGCATCCAGTTCTCGCCCTTGATGTCATGGACGACGGCCGAGCCGGTCCATGACAGGAGCGTCGGCACCACCAGGCCCACGCCCTTGCCCGAGCGGGTCGGGGCGAAGGCCATGACATGCTCGGGGCCGTCGTGGCGCAGATAGTCCTTGCCGAACCGTCCAAGAAACACGCCTGCGGGACGCAGGAGCCCGGTATGCGCGATCTCGCGGCGGGTGGCCCAGCGCGAGGAGCCGTAAGTCGTGACGTTGTGGTTCTGCCGGGTCCGCCACAATGAGCCGGCGATGGCGGTGGCGCAGCCCAAAAAGCCACTTGTGCCAGCCAGCATCCGGGCCTTGTTGAAGACCGCCGGAGCATAGGCTTCGTAGTGAAACCACCAGATGAAAAGCTGCCATGGCTGATAGACTGGCGTGCCGGCGAGGACGAACCACGGCGCCCCTAGCTGTGCCTGATAGCCGAGTTGGGCGGCGGCCCATTGCGTCGCTGCCCACAGGCCGACAACGACCACCGCGAAAACGATGAAAATCTGGCCGATGAGCAATTGGGTCGGGGTCATGTCTGCGTCCGCAAAACGCGGACGCAACAGGCGGTCCGCGATGCGCGCTAGACTGCGGTGACCCCCGTCAATCTCTTACCCCCGTTATGCCACGGCAAACGCATGCAAAGCACAAAGCCTATAACATGGCGCGGTGATCGCGTGCTTCACAACAAGAACCGATTCGACGAAGCTACGTTGGTGGACTGCGAGATCATTTGGCATCATTTATTTCAATAGATATTTGACCCGATAAAAACGCCTTTCGATGGAAACTTGAAGGCCGGAAGGGGCTGGCCGTGATCAATGCCGATATGTGGATTCGGTCAATTGATCACCATGTTGGCTAGGATATCTCTGCTATACCATCGTCAATTTTTTACCGCCGCTACCAGTTGGGCGGCAGGCGATGCGATCAGGGCTTAATCGATAGGCGGATATATGAATTGGGCCGTTATGAAATGGAGCTGCCTGTCTCTGAGAGCCTGACCGAAAAAGGGTGGTGTGATCTCAGCAGCTTGTGATTTCGTCGATCTGCTTGGATTCGATGGAGCTTACGATGGCCTGGATCGAGATCGCTCGACAGCATTATCTGCGAGAGGGCTGCGCCACATCGTCCCCGACACAGAGGGCCACATGGTCGGCTTGCAGGTCCATCCCGCCGACATTCCGGACCGCGACGGCGCCATTGGCACTTGGCCTCAATTCGCAAACAGTATCCCTGGCTGCGCCACATCTCGCCGAAGGCGGTTATGCAGGCGACAAATTAAAAACGGCTCTGGCTCACTTCATCGCTCATCTCCGACGGCTCACGCGCCGCATCGCAAGACCTTGATATTATGCGACCCGTTTTGAATCAGACTCTGAAGAAAAGAGGCGCATAGCGGCGCGCCGGGGTGTTCGTCAGAGGGGGGCACCAAACACCGTAGTAGAACACCAGTCATAATCCGTACGACCATCACGCTCAAGATATTCGAGCCCTAGATTGCCCGGGACCACTTCAACGCCCCGAACAGGCTGATCGTCCAGCTTGAATACCAACTGGCCCTACTCTTGCCGGATCCTTTTTATAGAGCCCACCATGGCCGGTGGCTACCGTCTCGTATGGTAGCGATACCAAGATCGGGCGCGATCGCCTTCGTGCAACCGCGCGCCTTTCCTTCGTGGTAGCGAACGCCTTCATGGCCGCACTCAGCCACCTCACATATTACCAATGAACCCATAACTGCTAGGTTTTATGCGCCTCGACGCGCATGGTCGCGCCAAAGCAGTGAAAAAAATCGTGAGGCCTACGGACAGCGCGCCGAACCGTGGCTATGAACCTCCGTCGTCCAACGGTGATGCCTGCTGGCAACAATGATTCCTCATTTTGCCCTACCTCTGACAATCATCTTGTATTTGTCAGTGTAATATAATAATTCAAATTTGTCTGATTAATGAGACGCCGCAACGAGTGACTAAACGCTCGATTGACGGTGCTAGGGAGGGAGTAAGAAATGCAGTGGAAAAACACGCTTCGCTTTTCTGCGTCCGCGATCGCAATGACGTTCGTCTCGGGCGCGGCGTTGGGGCAAACCGATCAACAGCTCGAAACCGTCGTAGTGTCGGGCGTTCGGGCAAGCTTGCAATCGGCCCAGGATTTAAAGATGAACTCCTCCCAGATCGTTGACTCGATCGTGGCGCAGGATATCGGCAAGCTGCCGGATAACAACGTGATCGAAGCTCTGCAGCATGTCACCGGCATTCAAGTCAGCCGCAATGCGGCGGAAGCCAATCAGCTTCTGATTCGCGGTTTACCGGATGTCGCCACGCTCCTGAACGGACGTGAAATTTTCACGTCCACAGGTCGCTATGTGTCGCTTCAGGACATTCCAGCGGAATTGCTACAGCGAGTTGACGTGCACAAGTCGGCCCAGTCGACAGATCTCGAAGGCGGTATTGCCGGCTTGATCGACGTTCGGCTGCACCGGCCGTTCGATTTTGACGGCCTTGAGATCGCCGGCGGTGCACGCGCCATCGACTCAATGCTTTCTGACCACATCGACCCGACTGCCAGCCTTCTGATCAGCGATCGCTGGAACACAGGTATCGGCGAAATCGGATTGCTTTTCGACGTCAACTATTCGAAACGCCACTACAAAGAAGAGATTCTCGATAACTATATCTCGTCGCAGTCGGTCGGTCCTGTGACCGGCTCGACCGGGGCTGGCGGCGCTGCCAATTTGCCGCTGACGGAAGGTGCGCAGTCGATCCTCGGCCGGCGCGAACGGCTGGCGACCGACGTATCGCTCCAGTGGCGTCCGAACTCCAACACGGAAGTCTATGCCGAGCTTTTCTATACTCGTTATCGTAATCCGAATTCGGCCGATTTCTTCGTTGGCCTGCCTTGGATCGGCGCTGATGCATCAACCGCCACAGTATTCCCCGGTACCAATGAGGTGAAGACAGTAAAGGCCGGCTTTTATGATCTGACCAGCGACCAGTCCTATCGCGCGAAGACAGACACCTATCAGTTCGCGACCGGGGCGACTTGGACGGGCGATTCCGTGACGCTGTCGACCGAGCTCGATTACACCGATAGCCGCTTCGCTCAGACCGGTTATATTCTCGACACGCACTACAATCCAGGCGATCCGCCGGCTTACGTTGCGGATTTCAACTACCAGGGTACCGGCACGCCGTACATGAACGTGCCGACGGCTGCGGTGACTGACCCGACAAACATGGTCATGCGCCAGTGGTATGATCAGTGGGTAAAGCAGACCGGCAGCGAAATCGACTTGCGCGCCGATATCACCTACGAAACGGGCGCAAGGGTGCTCAAGTCGGTGGAAGCCGGCTTTCGGTATGCCAACCGCTTTGCCCGAAACCGGGGGGATAATACCGGCGGGCAGGATTGCGACAGCTTTCCCGATCCCAGCAGTCCTTATTATGCCGCGCAGGTCGCCCGCGACGCTTCTGTCGCTTGTGGCAATTATCACGGCAACCCCGGGGCGGGTATTACCCTGGCGTCCTATCCCGGCTCCTATTGGATCACCGGCGGCAGCATGTTCGATGGCAAGTTCGGCATCACGAAGTGGATGGATGCCAATCCGGATTGGATTTTCAATAACGTCGGTAAGATCCGGACGCTGTTCGGTCAACCGGCGGCAGGACAGCCCGAAGATCCAACCAATTCGTTCGACGATCGCGAGCAGAGTTATGCAGCTTACGTAAAGGGCGATTTCGAGTTCGGACTTGGGGGGCTTCCCGTTGACGGTAACATCGGCTTGCGTGTCGTCGATACAAAATCGGAGATGAAGGGCAATACGCTGGTCACGACCCAAACACCCACCGGCTACACCTTTGCTTACAGCGCGACCGAGAGTTCCAAGGAAGTCGCCGACTGGATGCCCAGCATCAACCTACGGGCCAAGCTCGAGGACGATCTTTTCGTCCGCGTGGCGGCTAGCCGCACCGTGACCCGGCCGACCTTCGCGCAGCTTAATCCTGGTCTGTCGCTGTCGGCATCGACGGCGACGTTGCTGGGCTCCGGCACCAGCGGCAATCCAAACCTGACGCCGGAAAAGTCGGATAACGTCGATCTGTCGCTCGAATACTATTTCGGCCCGGCCAATATTGTGTCGGGTACCGTGTTCTACCGGGCGGTGGACGGCTACATCGGCAGCTATGTGACGCCGCAAACCATCGGCGGCATCGTTTATCAGGTTACGCTGCCGGAGAACGGTTCCTCGGGCCATATCGACGGTGCGGAAATCAACTATACCCAGTTTTTCGATTTCCTGCCGGGCTACTGGAGTGGTCTCGGCATCCAGTTAAATGGCACCTATGTCGACGGGGTGTTCCAGAACATCTCGAAATATTCGTTCAACACCGTAGGTATCTATGAATATGGTCCGGTGTCGTTCCGTGTGGCTTACAATTGGCGTGCCGGCTTTAACGAAGGAGCCGCGCCCGGTGGTGGCCAGAACCCCGATACGATCTATGCCAAGTCGCAGCCGTGGCTCGATTTGTCGGCCAGCTACAAGTGGTCCGACCAACTTACCTTCACCTTCGACGCCACCAATCTCCTGGACAGTTATTTCCAGGACAGCTTCGGTCGGGGTTCGCTTGGTGCCGTGTATCCGCGTGATACGCGCCGCTTCGACCAGACCATTGAACTGGGGCTGCGCTACAAACTGTAGACGGCTGCGAAACGGGAGGGGCATTTGCCGGCACGTCTGGCCGTTCCAGCGACGGCGTCTCTCTCGGTACTTTCGAATAGCTCTCTTCGGATAACTGTGGCGGATCATGTCTTTTGATATGGCTGCCACGCTTTTTCCCGATGCGGGGTGTGTCCAACGATCATCGCATACCACCGTCTCGATCCCGTTCGTAGTTCGCTGCACGTCGTGATCGGTTCGGACTAGACCTGGAGTTTCGCATGTCGGTCCATCATTCAAGCAATCTCAATCGCCGTGGTCTCCTCTTGAGCGGCATGGCGGCCGCAGGTGCAACAGTCCTGTTGCCCGCCGCTGGCCAAACGCCCGAGCCGCTCAACAGCCGTCTCAGCGGCAATGTCTCGCCGGTTCACGATCCTTGCGCGATCCGTGCCGGTGATACCTATTACATCTTCAGCACCGATCAGCCTGGAGCCGGCGGGCATATTCCTTGGCGGTTCTCAAAAGACCTAGTGAACTGGGACAAGGGTGGCAGCGTGCTGTCCGATCTGCCGAAATGGGCGAGCGAACTCGTCCAAGGAACAGAAGGAGTCTGGGCGCCAGACATCTCATATGTCGGCGGCCGCTATTTTCTCTATTTTGCCTGCTCTGCCTTTGGCAAGAACCGGTCGGTGATCGGCCTCTTGACCAATGCGACACTCGATCCGGCGTCCCCCAACTTCAAATGGATCGATCAGGGCCTCGTTTTCGAATCTCGGCCCGAAGACGACTTCAATGCGATCGACCCCAATCATGTTGTCGATCGCAACGGCAAGCAGTGGCTGGCCTTCGGCAGCTTTTGGGGTGGGATCAAGCTGATCGAACTCGATCCGGCCACCGGCAAGCCGTTCCCGGGAAAACCGCAAGTTCATTCGCTTGCCAAACGGCCGACCAACGATCCCGGAATCGACGCGATCGAAGCGCCGTTTATCATCGAGCAGGGTGGCTATTATTATCTGTTTTGCGCCTTTGATTTCTGCTGCCGTGGCGCCGATTCCAACTACTACACCGTCGTCGGACGCGCGCCCAGCATCACCGGGCCTTATGGCGATGCCAACCGTTTTGCGATGTCCTCGGGCAACGGCTCGATCGTCCTAAAGCACGATTCCGGATCGCGCTGGCGCGGGCCGGGCGGGGCATCAATCCTGCGTGACGGCGCCCGGGATTACATCGTCTATCATGCCTATGATGCGCGCCGTCAGGGCGTGCCGGCCTTGCGCATCGCGCCGCTTGTCTGGTCCGCCGACGGATGGCCGGCGGCGATCATCTGAAGGCATGTCATGATGGATGATTTCATACTCAATCGGCGGTGGGCCTTGGCGGCACTGGCTGGGACCTTTGTGCTTGGCCCATCGGGCGCCGGAACGCCGCCGCGGCTGAATGACCGGCTCTCCGGCGACATTACCGGCGTCCACGATCCGGCGATTATCCACGAAGGTGATACCTATTATATTTTCTCTACGACGCTGGCGCCGCACGGTGATCCGACCAAGCCGCAGATTTCGTGCCGGACGTCGCCGGATCTGATCCACTGGCGGCTGTCGGAATCTGTGTTGCCGCGCGTACCGGATTGGGCGATGGGGGCGATCCCGGGCATCCGCGATATTTGGGCGCCCGATATCACCTTTTTCAACGGCCGCTACTGGCTTTATTACGCCTGCTCCACAGGCGGCTCGAACCGGTCCGCAATCGGGCTTGCAACGACGCCGACGCTCCGGTCCGCGCATTGGACGGATTATGGACTGGTTTTGCAATCGCACGAGCGCGACGATTACAATGCCATCGATCCCGCCCATCTCATCGATCGCCAGGGTCGCCGCTGGCTTGCTTTTGGCAGCTTCTGGAGCGGTCTTAAAATCGTCTCTCTCGATCCAGAAACCGGCCGTCCGAGCGCGCCGCTGGATATAGAGTCGCTGGCCGAACGTCAGGTGCCGAAAGGTGCGCCGGATCCGATTGAGGCGGCGTTCTTGTTCGCGCGCGGCGGCTGGTATTATCTTGTGGCATCGTACGACTGGTGCTGCAAAGGAGTGAATAGCACATACTACACCGTGATCGGGCGGAGTCGCGACTTTCTCGGGCCTTATCTCTACCGAGACGGAAGGCCGATGCTACAAGGTTATGGCACAGTTCTATTACGCGCCGACTTTCGCGACCCAGGACACGCGGCCATTCTGCGCGAAGCGGGACAGGACTACATTGTATATCACGCTTACGATGCCCAAAAGCAGGGCACACCGACGCTGCGCATCGCGCCGCTGGTCTGGTCGTCTGACGACTGGCCGACGGCCTTGATGTGACGCAACAACACCGGAACGCACCAATGAAACGCTCGATTTTTTCCGCTGCCGCGATGCTTCTGTTCGCCGCCACAGCTTTTGCTTCTCCGCTTGAAGTTGACATTCACGATCCAGCGATGGCGACGGATGGCGGGACGTATTATTTGTACAGCACCGGGCCGGGCATTCCCTACTACAGTTCTAAGGACCGGGTCCACTGGATCGAAGGCGGTCGCGTGTTTGCGACGGAGCCGGTGTGGGGGCGGAGCGTGACGGCGCGATTCAACGGCCACATCTGGGCGCCGGACGTGAGCTATGCGGGCGGCAAATACTATCTCTATTATGCGGTGTCGGGCTTTGGCAAGAACGACTCCGCCATCGGCGTGACGGTGAACCAGACGCTCGATCCGGCGTCGCCCAATTACAAATGGGACGACAAAGGGATCGTGCTGCGCTCGGTTGCGGGCCGCGACGACTGGAATGCGATCGATCCCAATGTTATCGCCGATGACAAAGGCACGCCGTGGATGGTGTTCGGCTCGTTCTGGTCGGGGATCAAACTAGTGAAGCTGAACGCCGGCCGCGTCAGCCTGGCCGCGCCCGAAGAGTGGCACACGCTGGCAGCGCGCCCGCACACCCCGGCGCCGGATGTCAAAGCAGCCGGTGAGGGCGCCATCGAAGGTCCGTTCCTGTTCAAGCGGGCCGACTATTATTATCTATTCGTCTCGACCGACTTTTGCTGCCGCGGCAAGGCTTCTACCTACCGGATTGCGGTAGGGCGCGCCAAGGATATCACAGGGCCTTATCTCGATAAGGACGGTCGCGACATGGCGATGGGCGGCGGCACGCCACTCGTCTCGGAGAACCCAAAATGGGCCGGTTGGGGCGGGCAGGGTGTCTATAGTTTCGGCGGCAAGGATTATGTCGTGATGCACGCCTACGAGGCGGCCGACAACAATTTTCACCGGCTAAAAATTCTGCCTATCACATGGGCCGCCGCCGGCTGGCCTTCAGTTGACGGCCGCGCGCTCGATACCTTCCACACAGTCCTCAAACAATAACAACCATACTGGCCCCTATGAAATCCTCCAAACTCAGCCTTCTCGAGAAGATCGGCTTCGGCAGTGGTGACGCGGCTGTGAATATCGTGTGGTCGGCACTGGCGATCATCATCACGTTTTTCTATACCGATGTGTACAGGCTGAACGTCGCCCATATTGCGCTGTTGGGCCTGTTACCGCGGCTGATCGATGCTTTTGCCGACGTCGCCATGGGCATCTTCACCGACGGGCGTACGACGCGCTGGGGCCGCTACCGGCCCTATCTGTTTGCTTTTGCAGTGCCGTTCGGCCTCTCGATCATGCTGGTCTTCACCACGCCCGATTTCAGCTATACGGGCAAGCTGATCTGGGCCTATGCGACCTACACAGCGATGATGCTAGTCTTCACCTGCATCACCATTCCCTATATTTCGCTTCCAGCTGTCATTACTGATGATCCGCAGCAGCGACTTTCGGCCAATGGTTATCGCCTCTTCTTCGCGAAGGGTGCTTCGCTCTTGGTCAACACCTTCGTGCCGGTGTTTGCAGCGCACTGGGGGCAGGCGCACATCGCTCACGGCTATCAGATTGCAATGGCGATTATGGCCGTGGTCGCGACGTTGATGTTCTTCTTCTGCTTCTTCACCACCAAGGAGCGCGTCGTGCATAAGAACACGCGCAAGCCGCTTGGTGAGCAGTTGAAGCTTCTCCTCAGCAACAGCCAATGGCTGTGCCTGGCGGGCGCTTGCGTTATCGGCACCATCGGCTATGTCGTCCGCGGCTCGGTCGGGCTATACTACGCCAAGTACTTCCTCGGCGGCGACGCAAGCTTGCAGGCGGCGTTCATCACCATCGGCATTGTCGGCAACATCCTGGCAATGGTCGGCTCGACTTGGCTGACCAAGTTCGTCTGCAAGATCCAAGTCTTCCGCTGGTCGCAGCTCATCACCTTTGTCTTGAGCGTCACGATGTACTTCGCGGTGAAGCCTGGCGCGGTGGTGATCGCCTTCGTGTTCTATTTCTTGATCAACTTCATCGTCGATTTTCAGGGTCCCGTATTCTGGTCGGCGATCTCGGAAAGTGTCGATTACGGCCAGGTCAAACAGGGCAAGCGGGTCGCGGGTTTGGCCTTCGGTGGCATTTCCTTCTGCCAGAAGATGGGTATGAGCTTGGCTGCCGGTTTAGTCGGCACGCTGCTGACCTTCTACCACTATCAGCCCGACGTGGTGCAGAGCGCCTTCACCTTGAACGGCATCGCCTTGATGCTGACGGTGATCCCAGGCGTGTTCCATCTTATCATGGGGCTGTTGATGTACGGCTATTTCGTCACCGACAAATACTACAATGAGAACATCCGCCAGAAGGTAACGCAGCAAACTCCATGACGACCATCACCGTTCACGCCGACAAGCCTGGCGCCAGAATAAACCCCAAAATGTGGGGCGTGTTCTTCGAGGACATCAATTTCGGTGCCGATGGCGGGCTCTTTGCCGAGCTCGTCAAGAACCGCAGCTTCGCATTCCCCGATCCGCTGACCGGCTGGCACAAACTTTCGCCAAGCAAGGCATGCGGGGAAGTCGCGATACTCAGCGACGACCCCTTCGACGCGCATCACCCGCACTATCTACGCCTGCAATCCCAAGGCACCGATGTGTTCGGCGTCGCCAACGAGGGTTTCCGCGGCATGGGGGTCAAGGCAGGCGAGGCGTATCATCTCGCGCTGCGCCTGCGCGCTTTGGTGGCCACGCCATCCCTGCGGATAGCACTCTATGGGGAAAATGGAGCGCTATTGGAGCAGGTTGAACTCAGGAACCTCGCGGCCGGCTGGGAGATGCGCAGTGTGGTGTTACGTCCAAGCGCCACCGATGCCAAGGCGAAGCTATACTTGCTCGTGGTAGGCGCCGGAACGCTCGACATCGATTTTGTCTCGCTGTTCCCAGAAAATACCTGGAAGAGGCGTCCCGGTGGTTTGCGCGCCGATATGGTGCAGGCTTTGGCCGATCTCAAGCCCGGATTTTTGCGCTTTCCGGGTGGCTGCATCGTCGAGGGCAGCGAACTCGACAAGCGCTATCAGTGGAAGAACACCATCGGGCCAGTAGAGGATCGTCCTCTCCTGATCAATCGCTGGAATTATGAATTCCTGCACCGCCCGGCGCCGGACTATTTCCAGTCCTTCGGGCTCGGCTTCTTCGAATATTTTCAGCTCTGCGAAGATATCGGTGCGGCGCCGATGCCGATCATCAATTGCGGCATGGCCTGTCAGTTTAATTCGGGCGAGCTAGTGGCGATTTCCGAGCTTGATCCGTTCATCCGGGACGCCCTCGATCTGATCGAATTCGCCAACGGCCCGGCGAAGTCGGAATGGGGCGGCAAGCGCGCGGCGATGGGCCATTCCGCGCCTTTCAACCTCACCATGCTCGGCATCGGCAATGAGCAGTGGGGACCGCAATATATCGAGCGCCTGGCGCCGTTTGTGGCCGCGCTGCGGGCGAAGCATCCCGAAATCCAATTGATCGCTTCTGCCGGACCAGAACCGGCCGACGAACGCTTCCATTATCTGTGGCCGAAGTTCCGCGATCTCGCCGTCGATATCATCGACGAGCATTGTTATGCCCGTCCCGATTGGTTTTTCGATAACACTCATCGCTACGACAGCTATGACCGCAAGGGTCCGAAGGTGTTCTTCGGGGAATATGCGGCGCAAAGCGACAAGATGGTGAGTGTCAATAACGTCAACTCCCTCGAATGCGCGCTCGCCGAGGCCGCCTACATGACCGGCCTCGAGCGCAATGCCGACGTCGTCGTTATGGCATCCTATGCTCCACTGTTTGCCCATCGCGAGGCTTGGCAGTGGACACCCGATCTTATCTGGGTCGACAATCTATCCCTTGTGCGGACAGCGAATTATTACGTCCAGCAGCTCTTCATGCATCATCGCGGCGACGCAGTCCTGCCCGTAGACGTATTTGGTACCGCATCGGGGCGGATATTTGCGAGTGCGGCTCGCGATGACGCGACGGGCGAGATCATCGTGAAGATTGTTCATCCGGATGCTGTGCCCGGGCACGCCAACATCATCCTGCCGGGTGTCGCTCCGGTGCAAGCAAGCCAGATCGTTGTCAGCTGCGCGTCGGCCATGGACCATAATAGCTTTGCCGAACCTGAAAAGGTTGCGCCGGTTCGCTCCACAGTGGCGGTTGTCGGGACGAACGTCGCCCTGCAACTGCGGCCCCAGTCGCTGACGGTATTGCGCATCAAGGTGCGCTGAGAGCCTGATCGGATCCAGCGAGAACGGGTGCCTGCCGTCTTTGATGAATGCTTCGAGAGCGAGAATATTGGGAGACGCTCGATGAAACTCTATAGCCAAAACTGGGCCCTGGCCGCCCTGCTCGGTATCGCGCTGCTCGCACCTGCGGCAGCGCAGCTGCAAACAACCACCGTGACAATCCATGCCGACCGGCCGGGCGCGGTCATTAACAAGAACGTCTACGGCCAATTTTCCGAGCATCTTGGCACTGGGATATACGAAGGCATTTATGTCGGCGAAAATTCGCCGATCCCGAACACGCACGGATTCCGCAATGATGTGGTGGCTGCGCTGAAGGAATTGAAGGTGCCGATAGTGCGCTGGCCTGGCGGCTGTTTCGCCGACTACTACCACTGGCGCGATGGCATAGGTCCCAAGGACAAGCGTCCGGTACGCATCAACGGCTGGGGTAGTGTTCCCGACAGCAATTCCTTCGGTACGCACGAGTTCTTTGATTTCATCGATCTGATCGGCGCCGACGCATATGTGAATGCCAATATCGGCAGCGGAACACCGCAGGAAGCTGCCGAATGGCTGGAATATATGACCGGCGATCAAGATACCGCGCTGGTCAAGGAGCGCCGCGTCAATGGTCACGAAAAGCCGTGGAAGGTCTCCATTTATGCCATCGGCAACGAGACTTGGGGCTGCGGCGGCAACATGCGCGCCGAACACTATGCGGATATTTATAATCAGTATGCCACGTTCATGCGGACGCCGCCCGGCGCACATCCGGAATTGCTGGCGAGCGGCGAAGGCGCCAACGGTCCCGACCGGACCGACTTCACCGAAACCCTGATGAAGAACGCACGTGCCCATATGGACGCGATTTCGTTCCACTACTACACGATCCTCGGGCCCAAATGGGAAAGCAAGGATGCCGCGACCGGCTTCACCGAAGCAGGCTGGATCAATACGCTCTCCGAGACGCTAAAAATCGACGGCTTCATAAAGAAGCGTGACGCTCTGATGAGCGCGATCGAAGCCAAAGCCCATACCAAGAACCCCGCCGCGCCGCAAAAGAAGATCGGCTTCTACATCGATGAATGGGGCACTTGGTACAAGCCGGAACCGGGCACCAACCCGGGCTTTCTGGTGCAGCAAAATACACTGCGCGATGCCATTGTCGCATCGGCGAACTTCAACATCTTCCACAAATATGCCGACCGCGTGCGCATGACCTCGATCGCGCAAACGGTCAATGTGTTGCAGGCCATGGTCATCACCGACGGGCCAAAGATGCTCCTCACGCCGACATATCACGTATTCCACATGTATAAGCCGTTCCAGGACGCCACGTCGCTGCCGGTGGGAATCAAGACGGGCACCTACACCTATGGCAAATGGACGGTACCGCAGGTAAGTGCGTCGGCTGCCAAAGCCAAAGATGGTTCCATCGTGATCGGCCTTGCCAATCTCGATCCGAACAAGTCTGCCCAGGTGTCCGCCGTCGTCACGGGCCTGCGGGCCGCGCATGTCAAAGGTGAAATTCTCACGGCCAACGTCATGGATACACATAACACCTTCGACAAACCGGAGGCGGTTCATCCCGTCGCGTTCGACGGAGCCAAGATCGTGGGCAATCGACTCACGCTTAGCCTACCGCCGAAATCCGTTGTCGTACTGATCGCGCAATAGCAACATCAAACTTGGTGGGATAATTCCGCCAATTCTTCTTCCAACAAGCGCAGATAAAAAGAAGAGCAGGAGAAGCAGATGGAAGCATTTTCAAGGCGTTCACTGCTGCAGGCCGGCGCTACGGCAGCGTTAACGGCTGGTATCGGCGGGCAAGCCGTCACCACACAGGCCGGGCGCACGCTCTGGCAGCCCGCGGGCTATGGTGATGTCGAATTGCTTGAGGGGGCGTTGCTAGAGCAGTTTCGGCGCCATCACACGACGCTTCTGGCGATGGATGACGATGCTTTGCTAAAACCTTTCCGCACACCGGTGGGGATGGCGGCACCGGGCCCTGACCTAGGAGGCTGGTACAATGCTATGGCAGGAGTCGAACCTCCCGCCGATTTTCATGGCTTTATTCCTGGGCACAGCTTCGGCCAATATGTTTCGTCGCTGGCACGCGCGTATACGATTACGGGCGACCCTGCCACGCGCGACAAGGTCCATCGTCTTGTCGATGGCTTTGCCCCAACGATCTCCGCACGGTTCTATGAAGATTACCGCTTACCGGCCTATACTTACGACAAGATCAGCATCGGTCTGCTCGATGCCTACAGCTTTGCGGGAAAGTCCGATGCGTTGCGCATTCTCAGCCGGGCCTTGGATGCCGCATTGCCCCACTTGCCGAAGAAGGCTCTGACACGCCCGGAGATGGAAGCGCGTCCGCACAAATCGGTGGCCAACACCTGGGACGAGCCGTACACGCTGCCCGAAAACCTCTATCTCGCCTATAAGCGCGGTGCCGGCACGCGCTTTCGTGCGCTCGCCGCACGTTATCTGCTCGACAAGGAATATTTCGACCCGCTCGCCGTTGGCGAGAACGTCCTGCCCGGCAAGCATGCCTACAGCCACATGAACGCACTCAGTTCGGCGATGCAGGCTTATCTAACGGATGGAAGTGCAAAACACCTCGCGGCGGCAAAGAATGGATTCGGTCTTATCGTTGCGCAAAGCTTTGCCACAGGGGGCTGGGGTCCTAACGAGGGTTTCGTCGTGCCGGGTTCGGGTGCTTTGGGTGACAGCATCGAAACCACACATGCCAGTTTCGAGACACCGTGCGGCAGCTATGGCCATTTTAAGGCAGGCCGCTATCTCATTGCCGCGACCGGTGACAGTCTTTACGGCGACAGTATGGAGAAGGTTCTCTACAACGCCGTTCTCGGTGCCCTGCCGATGAAGCCTGATGGTACGGCGTTCTATTATGCCGACTACAATTCCAAGGGGGTGAAATTTTATCACGATTACAACTGCACCTGCTGTTCGGGCACCCTGGGCCAGATCGTGGCGGATTATGGTATCAGCAGCTATTTCACGAGCGCAAACGCAGTCGCTGTGAATCTCTATGTGCCGTCTCAGTTCCATTGGAAGCGGGGCGGGCGCATCGTGACCTTACGCCAGACAACGCGCTATCCCTTGATGCCGGACATCGAAATCGAAGTTCAGACTCCCACTGTGGAGACCTTCGCAATCCTTTTGCGTATTCCCGCTTGGGCTGGCAAAGGGACAAACGTCAGCGTCAACGGAAAGACCTTCGCCTCGTCATTACCGCCCGGCCATTTCTTTGAAGTGCAACGTAGCTGGAGCAATGGTGATCGTCTGGTCCTGTCATTCGACATGCCGCTGCGCTTTGAGGCTGTGGATGAAAAGCATTCCAAAATGCTTGCGGTAGTGCAGGGACCTCTTGCGCTGTTTGCAACCGGCGACCGATTCCTGCCTATGCGCCGCGAGGAATTGCTCAAGATTCGTCAGGTGGGGGCTGGTGCCGCAGAATGGCGTGTGACGAACGGCGATGGCGTGCAGGTGTTCAAGCCATACTTCGCGATCAGACAAGAATCCACCCGTCTCTATCAGCCCGTTCCAGTGTGACCGGAGCAAACCACGGCCTGCGCGGAAACACCTAGCACGGCGGGTTATTGTCTGACATAATTCCGGCTAATCATAAGAAAAAAAACCATACGGGAAAGAGGAATGCTCTGATGTTGAAACTCATGGTGGCTTGCGTCGCGATGATGATCATGGCGGCTGGAGCCAGTGCGGCGATCACCAAGGTACCGTTCGGCAGGACGGCGGACGGCAAGCCTGTCGATCTCTACACGCTCAAAGGTCAGAACGGGTTCGAGGCGAAGATTTCAACCTTCGGGGCGACGCTGGTGTCGCTGACGGCGCCTGACAGGAACGGTAATTACGCCGATGTTATCCTCGGCTTTAATACTGTCGAACCCTATATAAAAGGGGTGCCGTTCTACGGCGCCATCATCGGGCGCTATGGTAACCGTATCGCTCTCGGCAAGTTCACGCTGGACGGTAAGGTTTATCATCTGCCGACCAATGATGGTCCCAACAGCCTTCATGGCGGAGCCCGGGGCTTCGACAAGCGGCTGTGGACGGCCGAGCCGGTCGAGAGCAAGGACGGTCCCGCGCTCAAGCTGACCTATGTCAGCGCCGATGGCGAGGAGGGTTATCCTGGTCAGCTGACGGTGCACGTCACCTACACGCTTCGCGCCGACAATGCGCTGTCGATTGCGTACGAGGCGACCACCACCAAGCCGACCGTGCTCAATCTCACCAACCACACTTATTTCAATCTCACCGGTAAACCGAACACGACAATTCTGAACCATCGCTTGACGATTCTGGCAGACCGATTCACGCCCGTCGACAAGACGCTGATTCCGACCGGCGAGCTTCGTCCTGTCAAGGGCACGCCTCTCGATTTCACCGCTGCGGCGGTCATTGGCTCCCGCATCGAAGCCGGTGACGAACAGCTCAAATTCGGCAAGGGCTACGACCACAACTGGGTGCTGAATTCCGGGGGGGGCAAGTTCGCCACCGCGGCGGTCCTCGAAGAGCCGGTCAGCGGTCGCGTGATGGAGGTCAAAACCACCGAGCCAAGTCTCCAGTTCTATTCGGGCAACTTCATGGACGGCAAGCCTGCCGGCAATGGCACAGTCTACCAGCATCGCACCGGCCTGTGCCTGGAGACCCAGCATTTTCCGGACTCGCCGAACAAGCCCCAATTCCCGTCGACGATACTCCGGCCCGGCCAAACTTATCACACCGAAACGGTCTTTGTGTTCCGCAAGAAGAAATAAGCGGCAAGCCGGTTGACTGCGTCACTCCAACATTTCCTCACCGCCCTCTGTGGCCCGAGCAGCGTTGGTGAGTTTCTTCCGGTTTGCGCATGTTGCCAGTTGGACGCGCTGCCCGGAAGTTTATAGTGCCCCAAAAGGGGATAGGCATGAAGAGACTCGTTCCATTCGGACGCAGCCGTCCGGTCAGTAAGACGCTGCGGCTCCACGGCACCATCGCGCGCGACCTCGGTGTCGCCATCACCGCCGGTGAATACTTACCCGGCGACCTTCTCGTCGGCGAGATTGAGTCCAGCGAAAAGCTCGACGTTTCGCGCACCGCATACCGCGAGGCGGTTCGTATTTTGGCGGCCAAGGGGCTGGTCGAATCCAAGCCCAAGGTTGGTACCAAAGTCACCTCGCGCGATCGCTGGCATCTGCTCGACCCCGATGTGCTGGCCTGGGCATTCGAGAGCGAACCAGATCCCGAACTTCTGGAAAGTCTGTTCGAATTGCGTAACATCGTTGAATCGGCGGCCGCCTCGCTCGCCGCCACCCGCCGCACGACGGAGCAGCTCGGTACGATGCGGGACGCTCTCGAGCGTATGAGGCGCCATACCTTGACCACCCCCGAAGGCCGCCAGGGCGACCTGGATTTCCATGCCGCCTTGTTGGCGGCAACCGGCAACCCCTACATCGTTTCGCTCACAACCGGCGTGAATGCCGCCGTCGACACCACCACCGTGTTTAAGCAACGGCAACGGCCGCTGCCACGCGATCCGGTGCCTGACCATTTGCGGGTTTTCCAAGCCATTGCGGACTGCGATTCCACCCGGGCCCAACTGGAAATGAGCAGGCTGATAAGCTTGGCTCGCGAGGATACCCCGGTTCCCCAGCGATCGAAGGCGCGCCGAGCGCGGGGCAAGGGCTGACCGGCCGTTTGTTGTCGGCGTCAGCCAGTTTGCCTCGCATGAGACCAATTGTCTGATTTTTTAAATGGCAACGACCGTTCCTCCATGATATTCCAGATGGGCAGCTTTCCAGCCCCAGGAGTGGTCCATGCCCAAGATCGCAGACTATGAGCTTTGGTTCGTCACCGGTAGCCAGCACCTTTATGGACCGGAGACCCTTCAGCAGGTTGCGGCGGATTCCACGGAGATCGCCAAGGCGCTCGATGCGTCTTCTGCGATCCCGGTCAAGGTGGTGTTCAAGCCGGTGCTGGTATCGACAGAGTCGGTGAGCGAACTTGTTGCTGCCGCGAACAATACGCCCAGATGCATCGGCCTTGTCACATGGTGCCACACCTTCTCGCCCTCGAAGATGTGGATCAACGGCCTCAAGGTTCTGCAGAAGCCCGCTGTTCATCTGCACACCCAGTACAATCGCGACATTCCCTGGGCATCCATCGACATGGACTTCATGAATCTGAACCAGGCCGCCCATGGCGACCGCGAGCATGGGTTCATCTGGACGCGTCTGCGCAAGGACCGGAAGGTCATCGTTGGCCACTGGAAGGACGAAAAGGTGCAGGCGAAGATCGGTGCCTTTGCGCGTGCCGCTCTGGCCTGGGCCGATTGGCAGGGCGCCAAGTTTGTCCGCTTCGGCGATAACATGCGCGACGTGGCAGTGACTGACGGCGACAAGGTATCCGCCCAATATAAGTTTGGCTTCTCGGTCGACTATTATGCGGTTGGCGATCTGGTGAAGCGAATTGATGCGGTCGGAGACCAGCAGATCGATGATTTGATTGCGGAGTATACCGACGCCTATGCCCTGACCGCCGACGTGAAGAAAGGCGGCAACCATTACGCTTCGGTACGTGACGCGGCGAAGATCGAGCTCGGCATGCGCGCATTCCTGAAGGAAGTGGGCGCCAAGGGCTACACCAACACTTTCCAAGACCTCCATGGCATGAAGCAATTGCCTGGTATCGGATCGCAGCGGCTGATGGCCGAAGGCTATGGCTTTGGCGCTGAAGGCGACTGGAAGACGGCTGCTCTGGTGCGCGCTGTAAAAACCATGACGACCGGCCTTGCGGGCGGAACCTCCTTCATCGAAGACTACACCTATCATCTCGATCCGGCGAACCCATGCAATCTCGCCGCCCACATGCTCGAGGTCTGCCCGTCGATCGCTGACGGTAAGCCGAAGCTGGAAGTGCACCCTCTTGGCATTGGTGGCAAGGAGGATCCGGCGCGCCTGGTATTCGATTCCGTCGCCGGTCCGGCGACCGCGGCTACGCTGATCGATATGGGCAACCGTTTCCGCCTGATCGTCGACGAAGTAGACGTGATCAAGCCGCCCCACCCGATGCCCAATCTACCGGTGGCGCGTGCAATGTGGAAGGCGCGACCGGATTTCGAAACCGCTGCGATGGCATGGATTCTGGCCGGCGGCGCTCATCACTCGGCGTTCAGCTTGGCAGCGACGACCGAGATGCTTGAGGATTTCGCCACCATCGCTGGTATCGAATTCGTGATTATTGACGCTGACACGAAGATTCGTGACTTCAAACAGACGCTCAGGACCAACGAAGTCTATTACGCCCTCAGCCAGGGTTGGGCGATCTAATAACGCAACGATAGGACGTTCAGGGAAGAATATGGGCAGTCGTTATACGATCGGTCTCGATTATGGGACTAATTCTGTTCGCGCGCTGATCGTCGACGTCGCGGATGGCCGCGAAATCGCCGCCGCGATTTGGACATATGCACACGGTCATCAGGGGATCGTTTTGGGCAAGGACCCGAACGTTGCCCGCCAGCATCCGGCCGATTACCTCAAGGGGGCCGAGCTTACGATTATCGAGGCGCTGGTCACAGCCGCCGAGACGGTGCCGGACTTTACTCCGTCGCAAGTGGTCGGTATCGGGGTCGATACCACTGGTTCCACACCGATGCCGACCGATGCCGACGGACTTCCTTTGGCTCTTAATCCGAAGTGGTGCGAAAACCCGAACGCGCTTGCGTGGCTGTGGAAGGACCACACGGGCTGGGCGGAAGCGGCCGAGATCACCAAGCTAGCGGCACAAATGCGGCCGCAATATCTTGCCAAAATCGGTGGCGTTTATTCGAGCGAATGGTTCTATTCGAAGATCCTGCACTGTTTGCGTACGGCGCCAGACGTCTTCGACGCCGCCTATAGTTGGATAGAACTTGCCGATTTCGTTCCCGCCGCCATGAGCAACACCTTGGCCCCTGGAAAGTTCGTCGCCGGCACCTGCGCCGCTGGCCATAAGGCGATGTACAACACCGCCTGGGGTGGTTATCCGGACAAGGAATTCCTCGGTAAGCTAGATCCCAAGCTCACGGCCTTGCGCGACCACCTGACACCGCGTGTGAAAGACGTGAGTTCCGCGGTCGGCGGTCTTTCGCTCGAATGGGCGGCCAAGACCGGATTGCCAGCAGGGATTCCGATTGCGGTTGGTGCGTTCGATTGCCATCTCGGAGCCATCGGCGCGGGCGTGAAGCCTGGCGTGCTGGTCAAAATCATCGGCACTTCGACCTGTGACATCACGGTCAAAGCCAATATCGATACGCTCACCGACGTTCCCGGCCTTTGCGGCATTGTCGATGGCAGTGTGCTGCCGGGTTATTTCGGTCTTGAGGCGGGCCAATCGGCGGTCGGTGATATCTTCAATTGGTTCGTCGAATATGTGAAGCCCGCGGGTCTTGGCCATGAGGCGCTGACCGCCGAAGCAGACAAATCGAAGCCCGGTGAATCCGGTCTTCTTGCGCTCGATTGGAACAACGGCAACCGCACAATTCTGGTCGATCAACGCCTTACGGGTCTTCTTGTCGGCCAGACGCTGTATACGACGCCTGCTGAGATCTACCGTGCTCTTGTAGAAGCGACTGCTTTTGGCGCGCTCACCATCATTAACCGTTTCGAAGAATACGGCGTGAAAATCGACGAAGTGATCAACTGCGGCGGCATCGCCGAGAAGAACGCCTTCGTCATGCAGCTCTATGCCGATGTTACTGGTCGACCGATGAAGATCTCGCGCTCAGCCCAGACGCCGGCTCTGGGTTCGGCCATCGCCGCCAGCGTTGTGGCTGGCGCGCATAAGGATTTCTCGACCGCTCAGGCCGCCATGACCGGGCTGAAAGATAAGGTCTATGAGCCGAATGCTGCAGCCCATGCTGTCTATGCCGAGCTTTACAAGATCTATCGCGCTCTGCATGACGCCTTCGGAACCACGACAGGCACAACCAATCTCGTGACGGTTATGAAGCGGTTGATGGATATCCGCGAGCAGGTGCGGGGCTGACATGTTGGATGACCTGAAACAAGCCGTCTGCAAGGCCAATCTTGATCTCGTAAAAGAAGGTCTCGTTATTCAAACCTTCGGCAACGTCAGCGGCATTGACCGTTCGCGCGGCCTCGTCGTGATTAAGCCGTCAGGCGTGCCCTATGACGGTATGAAGCCCGAACACATGGTGGTGGTGTCGCTCGAAACCGGCGAGGTGGTGGAGAGCAATCTGCGTCCGTCTTCCGACACGGCGACGCATCTGGTGCTTTACCGCGCCTTTAAGGATGTTGGCGGTATCGTCCACACCCACAGCCTTTACGCGACAGCTTGGGCACAGGCCAAGCATCCGATCCCGGCGATGGGAACCACCCACGCCGATTATTGGCACGGCGAGGTCCCCTGCACGCGGCTAATGACTGCGGACGAAATCACCTCCGACTATGAAGCCAATACTGGCACGGTCATTGTCGAGACCTTCGCTGGCATCGATCCGTTGCACAAGCCAGCGCTTCTGGTGGCAAGTCATGGCCCTTTCGCCTGGGGCAAAGACGCGCACGATGCCGTCCATAATGCGGCGATTCTCGAATATTTGGCGCGACTGGCGAGCGAGACTTTGCGCATCAATCCGGCCACTGACGTGATGCAGTCGGCGCTACTCGACAAGCATTTTCTACGCAAACATGGGCCCAAGGCCTACTACGGACAGAAATAAAAAAAAGAGGGGGAGTAAGCGTTTATGAGCAATTCGGTGTTCAACGCACTGGACTGGTGGATTGTGGCCGCCTTCGTCTTGGCCATGATGATCGTCGTGGCATTTTCGATGCGGAAAAAGAACGAGTCCGGCAAGGATTACTTCTTGTCCGGCCGTGACTCGAATTGGCTGCAGATCGGCACCTCCATTTTCTCGTCCAACATTGGATCGGAGCATCTTGTCGGACTTGCCGGTGCCGGCTTTGCCACGGGTATGGCGATGGCGCATTGGGAAATGCAGGGTTGGATTATTCTTGTCCTCGGCTGGCTATTTGTCCCCCTCTACGACCGGATGAAGGTCTTTACTATGCCGGAGTTCCTCGAACTGCGTTTCAGCCGCGGCTCGCGCAACCTCCTCAGCCTTCTTACTATGGCCTCATTGGTGCTGACCAAGATTGCCGCAACGATCTATGCTGGCGATGTGGTCGTGCGCACCCTTCTCGGCATCAGTACTGTCAGCATGTTCGGCTATCAGATGGACGTGTTCTGGGCCATTGCGCTGGGCCTTGCCTTCACCACTGGGCTTTATACCGTGCTCGGTGGCCTTCGCGTCATCATGTATACCGCCGTGTTGCAGACCCCCGTGCTGATCTTCGGCTCGTTCGCCATTCTATTCATCGGCCTACAGCAGCTCGGCCATGGTGACCTCATCAATGGTTGGCATGCAATGGTCTTTGCGGCAGGTGACAAGATCCACCTCATCCGTTCTTTCAACGACCCGGAATGGTCGTGGGCTGCGGTGCTGCCGGGTGCCGCTATCATCGGCTTCTGGTACTGGTGCACGGATCAGTACATCGTCCAGCGCGTTCTCGCCGGCAAGAACTAGCAGGAAGCGCGGCGCGGCACGATCCTGGCCGGCTTCCTTAAGCTCACTCCGGTATTCATATTCCTGGTGCCCGGCATGATCGCCTTTGCACTGGTATCGATGCCGAACTCCGGCTTTCACACGCCGAACGGCGATGCCGCCTACACCTCTTTGGTCGCTCAGATATTGCCCCATGGCGTGCGCGGCTTCGTGGCCTGCGGCATGATCGTGGCACTGATGGCGTCGCTGGCGTCAAAGTTCAATGCCTCGGCGACACTCTTCACCATGGATTTCTATCGCGAATGGAGGCCCAACGCTTCGGGGCGCGAGGAGGTGTTGGTCGGTCGCATCGCCACCGGGGTGATCGTGGTTCTCGGCATCTGCTGGGTGCTGGTGATCAAGATGTTGTCGTCCAACCTCTATGAATACCTGCAGAACGTCCAAGGCTATCTATCGCCCGCCATTGTGGTGCTGTTCGTCGCTGGCGTGTTCTGGAAGCGGGCCACGGCACCGGCGGCGTTCTGGTCGTTCCTTGTCGGGATCGTCGGCGGCTTTGCCCGCTTGGCGGCCGACATCGTCATGAAAGGCCATAAGGTCGAGCTGGCTACCTGGAAACAGCAACTGTTTCATCACACCATCACGTCTGATCAGTACGCCGTCCTGATTGCGCCACTTCGGACCCAGTACGGCTTCATCTTCGACATCTGGCATATCCACTGGCTGTTTTATTGCCAGTTGCTGCTGCTCACCACAGCGACGCTGATGGTCATCATCAGTCTTTTCACCAAAGCGCCCGAACAGGGAAAACTCAAATACTCCTTCTACGGTGCGACGGCCGAGGAAAAGGCCATCACCCGTGCCAGTTGGAACGCGATGGACGTGGTGCTCAGTCTTGTCGTCGTCGCCATTATCGTGGCGTTCTACATCACGTTCATCTAAGCAACGCGGCGTCACCAACATTGAAATACCCCGGCCGCACAAGCCGGGGTATCTTTGCATCTGCTCCTCATGATCCGCCGTTCGCGATATCGCACTGATGGGCTGGCGAGCCGGTGGGAAGGCGCTCTGCGCGCCTCTTCGCAACGTTGGGCGACAGCAGGTTAGATCGCGAAGCGCGAGCGGAACTGGCGGGCGCAACGCCGGCTCATGACCAGCGGCGTCTCCACATTGCGTACATGCACGATATAGCCGCCGCTCTCGTGCTGCTCGAGCTGGGTGACATGCTCGCAATTGACGATCGCGGATCGCTGGATGCGGCAGAAATGGTTCTCTGGCAATACCCTTTCCCACTCCTTCATGGATTTCAGCACCATGCCGAGCGCGCGGCCGGCAACAAACACCCGGCTGTAGTCGCCCTCCACCAGGATGCAGTCGATGGAGTCGACCCGCACGAAACGCGGCCGACGGTCGATTGTCAGCAATATGGAATCCGACATCGTCAGGCCGATGGCGGGCGCCTCCAGTTTCACGCGGTGCAGAAAGCGCTCGATGGCGCGGCGCAGGCGCTGGGGCTGAACCGGCTTGGTGAGATAGTCGAGCGCATTGACCTCGAACGCCCGGAGGGCGAACTCTTCGTAGGCGGTTACGAAGATGACCCAGGCTTCCACGTGAATGCGCTCAAACAGATCGAAGCCCGAGGCACCAGGCATCTGGACATCGAGGAAGATGAGTTCGGGCCTAATCTCTGCAATGCGCGCCGTGGCCTCGGCCACCGATGCGGCTTGCCCGGCGATCTCGATTTCTGGCTGATCGCGCAGCAGATAATCGAGTTCGCTGCGTGCGATGCGCTCATCGTCGATGATCAGGGCCGGATGGCGGATCATGATTTGCCGCCCAAGTTGAGCTCAATTTCCGCAATCACCCAGCCGTCCTTTTCGCCGATAGTAAAGTGATGCCGTTCGGGAAATGCCAACGCCAGGCGCTCATGGATATTCTTTAATCCGATGCCGGTGCGTCCGGGCGTTTCGTTTATCTCGCTCAGGCGCCCGGTATTGGCCACCCGTATCAAGACGATGTCCTCGCGGCGCGTGATTTCGATGCGCAGCCTGAGAGGCAGCTCGCTGGTCTGCATACCGTGCTTCACCGCATTCTCGACCAGCGGATGAATCAGAAAGCTCGGCAGGCTCACCTTGAGCACTGCGGGATCGATCTGCATCGCGGCATCGAGATGCTGTTCGAAGCGGGTGCGTTGGATGGCGAGATAGTTCTCGATGGCATCAAGTTCGTCGGCCACCGTGCCTTCGCCGCTGCGCCCGTCCAGGGAATAACGCAGAAACTCCGCAAGCTCGGTGACCATCCGGCGGGAGCGATTGGGATCTTCGAGGATCAGTCCGCGGATAGAGTTCAAGGTGTTGAACAGGAAGTGCGGGTTGAGCTGATAGCGCAGCATCTGCAACTGGGCTTGGTGGGCAAGTGACTTGGCTTCGCGCGCGTTCTCGCGTTCCTGCACGGCCAGCCGCCAGTAGTCGAGGCCGAAACAGGCGCAGGAGACGAGGAAGATCGTGGTGCCGCTCGCCACGCCGCCCTGGAACAGGAGCGACGTCCGGTTCATCGGCACGTCGAGCCAGCTGGGCAGACCGGCGAAGCGGATCGCGTAGTGGGCCATGGCGACCCAGGCCGCGCCGCCCGCGAAGCACAGCAGCACCGGCAAGACGGGCCGCCAGATCGAGTGAGCGCGGTCGCGCAGGTGTGCGTACAAAAGGCAGATCGCGATGTTGGCGAGGCAGGCGCTACCGTTGTAGAACAACTCCCAGGCGGCGATGGAAAGTGCTTTGCCTGCGGGTTCGCGGCTTATCCAATCGATACCGTTGGCGGTTGCAATCACCAGATAGGCGGCGATTATCGCGGCCACCATCAGCCGGGCGCTGCTGCTGCGGTTTGCATCCGCTGCGCGCCAACGCTGGATCGTGGTGTGGGCCGGATTGGCGAAAAAGGGCAGCCAGATTCTGTCGCGGCGCAACGGGCTTGCCGGCCCGGGAACGGACGGTGGCGATTGTCCGGTTTCGGCTGGCTTTGTGAACGAGGCGAGACCTAGGACCAACGCGGCCTCCTGCATGCGACGGAAATCATGCTCTCAATTGCTCACGCTGACGTCAAGGAAAGCGTGCTCGATGAGCGTGCGACATGCCTGTTCGGCGCCAATGGCGTCCTGCGCGGCGATGGCGGTGAAGATTCTGAGATGGTCCGCGAGAGGATCATATGACTCGGTACCCCCTTGCCGTCGAAACGCCATTGTGGCGTCCAGTGCGGCGGCTAAACCTCGTGCTAGTGAGATCACATAGGAATTGCCGCTCGCCAAGAACACTGCGAGGTGGAAGTCCTGGCAGGCGCGGCGGCCGCAGTCGACGGTGGGAGCGGCTTGCTTCATGTCTACTATGGCGACCCGCATCCGGGTGAGCATCTCGTCCATGCGCCGTTCTGCCGCCAGTGCGGCAGCTTTCGGCACCAGCATAAGCAAGAGCTCGCGCAACTCCTCAAGGACATGGCGATCCGGGCCGGTTTCGAGCAGAAAATTCAGCACTTCGGGGTCCAGGAACTGCCACATTGAGCGGGCATTGACCACGGTTCCGCGTCGCGGATTAGAACTGACCATGCCCTTTGTGGTCAGAATCTGGATCGCTTGGCGATAGGTGGTGCGAGAGACATTTAACCGGTCGCTGAAGGCGATTTCTCCAAACAGTCGGTCACCGGGTTTGTAGTTGCCAGACAAGATCGCGGCGGCGAGGTCGCGGGCGATGCGGCCGGGCAGCCCTCGGCGCGAGTGCGTATGCCATGATGCACGCGAGCCGCTGTCCGACGTGACCTGCTCTTCGTTGCGGATCCGATCTATGCCGAGTACGGGAATGGACTCGGCAACGACGTCCGCCGAGGCGCCTTCGTAGCCGCCGCGAACGCGGTCGATCAGGTCCTGCGCGACGACCGCGTCATCTGCCAGCGTGGTGGGATTAACTACCGGTCGTGCGATGCAATCGGCTGAAGTCCGTATCATATCCATGACGCCACGACCCCCAAGGTGTCTGCAACGGTGATCTTGCCTGATCGGCAGACGACGACGGAGATTAATCGACGAACGGTCGCGCCGGTCGATAAGCGGTCCTGTGCCTCGGCGTGGCCGAATATGTCCAACAATATGGGTCACACGCCGGAACTAATGCTGCGACGAATTACGGATGGTTGCGTTAACAAGCTGGCGCTCCTTTTTTGTCTGAGTTATTTGCTGATCGAAGCGGAAGTTTTTCCGCTGCAATAGATATAGCTGAGGAGAAAACAGCATGTTTGGGAGAGGATTACTGGCGTGCTCTGTGTCGGCATTGGCACTCACGTGCGGGGCAGCTTATGCGCAGGCGGATCAACAATTAGAAACCGTGGTCGTAACCGGTATTCGTGCGACGATAGCCCAAGGCCTCGATATCAAGCGTCAGTCGACGCAGGTGGTAGAATCAGTCATTGCCGAAGACATCGGCAAGCTTCCTGACAACAACATCGTCGAAGCGCTGCAGCGTCTGTCGGGCGTGCAGGTGACCAACCGCGGTTCGGGCCAAGTCGGGACCATCTCGATTCGCGGTCTTACCGATATCGAGACGACCTGGAACGGCCGCAAAATGTTTACGTCGTCAGGGCTCTATTATTCCGTTCAGGACATGCCCGCGACCCTGGTGCGCCGTCTCGACGTCTACAAGACGCGCGAATCCGATCAGCTCGAAACCGGCATCGCTGGCCAGATAGACGTGGCCTCCTATCGCCCGTTTGATTTCGAGGGCTTCAAGCTGACGGCCCAGGCGAAGGGGACCTACGAAGAAAAGCGCGGCGCGACCGACCCAAGTCTGGGCTTTTTGATCAGCGATCGCTGGCACAGTTCGATCGGTGATATCGGCATCCTGGCGAACGTCTCATGGTCCGTCGTCCGTTTCCGCGATGAAAGTTCAGGCCCGGGCGCGTTGGTGCCGTTCATGACCGAAAATCCCGCGGCCGGGTTCACCCCGCTGGAACGAATTTTCAATACCGACGCCCGCGTGGCTGAATCGCCAATTTGGCAGCCCGGCCTGATCGCGGGGCTTCCGGAGGCTTCCGGCTCCACAATGCCCATCAATGGCGTTAGCACGCCCTATTATCTGTCGCGCGACGCCATCTTCCAGAGCGACTTCACCGGTAAGCGGACGCGTCCCAACGCGAATGTCGCGTTCCAGTGGTCCCCGAGCGATCACGCCACCTATACCTTGGAGATGATGTACAACGGGTACCGTAATGAAACCTACAACAACATGTTGTTCTCCTTCGTGGACTGGTGGGGGGATTTTGCGGGTGCCAACCCGTCTATCGCTCCGGCGTCGAGCTTCACGCTCTATGACGGTACCAACGTCATGAAGACTCGTCACGTCGGCGATGTCTACGACTTCAACAGCGGTGATATGACGGTTTCGAAGACCAACACCTACGTCTACGCCCTGAACGCCAAATGGGTTGTCGACGACCGGCTGAACCTCGGTGCCGATGCTTCCTTCCAGTCCAGCCAGTACGACAGCCAATTCTTCGCCATGCGCATCGAGCGTACCGCGCCGGAAGTCTTCGTCGATTTCAACTCCGGCGGCGGCATCATGGCGTTCAATTTCGGCACGGGTCAGAACCGCTTGACCGACCCGAGTTACTGGAACACGGCGCAGATTTACGACAACGCCAACCACAACAAGGGCAATGCCTATACCCTCCAGTTCGACGGCACCTACGATACCAAGGGTATTGCCGGCGTGCTGCAGAACGTGAAATTCGGTCTGCGCTACGACGATCGCAATTCGACCGAATCTTATCGTCAAGCCAGCAATTATTTTGCCGAGAACTTCGCGGGCTTGGATACAGGAATCTACCACTATAATAGCGGCTTCTTTGACGGTGTTGGCGATGTTCCCTCATCGTGGGTAAACGTGGATGGCCGTTATATCTACGAGCATCGTGACCAGTTGCGCAGCCTGTATGGCGGCGACCTGACCAATGCCCGTCTGCACGAGATGTTCGAGACCTTCAAGATCGACGAAGTAACGTCTACGGCCTATCTTGAAAGCAATTTCGAGCAGGATCTGTTCAATCGTCCCTTGACCTTGAATGCCGGCGTCCGCTGGGTCCAGGTGAAAGATGGTATGACTTTCTTCGATCACACTCAGTTCCTGATCGATGGCTCGCATAACGCGACAGACGGCAACGCCTATGCCGCGAAATTCTTGCCGAGCGCCACGCTGGCATATGAGCCGACGGACGATGTGAAGATCCGGGTCAATTACGGCGAAACACTGCGCCGTCCGAACTTCACCGACCTCAATCCGACCTACATCCTGAATGCAGACGTCACCAAAGTCGGCTATGCGACCGGTACACGTGGTAATCCGGATCTGAAGCCGACCCAAGCCAAGAATATCGACCTGTCGGCGGAATGGTATTTTGCTCCGTCGAGTGCCATTTACGGCACGGTGTTCCGGCGTGATCTTGAAGGCATCGTTGTTAATGAGAATGTCTCGCTGATGATGCCCGGTGACGCGATCAAGGCCCAGTACAACACCAACAACTTCATCATCAACATGCCGATGAACGCTTCGGCGGGCAATTTGAAGGGCGTTGAACTCGGCATGGTCTACTTCCCGGATTTCCTGCCGTCCTTTGCTGACGGCTTTGGATTCCTGGGAAGCTTGACGATCCTGAGCTCGTCGCAGAATACGCCGCAAACCGATACACTCGGCAACGTCATTGGCGAGTTCAAGCAGAACATGTTTGGCGTATCAAATACCTCCTACAATACGACCCTCATCTACGAGAGGGGAGATATTGGCGCCCGTCTGTCTTATGTCTGGCGCAGCAAGTTCCTCAACGCCAACGAAGCGGCATCCTTCGCCAATCCGCTGGGCATTTGGCGGCGGGCGGAATCGAGCCTAGACCTCGGCGTGAACTACAAAGCCTGGGAAGGTGTGATGGTCACCTTCGACGCGGTGAATCTGCTGAACGGCAAACAGAAGCAATATTACCATTCCGGTAGTCAGGGTGATCAGGACATCACCGATTTTGGTACGGCTTTGTTCAGCCGGACCTTTACGATTGGTCTGCATTACGCGACGAACTGATGTTGTGAGCCCGGTCGCGTCGCGCGGCCGGGCTTTTTAAGGCTGGGCGCTATTTCCAACAGCCAAGGAGTGCTCACAACTGCAAGTGACGCGACAACGACGAAATTACTATCTGTCTAGGTCCGGCGTGCCTCTTCCTCCCCTCCTGTTGGCACCGCCGTTACACGGAACCTCTCGTTCCTCCTATCTTAAGGTGGCGATCCGGTCGAAGTGGATTACCGCCTGTTTTTTTGTCCGTTCTGCCGGCGTCGGACAGCGCGATTTCGGCCAAGGCACGAGATTGAATTGGAAGAGGCACATAGACGCAGATTAATTTCGATGAATGGTCGCTGTGGTCGCCGAACGGCGGGTTGAGATATGGACCGCCGTAAATGTCCGAGTTAATTTGATCGCCATAGACGCACTGCCATAGCCAACCAAAACATGCCTGGGAACAAAGCTCACCAAGTGGATGGATGCGAGCCATGCTTAAGCCTCCACACGTTGGGCACACGAGCATCAATAACGATCTGTATACTGATTATTTATGCATTGGTGACTGAAGCAGGCGCGACAAGAGGGGCCCGAGCCGGGCAGCAGGGAAAATGGAAGCGGAAATCGAAGCTATGAGAAGGCTCACACTCTCACTCGCGCTCGGTGGCGCGTCACTGATGCTGGCTGGGCAGGCTGCAGCAGCCAACGTCCCCCCGTCGCGGCCGAATGGTCCTTGCGACATCTACGCCGCCGCCCACACGCCATGTGTGGCTGCCCACAGCTCCACGCGGGCGCTGTTCGCCGCTTACAACGGCCCCCTCTATCAAGTGATGCGCCAATCGGATGGCCAGGTTCTGGACATTGGTGTTGTCCAACCGACCGCGTTGCCGGTGCCGGATGCGGGCGGATATGCCAATGCGGCAGCGCAGGACAAGTTTTGCGCCAATACCTATTGCTGGATCACGACCCTTTATGATCAGGCCGGTAAGCACAACGATCTTGTTCAGCCACCGCGCGGCGGCTTCAGCGGTCCCGCCATGGGCGGGTTCAACAACCTGCCATTGGCCGACATGGCGCCGGTTACAATTATGGGGCACAAGGCCTACGGCGTCTTCATCGCACCGGGCATGGGCCTTCGCCAGAATGACGCCAAGGGCACCGCGGTCGACGATCAAGCCGAGGGCCAGTACTGGGTGATCAACGGCCATCACTTCAACTCAGCCTGCTGCTTCGATTATGGCAATGCCGAGATCGACAGCCGTGATGACGGCAACGGCACGATGGAGACGACCTATTACGGTAACGGGCCGTTCTGGTATCACGGCAACCCGCCGGGCCCGTGGATCATGACCGATCAGGAAAACAACTTGGTGGGTTGTGTCAACAAAGACAAATCGAAACTCTGCGCCGGGCTGCCCGATATCTCGTGGCGGTTTGTGACCGGGATGGCCAAAGGCAAACCGCATCACTGGACATCCATGGGCGGCGATGCGCAGCAGGGCGCTCTTTCGGTGATGTTCGATGGACCGCGTGTCGATGCCACCTACGATCCAATGCGCAAACAGGGTGCCATTCTTCTGGGCAACGGCGGCGACAACAGCAATGGTTCGCAGGGCACGTTCTACGAAGGCGCGATGACGGCCGCCGGTACGTTCCCGTCCGACACCATCGATCAGCTTGTGCAGGCCAATGTTGTGACCGCCCAATACGGCGTGGCGCGGTTGAGCATGGCCCCGGCCTCGGCCATCGCAACGCCACCTGGCCTGCAGACCTTCTCGCCGGGGTCATCGCAAGACACCACGGTGACCTTCACCAACACGACGAGCGCGTCCGTGGCAGGGCTCAAGCTGAGCCTTTCGGTGCCCAAAGGCTGGACCGCCGTCGCCTCAGGCACCGGGCAAACGTCGAAGAGCTTTGCTGCTCCCATCGCACCGGGTGCAAGCGTTAGCGCGACCTTCAAGATCACGTCGGGCCCGGTCGCCTTCAATGGCGATCTCATCGCCAACGCCTCATGGACCGGCTCGGCGAAAGGCCAATCGTACACCGAACATGCCGTCGAGAAGCTGCGCAACGTCAGTCCGATCAAGATCAACGAGTTTCGCATAAGCGATGGCTCTGCCAATACGACGAACGGTTTCATCGAACTCTATAATGCCGGTACCAGCGCCATCGATATCTCGGGTTGGCATTTGACCGAGCATGCAACCGGGCAAGCCATTTCCTCGAACGTGACTATTCCAGCCAAGACGACCCTGGCGACCCGCGGCTTCTATCTCCTTGGCCTTGCCAATTCCGGATTGGCCGTTCCGGCACACCCGGGCGATGCCACGATTCAGGTCAGGACAACGGCAGGCATGAAGCAGGGCGATACCATCGCCATCGACACTGCTTCCGGCGCTGAGAACCGTAAGATCGCCAATATCGGGACTGCGGTGGGCGAGGCGACCACGCTGTGGCAATCGCTTCCGGACGGGCCTGTAATCACCATTCCTGCCGGCTCGACAAATCTTCCGGTTACCAGCACCGCTGGCTTTACCGTTGGCCAGAAAATCGCCATCGGCTATGGGGCTACCTATCCGAGTGTCAATCGTGACGTTGAAAAATATGAAGTGGCGACAGTCACCGCGGTGGGAAAGCCCGGCACGCAAGCTTTCCTTGGCGCGAATGCGGTCGCGGGTGCGAGCACGATCAAAGTGACCTCGGTTGCGAACATTTCGATCGGCGACAAGATTCGATTGGACATCGATAGTCTCGGGCATGGGATTGAGACCATCACGGTCAAGAACATCGGCACACCGGCGCGGCGTACCTCGCTCACTGCCGATGCACGCGCTGGTGCGAGCGTCATTACCGTGCGTACCGGATCTGCTTGGTCACCCGATGCGAAAATCGCCTTTGCGGTCGGCGACAAGCTAACGGTCGGCACGCCGGCGAACGGCGAAACGGTCACCGTCACTGCCGTTACGGCGGATCGTCCTGCCATGGCAAGGTTGAAAGTGACCCCAGCGCTCGCCGCGGTCCATATCGCTGAAGAAGATGTCGTGGAGCCAGGAACTGGTCTGGAACTCGCGGCTCCGCTGAAATTCAGTCATGCGGAAAATCTGCCCTTTGCCGTCCGCGGAACGGGAATCAGCTTCGCACCGACAACCGCCTTTGCCCATTCCAGCAACGAGCCCGTTCTGCCGCTCGGTATGGGTATTACGCTCGACACGCCACTGACCCGGGACCACCCGATAGACGCGGTGGTGCGGGACGCGGCGGTGATAAACGCTGGCTATCAGGGAACACCCGTGCCCAACCAGTGGTTCGGAGGGCCGATATTCTCCAACAATGCCGGCGCCACGGTGTTGCGCGACGCTGCCGGTCTTGTCGTTGACAGTCTTAACTACGGTAACTTTGGCAATGTCGGCAATCTCGTCGAACCCTGGGCTGCCGAGGGGTATCAGGCGACTTCGGGCCTCGACCGTAACGGCTGTCACGCAGCGGCGCCCGGCGTTCCCAGCGCTTGGCCGCCCATCAGCGTTGTTTTCACCAATAGCAGCGCCGGTCGTTATCCCGACGGTCGGGATGCGGACAGCAACTGCACGGATTTCAAAGTCCCGTCCGCCAGCATTTTGGCGGAGGGGGCGCCTGCCGGTACCCACAACATCAAAGTCGCTCGTTCGGAGTCGTTCCGCGTCGGCCAGACGGTGATCATCGATGCCACGGGGAACCCCGAAACCGCGGTGATCGCAACGGTTGGCACGCCAGGTGCCACGACGGCGCGCTTGGCAACCGATGTGGGGGCGACGACGATACCCGTCGACAATGCGAGTGCTTTCGGCGCCGGTCAGGCTATCACCCTCGATAGTGGTGCGAACCGTGAGACTGCGGTCGTCCTTGCCGTCGGCCTTGGTCACAATGGCATGCACATCTCCGTAGCCGTGCCGCTGAAGTTTGCTCACGCCGCCGGCGCCGAGGTTGCGGGCACAGGGATCACGCTCACCTCGGCGTTGACGAAGGCGCATAGCAGCGGCGTACAGGTCACAACCGATCTTCCCACGCCGGGCGCGCCAAATAAGTACTCCCGTCCAGCGGCGGTTGGGTAACGTTGAAGTGGTCTGTCGTGGATCGTCTCAGGGAGCTATCTGCCGTGTTGGCCTCATGCCGTGTTCTCGGTGTTCAGCCTCGGGAAGAGTGGGGGCTGAGAAGTGTTTGTGGGTGACGTCCGATCCCGTACTACTCTTCCGCAATGACGCTGCTGTGCGATGTCGGGCTATCGTCCAGAACCTCGGTTTGGCGCAGGAACAAAAAAAGAACGGACGCGAAAAAGAGGGAGAACGTGTGCAGTCGTTCAAGCGCACGTGCATCCTTGAAACTTGCTCCATACGATCGACGCCGAACTCTTGTGCCGACATCAAGATATATGGAATCTTTTGGTTTAATACTCCGAATTCACTTCCGCGGAGCCGGGGAAATCAGTTCCTGGCTTCCAGCATAATCGACATCGTTTTCTAGGCTATTCGGCAAGCGCAGGTCGACGAGGAAGAGTCGATAAGAGGTGATCTCAAGGCTAAACCGGCATCATGGCAATTTATCGAAGGCATCGATCGCGTAACCTAGCATTACAGTTGTGATTTTAGTTGCGAACGGGTCTTTGGTCTGAATCTCTGGGTGTCCATGATTCGGAAATCGAGGATGCGTTTTGCATCGGTTAAGACGACGCTTGAGCTATGGGCGTCGTCGCTGCGTGATGTGAAGAGACGGATGGTGCCACTGTTCGCGCAAGAGCGTTCGGTGGCGAATGCGGGACTGTTTTTGGACGGGCTTCTAAGCGAAGAGCGACGTAAGACCGGCTGGATGCGGGCCGAAGCGGCCGGTGATCCCCGTCCGTGGCGTCAGCAAGCGCTGTTGGGGCGTGATCTGTGGAGTGCCGATGATCTGCGCGATTTGGTGGCGAGTATGTCGTCGAGCATCTGGGGGATGACGACGCGGTTCTGGTGATCGATGGTGAACCGGAATAGCGAATGATCCGGTGGATCATTCGCCCGGCGAACGGTTTTTTGAAGCAAGGCAAAGCGTCGTGTGGCGTGGCACGACAGTACACGGGCTCCGCAGGGAAGATTACGAACTGCCAGATCGGTGTGTTCGCTGCCTATGTGTCGCGCCACGGTCACGCCTTCATCGACCGGAGTCTGTATCTGCCGAAGAGTTGGACCGACGATTTGGCGCGCCTGAAGGCGACCTCTGTGCCAAGCGAGGTTGGCTTTGCGACCAAGCCCCAACTGGCGGCGCAGATGATTGCGCGTGCCGATGCGGCGGGCGTCCCGTTCCGTTGGGTCGCGGCCGATACGGTGTACGGTATCGGCGACATCGAGCGGGATCTGCGCCAGGC
>JAATGP010000002.1 GCA_015654635.1 Alphaproteobacteria bacterium | reverse complement strand
CAAATCCTGATGCCCGCTCTGTCGCCCACCATGGAAGAGGGCAAGCTCGCCAAGTGGCATGTGAAGGAGGGCGATACCGTCAAATCCGGCGACATCCTCGCGGAGATCGAAACCGACAAGGCGACGATGGAATTCGAAGCCATCGATGAAGGCGTCATCGGGAAGATTTTGGTGCCCGAAGGCAGCGAAGGCGTGAAGGTCAATACCGCCATCGCCATCCTGCTTGGCGAAGGCGAAGACGCCAATTCAGCGCCCGCCACCGACATCGCCTCGGCCATGAGCAGCATTCAAACCGCCGTCGCCGCCGAAGCCAAAGCCCCGACGCCCGAAGCGCCTGCTGCCGCTCCGGCTGCTGCCGCGCCCGTGGCAACGCCTGCCGCTCCCGCAGCGGCGCCCGCCGTGCATGGCGAGCGCGTATTCGCTTCGCCGCTGGCCAAACGCATTGCCGCCCAGAAGGGCATCGACATTGCGACGCTCACGGGCTCCGGCCCGCGTGGCCGCATCGTTGCCGCCGATCTGGATAAGGCCGTGCCCGGCGCACCGAAGGTCGCCGCGGCACCCGTCGCCGCGCCGTCCGCGTCAAAACCTGCCGCCGCTCCGGCGCAAGCGGGCGAGTTGCACATTTCGGCGCTGCCCGATGCGCGCATTTTCTTCAAGCCCGACGATTACACCGAAGTGCCGCATGACGGCATGCGCAAATCCATCGCCAAGCGGCTGACCGCCGCCAAGAGCAGCGTGCCGCATATCTACGTTACGATGGAAATCCGTCTGGATGCCTTGCTGGCGGCGCGCGCCAAACTCAATGCCGGCGCGCCCAAGGGCAAAGACAAGGCTCCCGCTTATAAGCTGTCGGTGAACGACTTCATCATCAAGGCCGTGGCCATGGCGCTGAAGAAGGTGCCGGAGGTCAATGCCAGCTGGACCGAAACCGCTGTTCTGCGTCACAAGCATGCCGATGTCGGTGTCGCCGTGGCGCTCGATTTCGGCCTCATCACCCCGATTGTGGCCAGGGCCGAAGAAAAGGGCCTGGTGGCGATTTCCACGGAAGTGAAAGAGCTGGTGGACCGCGCCAAAAATAAGAAATTGAAGCCCGCGGAATATGAAGGCGGCAGCTTTGCCATCTCCAATATGGGCATGATGGGCGTCTCCAGCTTCTCGGCCATCATCAACCCGCCGCATGCCGCCATCCTCGCCATCGGGGCGGGCGAAGAAAAGCCCGTCGTCAGCGATGGCCAAATCATCATCGCCACGGTGATGAACGTCACGCTGTCTTGCGATCACCGTGTCGTCGATGGTGCCCTGGGGGCCAAATTCTTGGGTGTGGTCAAACAGTTCCTCGAAGAACCGGCCGCGATGCTGCTCTAGCGCGGCAATGAGGATAGATGGACGAGTTTGAGGCCATTGTGGAAACGGGCGGCGCCGCGGCAGTAGAGCTTGCCGCTTCCGCCGTGGCGGCGCGCGGTGGCAAGACCCTGCCGTGCCCCAATTGCGGCAAGCCGATGATCGGCCCGTTTTGCGCGGTTTGCGGTCAGCCCCTCAACACCCATCGCCGCTCGCTGGGCCATCTCTTGCGCGAGTTTTTCAAGGACATTGCAAGTTTCGATAGCCGCATTTTGCGCACGGCGGAGGCGCTCCTCGTTCGGCCGGGTGAACTGCCCAAAGCCTTCCGCGAAGGCCGCACGCAGCGTTACGTGCCTGCCGTACGGCTCTATTTTTTCGTCTCGTTGCTGTTCTTCTTGTTTCTCTCCGTCACGGGTATCGCCATTCTGCAATTTGCCTTCGTGGCAGACAGCTATCGTTTGGTGCATGACGATCAGGGCCATATCTACAAGCTTGACGGCGGCAAACGGATTTTGATGCCGGGGCTCAAGGCCGATGCCAAAGGCAATGTCCGGCCAGAGGGGGGAGAGAGCGCCGTCGAATTCGATCTCGACATGAAGGCGGACGGCAGCGTCAGCAATCGCTTGGCCTCCAACGTTTCCTTCTTCCAGCGCATCGCGCCCGTCAAGGCGAAGGCGTCACCGCAGCTGGAGGCCGCGCTCAAGACGGTGCAGATGGAGTTGATGGTGAACGGCAAGAAAGCCTCGGGAATCGAAAAGGCTTTTGCCGATACGCTCGAAAAGCTGAAGACCGATCCCGCCGCTTTGAATGGGCCACTGGAAACATGGATACCGCGCATTCTGTTTGTCTTGCTGCCGCTCTTTGCGTTTCTTCTGGCGCTGTTCTATCGCGGCCAGAGGAAGCACTTTTTCTTTGTCGACCATTTGGTGTTTTCGCTCAACATCCATAGCTTCCTCTTCGTGGTTCTGATCGGCGCTGCCGTCGCGGCACAGATCCTTTCGGGCCTATGGGTGGCACGTCTCACCCTGCTGGTGTTGTCGGTTTATCTCTTGCTGTCGCTCAAGTACTTTTACGGTCAAAGCTGGGTCCGCACCTGCGGGAAATTTGCCGCTCTCAGCTTCACCTACACCGTCTTCTTCCTCGCCCCCGCACTGGCCTTCGCACTTGCCGCCAGCGTGCTGGGCGGCTCATGATTGGAGTTTCCAATGGCTGATATCCCAAAGCCTGATATCTATGATGTCGTCGTCGTGGGCGGTGGCCCTGGCGGATATGTTTGCGCCATCCGTGCGGCGCAGCTGGGCCTCAAAACCGCCGTGGTGGAGCGCGACCGTCTCGGCGGCATCTGCCTCAACTGGGGCTGCATCCCGACCAAGGCCTTGCTGCGCTCGGCCGAGATTTTTCACCTCATGCACCGCGCCGAGGAGTTTGGCTTCACCGTCGAGAACATCAAATTCGATCTCGCCAAAATCGTGGCGCGCTCGCGCAAGGTGTCGGAGCAGCTTTCCAACGGCGTCGGTTTCCTGATGAAGAAGCACAAGATCACCGTGATCGCGGGCGAGGCCAAGCTGGTGGGCAAGGGCCATCTGCACGTCACCAAGGACGGCAAGACCGAGGAGGTCGCGGGCAAGAACATCGTGCTGGCCACCGGGGCGCGGCCGCGCTCGCTGCCGGGGCTGGAGCCCGATGGCAAGCTGATCTGGACCTCTAAGGAAGCCATGGTGCCGGATGTGTTTCCGAAGTCGCTGCTGGTGATCGGCTCGGGCGCCATCGGTATCGAATTCGCCAGTTTCTATAAAACGCTCGGCTCCGATGTGACGGTGGTCGAAGTGCTTGACCGCGTTCTGCCGGTGGAAGACGAGGAAATTTCCGCCTTCGCGCACAAGGCTTTCACCAAACAAGGTATGAAGCTCAAAGTCGCCACCACGGTGGAAAAACTAACCAAGGGCGAGAACGGCGTCATCGCCATCCTGAAGACCAAAGACGGCAAAACCGAAACCATCACCGCAGAGCGCGCCATCCTGGCTGTTGGCATCGTCGGCAATGTCGAAAACCTTGGCCTCGAACAGGCCGGCATCAAAACCGACCGCACCCATGTCGTGGTCAACGAATGGTGCGAGACCGGGATGCCGGGCGTCTATGCCATCGGCGATCTCGTCGGCCCGCCGTGGCTGGCGCATAAAGCCATGCATGAAGGCGTCATTGTCGCCGAACGGATTGCCGGGGTGAAGGGCGTGCATCCTTTGAACCCCGCCAATGTGCCGGGCTGCACCTATTGCTATCCGCAAGTGGCCTCCGTTGGCATGACCGAAGCCAAAGCCAAAGCCACGGGCCGCAAGATCAAGGTCGGGCGCTTTCCCTTCATCGGCAACGGCAAGGCGATCGCACTGGGCGAATCCGAAGGCTTGGTCAAGACCGTCTTCGATGCCGAGACCGGGGAATTGTTGGGCGCCCATATGATCGGCGCGGAAGTGACAGAGCTGATCCAAGGCTATGGCATCGCCAAGACGCTGGAGGCCACCGAAGAAGCCCTCGCGGGCGTGGTTTTCCCCCATCCCACGCTGTCGGAAATGATGCACGAAGCCGTGCTCGACGCCGACAAAAAGGCGCTGCACATTTGACTTTTCTTTGACCCTCCCCTTGAGGGAGGGTCAAATTTGCGTGAGCAAATTCGGGGAGGGGGCTGTCGCAGCGAATATCTCGGCATACCCTCCCCGAAAAACTTCCGCCACGCTCTGATTTTTCGATCCTCCCTCGTGGGGAAGGTGAGAATTATTCGTCTTCCACCACCCGCTTCAAATCTTCCGCCAGCCCCGCCGTATCGGTGGTGTCGGTAGCGACCAGCCGCGCTTTGCCTTCGTCGTCGAAGACGAACACGGCGCTGGTATGCATCACGCTATAGGTCGGCTTGGTTTTGACGCTGTAGGCAACGCGATAGCGCCGCGCCAGTGCCGCGATCTCGTTATCGCTGCCGCGCAGGCCATCGAACTGCGGCCCAAAGGAATGGGCATAGGGCTTGAGAACCTCCAGCGTATCGCGATTGGGATCGACACTGACGAACAGCACCCGCACCCGCTCCGCATCCGGTCCCAGCCGCTTCAGCACGTCCGACAGATTGGCGAGCGTGGTGGGGCAAACATCGGGGCAATTGGTATAGCCGAAATAGAGCAGAACCGCCCGCCCGCGATAATTCTCTGCCGTCACTTGGGCGTCGTCGCTCGCCCGCTGCATGCGGAAGGACAGCTCGGGCATCGAGCCCGAAATATCCGTGGCGTGCCACGGCTGTTTGGGGCTGCAGGCCGCGGCGAGGAAGAGGGCGCCAAGCGCCAAGAATCGGAGAATGCGCATGGGGAGAGAATTAGCACGTCGCCGTCTTGCCGTCATGACGGGATGCACTGGACGGCTTTATGCCGTTATCCCTAAACTGCCGTCCCCGGCTGAGTGGTCTGAGCAAAGCGAAGAGCGCGAAGGGAAGGGGATCTAGGTGGTCGTGCTGCTGGGTGGTTAAAGTGCTCATGACGCTCTCTTGGAGAAATCTCTTTGCCAGTTGAACCTGGGTTCCCTTCCTCTCGCCACCGTAGCGCTTCGCGCGATGGCGGCTCGGCCGGGAATGACGGTGTTTTCTCCCGCCAACAGGCATGGCTCCTCTACGGCGCCTATTTGCTGCTGGGTGCGGCGCTCGATATTCTGTGTACGTATTATCCTGCCACGCTGCCCTTCTGGATGCCCTGGGAGTTTTCCTGGCCGGTCTACCTCGCCACCACGCTGACCCTGGCATGGTTCATCCGCGGCCTGCGCCGCCTGCCCAGAGCGGACCGCCCGGCGCTATGGCGCAGCGCGGCCTTTCTCGTTGGCCTTATTGGCAATTATGCCGTTCTGCAAACCCATTTCGATTATCTCGCCCAGCACATGTTTTTCATGCATCGCTGGGCCCATTTCTGGCTGCACCATAGCGGCGGCTTCTTGATCGCGCTGGGCTTGGCAGGCCCCGTGCTGCGCGCGGGCATGCCCAGCTTCCTGCGTCCGTTGCTGGATATCAAACCGGTGCGCGCCAGCTTCAATCTGTTGCAAAGCCGGGCCGTCGCTCCGCTGCTTTTCGTCGGTCTTTTGTATTTCTGGCTGTTTCCACCGCTTCATACCCGCGTGATGCTGGATCGCAATCTCTATGAGCTGATGAACGCCACCATGGCGCTCAACGGCATCATGTTCTGGAGCTTGGTTGTCGATCCCAGGCCCCATCCCCCGGCGCGCTATTCGGTGCTGTGGCGCGTGCTCTCCATTCTCATCATCGAGCTGCCGCAGATGGTTTTGGGCGCCATCTTGTCGCTGTCGGAGCGCGATTATTATCCCGTCTACGACATCTGCGGCCGCGTCTTCGACATGACGGCCCTCAACGATCAGCATTTTGGCGGCCTGATCATTTGGCTCCCCGGCACCATGATGAGCTTCGTCGCCATGATTATGGTGCTGGTCAATCTGCGCCTGAACGAAGAGGCGGCAGAGAGAGAGCGACTCTAGCTCGTCGGCACCGTGCCGCCATCGATCCGCACTTCTGTTCCGGTGATGGCGCTTGCGCGCGGCGAGACCAGGAAGCAGATCAGATCGGCGACTTCCTGTGGCTTGGCCGGGCGGCCCAGAGGAATGCCGCCAAGCGCCTGCATGATGATGTGCTTGCCGCCCTCGTAGTCGGTACCGGCTTGGTCGGCGAGCCGCGTGGCCATGCGCACGGCGGCTTCGGTTTCCACCCAGCCCGGTGACACCCGCACCACGCGCACGCCCTTGGGCGAGACTTCCTTCGACAAGCTCTTGCTATAGGTCGACAGCGCCGCTTTGGCCGCCGCATAGGCGGTGGTGGATTCCGGTAGCGGCAAGTCATGCTGGATCGAGGTGACATGAATCACCACGCCACTGCCTTGCGCCAGCAGGGTTGGCAGCAGCGCCCGGTCCAGACGCACCGCGGCCATCAGATTGAGGGCCAGCTCCGCCGCCCAGATATCGTCGTCGAGCGCCGCAAAGCCACCGCTCGGCGCGCTCGAACCGCCCAGCACATGCACGACGGCATCGATGCCGCCGAGATGGCTAAGGGTTTGTTCGGCCAGCATCGCGCAGCCCGCCGCGCTGCTCAAATCTGCGGCGATGTAATGCACGCCCGCTTCGTCGGGCGGAACATGGCGCGCCGCGGCGGCGATGTGCGCACCGGCCTCGCGTAAGCTCTGGACCACGGCGGTGCCGACACCCTGGGTGCCGCCCGTCACCAAGGCCCGGCATTGTTTCAGCGCGAGGTCGAACCCTGTCATGGAATAATCCTTGTGCGTTGCGTCACCCCTTATGTGGCCATAGGCTGGCGCGCGCGCAAGAACGCACAGAAAAGTAAGGAACGCACTTTTGGGTAAGCCCGAACAACGGCCCGATTACACACCGATGTCCGCCGCCGCGGGCGTCGAGCGCGCCATCGGTATGCTGGAAGGCCGCTGGAAGCTGGTGATCTTGTTTCACCTCTTCGGCGGCAAGGTGTTGCGCTTTTCGGACCTTGAACGCGCCATCCCCGACATCTCGCAAAAGATGCTGACCCAGCAACTGCGCCGGATGGAAGAAGACGCCATCGTGCAGCGCATCGTGCATCCGCAGGTGCCGCCCAAGGTGGAGTACCGCCTGACGGAATGGGGCCAGTCCTTATGCCCCGCACTCGATGCGCTGCTGGCTTGGGCAGAGGCGGCGGAGCGTGGCGCAACCTGAACCCGCGCCCTGCATCGCAAATGTGCCGCCCAGCCTAGCGCCAGGCGGCACGCTTGCCCATTCCATCGAAGTCGCGTCAGGCTTTGACGATCAGCGCTTCTGTCTTCGCGCTGAACGGTACGCTGGTGCTATAATAGGGCCAGATGTAGGGCCCGCCAGCACCTTGGTTCAAATCCTGAGGGATAGAGATATAGCCGGGGATCGGCGGTGGTGAGGCACTGCTGATCACCAAAAGGAAGATCGAGGTGATCGGAGCCACTCCGGATTCGCCATTCTTCCAGATCATGTAAATAAATTTGCCCCCTGCGCCTTCTTTAAGGTCTTGCGGGCTCCACGACCAGCCCGGCGGTGGGTTGGACTGAGGCGAGTCATAGGCTTTGAAATCCAGGGACGTGACAGGATTGGCGTCGCCAAGCAGATAGCCGAGATAAATGTATTTTCCGCCCACGCCCGTGTTGGTGTCGGTGGTGATAAAATCCCACGGCGGCTGGTATTTCGGACCGGAGGAACTGTCAGATTGGGTAGTGAGCGCGTTGATTGGTGTGGCCACTAAAACCTCCATCAAAGATTGCAGATGTGGTTGTTTTACTACCTCTGGTTGGTTCTGGGCAAGCACAGAAAGCGGGCGTCCGCGGCGCCCCCACCTTCTTGCCGCCCGCCGCCTAATACCCCGCCGCTTGGCCGTCTTTGCGCATCTCCGTTGCGCCCCAATAGACCCGCGCTTTGGGGTCCCACAAGATCGCTTGATAGCCGCCGAAATTGCCCGTGCCCGGCGCCAGCGTGTACCCGCGCTTGGTCAGCTCGGCTTTCGCCGCGGCCGAATAGCCGCTTTCCATTTCCACCGTGCTGATGCCCGTGGATTTTTCGCCCGTGGGTTCGGCATTGCCGTAATGGCGCCAGCGCGCGGCATCGCCCGCTTCCTGGATGTTCATGCCGAAATCGATGATGTTGGTCAGGATCTGCACATGGCCTTGCGGCTGCATATCGCCGCCCATCAGGCCAAAGGCCAGGAATGGTTCGCCATCCTTCATCACGAAAGCCGGAATGATGGTGTGAAACGGCCGCTTGCCCGGCGCATAGACGTTGGCCGCTTTCTTATCCAGCGAATAAAGCTCGCCGCGATCCTGGAACATGAAGCCAAGCCCATCGGCCACGATCCCTGATCCCATGCCGCGATAATTGGATTGGATCAGCGACACCATCATGCCGCTTTCATCGGCGACGGTAAGATAGGTCGTGTCGCCGTCGTAAAGCCGGGGATCGCCGGGGCCGATAGCGACGGTCGCGTGATCCGCCGCGATCAGCTTGCGCCGCGCGTCCGCATATTTGTCGCTCAGCAGCCCCTTCATCGGAACCTGCGCGAATTTGGGATCGGCATACCATTTGGCCAGATCCTCGAAGGCCAGCCGTTTGGCTTCCAGAAGTGCGGTCAGTGTATCGGGCGTGCCCCAACCGGATTTCTTGAGGTCGAAGCCTTTCAACACTTGCAGCATCTCAAGGGCCGCTGCGCCTTGGCCGTTGGGCGGCAATTCATAGACATCGTAGCCGCGATAATTGACGGATAGTGGTGTTACCCATTCGCCGTGATGGGCGGCAAAATCGGCATAGCGCAAATCGCCGCCGATGCGTTTGAAATAGGCATCCATGGTGTGCGCGATGTCGCCTTTGTAAAAGGCGTCGCGTCCGCCTTCGGCGAGCAGGGTGTAGGTGCGGGCCAGATCCGGATTTTTGAAGATCTCGCCTTGCGCCGGCGTATGCCCGCCGCTGCCATCGGCGATCAGATAGGTTTTCTGGGCGTTATCGGATTCTTCGATCAGACCGCGGCGCTTCTGGAACGCGGCCATATTGCCTTTCCAATATTGCGCGGCGAGCTGTGCCACCGGAAAGCCATCGCGGGCATAGCCGATGGCGGGCGCCAGCACCTCCTTCATCGAAAGCTTGCCGAAGCGGTCATGCAGCGCGAACCACGCATCCACCGCGCCGGGCACGGTGATGGGCAGGGTGCCGACAGGGGGAATATGCGCGGTGTAAGGCAGCCCCGCCTTTTTATAAGCAGCGGCGATTTCCGCTTTCAGTTTTGTCAGATCGCGGCCCCGGGCCGCAGCGCCCGAACCGTTATACCCATAAAGCTGCTTGGTCCTGGGATCATAGACGATGACGAAGCAATCGCCGCCGATGCCGTCCAGAACCGGCTGCATCAAGCCGAGCGCCGCATTGGCAGCGATGGCAGCATCCATCGCACTGCCGCCCTTTTTCAGAATATCGAGAGCGATTTGCGTCGCCAGCGGATTTTCGGTCGCCGCCATGCCATGCTGCGCCAGCACGGGTGCTTGCGTCGCCCACGGCGCACCCGCGTAGCGATCTCCGCGGCCAACGTCGCTATGGACTCCACCGGTTTCCGCAATCGCCCCAACCGCACAAACAACCGCCGCCGCTAGCAGCAGCGCGCCCCTCGAAAACTGCAAAACCCTTACTCCGAATAGCTGACGTGACAGGATGGCAGGCCGTTCTTCTCGAAATAGCGCTGGTGATAGTCTTCCGCGCGCCAGAAGGCCGGGACCGGCTCAACGGTGGTGACGATGGGCTGCTTGAACTTGCCCGAGGCCGCGAGCGCCGCTTTCTTTTCGCGCGCGATTTTCTCTTGCTCGTCGGTGTGGGTGAAGATCACCGAGCGGTATTGCGTGCCTTCATCCGGACCTTGGCGGTTCAGCGTCGTCGGGTTGTGATTGGCGAAGAACACATCCACCAGCTTGGCGTAGGAGACCTTTTCCGGGTCGTAGGTCACCTCCACCACCTCGGCATGGCCGGTCTCGTCCGAGCAGACCTGGGCATAGGTGGGGTTTTTCATGCAGCCGCCGGCATAGCCGCAGACGGCCTCCGTGACCCCCGGAACCTCGCGAAAGAACGATTCAACCCCCCAGAAGCATCCTGCTCCGAACGTGGCCTTTTCCATGGCGTTCCTCCAAAATCACGTCACAATACCGTAACCATTCGCATTCGCGCGAGGGGTTTTTGACCGCATGCGGCGACAGCAATACCCTACGGAAGAGTGATTCCCAGGCGGCGAAGATGGACATGATCCGAGAGACCCATTTCGACAACATCGGCTCCCTGAAGGTGGGCAAGGTGCGCGACATCTATGTCCAGCCGGAGCGGTTGATCCTGGTGGCGACCGACCGGCATTCCTCCTTCGATCGCATTATCGCGCACATCCCGGACAAAGGCGCGGTTTTGAACCTCTCCAGCGCTTTCTGGTTTCGCCAGACGGCGGATATTGTTCCCAACCATGTGATCGCCGTCCCCGACCCCAATATCACCGTGGCCCGGCGGGTGACGCCGTTGGCAGTGGAAGCGGTGGTGCGCGGCTATCTCACGGGCACTACCTCTACGGCGATCTGGACCCGTTATCAGAATGGCGAGCGCGATTTTGGCGGGCTGACACTGCCGGGCGGTTTGCAGAAAAATTCCAAACTGTCGCATCCCATTTTTGACCCTACCACCAAGGAAGATGCCCACGACCGCACGCTGTCGATCGAAGCCCTGGTGGCCGAGGGTTTCATTGCCGCCGATCTCCTCACCAAGGTGCGGGATACGGCGCTGGCGCTGTTTGCCCGCGGGCAGCAGATCGCCGCCCAGCACGGCCTTATCCTGGTTGATACCAAATACGAGTTCGGTGTGGATAAGGACGGCACGCTGCTGCTGATCGACGAAATCCACACCCCGGATTCTTCGCGCTACTGGCAGGCAGCAAGTTACGCGGCGCGCCTTGCGGCGGGCGAGGAGCCGGACTATTTCGATAAGGAATTCTTGCGCCTATGGTTTCGCGACCATTGCGATCCCTACAAGGATGCGGTTTTGCCGGAGGCTCCGGCGGAGTTGGTGACCGAGCTGTCGCGCCGCTACATCGCGCTTTATCAGCAGCTCACCGGTGAAGCATTCGTGCTCGACCGTTCCGTACCTCCCCTGGAGCGCATGGCGCAGGCGCTGAAACCGTTTGAGCATTGACGGCGTGCGGACAGATTCGGCGTCGTCCGCAATTCCGTATTTGACGCAGCGGTAGCTAAGCCCCCATGCTAGACCGTTGGGCTAAAGCGACTGCATCATGATTGTCTCCATTCTTCAGCGCTTTTTTGCGCCCTCCTTGGAACGCTTGGCTGGAAGGCTCCGTGGCCGGGGACGGTTGCTGTCCATTACGGCTTTTGTTGTCAGCTTGGCCGGTGCCGCGCTGATTGCCCGTCACTTTGTTTGGGCGGGGCTTGGGATATTCGCATTGGGTCTGGTGTTGGGGGCCGTCGCCGAGCGCACGCCGCTCGATTTTCTCTTCGCGGCGGTGCGGTCTGGCGCCATTGTTTTTGCCTTCGCGCTTGATAATCCCGAGCGGGCCGTTTCGCTCATCTTTCTGCTGTTTGGCCTGTCGGCTGAGGCGGTGGCGCGCACCCGGCTGGGGCCGGGCTTGATCGGCGAGGGGGAGTTGCTGTTGGTGTTTGTTTTGCTGGCGGTCTTTCCTGGCGGGCTTGTCGCATATCTCACCGGGATTTTATGCTTTGTCTCGGCGGGATCTAGGAGGATCGCATGAAGGTCGTGATTATCGGGGCTGGCGTGGCTGGTCTCGCCATTGGCTGGAAGCTGGCTTTGGGCGGGGCAAAGGTCGTCGTGCTGGAGCGGGCGCAGGTCGGCAACGGCGCCACCTTGGTCTCCGGCGGCATGCTGGCGGCAGCCGCAGAGCTTGGCAGCGCTGGCAGTCCCGAAGCCGATTTTGCGCGCCGCGCCAATGCGCTGTGGCCTGAGTTTGCCGCCGCCTTGGAGGCCCAGTCGGGCATCGCTATCGGCTATCGCCGCAACGGCGCGCTGTTGCTGCGTATGGCGGGTGAGGCGCCGCGCGCCGAAGAACCCCTGAGCGGTGACCATAGCCCTCTCACAGCCGAAGCGGCGCGGGCGCTGGAGCCCCTGTTGGGGGAGGACCTTGCCGATGCGGTTTTCGCGCCCGGCGAAGCGCAAGTCGACAGCCAGGCTTTGTGCCGGGCGCTCGCCGTTTGTTTTGTGCAGGCCGGCGGTGAAGTGCGCGCCACCGAAACCGCTGTGCGCTTTGAGCTTACCGGCGGACGCATGACCGGCGTCACCACGCCTTTCACCACCCACCGCGCCGATATCTTCATCATGGCGGCGGGGGCGTGGTCGGCGCGTATCGAGGGTTTGCCGCCGGAGGCGGTGCCGAAGATCGTGCCCGTGAAGGGGGAAATCATCGTTTTGTCGCCGCCTGCGGGCGTATCGGTGCCGATGCACGTGGTGTGGGGCAATGGCGTCTACATCGTGCCGCGCCGTCAGCGCGTGCTGGTGGGGGCAACGATGGAGCTGGCCGGCTTTGATACCAGCCTGACCAAGACCGCCCTTACCTGGTTGCGCCGTCAGGCGGAAGGGCTGATGCCCGCGCTCAAGGATTGGCGCCTTTCCGAGCATTGGGCCGGTCTTCGCCCCGCCGCGCCGGACGGTTTGCCGATTTTGGGTCAATCCTCTGTAGACGGTCTTTTCGTTGCCAGTGGGCAATATCGAAACGGCATACTCTTTGCTCCGGCTGTCGCCGATGTCCTGTCGCGTCTCGTTTTGGAGCGGATCGCAGTGGATCCTGCCTTCGACCCGCGGCGGTTTGAAGGAACAACGTCAGCTCTCATCGTGCCGCAAACGCCGCACAAAGAGGGCGGGAATGGAGCATGGTCAGCGGCATCCTGATTGCGGGCTTGGTTCTCATCCTGATCGCGTCGGAGATGATCCTGCGCGGCGGCGTCGGGCTGGCGCGTCAATTCGATATCTCCCCGCTTTATACGGGTATTTTCGTGCTCTCCGTTTTGACGGTGATGCCGGAGCTTTTCGTCACTTACCGCGCCGCTGCCATGGGCCATACCGGGATGGCGCTGGGCGGCATCATCGGCAGCAATCTCTTCGACCTTCTCTTCGTCATCGGGCTGGGGGCGCTGATCCATCCTTTGGCTTCGCCGCCAAAGGTCTTGTTCCGTGACGGCACGGCGCTTCTGGCCGGCTGTGCCGGACTTGTCGTCTGCGCTCTTGAAGGCGCGGTCTCGCGTCAGGCTGGGGCTGCCTTGCTGGCGATTTTTGCCGCCTATCTGGTGATTTTGGTGTTGACGGACTGGCGCCGGGCATCGGATCACTCGGTGCCGCTGGCCCGCGCCCTACGGCGTTCGCATGGCGAGATACCGTCTCTGGCGGCGTCGTTCTTTTTCTTGGTGCTGGGCGTCATTGTGCTTGGGCTGGGGGCGCATTTGAGCGTCATCGGCGGCATTCACGTGGCGACCGAGCTGGGTTGGAGCGAGACCACCGTGGGCCTCATGATGATCGCTTTCGGTCTGTCCTCGCCCAAACTCTTCACCACGCTGGTGGTGGCGGTGCGCGGCGAGGGGGCCGTTGTGGTGGGGCAGATTTTGGGCGCCTGCGCCTTCAACCTTCTGGCCGTGCTGGGGCTGGTGGCGCTCATTCACCCCATGGCCATTCCCGAGCAGTTACGGCATGCCGATATTTTTGTGCTGGCGATCGCCAGTCTCATTCTGCTGCCGCTGCTGGCGATGCATTGGCGGCTGTCCCGGCCGCGTGGCGTTTTGCTGATGATCGCCTATGGGTGCTATCTTGGATTCCTGTTGTGGCGGCAGGGGCTGCCGCTTCCTTGGGAGCTATAAAGCGATCATGCCGGATTTTTCTTTGGACAAGCGCATCGCCGCCTCGACGGTGTATGCGCTGGATCTGACGGTATCGCGCGTCCTGGTGATGGATGATGCGCGCTATCCCTGGCTGATTTTGGTGCCGCGCCGCGCCCACCTGACCGAGCTGTTCGAGCTTTCTCCCACCGACCGCATCCTCCTCACCGAGGAGGTGGCCATCGCCGCGGAAAGGCTGAAGGACTTGACCGGCTGCCACAAGATCAACATCGGCAGCCTTGGCAATATCGTGCCGCAGCTTCATTTCCATATCGTCGCCCGCAACATCGCCGACCCTGCCTGGCCCGGCCCGGTCTGGGGAGCCGGCGAAGCAATACCCTACGAGCCCAAAGCCCTCGAAGCCTTCGTCCACGCCGTGGTGCATATGTTTTAGAACGCTGAAGGATGCAGAAAGCGCCGCAAGCAAAGCTTGAGGGGAGCTGAAGAATGTGCGGATCGCCGCATGGCGGCGGCGATTACGCATCGTACTCGCAGGGGCGGCCGGTCTTTAAACCTTTTTAACCAGTTCATCGTCTATTAAGGCCTAGAACACTCATGCCCGATCGACTCTTCGGAGAATCCGAATGCTAGCCGAAGCTGCCAAGCTTGCCGCCAATTCGGTGGTCGTTGCTCTGCAAAAAGCGAGCGCGGCGACCGGTGTGGATTTCAATTATCTGCTCGGCACCGCGATGCGCGAGTCCGGTCTGAAAGCGGATGCCAAATCCGGCAATTCTTCGGCCACGGGCCTGTTTCAGTTCGTCGAGCAGACTTGGCTCAGCATGGTCAAAGACCACGGCGCGCAATATGGCCTCGGCTCTTATGCCAATGCGATCACCAAGGGCGAAGACGGGCGCTATCACACCTCCGACCCCAACGATCGCAGCGCTATCTTACGTCTGCGCAACGATCCCAATATCAGTGCCCTGATGGCGGGCGAATATGCCAAGCAGACCAAATCCGATATGGAAGGAAAGCTTGGCCGCACGGTGTCGGTGGGCGAGCTTTATGCCGGGCATTTCCTGGGCTCGGGGCAAGCCTGCAAACTGATCCGTTCGGCGCAAGGCTCGCCCCAGGCTTCGGCCTGCGACCTTTTTCCCCAAGCGGCGGATGCCAATCCCAATCTCTTCTATCATCACGATGGCACGCCCAAAACGGTGAAAGAGGTCTACACCTCGACCGTGCGCCAGACCGCTTTTCTGTCGACGCCGAGCCTCAAGACGACCGCCTTGGCGGAAGTGCCGTCGCTCACCAATGGCGTTCTGTCGACCGATACCACCGCCGCCGCGATGGCCGCCTTATGGTCGCATCCGCGGCATGGTTTTTTCTCGGCCGACGAGAACAGCGGCAACGCGCCGCCCATCGCCATGTCACCCGCCATCCTGGATGTGCTGCAGACGGTTGCGAAGACGCACGGCAAAAAGTAAAGCCTTTCCCTGATCGGGAAAGGGCTTTCGTTGCGCACCGCCATCGCTGCCGTATGGGCCATCATCGTCTGCAGTTTTTTCGTTCAGACGGCCAATGCCCTGCAGACCGATCTCATCAGTCTGAAAGCCGATGGCGTCTTTCGCTCCGGCATCATCGGGCTTTTGATGGCGAGCTATTACGCAGGCTATGTCATAGCGCCATTGCTCGGCCGCTTCGTGGTTGGCCGTATCGGGCATGTCAGAGCCGTGATCCTCGCCATGCTCGTGCCGGCCGCGGTGGTCCTGCTTCATCCTCTCGTTATCACCGCGCCCGCTTGGATCGTGTTCCGCGCGCTCTCCGGCATCGCCCTGTCGCTCAGCTATGTCGCGGTGGAAAGCTGGATCAACGCCAGCGTTCCCAATCTGCTGCGCGGGCGCGTCTTCAGCCTCTATATGTTTGCCCAGCTCGCAGGCATGACGGTGGCGCAAGGTCTTCTGGCGCTCGGATCGCCTTCGCGCTATGGCATGTTCGAGCTCGCTGCCGTGCTCTTCCTCGTGGCTGCCGTACCGGTTGTCATCGCCCGCAGCAGCGCGCCTGCCAGTGTGCCGCCGAATCCGCTCTCCATTGTCACGCTGTTCCGTTTGGCGCCGATGGGAGCAATCGCCACGCAGCTGGCGGGGCTGACTTGGGCAAGTGTTTTCACCTTCGGTCCCGTTTACGCCAAACGCATCGGCCTCGACATGGCGGGCATCGGCCTTTTCATGGCGGTCGCGGTGGCGGCTGGCGGCGCGCTGCAGATGCCGGTTGGCTGGATGTCCGATCGCCTTGGCCGCCGTCCCGTGCTCCAGGCGCTGTTCGGCGTCGGGGCGCTGACCTGCCTCTTCGGCGTCTTTGCCAGCGGTACGCTGTTCACGCTTGTCGCAGCAGGCTTGTCGGGCGCCGCCATCTTTCCCATCTATGCGGTGTCGACAGCAGCGGTGAACGATCATGTGACGGCAGACCGGCGGGTGGCGGCGGCTGCGGGTTTGGTGCTGTTGTTCGGGCTGGGCTCGATCTTCGGGCCGCTGCTCTGCGGCATTGTGATCGGTGCCGCGGGGCCTTCGGGCTTCTTTGCACTGCTGGCAGCGGCGATGGCGTCGGGCTTTGCGGTGACACTTGCCGCGGCTGGAAAACCCGCGCTGGCCCAGGCGCGCTAGGCGCGGCTTGTTAGAGGCCGGCGCGCGCCAGGGTCTTAAGCACACGGCCTTCCAGTTCCTCGGTCAGGGTCAGCGCCGTCAGATTGGAGATGTCGCGGATATTCTGGCGGTGAATGACCAGAATAGCGTCGATATGGGCGCCGATTAGCGGCAACGGCACGTCTTTCAGGGCGACTTCGACTTTGGCCAACCCCTCCATGAGTTTGGCCAGCGAGGCGGCGATGCGGGCGATCAGGGGAAAGCCAAAGGTCGTCGCCTGGCCGCGCAGATCGTGGGCCGCACGGAACAAAACGCCGGCGGTGTCGGTATTGCGCCCGGCGGAGAATGCCGCCTGCGCCGTATTGAGGGCTTGGATATCCTCTGCCAGCCAGTCGGGGAATTCGGTCTGCAGTTCGGCCATGGCCATCTCGGCACGCGAAACGATGTCGGAGTCTATGTAGCCGCCGCCGCCGAGTTTGGCGCGCAGATTGTTCGGCGGCATGAAGATCTGGACGTTCTTATTATCCTTTGCCATCGGTCAGCCTTCCTGTGTTAATCGACGGAGGTGAGTTCAGAGCAGCGCCGATCCATGCCTTTATAGGCGGCAACGGCTTTGCGTCGGCGGCAAGGTCCAAAATAGGTCGCGCAGCGAATGAACGGCCGCGGATGTTCGATCACATTGATCAGCCGCGACAGGATCGCTTTGACCGAAACAGGCTTGGCGAGAAACTCGTTGATGCCGACGTCCCGGGCTTGGCGCACCTGCTCGATATGGGTATGACCGGTGAGCATGATGATAGGGACGAAGCAGTTGGGGGCCCGCGGAGACGTGCGCACCAGGCGGGCAAATTCGATTCCCGTCATCCCCGGCATTTGCCAGTCGAGGATGATGATATCGGGATTGGTCTCGCGCAAATGCGACCAGGCGTGTTCGGCGTTATGGGATTCGAAATAATCGTGAACGCCAAACGCCTGCATGATCGCCACGACCAGCCGCCGCATATGCGGATTGTCGTCGACGATCAGAACGCGCAGCTTGTCGAAGCGAATGCCGTTCATGCTACCCCAGGTGCCATTCGGGCACGTGGGGCGAGACTAAGGGTTCTCCCTTAATGGCCTATGAAGTGATGCCAAATCCGTGAGGGGAAAAATCTAATCCTGAAACTGTTCGGTAAGGATTCGCTCGTCGAGGTTCCGGCCTGCGTCGAACAGCATTACCATTCCGATGCTGCGGTCCTCGGCAACGTCCACTGACGTTATATTGCGCACTTCCAGCCCATCGGCGACCGCGCTCACCGGGCGCTTGCCCGCTTCCAGGACCTCGAAACGAACCGTGGAGTGGTGCGGCAGGAGAGCGCCGCGCCAGCGCCGCGGCCGAAAGGCGCTGATCGGTGTCAGTGCCAACAATGCGGAGTCGATCGGCAGAATAGGGCCGTGGGCCGAGAGGTTATAGGCCGTGCTGCCGACGGGGGTCGCCACCAAGGCGCCGTCACAGATCAGCTCCTTGATACGGATCTTGCCGTCCACCAGAATGCGCAGCTTGGTTGCTTGGCGGGTTTGGCGCAGCAGCGACACTTCGTTGAAGGCAAGCCCATCCACGCAAGTGACGGCGCTGGTGGCGCGCATCCGCAAGGGATGGATTTGCGCCCTCTCGGCATGGCCGAGGCGTTCTTGCAGTTGGTCCTCGCTATACTCATTCATCAAAAAACCGACCGAGCCGAGATTCATCCCGTAAATCGGTTTTTCCTGGCCCAGAAAGGCGTGCAGCGTCTGCAGCATGAAGCCGTCACCGCCCAGCGCGATGATGATCTCAGCCTTGTCCGGGCCCGCATCGTCATATTGCGCGCGCAGGCTGGCCAGTGCGGACTGTGCTTCCGGCACAGCGGTGGCCACGAAATGCAGCCGCATCATGTCTCAACCCTCAAAAGTTTCGGCGGGGTTCTACCCCCCCGTTAATGACATCGGACGCGGCACGGCCGGGCTCACATGGCGCCGGTCGATGTGGAAATCGTGACCCTTGGGTTTGCGCCCGATGGCCTCGTCAATGGCGTCTTCCAGCATTCCGTCGTCTGGCGTGGCGCGCAAGGGTGCACGCAAATCGGCCGCATCTTCTTGTCCAAGGCACATATAGAGTTTGCCGGTACAGGTCAGGCGGACGCGGTTGCAGCTCTCGCAAAAGTTATGGGTGAGGGGAGTAATGAAGCCCAGCCGTCCACCCGTTTCTGCGACCTCCACATACCGGGCCGGTCCACTGGTGCGATAAATGGACTCGGTCAGGGTAAAATGCTGGGCGAGATCAGCGCGGATCTGTGACAGGGGCACATACTGCGCCAGCCGGTCGGTCTCGATGCTTCCCATAGGCATGGTCTCGATCAGGGTCAGGCCCATGCCAAGACCGTGTGCCCAGCGCAAAAGCGTCAGGATTTCCCGGTCGTTGACGCTCTTCAGAACAACGGTGTTGATCTTGATTTGGAGACCCGCGGCAAGAGCCGCATCGATGCCTTTCAGCACGGTGGAAAGCTCGCCCCACCGGGTCACGGCACGGAACTTGGCCGGGTCCAGACTGTCGAGCGAGACGTTGATCCGCTTTACCCCTGCAGCGGCCAATTGCGGCGCCACACTCGCAAGCTGCGTACCGTTGGTGGTCAAGGTCAGCTCTTTGAGTCCGCCCGCGCCGAGGCGGCTGCCCAAGCGTTCGATCAACCCGATCACACCGCGCCGAACTAGCGGTTCTCCGCCGGTAATACGGATGGTCTCGGTGCCTTTGCGCAGGAACACGGCACAAAGCCGCTCGATCTCTTCCAGCGTCAACACTTCTGCTTTGGGCAGAAAAGTCTGCTGCTCGGCCATGCAATAGACGCAGCGTAAATCGCAGCGGTCTGTGACCGAAACGCGCAAGTATGTGATTTTGCGGCCGAAAGGGTCGATCATACGGCGACCCTAGCAGGTGCGAGGGAGTGTTTCAGCCCTTTTTGGCGAGGCCCTGCAACTCTTCCCGCGCCTCGGTTTTCGAATAGGTGGTAAAGGCGTTCTCGACGATCTTCAGTTCCGGCTCGTTAAGCACGGGTTTCATCAGCCGCGCCTGGCGCGACAGCTTGAAGACGGTCGTAAAGACACAGCGGTCGATCCCCGCCGCGCGACAGGCAAGCGCTACCGTCTTGGGGCCGCGCTCGTAAAGATTCTGGCGAAGTTCGGCGAGGGGCAGCTCCAGTATGCGGGCAAAGGCAAGATCGAAAAGATCGATCTGACCTTGATGCAGGACGCGTAAAAGAAAACCCGCTTTGAGTTGACCGGAAACATGGAGCTTCTCGACCAGCTTGTTGGCACTTTCCGCTGGTGTGGGGCGTGCGGCGGCCGGTTCGCTCTTGACTGTCTGTTCGGCCTCGGCAATGGCCTTTTCCAGCGTGCCGTCGCTCATCGTGTAGTTTCGGACGATATAGCTCTTGAGCGCGTCGGAAACCCAGTTGCACATCTTGGTGGCGAGTTCCGGCGGCAAATCCTTACGGCGCGTGATCGGTTCCTGCAGGCCCGCAATGGCACGGGATTTATCGACCAGAACCTCGAAGGTCATGCCCGACAGTTTGGCCGTGCTGTTGCGCACGAGGGTAACAAGAACCGTCTCCGTATCACACTTGGCAAGCGCGGCGGTTACTGTTTCGCCGATATGCGGGCGGGCTGCGACCGCTTCCTGATGCCCGGCATCGCTTTGCGCGATCAGCTTCAGCATATCCTCGTCGCAAAGCAACGGGCTGCGCAGGATAACGGGGCGTGCCACTTCGATCGTATCGTCGGCCAGGAGCAGAATGAGATCGTTGGGTGCAGCGGTGTCGTCGGCCAGTCGTTCGGCCAGAGAGATACGGATCGCCATTTCGACGTCGCGGGTGAGGCGCAGCAGGATTTCCCGCATCAACAGCTTTTCGCGATCGTTGAGATGATCGCCTTGGACCCGGTAAAGGGAGGCTACCGCCAGATAAATCTCTTCGCGTGTTGTATCCTGTGGGTTGGCGGCAAGTTGAGCCAAGCGGCCCATGTCGCTCATATCGCGTGCTGTCAGTCCCACGTATTTGCCCCGCTCAAGGTTCCCACCGACCGTGGCTAAGCATTAGCGGGACAGCCTTAACAGCGTATTAAGCTAACCACTCTGGAAACCATCTGGTGTCTCAAAACAAACGTCTGAAGCGAGGCGCGTGACTCTGCACGCGGCCCCGCTGCCCGGCGCAGCTATCGCACGCCTCCATGGGTTGATGGGTTGCCGTCTTCAACTTCTTATCGAACAAAATGGCACCGACTATGAATACAACCGTTGGTAGCTGGTGGAGGCCGTTCGCGATTCGCGAAATGGGATGCGCCTCTGCGGGACGGCGCGCTGCCATTGCGTAATCAGATCGGCGCTCAAGTCATTCGAGCAATTCGTTCTCGGACCACGGGGGGTGGTCATGGGGCTATTGGGAGCATTGTTTTCCGGAACACCATGGCGCGCGCCCGCAACCGGCGCGCCCGCCCTCGCCGAAAACTGCTCATCCAACCTGGAACGGGCGGTATACGGATTGGCGTTGCAGCGGCCGGAGTTTTCCGCACGGATTGTTGCGACACGGGCTCAGATCTCGCTCTTCCTTATTTCGATCCTCGTCATGCTCGCGCTTATGGCACAGTGGCCGCGGCAGATGGCCGATGCCATTGTCTGGATGATGTCGGTGGGCTTTCTGATCGGCGTTCTGACGCGCTGCACGCTTGTGCTGTTGGGAAGAGCGCGCTCCCCGGCGGTACCCATCGCCAATGACCTGGACTGGCCCATCTACTCCATCTTGGTGCCGCTTTATCGGGAGGCGCAGATACTGCCGCAACTGGCAGAGGCGCTCTCGGCGCTCGACTATCCTCCCGAAAAACGTGACATCCATTGGTGCTGGAAGAGGACGATCACGAAACGCGGGCTGCAGCGGAGCAGTTTTCCTACGCCCGCGTGATTGTTCCTGCGGCCGCGCCACGCACCAAGCCCAAAGCCTGTAGCTATGCCACCGAGGCCTGCCGCGGCGAGTTTGTCGTCGTCTTCGATGCGGAGGACCGGCCGGAACCAAGCCAGCTTAAGAAAGCGGTGGAAGCCTTTCGTACCCATCCCGAGGTTTCCTGTTTCCAGGCGCGGCTCGTCATCGATCGCGCCCAATGCTGGTTGCAGCATATCTTTGCGCTCGATTACGGCATCTGGTTCAGCGCTCTGCTGCCGGGTTTGGAGCGGCTTGGCGCGCCGATCCCGCTGGGCGGGACCTCCAACCATTTTCGCCGCACGGCGCTTGTCGATGCCGGCCTGTGGGACCCGTTCAATGTGACCGAGGATGCCGATCTCGGCATACGCATGGCCCGGTTGGGCCACAAGGTTGGGGTGCTGGATTCGATGACGTTTGAAGAAGCGCCTGCGAGTCTTTCCGTGTGGCTGCGTCAGCGCACGCGCTGGCTGAAAGGGTACATGCAGACGATGCTCGTACACACGCGCAACCCGCGCCGCTTGATCCGCCAGATCGGTCCGACGGGCGTTGCCGCGATGCAGTTTTTTCTGGGCGGCACAATCTGGTCGGTGTTGGTCAATCCGCTGCTGTGGCTGTGCTGGATCGCCTCGGCCTTTGCCGGTTCGCTGACCTGCGGAACCCTGTCCGGTTTTGCGGAAATTTGCGGCGGCTCGCTGCTTCTCATCAATGCTTTATTGGCGCTGCTCGGAGCCTTGCCTGTCCGCGGCAGCCGTGGGCGCCCATCCATGCTGGCGATTATAGGCTATCCTGTCTATTGGCTGTTGATATCCGTCGCCGCTTATCGGGCGCTATGGCAGTTGGTGCGTGATCCTTTCGGCTGGGAGAAGACCCCGCACGGACCTGGCGCCGTATCGTGATGCGATGGATCGCGCTGGCGCTGTTCCTGTCAGCACAGAGCGCGACGGGTGGGGCGTGGACATTGCCCCGTGGTACGATACAGGTGTTTAGCGGCGCAACGGTTAGCCGGGCGACGCAGCGTTATGACGAAACCGGAAAGCTAGTCGGCCCCGTCACCTTCAACAAGATTTATTTGCAGAGCTGGTTTGAATATGGGCTGACCGATGCCTTCACCGTCTTCGCGGCACCCGAGTATGTGATCGCCGAGATCCTGCGCGGCCACTCCGTCAGCGCGGAGTCCGTTGAGGTTGGCGGACGGCTGCTGCTGACCAAGCGCATCGGCATGATGTCATTGCAGGCCTCGGCCAAAACCGCCGGTGCCTTCGACATGTCGACTTCCGCGAGCGGCCAGGCCGGGCGCCAATTGGAGTTGCGCCTGCTCTACGGCACCAGCTTCAAACTGCTCCGCCGCGATGGCTTTATTGACATCGAAGCCGCCCAGCGTTGGGTCAAGCGGCCGCGGCCGGACGAGTTGGAAATGGATGCTACCGTCGGCTTCTGGCCCACCCGCAACGACCTTATGCTGCTCCAAAGCTTTGACGACATCTCCACGGGTGGAGAACAGCGCCCCTATGAACCCTATCGCCAATGCAAATGGGAGGCCTCGCTGGTGCATCGTTTCACGCCGCGCTGGTCGCTGCAAAGCGGTTATTTCTTCACCTGGGCTGGCCGCAACACCGTCAAAGAAAGCGGCTTTGTAGAGACGATCTGGTTTCAGATGTGAGGGCAGGCGAACGATACCGATCCGCCGCAAACTTCCACTTAGGAGCGGTGAAGCAATCGCTCGGAATACCGCGAGCCCGAGCGATGATAGCAGAAGCTGGGTCGCGACGGGCCAGAACAGGGGCCAGGTTTCAGCGATGCGTGGGCGCACCATACGCCAATCAGAAGCACGGCTAGAGCGAGGAGAGCCCATTGCAGGCGCGGGTTCATTCTAGGCCCTCATTGATTTCCGTGGTCGCGTCCGCCCGCAATCGCAGCCCAAAAGCCACAAATGGGGTGTCATGTGCTGGTGCCGGCTACAGGCACCTGATCTATTCCGAGAGAGTCACAGGCAAGAAAAAACTGGCGGTAAACCGGCAAAAAATCGGTGTCTAGTCCGCCTCAATCCGTCGAAAGCGATAGATTTCTGGTTTTATTTACACCAAATTTACACCGGGCTTTCACCGGGTGTGGCCAATGGCGTCAATCATCAAAGAGCAAGACGGGTGGCATGCCTTTGTTTGCATCGGCGGCAAACGCAGGTCCAAACGCTTTCCGGGCAAGGGCCAGGCCGCCGATTGGGCGAACAGGATTGAGCGCCAATTGCGCGATGGTGAAGGGGCGGGCGGCGGAGGCCGTCATACACTCGCTGATGCGATGGAGCGCTACGACCGGGAGGTGACCCCGAACAAGAAGGGCGCCCGCTGGGAATCCATCCGCCTCAAGTTGCTTCAGCGGGACAAGCGTCTCGTCGACGTGAAGCTGTCGAAATTGTCGTCAACCGATCTGGCGGCGTGGCGCGACCGGCGCCTCGGCGAGGTTTCCGGCGCGACGGTGGCGCGGGAAATGAACTTGATCAGCCATGTCCTGACGATTGCCCGGAAGGAATGGCGGTGGATGCCCGCGTGCACGAGGCGCTGAATGGGCATCTCGTTGACCACGAATTGCTTGCCAATTTGCCCGACGAGACGCCATGGCTTAATCAGGCGCACCTATTCGACCACGGAGTATGAATGAAAAATAGAAACGCATCGAGGCCGCGCAGTAGTGGGCACCGCTCTAGGCGGTTGCCAGATGGGGAACGGCGCTCCTGGGCAGAGAAGTGTCACACCGCGTGGGCGAACGTGAGCGTGACTTTAGGCGAACTGACCGCAGAATTTGGATTGCAAATCGGCCTAGGCATTGCCGCGAGCGGTGGGCTGTTGGTGGCTGCTTGCGTGACCGCACTGCCAACGGCCTCGTGTGCAGCTCTGGCCGAAGTATACCTACGGGCAATCCATTGGTTTGGTGCCACTGCGATTATGGCGGCTGTTCTAATATTTTTTGCGATACCAACGCGGACCAAGTATCAGATATTTGGCTTCAAATGGTACTTTCTGTTTTTGCTTATTGTAACTCTGATCTTATTCTACGCGGCCGTTGCGGATTCACTGCGCACCCTAGATCAAGCAGTAGTTCGTAGTTCATTGTGCGCGGGGAAGTGCGGTTGAAGTCACGAGCCATCAACACCATACGGTATAACCGTCAACCGCGATGGACGGGCTGACCAGAATATGGGCCGTCCGTCTAATCACGAGATGGAGATAGGGCCACGGGGCTGTAAGAAGCGGATAATCCGATCCCTTCCAAAGCAAAAAGCCTCCATTGCTTTGGAAGGCGGCGCTCGCCCCAAAAGCCGCGATAGCTCCGAAAAGCCGCGCTTGCACCCACCGCAGATGTGTCATAGAAACATGACGTCTGAATATCGTGACATTGGGAGAATGGGTATGGCCGATGAAAAGCCGCTCAGTGGCGAGAAATTTTCGGGTGTGTGTGAATTGCTGTGGGGACCGAATTGGAAAGGCGAAGCGGCGCGGGCGCTGAAGGTGGCAGACCGTACCATCTACCGCTGGGTAGACGACGAATTCAGCATTCCTATCGGCATCAAGACGGAATTGGCTTCTGTCTGCCGCAAGCGAGCTGCGGATTTGATCAAGGCGGCGGAGCGTCTTGAAAAATAGGACTTGAGCGCGTTTTCCTTGTGTCATAATGTTCTGACATACCGTCTGGCGTTGGGCCGGGCGAAGTTGGCTAGGAGGCCTGATATGAAGCGCATCGCACTTCTCGACGATAAAGCTGAAGGGCTTTGTCTTGGTTATCCCTACAACACGGAGTTGGTGAACGCCGATGGTGTGTGCATCCATTTTTGGCTTGGTGAAGACGCCACACCGGAACTGGCTGCGCGGCTGCTAAAATGCGCCAAGCGCGAGCGCGACATTGTCGGCTGCACCTGGTCCGACGGCGCGCCGAGCGGATTTTGGGCAAAACAGCATATCGGCACCACCGCCCGCTATATCCCAGAGCCGGGCAGCTGGAAGCGCAAGGGGCTAAAAATCATCGGAACACCACGCCCCTGGGGAAAGCGTCAAGGCGAGGCTGCTTCCCGCGTTGATGCGACCGAAGTTGTTACGGCGCGGGCGGGCGATGATGGCGAGTGGTATCAATACCCCCGGCGCATGGTCGACGCGCATCTGGACTTGATCGCGGCGGCACCGGACCTCTTAGCGCAATTGCGCGACGCGCGGCGCACCATTGCCTATCTGGCGCCGGAGCGCTTTGACGACGACGCGCACAAGGAGCGTTGGGGGGCCTACCTTGAGCGTATGGACATCGTTATTGCGGCGGCGGAAGGCGACGCCAACTACGCGGAGAGCTAACCCATGCGCGATTTGGCAAGGTCTGAAAAGCCGCGCTTCGGAAAGCCGTGGTATCGAAAAGCCGCGATAGCTATTCCGCCGTGAATAGCGCGCGCGGCACGCAATAGGATTGGACGAAAGGTGCCCGCGATAAGTGGGCGCCTTTTTTTTGTTTTATGGTGCCGCGGTTACCTGATAGGAGCTGCGACGAAAAGTTCTGCACGCCATTGAATGCTAGGCGTCTATGGCATAATATTCTGACATACCGTCTGGCGTTGGGCCGGGCGGAGCTGGCGAAAGGGCCGGACCATGAATAGCGAACAAGAGCGCGAATTGCGCGCGTCGCTGCGTTCAAAGAAAATTGAACGCCTAGCGGACGAATATCAGCTTACGGCAATCCTGGCATTGCGGCGCCCGCAAGCGTCGTCCTACTTCGCAGCGGTTGACGCGGCGCTATTGACCAAAATCGGGCGGCGCTTATCGGCCGTCGCGGTTGCGGATTGCAATTACGGCAACAGACCCCGCCGGGAACGCGAATACGAAAGACTTGCCGAACGCGCAAAGACGATTGCGGCTTGGTACGGCTTGACGGCCGAAAGCGGCGGGGACCCGCGCGGTTATGTGTTGCGGATTGTTGGGGACGGCATTCCCCGCAATTCCATGGGCGATGGCTACGGTATCGCGTAGGGGGCGGCAATGTCGAAACAAACAGTGAGCGTCAACATTCCTTTCCACGGTTTCTACGAAAGTGTTTGGAGTCAGGAAGTCGACCACATCGAACAACAGGAAGCGGAATATTTCGAAACGGATAGGCAGAACGAGGAAGGCGTTCCGCCTGAATTGCACCTGACGGGCGAGCAATACGGCCAAATCCTTATGGATGCGACAGACTACAGATGCGCCTATCAAGCGATTGCGCGGAGCTATGTCGACGCCTTCGACCAAACCGCCAGCGCGCAAATCGGCTTTAAGCTGGGTTGCAACTTCGAGGAAATGGTAAGCCCGCATTACTATAACTTTGAGACGGATAGGCTGTTCGTCCGCATCCGCTATGCTGCAGTCTGCAAGCTGTTCCGTATGAGCCGCGCCGATGGTCACCGGCATTTGGCTAAAGTGATAGCGGAGCGCCACACCTCCTATAGCGGCTTTCACTCCTACTATTCGAACGACTTGGAAAGGTGGTTAGCCAAGCCGCTTAAGGAGTGGGACCACAACGAGTTGTGCACATTGCTTTGTGCCGCGTGGTCCAGCTGCGGCGGATATTCGAAAGAGTGGCATAGCGAGATTGTTGACATGATGCTGGACGGCGACGGCCTCACCCACGAATGGGGCGCGGCCGTTGATTGGGACGCGGTAACGCAGAAGGTGGAAGAGGCGAGGGCGGAACGTGTCGCCGATTTGGCGCGCGATAACCCGGATTTTGTCGAACCGACTTATCGTTGCCAGCACACCCTGGACCTGTTCCGCGACTACGCGGGAAGAGTGGCGCACTAATCAACACAACGAATGCGTCTGGCATTGGGCCGGGCAAAATTGGCGAAAGGGCCGAGCCATGAAACTCAGTGATCTTAAAGCAAGTCTGCAACGGCGCGCCGCAAAGCGCAAAGTCTATGCCTGCCACGGCGCCCGCGCCTACCGCGTCGCGCATCTAGCAGGTGCGTGGAACCCACCGGACAACGACGGCGCCCGTTTTGTCGACAATCTGGACGCCGCTGGCCCGAGGCTTGTGGATTATGCGGATAAGCGTATCCGGCTCAGCCATAAAGGCTGGTACTGCGATACGCTGCAAATTGACACTTGTCGCGGTGCCATATTGCAATTGGCAGGAAAGAACGGGCGCCCGCGCTATCTGGCGGCTTATCAGGAAAGCGCGAACGACGGTTACCGTGTCGATGTCCGGGCCGGTGTCTTCGGAGAGGAAAGGGAAGCGGCATTCGCAGCGGATGCATTCGCGCGCATTGCTGCCGAACATGCCCGCGACTACGACGCCGCATGGCAAGCGGGCGCCCGCTATAGCGAGCTGGGTGAGAATATCCGGGAAGATAGGCGCGCCGCGCTCGCGTTGATTGGTGAGATTAGGGCGGCCGGGCGCGCTTTCTCGCCAGCGATTTGCGCCACGTTGCGTATGCGGCTGGAACAATTGCGGTGGCGGATTGCGCGGTATCGCGAAGAGCGGGGGAAATTGCGCGAAGCGGGCCCGTGGTTCGTTCGCGAATTCGGCGCCGCATTCAATGACGGGGCAGGCGAGGCGGTCTATTTCGCCTAACACAATGGAAGTGATTCGGCCCGGCTGGCGCCAAATCGGCTCCGCCGGGCTTTTCTTTGGTCTGTACACTCCGCCTCGCAATTTGCCATAACGGTATTGGACGCGCGCCGTTAGGCCCTATAGGTGCCTTGCGCCGCGCCAGCCCCTTGACATTTCCTCCCCAAAAGCTTGCTCTAGCACCCGCATGGTGAAATGCGCCCGACGGGAAACCGGTTCGGGCGCTTCGCTTTTGGGGCGCACAGTACCGCCCGAAGCAATCGAAAGCCCTTTGACGTGACGCTGTGAGCCGTGCGGTTCGCAGCTTGGCAGCGCGCCCGCCAAGCTCCGCGGGTCCTTCCCGGACCCAAAAGCTATATGGGCAAGCTGCGCGTTTGGGATTTGCAGTGAGGAGATTCGCAAGTGATGCAACACGTTGCATCAGGCGACAACGCGCGCTGCAACAAATCGGGCGGCACGCAACGCCTGAAACAAGCGCGCGCCGCCGAGGCGCTCGGCATTAACCGCAGTTCGCTCAAGCGTTATTTGGATCGCTACCCCGAACTGATGGGCGAGGACGGCAAGGTCGATCTGGACCGGGTGCGCCAGCATCGTGCCGACAATCCCGACGTCGTGGACGCCGCCCGCAAGGTCGAAGAGCACAAGGTCGCCCGCCCCAAGGCGGACGGTCGCCGCATGGAGACGAAATCGCGCCTCGATGAGGCGAAGGCCCAGCAAGCCGAACTCGATCTGGCCGAACGCCTCGGCCAAGTGGTCGATCCCGGCGAGATGCTGGACGCGGTGGCCGAGGCTGGCAACTTCCTGCGTGAGCGCCTGATCAACGTCGACTTCGTTTTGGCCGAGCGCCTCGCCTCCGAAATCGATCCTCGACAAATCCGGGCGCTGTTGCAGCAAGAGCGCCGCGATTTGGCGACGGAACTGAAGAAGAAATTCGACGCCATCGTGCAGGCGGCGAGCAAAGGAAACGCACATGAGCCTTCGTGAACGCTTTCCCGGCCTGACCGATGCCCGCCTTCTCGTCGCCGCGGCACTGGCGGCGGCACTGGCGGTGCCGGCGGCGATCACGGTGTCGGAATGGGCGGAGAAAGAACGGGTTGTGCCCGCCGAAACCGGGTCGTCGCATCCCGGCAAGTGGCACAACGCGCTCACGCCGTATCTCGTCGAGCCGATGAACTGCCTGTCATCGGCTGATCCGTGCAGCGATGTGACGCTGAAATTCAGCGCCCAGAGCGGCAAGAGCGAGGTCGGCGTCAATTGGGTCGGCTAAGCCCTTATCGGATAGCTCGTATCAGAAGGCGACCTACCAATTCAAAGGCAACGGACTTCGTCCGTATGCACCATGTCACGTCCGCTTTTCCTGGAACGGCACAGCCAATCTCACGATCTCGTGGAAGCGCCGGGATCGCAATCCGGCATCTGACAGCTGGGACCAAGCCGAAATTCCGCTAAGCGAATCCAGTGAGGCTTACGATCTCGAAATTCTGAATGCGGCGGGCACGGCAGTTGTCCGCACTTTCGCGTCGCTGCCCTCGGCAACAGCAGTCTATAGCGCGGCCCAGCAGTCGACGGATTTCGGCGGCACCATCCCAAACCCTCTCATTGTGAAAGTCTACCAGCTCTCGTCCGTGTTCGGGCGAGGGCAGGTCGTTCGTGAATCTCTCTGGACGAGGTGAACCATGGGTTCCGTCACACCGCGCCTTGCGCTGTCGCAGCTTCAACAGGCGCAATCGCAGAAGCACGTCACCGTCAATGATGATCTTATCGCGATTGATGCCCTCATTGACCTCTATTTACTTGGGCAATTTGTAAACACGCCGCCCAGTTCTCCCGTCGATGGGGATTCTTATGTGGTAGGAGGCGTCCCCACAGGCGCCTGGGTCGGCTACGCCTACAAGGTCGCCTATTGTATGGACGGCGCATGGCGCTTCTTCGCGCCGTTCAATGGGCTGAGAGCCTACCTCGCCAGCAACGGGGCATCGCTGGTGTACGTGAATGGCGTCTGGTTGGGCGACATGCTCTTGCCCGGCAAGCTAGGTGTCGGCGGCGCGATACCGGACAGCAATAATCCGGTTTCGATGAACATTTCGAGCATGCTGCTCTCGAATGGAAGTGGCACCCTGAATGTCACGCTGAGCAAACAGGCCTCGGCCAACGATGCGCGTTTCACGTTCCAGACGAACTTTAGTACGCGCGCATTGTTCGGCCTCCTGGGCGATGACAACTTTACGGTCAAGACCTCGCCAGACGGCTCGACTTTCAAAATCGGCTTTGTGGTGAGCAAGGATACGGGAGCGGTTGACCACACGCAGGGCGCAAAGTTTGAGGCGGTGACCAACTACGACAATTACGTTGCCGCAAATATCTGGACCAAGGTGGCGTTCAACAGCGCCAATCATAACGACCAGAACGCCTTCAATGGGACAAACAATAGGTTTGTGGCACCGATAGCTGGCTATTACCTCGTCGGGATGAAGTGGCGGTTCAAGGCCAATTCCACTGTGCCAGCCTCCATCCAAGGGGCGCTATACAAGAATGGTGCAGCCTTGGCACAGACCGCAGTGGAATCGTGGGGGACCGTCGTCACGCTCCGCACACGGGTCGAAACCCAAACCGTGCTGAAGCTCGCCGCCAACGACTACATCGAAGTGTTCGCCTTTATGGAAACCAACGACGGTTACGTCACGTCGGCCGACTCGGTCTTCTACGGCGCGCGCATCGCTTAATCGAAAATCAGGAGGAAGGCATCATGGGCCCTGAATGGCTGATTGGTGGCGGTCTTTCGCTGGCAGGCCTGTGCTTTTCGTACACCTGGCGATCATCCGCAAAGCTTCACCAGCGTATCGACGATCTGACAAGCAAGCTGAGCGGATGCCAAACGGATTCGGCCAAAACCTACGTCACCAAAGCCGAAATCAAAGACGTTGAGAGCCGCATTACCGCAGGCCTGAAAGAACTTGGCGAGCGGCTTGAACGCAATCTCGACCGGCTCGCCGAGCGCCTTGAACGCCTGCAAGCCAATGACGGCCGGGACGGCCGCCGTTAGGGCCTCGCGTCCACCACCACCCGAAGCCAACAACCAAACGTCCGCGCGGCAACGAAGCCCGCGGCGGAAAGGAGCACGACTATGGAATGGGTTTCAATTCTTGCAAATCTTGGCGGTAAGATCTTCGATCACATCTTCCCCGATCCGGAAAAGGCCAACGAGGCCAAACTGAAGCTGTTCGAGATGCAGCAGAACGTCGAGTTGGCAAAACTGGCTGCTGACACAGACCTTGCGAAAGCCGCCGCCGGCATCGTTTTGGCGGAGGCGCAGAGCAAGAACTGGTTGGCGTCGTCCTGGCGCCCGATCACGATGCTGATCTTCGTCGGTCTCATCGTGGCGCGCT
>JAATGP010000055.1 GCA_015654635.1 Alphaproteobacteria bacterium | reverse complement strand
TCGGAAGTCCATTTCCGCGTCGCCAGCCCGCCGACCAAGCATTCCTGTTTCTATGGCGTCGATACGCCCAACGAGCATGCCTTGCTGGCGCATGAGATGAACCTGGAAGAAATGGCCAAATTCATCGGTGTGGACAGCCTCGCCTTCATTTCCATGGACGGGCTTTACCGCGCCGTGGGTGAAGAAAAACGCGATGCGGCGGCGCCAAAATTCTGCGACGCCTGCTTCTCCGGCGATTATCCCATCCGCATCACCGACGCCGATGCCAGCAAAGAAAACCAGCTTTCCTTCCTCGCCGAAGTCGCGTGAGCCTCATGAGCGGGGATGGGCGCATCGTCTTGGTGACGGGTGCCTCCAGGGGAATCGGGCGGGCGGCGGCAATCGCTTTGGCGGCTGAGAAGGCCCATCTTATTCTGGTGGCGCGCACGGTCGGCGGTTTGGAAGAAACCGATGACGCGGTGCAGGCGGCGGGCGGCAGCGCCACGCTGGTGCCGTTGGATCTGCGGGACGGCGACGCGCTGGACCGGCTGGGCGCTTCGCTCTTTGAGCGCTGGGGCAAGCTGGACGGCTTTTTCGCCAATGCGGGCGTACTGGGTGCGCTGACGCCGCTAGCGCATCTCGATGTGAAGTTGTTCGACGAATTGCTGGCGGTGAATGTGACCGCCAACTGGCGCTTGCTGCGCTCGCTCGATCCCTTGTTGCAGAGGTCGGAAGCGGGCCGGGTGGTGTTGGTCTCCTCCTCGCTGGCGCGCAAACCGCGGGCGTTCTGGGGCGGCTATGCCATGAGCAAAGCGGCGCTGGAAAGCTTGGCGCTGACCTATGCCGCCGAATGCGAGTCCACAAAGGTGCGGGTGAACATTCTCAACCCCGGGCCGGTCCGCACGGCGATGCGCGCCAAAGCTATGCCCGGCGAAGATCCCGAGACCCTGCCGACGCCGGAGGATGTGGCACCCTTGGTTGCGCAGATGCTGTCGCCGGAGTGGAGTGAGAATGGGGCCTGTTTGAACTATCGCGAATCGACGGGGCAGGAATAGCGGGTAGGGCACTGGCAACAGGGCTTTCACTGCTGCGACGAATAGTAAACCATAACCATCGTCAGTCCGCAGGCAAAGGCTTTACGCATTCCCTGACCGAAGTACACCCGTTTTGCCTGGATATCGTGCTTTTGGATTCTGCCGCCATCCAAACTCGACCGAGACCGGGATGCGCCATTTCTTGGCAAGGCGATCAACCTCTTTCCAGCAATCTGATGCGGACTGCCCTTGTATCGAGATTCCAAGGTCAGGGTCATATTTGCCCCCTCGTCCCCATAATTCTCCACCTTGGCCGGAATTGCCAGTTCGCGCACCAGTTTCTCGCTCTCGAAGCCCCTGGTCTTCACAAACCCAATCATCGTGAAAAGGTACCCACAATAAAAGCGAATCTCCCACATTCTCCGGCACTCCACATGGAGAATGACATTGTCATGCAAATGCATTACATATAGGGGCTTCAAGAAGGATGATCCCAATGAGTACTGGCAATTCCCTGATCCAGACGCGAATTAATCCTGAAGTTAAGGAGCAGGCCGCCGCTGTATTGGAAAACGTCGGCCTGACAATATCTGATGCGGTGCGGATTCTGCTGACGCGGACGGCCAAAGAAGGTGCGCTGCCTTTCGAACTGATACACGATCAGGCGGCCTATGATGCTTGGTTTCGCGCTAAGGTGCAGGAAGCCATAGAGGACATGCGTCCGCCTCTTCCGCATGATGAGGTGAAAACACTTTTTGCCAAACGCCGGGCTGCGGCTGTGCGTAAAGCGGAGAGGGGTGAACCGTGAAACTTGAATGGTCGCTTTTCGCGGTCGCCGATCGAGAACAGATATTCGACCACATCATGGCAGACAATCCGCACGCTGCCGTTTCCATGGATGACCGCATTCAGGCTGGGATCGAAACACTGCTGCAATTTCCACTGAGCGGTCGCGCAGGCCGTGTGGACGGCACGCGAGAATTGGTCATTGTCGATACGCCTTATGTCGTGCCTTATCGTATCACGGATGACACTGTCCGTGTTCTGCGAGTGCTGCATGGTGCCCGTCTTTGGCCCGACGAGTTTTTTGATACGAACAGATGAATCAGATTCCCTGAATTGGATTGATGTGGGGATTCTATCGTCCGCGCGAGGAGAGAATGGCGGCTGGTGAATTATCGCAAGTGGGCCGGGCGGTAGGGTTTGCGTGCTTCGAGGGCCAGCCGCACAAAGATATCGACATGTCATTGGCAAGCAAGAGCGCCAGGGGGCGAGCCTCGAAGCAGACCCTAAACCTTCGTCCTTGCTCGATCCGCATACGGATTTTTGGTGTTGCGCATGAGGAGCCTGAGCGGCGTGCCGTGGAGGCGGAAGGCTTCGCGCAGGCAATTGGTGAGATAACGGGTATAGGAATCCGGCAGCGCGTCGAGCTGATTGCCGAACAGGCCGAAGGTCGGCGGACGGCTTTTGAGCTGAGTCATATAGCGGATGCGGATGCGCCGTCCGCTGACCGCGGGGGCGGCGTGGCGGGCCAAGACATCGGCGAGAAAGCGGTTGAGGGTGGCGGTGGGCACGCGGAAGTTCCAGGCCCTGTCGGCTTCGAGCACTGCCGGCAAGATGCGGTCCAGCCCTTCGCCGGTGGTGGCGGAGGTGGCGATCAGCGGGGCGCCGGAAAGCTGCGGCAGAGATTTGTCGAGCTTCTCACGCATCTTCAAAATGGCGCCCGCGCGCTGTTCGAGAAGATCGAATTTGTTCAGTATAAAGACGACAGCCCGGCCCTCGCGCTCGATCAGGTCGGCGATAACGAGGTCCTGCTTTTCAAACGGCGCGTTGACATCCACCACCACCACCACGCAATCGGCAAAACGCACCGCGTCCAAGGTTGAGCCGACGCTCATCTCTTCCAGCGTGTGGCCGGCGACGCGGGCTTTTTTGCGCAAGCCTGCGGTATCATGGAGCAGGATTTCGCGGCCCTCCGCCTGCCAATGGGCGGCGATGGCATCGCGGGTGATGCCGGCTTCGGGGCCGGTCAGCGAGCGCTCAGATCCGAGCAGGCAATTGAAGAGGCTCGATTTGCCGACATTGGGGCGGCCGACAATGGCAAGGCGCAGCGGCTTGATCTCTTCGGCGGCCTCTTCCTCTGCGATTTCCTGTTGCTGCGCGAAAGGCTCCAAGGCTTCGATGAGATCGGCAAAGCCGATATTGTGCTCGGCGGAAATCTGCAACGGCTCGCCAAAGCCGAGCGCCCACGCCTCCGCCGCCTGGCTGAAACGGGCTTCGCATTTGTTGGCGGCCAGGATCACCGGCTTGCCGGTTTTGCGTAAGGATTGGGCGACGATTTCGTCCGCCGTCGTCACGCCTTCGCGGGCGTCGAAAACGAAAATGCAGACATCGGCGTCGGCAATGGCGGCCTCGCTTTGCGCCGCCATGCGCTCTTCCAGACTGTCCTTGCCGCCCGCTTCGATGCCCGCCGTATCGATGACGGTGAAGCTGAGGGGGCCAAGTTGGGCCTCGGCCTCGCGGCGGTCGCGTGTCACACCGGGGGTGTCATGCACCAGCGCGAGTTTGCGCCCCACCAGCTTGTTGAAAAGGGTGGATTTGCCAACATTGGCACGACCGACGATGGCGACTGTAAGGGACATTCCTCTTCCTAGCATTTCACGCGCGCGTAGGGGGCAAAAACTTTGGGGAGGGAAAACGCCTCGGCGCATCCCTCCCCATAACGATTTAGACAGTATCAGACCTCCCGCAAGGGGAGATTCGACCTATTTCAGCGCCACAAGAGTGGCGTCGTTGGTCAGGACGTAAAGCGTATCATTGGCCACCACCGGGGCAATGAAAGCCTTGTCCGGGATTTCCATCCGCCCGATGAGCCTGCCCGTATAAGGCGAGACCGCTTCGGCATGACCGTCGGACGACACTGCGAGCAGCCGGTCGGAGGCCAGCACCGGGCCGGACCAGACGATCGGATCACTGGTGGGATCGTTGGGATCGGTCCAGCGCGGCAGCTGATGCAGCCACTTCACTTTGCCTTCCTTGCGGGTCAGGCAGATGAGTTGGCCTTCCAGGGTGATGATATAAACGTAGTCGCCCGCCACCCAAGGCGTTTGGATACCGCCCAGATCGCGAGACCATTGACGGTCCCCGCTTTCGAGCTGGATCGCCGCCATGATGCCGGAATGGCTGATGGCAAAGACAAGACCGCGGTCGACAACCGGGCGCCCGGCAATGTCGTCGATTTCCGACAGCGCGGTGACGCCATGGCTGCGGGTCAGCATGTCGTTCCAGGCGGGACGGCCGTTCTGCACGCGCAAGGCATAAACCTCACCGGAGGAATAGGGCGCGATGAGGAACTCGCCCACCACGGCGGCGCTGGAGGAGACCATGATGCCGGCGTTTTCGCTGATGCCGGTATGGTCCCACAATTCGCGGCCGTTGGTGACGGCAAGGGCATGCAGATGATTGTCGATGGAGGAAACAAAGAGACGGCCGCCATTGATCACCGGGGCATTGGCAATCGGCGCGTCAAAGCTGCTGCGCCATAACTCTTTGCCTGTCTTGGCATCCAGCGCCACCACATCGCCGAAGCCGGAGGTGGCGAAAACGCGGCCATTGTCATAGGCGATGCCGCCGCCCGCGCCCTTGGAAGCATCAACGCGGGTGTCCTTGCCGAAGGCGCCCATGGTGATGAAATTGACGAAGCTCTGCTCACCCGGCGGGCCCACGGAAACATGCCACGCCTCTTCGCCCGACGTGGCATCGAAGGCAAAAACGCGCGCCTTGGCATCCAGCGCGAAGACCTTGCCCGCGGCGACGATCGGCGTGGCGGTCAGACGCGACCGCGTCGCCGTGCCGGCACCGGCATCAGCCGTCCACAGCACCTTCAAAGGGCCGGGCGCGGAGAGATGATGCATCACGTTGGAGGCGTAGCCGCCCGGCTGGGGCCATTCGCTGTTCTTATAGGGCGCGGGCAGTTCGATCTTGACGTCCTTCAAGGTAGGATCGGGTCTCAACGCCTCATCGGTCGTCATAATCGAGATGCGTTCGCCGCGGATCTTCGATTTATGCGGCGAGGAGAACCATTTGCCCATGGTGTCGGTGATGGCGCAGCCGCTTACCAGCATGGTTAGGCTGACGAGGACGGCGAGGGTTCCGAATTTCCGACCGGAGTTGCGGATCATCATGGTGTGGCGGTTTCCTGCTGCGCGGTCGGCTTGGGCGGAGGCGGGACAGTGCCAAAATCTTTGCCACCGGAGGTCTCGATCAACGTCACCATCGCTCCGGCGCGCTGGCGCAAAGAGCCGGGTGCGTCTCTGTCGGCGGCGAGGGTTTTGTAAGCTGCCAGCGAGTCCGCGGCGCGGCCATCATGCATAGCGCGATAGGCCAGAAGCTCAGCGGCCATGAAACGCCACTGCGATTTGCCATCGTTCAGCGGCGCCAGCAGCGCCCTCAGCCCATCGGTGGACAGTGTGTCGGCCTGGGCCCAAGCGGCGCGCATGCGGGCGACCTGGCCAAGACCGCCCTTGTCGGTGTCGGCGAGTTTCATATAGAGCGCCACCGCATCGTTGGTACGCCCCGAGGACAAATATTCGTCGGCCTGCGAGAGCTGCGCCACGAGGGCGTAGCCGCTCGGCGCGTGCTTGGCCACTTCGGCATAAGCCTGGGCGGCGATGTCGCTTTGGCCCGCGGCCGACATCATCTGCGCCGACTGGAATTGCGAGGCGGCTTTGATCTGCTGCTGCTGCTCGTAATGCTGCCAGAGTTTGTAGCCGGCAATCCCGATCACGATCACGGAAACACCGGCGATGACGAAATCGCCGTATTTTTTCCACCACTTCTGGAGCCGCTCTTGGCGGACTTCCTCCTCGACTTCGTGGAAGATGTCGGACACGGGGCTATCCTTTCAGGGGAGCATCTTTAGACGGACGGGCAAGGTCTTGACCGGGCGCGCTAATTAGCCTTTGCGGGCCGCAAGCGCAACTTGACGATATTTTACCCGCGCCGGGAAGGCCGGACGAGCGATCTGGTGCCAAATTGTCCCGGCTGCGGCACTCCGTCTGCCGAGAGGGGCGGTCAGACCGCTTTTTTCATGGCGTAGACATTTTCTTTGCCGGGAAAGCTGCGGGAGCGCACTTCGGCGGCATAAGCCTTCACCGCCGCCTCGATATCCGGGCCCATAGAGGCGTATTGGCGGACGAATTTGGGCGGGGACGGGTTGAGGCCCAGCATGTCCTCCATCACCAGTATCTGACCATCGCACTCGGCCGAGGCGCCGATGCCGATGGTGGGAATGGCGATGTCGCGGGTGATCTTGGCGGCCAACGGTTCGGCCATGCCTTCCAGCACCACGGCAAAGGCTCCGGCCTCGGCAATGGCCTTGGCGTCCGCTTCGATAGCGGGCCATTCGGCCTCGGTGCGCCCTTGAGTCTTAAAGCCGCCGAAAATCTGGATGCGCTGCGGGGTGAGGCCGATATGGGCCATCACCGGAATGCCGCGGGTGGTGAGGTAGGCGATGGTCTCGGCCATGGCAGAGCCGCCTTCGAGCTTGACCGCCTGACAGCCGGTTTCGGCCAGGAGGCGGGCCGCATTGCGAAAAGCGACTTGCGGTGATTCTTCGTAAGAGCCGAAGGGCATATCCACCACCACCAACGCTTTCTTGGCGCCGCGCATTACCGCCTGACCGTGGAGAATCATCATTTCCAGGGTGACGCCGAGCGTGGTTTCGAGGCCGTGGATCACCATGCCGAGGCTGTCGCCCACCAGCATCACGTCGACATGGCTATCGAGCAGCTTGGCGGTGTGGGCATGGTAGCAGGTGAGGCACACCACCGGCTTGGCATTCTTATGCGCCCGAATCTCCGGCACGCTGACGCGCTTACTGTCGATCTGAGCGGACATTGGAACGGCTCCAAATTGCGGGGCGCACTATACGCTTTGTGGCGGTGCAGCACGAGGACGGCCACCGGGGTGTTTTGACGCCGGGAAGAGCGTGTAGACGTCCTCGACCAAAGCATAACTGGTGCGGACACAGGCGGTGACGGTGGCCCGGAAGGCCAGCGTTTCGGCGGAATAGCGCCCATGCTTGAAGCGGTTGCGATTTTTGAAGGGAGCTCCGCTCGTTGGCTGCCGCTTGGTTTTAACGGCATTCTTGAGCGCCGGGGGGATGAGCTGACGCTTGGACCCCCATTTGCGGGAGTTTTGCTTTTTGCGGTTCAATTCCTCATTTTCGGCCCTAAGCATTTGGAATCGCGCGTATTTCTCTAGAAAATTAACCCTCTCCGCCTCCGCTTGGCGAAAAAGGCTGGTATCGTCAGACGGGATGTCATCGGCGTGGCTCATACTCTAGAGAGTTAGGACGAGATTCCCGATTTCAAGGGCCTGAATCATGAAAATTACTCATCTCACTTATCTCGTCCGCAACTATGACGATGCCATCGCCTGGTTCACGGAGGTGCTGGGGTTTGTCGTGGCCGAGGATAGCGATCTCGGCGGCGGCAAGCGCTGGGTGCTGGTCGGGCCGAGAGAAGGCGGGGTGCATCTTCTCTTGGGCAAAGCCGCTTCGCCCGATCAAGCCGCCCATATCGGCCGCCAAGGCGGCGGGCGCGTCTTCTTGTTTTTAGAGACGGAGAATTTCGCGCGGGACCATGCTGCCATGAAAGCGCGCGGCGTAAAGTTCCTCGAAGAGCCCCGGCATGAATCGTATGGCTGGGTTGCAGTCTTCACAGATCTCTATGGCAATCGCTGGGATCTCCTCGAAACACTGTCCGTACAATGATCTTCGTGTCATGACGACGGCGCAATAATTCACAGCCAAAAATTGCAGCGCGGCTTCACACAGTCGAATGTGTTGTCAAAAGAGCGCGTCCGGTACCTCATTTTACAACTTCGGGGCAGCGAGATGTTGCGTATACGGATCACGCTACCCATGTAGGTCATCGTAGACATCAGTCATGGAGTACACGATGCGTTTTAAATTGTTTCTCATGGGCGCCGCTGCGGTTCTTGCTACCAGTGCAAATGCAACGGATTGGACGGGGTTCAGTGGAACCGTGACGGGGGGCTACGACTATTCCGATGTGAAGGGCATTGCCAACAACGCCTATAACTTCGGCGGTGCCGCAAATTATGCGATTGCGAATTCCGGCATCAATCTGCAAGGCGATGCCGATTATTCGGAAAACAGAACGCAGCACGTTCCGACCGATACCTGGACGACGGGCGGTGCCATCACCCTGCGCGATCCCATGTTTGCTGTCGGCTTCAACGGCGATTACAACACCACGCGCCTGTTCCAGCAGCGTTTGAATTATGGCAACTATGGCGCCTTCGGCGAATGGTATGGGCTGGATCAGCTCGGCCTCAACCCCATCACCCTGCGTCTGCGCGGCGGCGGTATCAGCGGCACCATCGCCGGCTTAGACAGGGACGGCGGCTATTTCGGCGGCGGCGCGACGTATTATGTTCTGCCGCAGCTGTCGTTGACGGCCGATGCATCCCACAACAACCTGTCCAATCTGCGCTGGACCAACTTTGAAGTCGGCGCCGAATATCTGCCGGTGGCGACTTTGCCGGTGTCGATTTCGGCATCTTATGTCCACGACAATATCGCCAATCTCGGCCAGACCACGCATAGCGATGGCTTGATGGTCCGTCTGGCCCTGCATCTTGGCGAAGGCAACTCGCTGGTCGATTTCGACCGCAACGGCCCGCTCAACGCCCGCAGCCCGCAGGCGCCGATCGACGGGCTTTCGGCCCTCAACCGTCCGCTCTAGTTTTTGTTTTTCCTTGGCACGGCGGTCGCATCCGAAGTGGATGCGGCCGTTTTGCTGTTTGCGCTGATATTTCACTGAACGCGCCCAATTCGAGCGGCAGCCACTCGTTGAGCCAATTCCGATTCCGTCATGGCCGCTCTTGAGGCGGCCATCCATCTAGCCCCTCGCCCGGCAATACAAATTCAGATGGGATATTCACCACCTGAACGCCGTCTATTCTGTACAGCTGAACGTTGCGCCGTTCGCTCATGGTGTCTTTTGTAGCATGGGCGGACAAAGGGGAAAATCAGGGCGTCTGTGTTTTTGCCGCGTCCACATCTTCAAGTTTTTGGCCGCTTTCGGGGCCGACGCCGCGCACGGGTTTCCAGGCGCGCTGCTTGCGTGCGAGATCGCTGCAGGCGAGGCGCACGCGAAGGCCGTCATGGCTGAGGTCGAGGGCAAAGCCTTTGGCCAGATCGGCATCGGAGAAATAGGTGACGCCGTCTTTGCGCCCGGCACGTCTGGCAAAGGGACGGCGGGCGGTGATCTGCGCTTCGAGGGCGTGATAGACCCAGGCGGCCAGCGCGGTGCGATCGTCTTCCGGCACCGGCGCTTTGCCGAACCAGGCGGCGGCAGCAATCTCGAAGAGGCCATCACGCTCAGCGCTTAGACCCTCGATCTCGAAGGGGGCAACGCCGCTTTCCCGCGGACGGGCATCTTGCTCGCCGAAGCGATAGCCGAAGGCGCCCTGCGCCGTGCAGGTCTGCACCGCTTCGCCAATGGCAGTGCGGTCGGGTTCCGGCGAATTGCCGTATGCTGAACAAATCGCCGCCGTTGCGGCGAGCAGAGCCCAAAGGACGCGGTGACGGCTCATACTAGCGATCGATGCATTCCGCGATAACATGGTCTTCATCCCGGCCGAGAATGAAGGATAAGCCGCTGCCGTCTTCGTTGGCGCCGAACGCCATGGTCTTGCCCTGCTTCTTGCTGTGCGCAAAGACATGCTTGGCGATGAGGGCTTTTTCCAGCGCCTGGCGGAAATCCTCCGCTTGCGCCACATCCTCTTCCTGGCTCTCGCCGCTGCCATGGAACGAGGCCTCGGCGCGGATTGCGTTCTGGCCGAGCGACAGCTTGGTGAACGGCGCCCATTCCTCATCGGCGGTGGTATCGATAGAGCCAGAGCGGGCGAAGCCGCGGCCGAAGGCACCTTTCGCCGAGCAAATCCCGGCAGCCTGTTTGATCGCTTCATATTCCGCGGGAGCCGCAGATGGAGGGGCGGGCAGGTGCGTTTTGGCGCTGATGGGCAGCGTTACGCTCACGACAATGGCGGCAACCAGGATAAGGCGCATAGGTGTTTCCCTCTGTGCTGGCTTATACCACAGTGCGGGCGGCCTTGGGCCGCTATGCTTTGCCGCTGGCAACCCACTGCCAAATAAGGATCTGCCATGACCGAGCCTAGCGATAAGTCCCGCTACACCGCCAATATCCAGGGCGAGGTGGATTCCGCTGCGCTCTATCGCGCCCTTGCCGACGCCGAAGCCAAGCCGCAGCTGTCGGAGATCTATCGCAAGCTCGCCGCGGTCGAGGACGAGCATGCCGGTTTTTGGGCGCAGCAATTGGAGCGTATCGGGCAGCGGGCGCCATCGCCGCGGCCGAGCCTGCGCAGCCGCATCTTGTCGTTTCTGGCGCACCGCTTTGGCCCCGGCATGGTGCTGCCCACCGTCAACACGCTGGAGCAGATCGATAGCGGTCAATACGACAAGCAATCCGAAGCGGTAGCGGGCGGACTGCCAGGCGCCGAACGCAGCCATGCGCGTATCATCACGGCACTGGCGGGCGGCACGCCGGGGGCGCTGGAAAGCGGCACGCTGGCGCAGCTTGAAGGGCGCCATCGCGGCATGGGCGGCAATGCGCTGCGCGCGGCAGTCTTGGGTGCCAATGACGGCCTCGTCTCCAATATGAGTTTGGTGATGGGTGTGGCCGGTGCTGCAATGTCGTCGCATCTGGTGCTGCTGACGGGGCTTGCGGGGCTCGCCGCAGGTGCCTGTTCGATGGCGATGGGCGAATGGCTGTCTGTCACCACGGCGCGCGAAAGCTTCGAGCGGCAGATTGCAGCGGAAGCCGAAGAGCTGGCCCAAGTGCCCGAAGAAGAGGAAACCGAGCTGGCGCTGATCTATCAAGCCAAAGGTCTGCCGGAAGCCGCCGCAAAAACGCTGGCCAAGCAACTGATCGGCAATCCCGAAAGCGCCCTCGATACGCTGTCGCGCGAGGAGCTGGGTATCGATCCCAAAGAGCTGGGCGGCTCGGCTTGGGCCGCGGCAGGAACGTCGTTCGGGCTGTTCACGCTGGTGGCCATTTTCCCGGTGCTGCCCTATATGTTCGGGTTGGGCGGTTATGCGGCAGTGTTGGCCAGTCTTGGCGTGAGCGGCTTGGCGCTGATCGCCATCGGCGCCTCGACGGCGATCTTCACCGGAGGCTCGTTTTTGCACCTGGGCCTGCGCCAGCTTGCCTTTGGTTTCGGCGCCGCAGGCATCACCTTCGCCATCGGCAAAGTGATCGGCGTGGCGGTAGGGGGATGAAGCCCTCCGGTTTCCCGGAGGGCTCCGCACGGAAGAGGGAGGGGGGCTGCTTCTTCCGTGACTTAACGTCAAATCTGAGTCATGCCGCCATCGGCGACCAGATCGCTGCCGGTGGTGTAGCTGGAATCACTGGAGGCAAGGAACAGCGCGGCATTGGCCATTTCTTCCGGCCGGCCGATGCGGCCGAGCGGGACCTGCGATGAGAAGCTTTGTTTGATGGCCTCCACTTGGTCAGCGGGAACGCCAACGGTTTCAAAGATCGGCGTATCGATGGGGCCGGGGCTGAGCGTGTTGACGCGAATGCCGCGATCCTTGAACTCCGCCGCCCAGGTGCGGGCGAAGGAGCGCAGCGCGGCCTTGGTCGCGGAGTAGACCGCAAAGCCAGGAATGCCTTTGTACTGCGCATTGGAGGCGACGAGGACAATGGTGGCGCCATCGTTGAGAAGCTTCAGCGCTTTTTGCACGGTGAAGAAAACGCCGCGAACATTGATGTTGAAGATGCTGTCGAAATGGTCGGGCGTGGCATCGGCGGTGGAGACAAGTTTGCCGATGCCGGCATTGGCGACGATGATGTCGAGCTTGCCCTTTTCGCGCGCCACGGTTTCGTAGAGCGCATCAAGGTCGGCGAGGTTGGCGACGTCGCCTTTGACGGCGGTGACGTTCTTGCCGATCAGCGCCTTAGCCTTGTCGAGTTCGGCTTGGCGCCGGCCGGTGATGAAGACATAGGCGCCTTCGGCAACGAATTTCTGTGCGGTGGCGAGGCCAATACCCGTAGAGCCCCCGGTCACGACTGCGATTTTTCCGTCAAGTTTTCCCATGAGGAATATCCTTTAGAGTTGGGTGATGCCGCCATCGACGATAAGGTCGAAGCCGGTGACAAAGGCGGAGGCATCGGAAGCCAGATAAAGCGCGGCCTCGGCGATATCTTCGGGACGGCCCAAACGGCCCAGCGGCACCATGGCGGTGAATTGGGCGCGGACGGCATCGGAACCAGCCGGAGAGGAATCCAGCAAGCCGTTGAACATTGGCGTTTCAATCGGGCCTGGGCTGATGGCATTGACGCGAATGCCGCGATCCTTGAATTCGGCGGCCCAGGTGCGCACGAAGGCACGGACTGCGCCCTTGCTGCCGGAATAAACCGCGGCGCCCGGAAAGCCTTTATACTGTACGATAGAGGCAATGGCGACGACGGCGCCGCCGTCCTTCAAATGCGTCAAGCCTTTTTGCACCGTGAAAAACGCGCCGCGCACATTGATATCAAAGACTTTGGCAAAATGCTCGGGCGTGGCCTCGGCGGTTGGTGCCTGATCGGCAATCGCGGCATTGGCAACCAGAATATCGAACTTGCCCTTCTCGCGGGCCACGGTTTCATAAAGCCGGTCGAGATCTTCAAGCTTGGCCACGTCGCCCTTGACGGCGGTGACGTTCTTGCCGATCAGCGCCTTGGCCTTGTCCAGCTCGGCCTGGCGCCGCCCGGTGATGAAGACGTAAGCCCCCTCGGCGACGAATTTCTGCGCGGTGGCGAGCCCAATGCCGGTAGAGCCGCCCGTAATGACAGCAATTTTGCCGTCCAATTTGCCTGTCATGCTGGATTTTCCTTGGTTTGCCCGTTGCGTGACATTCCATGTGGGGGCACTTGACGAAACAACCAGTACTTACCATTTGGTATGTATGGTCCCAGGGCGGAAATTTTTGGATTCGTAGGAGCGGCGCGATGGGCAAACGGAAGAAAATCTATAGCTGCGGACTGGAAGCGGCGCTGGCAGTGATCGGCGGCAAATGGAAATTTCTCATTTTGTTTAGCGTGATGCAGGGCGGGCCTGTGCGGTTCGGGGATTTGCGCCGTTCGGTGGCGGGGATCAGCGAAAAGATGCTGATCCAGGAGCTGAAGGAGCTGGAGCTGGACGGCATCGTGTCCCGCCGGGATTATCGCGAAGTGCCGCCGCGGGTCGATTATAGCCTGACCTCCTTCGGCCGGGATTTGGCCGTCGCCACGCGCCCCCTCTGCGAATGGGGCACCCGCCACATCGACCGCATTGGCAGTTTGCCCACGCAAGCAGCGGCGGAGTGAAACGACAACAGCCGGTGTTGCCTTTGCCCCGGCGGACGCGAACGGCGTCGTTGACCTTCCCGCCTTCATTGCGAGCGATGTTGAGAGGCGTGACGGACGACGTTCCGTAACGCCAATGATGCCGTACATTTTGAATCGCGCTCGATGAGCGCTGTGGCCAAGTGACCTGTCTTCGCTTAGCGTTCCACCCCGACTGGGACAGGGGTTCTTATGAAGACGACGGTGTTCGTCCGCGCGGCTTGCGCGGCCGCGGTGATGGTATTGTGCGGGGCCGCGGCAAACGATGATCCGCCGCCGCATTGGGCTTTTATCATCATGCACAAAGGCCCCGATCTGCCCAAGGACAGGCCGGTTACCGTGCCGGGATCGAAGCTCAGCGTGCCGGTGAAGCAATTCGTGGAACAGGATTACATCGCGGATTGGTTTTCTTCCGATCATCCCAAAATGCCTCTCGTGGTCGAACGCGGACGCAAGGAAACAAAGGTTGCGGCCTGCAGCGAATGCCATTTGGTGACCGGCGTCGGCGGGCCCGATAGCGCCGGGCTGGCCGGGCTCTCCGCCGATTATATCGTCGCGCAATTCGAAGAATTCCGCTCCGGCCGCCGCGACTGTGCGGTGAAAGAATCCGAACCCTGTGCCGAGGCGATGCCGGCGGAGGCCAAGGCCATCTCGACCGCCGATGTGCGCGCCGCGGCGGCGTATTTTGCGCAAATACCCTATCGCTCGCGCCTGCATGTGGTCGAAGCGGCGATGGTGCCCAAGACCGAGATTGTTTGGTACACAAACATGCCGGTGAAGGGCGCCAAGCTGGAACCCATCGGCGATCGCATCATCGAATTGCAGGACGATCTGAGCCGCTATATGGCGGGCGATTGGCGCGCGCCGATTACGGTCTATGTCCCGCCGGGCAGTCTCAAACGCGGCAAGACGCTGGTCGAAAGCGGCGCTGGCGCCATGCCTTGCGCGGCCTGCCACGGCGCCGGACTGCAAGGCACCGGTATGATCCCGCCGCTGGCCAGGCGCTCACCGAGTTATCTTTATCGCCAGCTCTACAATATCCAATACGGCTACCGCAAAGGCCCCGCCGTGGCCCCCATGCTGCCCGAAGTGGCGCATCTGACGGCCAAGGACCGGCTGGCGATTGCGGCCTATCTGGCATCGATGGGGACCGAGCAGGTGGTGCGGCGGTGATGCTCGCCAACGAAAAAGGCCCGGATTGCTCCGGGCCTTGATCTGTCGAGTTGACGTCTGAGGATTTACTCCTCGACGGCTTCTTCGGTGTCTTCGTTGAGGCCGGCGCCTTCTTCGAAGAGTTCCTCGGCCGCGACTACGGCTTCTTCGGCGTCGGTCTTTTCGGCAAGGACGTCTTCACCACGGGCTTGACGTTCGGCTTCTTCCTCGGAGCGGGCGACGTTGATCGTCACGCTGACGCGGACTTCCGGATGCAGCACCACGAACAGCGGGAAGAGGCCGATCGACTTGATCGCCTTATCCAGCGGCACCTGGGTGCGGGAGACGGTGAAGCCGCCCGCCGTGATGACATCGGAGATGTCGCGCGGGGAGACGGAGCCATAAAGCTGGCCCCGGTCGCCGGCCTGACGCAAGAGGACGAAGGTCTTGCCTTTCAGCTTGCCGGAAACCGCCTCGGCGTCTTTCTTGCGTTCGAGGTTGTTGGCCTCAAGCTGCGCCTTCTGGGTCGAGAAGAATTCCCGGTTCGCCTTGGTGGCGCGCAGGGCCTTCTTTTCGGGAAGCAGGAAGTTACGGGCAAAGCCGTCCTTCACCTTCACTTCATCGCCCATCTGGCCGAGCTTTTCGACGCGTTCGAGCAGGATTACTTGCATCTGTTCCTCCTACTCGATCACGTAGGGCAGCAAGGCCATGAAGCGGGCGCGCTTGATCGCATTGGCGAGCAGGCGCTGCTTCTTGGCGGAGACCGCCGTAATGCGCGACGGCACGATCTTGCCGCGCTCAGAAATGAAGCGCTGCAGCAGCTTCACATCCTTATAGTCGATCTTGGGTGCGCCTGCGCCCGAGAAGGGACAGGTCTTCTTGCGCCGGAAAAAGGGACGGCGCTGGGCGCCACCGGCTCCCCCTTCGCGGTCACCACGATCACGGCGTTCACCGCCACCGGCACCTTCGCCACGTCCACCACCAAAGCTCATAGTGCGGCCTCCTCGGTTACGACGTCGCCTTCCGGCTTGTCGGCGCGGTCATCGCGGCGGGCCTTGGACGCGGAGACTTCAAACGCTTCCACCTTGACGGTGATATAGCGCAGCACGTCTTCGTTGATCTTGAGCTGGCGTTCCAGCTCGACCACGGCCTTGGACGGGGCGTTGATGTTGAGGAGCACATAATGCCCCTTGCGGTTCTTCTTGATACGGTAGGCAAGGCCACGAAGGCCCCAATATTCCTGCTTTTCGACCTTACCGCCTTCGCCTTCGACGATGGTTTTGAGGTGTGTGGCAAGGGCGTCAACCGCCTGCGCGCTGATATCCTGGCGCGCGATCAGGAGATGCTCGTAAAGAGCCATTCTCGCGTTCCCTTGTAAGGCTGCGGTGCACCTGGGCCGGGTAAAGCCCGTGGGCGCATTGGCTCGCAAGAAAACCGGACATCCGGCAATCCTGGGGTTAGGAACTGTTTCCTCACCCGCAAGTCCTGCGACCGCAACCGTTCAGAAGGCGGCGCGTATAGCCCAAAGAAGCGGTGGGGGCAAGGCGGGAGCTATTTCGGGACGGATTGGAAAAGATTAACCTCGAGAACAAAGCACGGCAGCCAGAGGATGAGGCCCACAAGTGCAACGCGAAAGCCTGTTTTGCGACGCCCCTTCGCTTTCAGCCAAAGCGGCAGCCATGTGGATGTTACCAATGCTATCGCTGGCGCGCACACCCACAAGCTGGAGAATAGCCATCCTCTCGCGGAATAGCCGCCATGGTCGAGGCGATAGAGCAGGATCGCCCATCCCACGTTCACCAATAGTATGAGCGCCCAAGCCAGCGCGTCGAGAATAATGAGTAGATACACAGCCCCCCGCGAGCATCAGTCTTCAATGCACCAGGATATACGCTGATTCTCTACGCCGGCGAGGACGGCCCCTGCCGATGAAACGAAGATCACAATGGGGCCGACGTGAACCTCGACAATGACGGCGCGCGAACACGGTGGTTGGCATCATGCGGCTATCGCGTGCTACGCTTTGCCAATGAGGATGCGTTCAAAGACCATTGAACAATTATGGATGCTGTCGGGGTTTTCTAAACCGCACCCTACACAAGGTGCGGGCGCTGTCGCGGAAGGCAGCGCCCTTTTCATGGCCTTGGCCACAACCGTTTCAAGGTTGGTGGACCGCTTGGGCCGACCGGCTCGACTAGCGGGCCCGTCTTTGCACCTCATTTGCTCTTCGGAGACAGGTGCTCGAGACACCAGCTCTTGCGAGCGAGGCAAAAACGAGTATGCATTGCGGCGAGAAAAAGTCAAGAAAATCCGTCTGTATGTGCACCATTCTATTTCGTCGCAACGCTTGCGTGCTAGCAATAATCCGCATTCCTTCGTTTCAATAATGGCGAGCTTATGAACACCACTGTGATGAATGTTATAAATGGCCGTGTCGATCTGTTCTCCGCGCGCGTGCCGCGTTACACGTCCTATCCCACGGCGCCGCATTTTCATGCCGGGGTGACGGACGCAACGCTGCGCCAGTGGCTGCACGATCTGCCCGAAGGCATGCCCCTATCGCTCTACGTGCATATTCCGTTTTGCGACACGTTGTGCTGGTTTTGCGGCTGCCACACCACGGTGGTGAACCATTATTCGCCGCTGCAATCCTATCTCAAGCATCTCTATGCCGAGATCGCCAATATCGGCCCGCTGCTCAAGGGCCATCCCGTGACGCATTTGCATTGGGGCGGCGGCTCGCCGACCATACTGGCGCCCGACGATGTGCGCGGCGTCAAGGCGGCGCTGGAAGAAAGTTTTGCCTTCGCGCCCGATGCCGAATTTGCCGTCGAGATCGATCCGCGCGGCCTGAAACAACCGATGGTGGATGCGCTGACCGAAGCCAAGCTGACGCGCGCCTCCATCGGCGTGCAAGATTTCGATCCCAAGGTGCAGCAAGCCATCAACCGCATTCAGCCTTACGAGGAGACGCGCGATGTGGTGAATGCGCTGCGTGCGGCGGGGCTGAAATCGCTGAACATCGATCTGATCTATGGCTTGCCCTATCAGACGCGCGCGAATGTGGCGCGGACGATTGAGCTGTCGCTGTCGCTGGAGCCGCAGCGCTTTGCGGTGTTCGGCTACGCCCATGTGCCGCATTTCAAGAAGCATATGCAGCTGATCAGGGACGAGACGCTGCCCGGTGCCGAAGAGCGCTTTGAACAATTCGAGCTGGCGCATCGGCTGTTGTCGACCGCAGGCTATACCGCGGTCGGGCTCGATCACTTTGCGGTGCCGGAGGACAGCCTTGCCATCGCGCAGAAGAACGGCACGCTGCAGCGCAATTTCCAAGGCTATACCAGCGATGATGCGCCGGCGCTGATCGGGCTGGGGGCGTCCTCGATCAGCGCGCTGCCGCAGGGCTATATCCAGAACAAGCCCGAGGTACCGGAATGGCGCAAGACCATCGAAGCAGGCGGCCTGCCGGTGGCACGCGGGATTGCGATCTCCGAAGACGACAAGCTGCGCCGCGGCATCATCGAAAAACTGATGTGCTTCTTGGCAGTGGATCTGGCGCTGTTCGGCAAAACCACGGCGGATTTCCCGCGCGAGATGGCGGCTTTGCAGCCCCTTATCGCGGAAGGCTATGTGGTGGTGGAGGGCAGCGTGCTGCGCGTGCCGCAACATGCACGCGCCGCGGTGCGGCTGGTGGCTTCGGTGTTCGACAGCTACCTGGCAAACAGCAAAGCGGTGCATGCGGTGGCGGTGTAATAGTCTTTCTCGCCGCCCTCCGCGCCGATTATGCCGCGGCGCGTTCGGTGAGGGGACGGCGGCGCAGAGCGGCGTTTGCAATGGCTGGCGGAACATAGGCAGCGCCATTCGGTCCGACATCGGTTCCGGGCGGGACGATTTGATCGATGCGGTCCAGGATGTCGTCACTGAGACGGATTTCCGCCCCGGCCAGCAGATCGTCGAGCTGCGCCATGGTGCGCGGCCCCAGAATGGCCGATGTCACGCCGGGATGGGCCATCACAAAGGCCATCGCCATATGGGTGAGCGACAGCCCGGCCTCCGCCGCCAGCGGGAGAAGTTGCTCGACGGCATCGAGATTGCGGGCGTCGGACATTTGTTTGGGGAAGTATTTGACGCGCAGGCTGTCGGGCAATGGCTGGCCCTTGCGATAGCGCCCCGTGAGCATGCCTTTCGATAGCGGGCTCCACACCAAGACCCCCATGCCATAGCGCTCGCAGACAGGGAGCACTTCGCGCTCGATGCTGCGGTCCAGGATGGAATAGGGCGGCTGTTCGGTGCGGAAACGCGCGAGGCTGCGCCGTTCGGCCACCCATTGCGCTTCGACGATCTCAGAGGCGGGGAAGGTCGAGGAGCCGATAGCGCGCACTTTGCCCGCCCGCATCAGATCGCTGAGAGCGGAAAGGGTTTCCTCGATGTCGGTGTCCGGCGAGGGGCGGTGAATTTGATAGAGGTCGATATGGTCCGTCTGCAGACGGCGCAGCGAGTTGTCCACTTCCTGCATGATCCAGCGTCGCGAGGTGCCCTGCTGGTTGGGATCATCCCCCATTGGCCCATAAACTTTGGTCGCCAGCACGATCTTGTCGCGCCGCCCTTTGAGGGCCTTGCCGACGATCTCTTCGGATTCACCCGCACTGTAGCGATCGGCCGTGTCGATAAAGTTGATCCCGGCATCCAACGCCTTGTGGATGATGCGGATGGAGTCCTCGTGGTCGGCATTGCCCAAGCCGCCGAACATCATCGCGCCGAGGCAATAGGGGCTGACTTTAATGCCGGTTTTTCCGAGGGTGCGGTACTGCATGGTAGCCTCTTTCTGTGGATCTGCGGTTTTGGAATGGCGGCGGTGTCACCACGGCAGAGGGCCGCTCGCATTTGAGAAGGTGCCCGTTGGGCCGTCGGGGCCGAGCAGGGCCAGATGTACCGGCTCGCGGGCACCTTCTTCGACACTCTGGGTGCCCGCATAGTTGTTGAGGTTGGTTTTGGTGAAGCCCGGGCAGGCGGCGTTGACCTTGATTCCCGTCGATTCCAGCTCAATCGCCATGGCGATGGTGACGGCGTTGAGAGCGGTTTTGGAGGCAGGATAGACGGGACCGAAAATGGCGCGATAGGGATTGGCGGGGTCCGAATTCAGCGTCAGCGAGCCCATACCGCTCGAGACGTTGACGATGCGCGCTTGCGGTGCTTCGCGCAGAAGCGGCAGCATCGCCTGAGTCACGGCGAGAACACCAAAGACATTGGTTTCCCAGACCGCGCGCATCTCATCGAGCGACACCACACTCGGGCGGGTCGATTTGGCGTAGTCTTCGACGGTCATATCCGGCCTTCGTCCCGTATGCGCGATAGCCGCGTTGTTCACCAGCACGTCGAGACGGCCGAACGTATCACGGATGCGCTTTGCCGCGGCCGCGATGGAGGCTTGGCTGGTGACATCGATCTGGAGGGCATGGGCCTCCGGGCCAATGTCTTCGGCAGCCGTCTCGCCACGGGCGAGATTGCGCGAGCCGACCAGCACGATGAAGCCGTGGGCCACGAGGTCTTTCGCGATTTGATGGCCGATGCCTTGGTTGGCGCCGGTGACGAGGGCGACGGGTTTGTCCTGCATGGCCTTCTCCTTTTGCTGCATCGGGGTGTGGTCAATGCCTTCGGGCTGCGCTATAAGCGGAACGACATTCCGTTTTATACGGAACATTGTTCCGTTTTGCAAGTGGGCCAGCGTGAGCGACGAAGCGGACGACAAGACGGAGACTGTGACGGCGCCGGGCCGCCGGCCTTTACGCGCCGATGCGCAACGCAACACGGATGCCTTGCTGGAAGCGGCGCTGGCGGTGTTCAAGACCTCAGGGGTCGATGCCCCGGTGCGCGAGATCGCCGAGCAGGCAGGGGTCGGTATCGGTACGGTTTATCGCCACTTTCCCCAGCGCGCCGACCTCATCGCCGCTGTGTTTCGTCGCGAAATCGATGCCTGCGCCGATGCCGCAACGAGCCTGGCGGCCGCGCATGAACCCGGCGAGGCGCTGGGCCGGTGGCTGCAGCGCTATGCAAGCTTTATTGCCACCAAACGCGGGCTTGCCCCGGCTTTACACTCGGGAAATCCGGCTTTCGACAGTTTGCGCACCTATTTTACCGATAAGCTTCAGCCTGCCTTGCGAACATTGCTGGCAGCGGCAGAAGCGGCGGGAGAAGTGCGCGCCGATGTCGAGCCTGACGATTTGCTGCGCGCGGTTGGCAGCCTTGGCATGCAGTCCGGCGATGGCGGGCCGGAGCATACGCAGCGCATGGTGGGTCTGCTTGTCGATGGCTTGCGCTTTGGGGCCAGCTCCGCCTTGACCAAGGCACCCTAACACCCTCTGCCTTGGACCCCCGCAAACAGGCCGCTCAGAAAAGCTTTGCAAGGGCGGCTTGGCATGAATTTTGGGGAAACGTGCCACGCAGAAACGCGCTGCCGCCCTTGCAGATGCCGGGCTTGCCGCTTGCGCGGGGAAGCTCCGGAAAGGGGAATGTAGCAAACTGTACCGTACGGTATGTGCCCTGCGGCGCCAAAGTCAACGCGATACCCTACCGCAGGCAAGACGCTAGAATTATGAAAGCGTCATGATAGCAGTCGAAGGGCGCAGGCCCAGTTTCTCCGATGGCCGCAAGCCGAGCCCCGACGAACGCCGTGCCGCGATCCTCGATATCGCGCGGGAGGCCTTCCTAAAGGATGGCTATTCCGGCACCTCGATGTCGCGCATCGCGGCAGAAGTGGGCGGCTCCAAGGCGACGCTTTACAGTTATTTTCCGTCGAAGAAAGAACTCTTCATCGCGGTGACGGATCGTGAAACGGCGCAACTCTACGATGAGATTTTCAACGTCAAACTGTCGCTGGACGAGCCCGGCAGCGCTTTCATCGATTTTGCCCGCCGTTGTCTCGCCGGGCTTTTGTCAGACACCATCGTCGCAGGCTATCGCCTCATCATCGCCGAAGCGGGGCGTTTTCCCGAGATGGGCAAGACGACCTATGAACTGGCGGTACGCCGCGGCGTGGAGCGGCTGGCACATTGTTTTGCCGATGCCATGGCGCATGGCACCTTGCGGTTGTGCGATCCGGCGGAAGCCGCTGAGAGCTTTTTGGACCTTGCGGCGGGCAGCCTGCACACCCAGCGGCTGTGGAATGCCATCGATACGGTGGAGGCAGCCGCCTTGGAACGCGAAGCCAAACGCATCGGCACGGTGTTCCTGGCGGCCTATGGCAACGACAGCCTCAGCCACGCCGCCCGCGCCGGCGATTAACGAAGGCGGCGCTCCGATTTACGGGGACCTCGCCCCGACGCAGCTTGACTTAAGGTTCAGCGCTTGATTTGTCTCCCCCCCATTCGGCGCCGTAACCGCTGCCGCACACCAAGTTTAAGGACGCCATGACGCGCGCCTTCATTTTTCCGGGACAGGGCAGCCAAGCCGTCGGCATGGGCAAAGCGCTCGCCGAAGCCTTTGCCCCTGCGCGTGCCGTGTTCCAGGAAGTCGATGACGCCCTGTCGCAGAAGCTGTCACGGCTGATGTGGGAAGGCCCCGAGGCCGAGCTGCTGCTAACCGAAAACGCCCAGGCTGCCATCATGACCGCTTCGCTGGCGGTGGTGCGGGTGCTCAGCCACGAAGGTGGACTCGATGTCGCCAAACACGCGCGGCTGGTGGCGGGGCATTCGCTGGGCGAATATAGCGCGCTGTGCGCCGCGGGCGCCTTCAGCCTCGCCGATACCGCGCGTTTGCTGAAGATTCGCGGCCGCGCCATGCAGGCCGCTGTGCCGGTGGGCGAGGGCGCTATGGTGGCCCTCATCGGCGCCGATATTGCGCTGGCCGAAGCGGTTTGCCAGGACGCCGTGGCGGCTGCACCGGTCACGGAAAAGAATCCCGTTTGTGTCGTCGCCAACGACAATGCGCCGGGCCAAGTGGTGATCTCCGGTTTGAAAGCCACCGTCGAGCGTGCCGGGGAACTGGCCAAGGCCAAGGGCGTCAAGCGCGCCATCGTACTGGCCGTCAGCGCTCCATTCCATTGCCCGCTGATGCAGCCCGCTGCCGATGCCATGGCCGAAGCGCTCGCCGCGGTGACGATTGCCCCGCCTTTGGTGCCGGTGCTCGCCAATGTCACCGCCGCCGAATGCAGCGAGCCCGAATCGATTCGCCGCCTCTTGGTGGAACAAGTCACCGGCCGCGTGCGTTGGCGTGAAAGCATCGCTGCGCTGCGCGCGCTCGGCGTGGAGACCACCGTCGAATGCGGCGGCAACAAAGTTCTGAGCGGTATGGTCAAGCGTATCGACAAGGATTTGGCCGCCATCACACTCGATACGCCCGCCGATATTGAAGCCTTCGCGAGGACCCTTTGATGTTCGATCTGACGGGCAAGGTCGCGCTGATTACGGGAGCGTCGGGCGGCATCGGCAATGCCATTGCCCGCGCCCTCTATGCCCAGGGTGCCACGGTGGTGCTCTCCGGCACCCGCGCCGAAGCGCTGGAAAAGCTGAAGGCCGAACTCGGGACACGGGCTTTCGTGGCGGTCTGCAATCTGGCGGACAGCGCGTCGGTGGAGGCTTTGCCCAAGGCGGCGGAAATTGCTGCTGGCGGCACCATCGATATTCTGGTCAATAATGCCGGGATGACCAAAGACAACCTCTCCATGCGCATGAAGGATGAGGAATGGGATTCCGTCATCGCGGTGGATTTGACCGCCGCCTTTCGTCTTTCGCGCGCCGTGACCCGCGGCATGATGAAGAAGCGCTGGGGCCGCATCATTTCCGTGACCTCGATCGTGGGTGCCATCGGCAATCCGGGTCAGTGCAATTATGCCGCGGCCAAGGCAGGGGTGACGGCGATGTCGAAATCCATGGCCTATGAGGTCGCCAGCCGTGGAATCACCGTCAACTGCGTCGCCCCCGGATTCATCGGAACGCCGATGACCGATGTGCTAAATGAGGTGCAAAAAGAGGCTATTTCCGTGAAGATTCCGGCCGCCCGTATGGGCGCGCCAGACGAAATTGCCGCCGCGGTCGCCTACCTTGCCAGCGAGGAAGCGGCCTACGTCACCGGTCAAACTCTGCATGTCAATGGCGGCATGTCCATGATCTGATAATAAATTCAATCAGTTACTGCCTGTGGCGGGACGGAGGGCTTTGTGTTACGAACACCAGCCGACCCCCACTTGAACTGTCAGTGAGGGGCCTTGCCGCGGGTCCTATCCAACGCAAGCGCGGCTTAGATAAGCAAGGAAAGGCTTAGGAACACCAATGAGCGATACTGCCGAACGCGTGAAGAAGATCGTAATCGAGCATCTCAACGTTGATGCCGAGAAGGTCACCGACACAGCGTCGTTCATCGAAGACCTCGGCGCCGATAGCTTGGACACCGTCGAACTCGTGATGGCGTTTGAAGAGGAATTCGGTATCGAAATTCCCGACGACGCTGCTGAATCGATTGTGACCGTCGGCGATGCCGTCAAGTACATCGACAAAGCCAACGCTGGCTGAAATTGACCGAAACGATGCGTAGAGTCGTTGTGACGGGACTGGGGTTGGTCACGCCGCTCGCAGGCGACGTGGAAAACTCGTGGGCGCGTCTCATCGCCGGACAATCCGGCGCTAGGCGTATCGAGAAATTCCAAACGGACGATCTTGCCACCAAGATCGCCTGCCTGGTGCCAAAGGGCGACGGGACGAATGGTACGTTCCATCCCGACGCCTATTTGGACCCCAAAGAGCAGCGCAAGGTCGATGAGTTCATCATCTTCGGCATGGGCGCTGCCGGGCAGGCGGTGGCCGATTCCGGCTGGGTGCCGAAGACCGAGGAAGAGAAGGAGCGCACGGGCGTTCTGATCGGCTCGGGCATCGGCGGTCTTGAAGGTATTGCGGAGACGGCGTTGCTGATGGCCGAAAAGGGCCCGCGGCGCGTCTCTCCGTTCTTCATTCCGGGCCGGCTGATCAATCTGGTCTCCGGCTATGTCTCCATCGAGCATGGCTACAAGGGCCCCAACCATGCCGTCGTCACCGCCTACGCCACCGGCGCGCATGCCATCGGCGACGCGGCCCGCCTGATCGCCTTCGACGACGCCGATGTGATGGTGGCGGGCGGGGCGGAAAGCGCGGTCTGCCGCCTGGG
>JAATGP010000013.1 GCA_015654635.1 Alphaproteobacteria bacterium | reverse complement strand
GCCGCACCACGCTGGAAATCAAGCGCAAGGTGATCCAGCGCCATATGGATGCGGGGCTGTTCCCCTATACCAAGCGTTACCTCGGCACCCTGCGCAACCACTTCTCGACCCTGGGCGTCAACGGACTCAACGAGATGATCCGCAATTTCACCAGCGACGCGGAAGACATCACCACCCCGCAAGGCCACGCTTTTGCGATTGAGTTCTTGGATCATGTGCGCGCCAAGATCACCGGCTTTCAGGAAGAGACCGGCCATCTCTACAATCTCGAAGCGACACCGGCCGAAGGCACCACCTATCGCTTTGCCCGCGAGGATAAGAAGCGCTTCTTCGATATCCTGCAGGCGGGCACGGCCGATCAGCCCTATTACACCAACTCCAGCCAGCTTCCCGCCGGCTTCACCGATGACCCCTTCGACGCTCTGTCGCGCCAGGAAGTGCTGCAAAGGAAGTATACCGGCGGCACGGTGCTGCATCTTTATATGCAGGAGCGGATGTCATCGGGCGAGGCTTGCATGAAGCTGGTACGCCGGGCGCTGACCAATTTCTCGCTGCCCTACATCACCATCACCCCCACCTTCTCCATCTGCCCCAGCCACGGCTACATTGCAGGCGAGCATGTCTTCTGCCCCAAATGCGATGCCGAGCGAATTGCGAAAAAGCTTGCCGCGCCCCAAGCGGCGGAATAGGACAAAACGATGAACCAGCTGCTCTCTATCGACACACAGGATGCCGCGTTGTTGCTCAAGGATGAGGAGCGCCAGCCTTGTGAAGTGTGGACGCGCGTGATGGGCTATCATCGCCCGGTTTCCTCCTTCAATCGCGGCAAACAAGGCGAATTTGCCGAGCGCAAATACTTCACCGAATGCCCGGTTGATTAGGCTTCGTGAGCACCCTGAGCGATAAGGCGGACACATTGCGCATCGGCGGTTTGCAGCAATGGTCTTCTTGCGACTGGCCCGGCGAGCTGGTGGCGACGGTGTTTTGCCAAGGCTGCTCCTGGGCTTGCCCTTATTGCCACAATGCCCATCTACGCTGTCCCAAAGGCGATGGCCGCATTGCCTGGTCGGAAGTGCTGACGTTTTTGAGAAACCGCCGCGGGCTTCTGGACGGTGTGGTGCTGTCGGGCGGCGAGCCTTTGCTGCAAGGCCATCTGGTCGAGGCCGTGAACGACATCCGTGCCCTCGGCTTCAAAGTGGGCCTTCATACCGGCGGATCGGTGCCGGAACGCTTTGCTGCCGTGCTGCCGCTCTTAAGCTGGGTCGGCTTCGATGTGAAAGCGGCTTTCGACGAATATGAGGGCATCACGGGGGTACCCGGCAGCGGCGCCGATGCCAAAGAGAGCCTGACGATGCTGCTTCTGAGTGGTGTGCCCCATCAACTGCGCACCACGGTGCATCCGGCCTTGCTCGACGAGGCTGCGATCGAACGGCTGAATGCCGATCTCGCCGCGCTGGGCTGCGGCCCAACGCTGATCCAAGAGTTCCGCAAAGACGGCGTTGCGGACACGGGATTGGCGTAGACAAAAGTCGATCTTACTTTTCAACCTCCCCGCACGGAGGAGGTTGAAAATCACCCCATCGCGGCTTTCAGATTTTCGTCAACCTTATCGAGGAAGCCTTCGGTGGTGAGCCATTTCTGCTCGGGGCCGACGAGGAGGGCGAGGTCTTTGGTCATGAAGCCGGTCTCGACGGTTTCGACGCAGACTTTTTCCAGGGTCAGCGAGAATTCCGCCAGCGCTTCGTTGCCATCCAATTTCGCACGATGGGCGAGGCCACGGGTTCAGGCGAAGATCGAGGCAATCGAGTTGGTCGAGGTCGGCTTGCCCTTTTGATGTTCGCGATAATGCCGGGTGACGGTGCCATGGGCAGCTTCCGCTTCCACAATCTGGCCATCGGGCGTCATCAACACGGAGGTCATGAGGCCGAGCGAGCCGAAGCCTTGCGCCACGGTATCGGACTGCACATCGCCGTCGTAATTCTTACAGGCCCAGACATAACCACCGGACCATTTCATGGCGCTGGCCACCATGTCGTCGATCAGCCGATGCTCGTAAGTCAGGCCCTTGGCTTTGTAGGCGGCGGCAAATTCCGCATCGAAGACGTCCTGAAAGAGATCCTTGAAGCGGCCGTCATAGGCTTTCAGAATGGTGTTCTTGGTAGAGAGATAGAGCGGATAGCCGCGGTTCAGCGCATAATTCATCGAAGCGCGGGCGAAATCGCGGATCGAGTCATCGAGATTGTACATGCCCATAGCAACACCGGCGCTGGGGGCTTTGAAGACTTCGTGCTCGATCACCTTGCCGTCGTCGCCGACGAATTTCATGCTGAGGGTGCCGGCACTGGGGAATTTGAAATCGGTGGCGCGATACTGATCGCCGAAAGCATGACGGCCGATGACGATGGGCTGGGTCCAGCCCGGCACCAGACGCGGCACGTTGGAACAGATGATCGGCTCGCGGAAGATGACGCCGCCCAGAATGTTGCGAATGGTGCCGTTGGGCGATTTCCACATCTTCTTGAGGCCGAATTCCGTGACGCGGGCTTCATCCGGCGTGATGGTGGCGCATTTGACGCCGACGCCATGGCGCTTGATGGCTTCCGCCGAATCCACCGTGACCTGATCACCCGTGGCATCGCGATGCTCGACCGAGAGGTCGTAATATTCGAGATTGATATCCAGATAAGGCAGGATCAGCTTCTGCTTGATGAGGTCCCAGATAATGCGGGTCATCTCATCGCCATCGAGTTCGACGACGGGGTTTGCTACCTTGATCTTGGTCATGGAATGCCTCGGGATAGTCTCGGAGAAGTGCCGGAAACGGCCGCAGAGATTGGAAGCGTTCTAGCCGGGTGTCGGCTTCGGGTCAAAGCCCTACTAGCCTTTGCAGCGGCAAAATTCTTAAGGCGCCACAGCTTTTGCCTGAAAGGCCCTACTCCGCCTATAACGAGGCGCCTTCGCAGAACCAGATCACCATGACCATACCATCCATCATTCTGTGCTGCCCGCAATTGGGCGAGAACATTGGCGCCGCGGCCCGGGCCATGAACAATTTCGGGCTGTCGGACTTGCGCATCGTGGCGCCGCGCGACCCGTGGCCGAATGAGCGGGCTTATGCCATGGCGGTGACCGCCAGGCCGATCCTGGATGAGGCCAAACTCTACGAGACTTTGCCCGACGCGCTGGCAGATTTGAACCTGGTTTATGCCACCACGGCGCGCGACCGCGGCATCACCAAGGAAGTGATTGTTCCTGAAGAAGCGGCCAAGCGCCTGCGCAAAGCCCGCGGCGGCGACAAGCTGGGAATTTTGTTCGGCAATGAGCGCGCGGGCCTCGAGAATGACGACATCTCGCTGGCTGATGCTGTCATCACCATCCCCACGGCGGAATTTGCCTCACTCAACCTCGGCCAAGCGGTGCTTTTGTGCTGCTACGAATGGTTCAAGGCGGAAGACGACACCCCGCCCGCGCGTATCGAACATAACCCCCTGCATAGGAAGCCCCGGCGCGAGGAGCTGTTCCAGCTTTTCGACCATCTGGAAGGCGAACTCACCCGCACCGGCTTCATGTTCCCTCCCGACAAGCGCGACCACATGAAACGTGCCATTCGCGCCACCATTCATCGCGCGCACCTCACCTATCAAGAAGTGCAGACCCTGCGCGGCATGATCGTGGCCCTGGCCAAAGGCAAACACCGCGGCCCGCCGAAAGACCCGCCGAAAGAATAGATTCAATCATGCCGGAGATTTGGCCTTCCTGGCGTAGCCGCGGAAGGCGCGGGCGCTGAGCCGGTCCTTGATGCGATCGGAGAGCAACCAATTCAGCGTCATGAACATCTTGGCTCCGCCACCGGTGGCGTAGCGGGTGCGCGGGCGCCAGCTTTTGAGGGCACGGGCGATGGTGTTTGCCACCACCTCTGGTGGCGAGGCGAAATCTGCCAAGGCCGTGGGGCTGGATAATACCTGGGCATGGGGCACGGCCCATTCGGCATAAGGGCCGTGACCTGAAGTCTCTGCCAAGCTGCGCCCGGCAATGGCCGGCCATTCGGTGTTGATCGCCCCCGGTTCAATCACACTAACCTTGATACCAAGCGGGGCCAGCTCCATCCGCAGGCAATCCGAAAGGCCCTCCAGGGCATATTTGCTGGCGTGATACCAAGTGCCGAAAGGCTCGCCGAAACGCCCGCCCACGGAGGTGACGTTGATGATGCGGCCTTTGCCCTGCGCGCGCATCATGGGCAGCGCGAGCTGAATGAGCCGGGCTTGGCCGAAAAGATTGACCTCCAGCTGGCGGCGGGCCTCGGCAAGCGGCACCTCTTCGAGCGAGCCATAAGCGCCGTAGCCTGCATTGTTGACGAGGGCATCGAGCCGCCCGCTGCTACTGCGAATGTCCGCCACCGCGGCCACCATCGAGGCCTCATCGGTAAGATCGAGGCTGAGCAACCGTGCACCGGCGGCCTTCAGGCCTTTCATCCGCTCAAGGCGCCGGGCCCCGGCATAAACCTGATAGCCATCCTTCAGAAGGCGGATCACGGTTGCCTCGCCGATGCCCGAGGATGCCCCCGTTACCAAAGCCGTTTTCATCTCGTCCTGACCTTTGTTACTGCCACGGCTTAGGGCTATAACCCTAGACCAAGGTCCAAGGTCAACACTCATGTTAATTTCCGAATTCGCTCGCCAAGCTGGAATTTCGACGGACACCGTGCGCTTCTACGTGCGTAAAGGGCTGCTCAAGCCGGAGCAGAGCGTCAAAGGGGGCGCCAATCCCTACCAGATCTTCAGCGAAGACCATCTCGACACAGCCCGCATCATCAAACTGGCGCAGAGTTTGGGATTCACCTTGAGGGAAATCGCCGATCTCGGAGAGGAATATGCTTCGGCGGGCATGTCCTTAGACCGCAGGCTCGAGATCATGCGCAGCCAATGCGACAGATTCGATGCCAAAGCGAAGCAGATCAACGCCGTACGCCAATACATGCGCTGCAAAATCGCGTGGATGGAGAATGGCGAAAAAGGGCCCGAGCCCCGCTTCGGCAATACAGCCTGCGGTTAGCTGGAAATCTTACCCTGCCACATCGGCCAGCAGGCCGCGTGGCCTTGGGCTTTGATGCCGTTATAAAGCCGCATCTGAGCCTCTTCGGCAGAGGCGCCGCGCTCCACGGCGCTGTAATTCGTGCCACTGCCGCACCAGACATAGAAGCGGTGTTGGCCGGGGGCGAAGAAATCAGCCTGCTTGGCGGAGGATAGGTTGTCGGCCACGGCAACGCCAGCGACGGTCACACCGAGGCCCACGGCGAGTGCCAGCCAATAGCGCTTCATACCCCCAACTCCCTAGCCGACGGCATTCCGCCTGACCAACGCAACCCTACCCAGCGCCTCGGAGCCATGCCCCAGCGGCCCAATAATGCCATGGTTGATAAAGCATTACCATCGCGGACGCAGCGGGTGCGGCTTTCTTTTCCGCAAGACGGCAATCATAGGGTCAAGCGTTCTGGTTGTGCACCAACGCTCCGCAGCAGGACTTCGATGGCTGCCGCAACCGTCTCCACCGCCGCTTTATCAAGGCCACGGGCCACCAGTTGCACGCCATATCCTTCGGGCCGGTAGTAGGGATAAGAGCCGATGGCAACGCCGGGATGATCTTTTTGAAGGACGGCAAGGGCCGCAGCGATATCGCCTTCGGCCACCGAGGCTGCCACGGTGATGGCATGCATCACCGCGCCGCGCGCCAGCCGTGGTGCCAGATCGTCCAGCATTGCCGCGAGGACCGAGGGCACACCGGCCAGGACGAAGACATTGGCGAGCTGAAAACCGGGTGCGACCGAAACTGGATTTTTGATCAAGCTGGCACCATGGGGCACGCGCGCCATGCGCTGGCGCATCGGATTGAAATCTTCGCCGCGTTCGGCATAGCGCGCGGCGAGCAGCGCCATGGCTTCGGGATGAAAATCGATGCCGACAGCGAAAGCCGCCGCCACCGCATCGGTGGTGATGTCATCATGGGTGGGACCGATGCCGCCCGTGGTGAAGACGTAAGTATAGCGCGCCCGCAAGGCGTTCAGCGCCGAGACGATTTCACCCTCGTCATCGGCGACGGTGCGGATCTCGGACAGGGTGATGCCGAGCGGCGCCAGAAAGCGCGCCAGCGTATGGGAATTGGTGTCCTGGGTGCGGCCGGACAGAATCTCGTTGCCGATCACCAGAATGGCGGCGGTGGGATTGCTCATGATTTCACGGGCCCGGATAAGAAGGCTTTGGTCGCTTCCAGGATGTCTGCCGAAAGGCGTTCATCATTGCTCATGCGCGCCAGCGTAAGCCCACCGACCAAGGCCGCATAGGTCCCAATGGCATTTTGGCGCCGCTGTTGCGGCGTGTCGCCAGCCGCAGTTTCGACAAGACGCTCGAGCTGGGCCGCCAGCACCCCGGTCATCGCGGCGCGCACCTCGGACGGCATGCGCGCGACATCGCCCGCCAGCGCTGCCACGGGGCAGCCGCTGCCGCGATTGTCCTTATGGGCACAGGATAAATAGCGGGCGATGAAAGCGTCCTGCGTCTCTTGCGGGCCCCGGGGTTCGCCCACCACGGCTGCCAGCGTATGGGCGATCAGCGCCTCCTTGGAGGGAAAATAGCCATAAAAGCCGCCATGGGTCAGGCCCGCCCCGGCCATGATCTCGGCCACGGTGACGGCTTCCAAGCCCTTCTCGCGAAAGAGTTTTCCGGCAACTTCCAGGATTTTGCGGCGATTCTCGGCGACCTGCTGGCGGCTGACTTTCATTTTTTTCTACCCGGCTATTCCTTTTTCGGACCCTGCCTCTTGAAGTTATTCAGGACGGTCATCATCTATCTTCAATCATTACGACCATCATATAAACCTGAAGCAGGAAAAATCCATGAGCAACAAAGACAAGGTTCTGATTACGGGCGCTTCCACGGGGATCGGTGCGGTCTATGCCGACCGCTTTGCCAAGCGCGGCCACGATCTGGTGCTGGTGGCACGCGATGGCGCCAGACTGGCCACGCTGGCTGCCCGCCTGATCCGCGAGACCGGAGTCAAAGTCGAGGTTCTGCCTGCCGATCTGGTCGAGCCCGCAGAACTTGCGAAGGTGGAAGCCAGACTGCAAGACGGCATCGGCATTCTCATCAACAACGCCGGTATCGCCTTGCCGGGCAATTTTCTCGACCAGAGTCCGGATGATGTCACCCGCCTGATCACGCTGAATGTCACTGTGCCGACGCGCCTTGCCAATGTGATCGCGCCCCGTTTAGCCCAGCAAGGCCGCGGCGCCATCGTGAACATCTCCTCCATTCTGGCGTTGACGCCGGAACTGGGTTTCGAGGCTTATGGCGGCACCAAATCCTTCATCCTGCGCCTGTCGCAATCCTTAAATCTGCTGCTGGCTCCCAAAGGGGTTTATGTGCAAGCGGTGCTGCCTGCCGCCACGCGCACCGAAATCTGGGAGCGCAGCGGGCTCGACGTGAACAAAATCGAAGGCGTAATGGAGGTGAGTGACCTTGTCGATGCGGCGCTGGCGGGCTTTGACCGGCGCGAAGCCGTCACCATTCCGCCCCTGCCCGACGAGGCTCAGTGGCAGGCTTATGAAGCGGCCCGTCAGGCGATGTTGCCGAATTTCCGCCAGGAAAAACCCGCCGCCCGGTATGGGATTGGCCGGTGAGTTTGTGCTTATGGCCCGGCGGATTCGTCTGCCGGGCATAGGCAATTCTACGTCTTAAGCTCGAAGGGTTCTGGAATTGGACCCCGCAGCATCCTAGATTAGGGGTCCATTCAAACTCAAAGATCGATCCCGCCCTGATGCAAGTCACCGAAGTTTTCGAGGCCGCCCGCAAAGCCCATTTTGCCGTCGCCCTGCACACCGCCAAAGATTTCGAAGGCATGCGCCGGGCCGGACGGTTGGCGGCGGAGGTGCTGGATCTCTTGGTGCCAGAGGTCAAGCCCGGGGTCACCACCGCCTATCTCGACAAGCTTGCCTTCGATTACACCGTTAGCCATGGCGCCATTCCCGCCTGTCTGGGCTATCGCGGTTACAAGCACACGCTGTGTACCTCGATCAATCATGTGGTCTGCCACGGCATCCCCTCGGACCGCCCGCTCAAGGATGGCGACATCGTTAATATCGATGTGACGGTGATACTGGACGGCTGGCACGGCGACACCTCCAGGATGTATCTGGTCGGGGATGTGAAGCGCAAAGCCGCGCGGCTGGTCGAGATTACCTATGAATCGATGTTGCGCGGCATCGCTGCCATCAAACCAGGCGGCACCACCGGCGACATCGGCCATGCCATTCAATCCTATGTCGAGAACGAAGAGAAATGCAGCGTGGTACGCGATTTCTGCGGCCATGGGCTGGGCCAAGTCTTCCACGCGCTGCCCAATATCGTCCATTACGGCAAACCGGGGCACGGCATTCCGCTGAAGCCGGGCATGTTCTTTACCGTTGAGCCGATGATCAATCTGGGTGGCTATGGCGTCAAAGTGTTGTCCGATGGCTGGACGGCGGTGACCCGCGACCGTTCGCTTTCGGCTCAGTTTGAACATGCGGTAGGCGTCACCGAAGACGGCGTTGAAATTTTCACCCTGTCGCCCAAGGGCTTCGATAAGCCGCCTTACTTTTAAGCCCCACTCTTTCACTTGCGCACCCGAGTGCTAGGCTTGGCCTCGCGGAATCGGCCAGGGGTTTGGGCTTGGGGGATGCAGGCGAGGACAAGAAGACACCGCATTATCTCGGCCATCGCGAGCGCTTGCGGGAACGCTTTGTCGAGGGCGGGGCGGATGCCATGCCCGATTACGAACTCTTAGAGCTGACCCTTTTTGCCGCTCTGCCCCGGCGTGATGTCAAGCCACTTGCCAAAGCCTTGATCGCCCGCTTTGGCAGTTTTGCCGAAGCCATCGCGGCGCCGCGTGAGCGTATTCTGGAAGTGGAAGGCGCCACGGGCTCGGTGGCGACACATCTGAAAATCGTCGAAGCGGCAGCGCTGCGCCTTTCAAAAACGCGGCTCTTGGGTAAACCGGCCCTCACCTCCTGGGCGGCGCTGGTGGATTATTGTGCGGCCGCCATGGCTCGCGCGCAACGCGAAGAATTCCGCATCCTCTTTCTCGACCGCAAGAACAGCCTGATCGGCGATGAAGTGCAATCGAGCGGCACGGTGGACCATACCCCTGTCTATCCGCGCGAAATCGTCAAGCGGGCGCTGGAGCTTGGCGCAACCGCCATCATTCTGGTGCACAACCACCCCTCCGGTGACCCCACGCCAAGCAAGGCGGATATCACCATGACGCGCGAGGTTGTGGAGGCAGCAAAAGCTTTACGCATCGTGGTGCATGATCATGTGATTGTGGGGCGAAGCGGGCATGTGAGCTTCAAGGCGCTGGGTTTGCTTTAAGGTAAGCCGGCGCTTCGAGGTGCTGCCCACCACTGCTATAGAAGACGCTAAAGGTGGCGGGGCAATGAAGCGATTTCTGGCGCGGCAGTTGGCGCGGTTGACGATAGGGCTATGCGGAGCGGTGCTGGTTGCCGTTGCGCTGTCCGCCATCACCGAGCCGCGTCCGCGCAACTTGCCCGCTTATCTGCTGGCGGTTTTGGATCGTCTTCATCATCTCGCCCAAGGCGATCTAGGCCACAGTGCCATCAGTGGCTTGCCGGTTCTGACGGAGCTTATCCAACATCTGCCGCCGACCCTGCTGCTGCTGGTTGCGGGCGCCGGGGTGGCGCTGGCAGCAGGATTGCCGCTTGGCATCTTGTTCGCGTTCGGCTCGCTCAGACGTGCGGCGGCTCCCATTATGCAGATCGTGACCGCAACGCCGGTGTTCTGCGCCGGGCTCGCGCTTGCCTTCGGCGCCAGCGAGATTTTGCATTGGCCGGTGGGCTTTGCCTCACGTACCGGCCTTGCGGCCTCGCCGGAGGAGGCTTTGCGCCTTGCCGTCCTTCCCATTGCCACTGTGGGGCTGGCCGGGGCTGGGGCGGTGCAACTGGCCTTGCGGCGGTCGGCGGCGCGTTCTGCCGCGGCCAGCTTTCGCGGCGGCCTCAGACGGCTAGGGCTCGGCGGCTTCGAGATTGAGCTGTTCTATGTCTTGCCGCAAATTTTTGCCGGGCTGATCGCCAGTGCCGGAGACATCGTGCTCGCTTTGGTCTCAGCGGCTGTGGTCGCCGAATGGGTGTTTCACCGCGATGGCGCTGCCGATCTCTTCGTCAAATCGGTGGCCCTGGCCGACTGGAATATGACCGCGGTGATCCTTTTCGCCGTGGCCGCGCTCACCATCGTGGCAAGTTTCCTGGGCCGCGTTCTGGGCTTTCTCTTGGCGCGAGGGCAAACCTCGTGACCCGCAACCCCACCATTATCGGCAATATTTTGCGCGGTCTCGGCTGGTTCGGTCTGGCGCTGTTTTTGATCACCATGTTCCTCAGCGATTTTCTGGCCCATGCGCCCGCCGGGATGGAATTTGCGGGGACCGAGCTTGGGCCGCCTTCCGATGCGCATCCCTTCGGCACCGACATGTTGGGCCGTGATGTTCTCAGCGAAACCCTGCATGGGCTTGCCGAGACGGGCCGACTGGCGATGTGGGCGGCGCTCGTCGCCATTGTCTTGGGCGGCTTATTCGGCGCCATAGCCGCCAGATTGCCGCGGCCTTTAGCGCTGACGCTGCGCGGCCTGTTTGGGGTTCTGGGCACCATTCCGCCCTTGCTGCTGGCCATCGTCATCGTCGGCCTGACGGATCATCTTTTTGTCGCGGTGGCGGCCGGATTTGGCGCCGCGCCGCTGGGTTTTGTACGCGCCTTCGACCGGATCGATCTGCACTCGGCGCATTCGGACTATGCCCTTGCCACCGGCATTCCAAGCCTGTCGCTGCTGCAACGCGACCTGACCTATGACTTTCGCCATGTCTTTCTGACGGTCATTGCCCGCGCCCTGACGGCGGTGACCATCATCGTCTCGACGGCAAGCTTCCTGGGCTTTGGCGCCGAGCCGCCGGCGCGCGATCTCGGCCTTATCATCGCCGCGGCAAAAATTAATCACTTCACCGCCTGGTGGACGGCGGTCTTTCCCGGCCTTGCCTTAATCCTCTTCATCCTCTGCGCCCGGCTGGCAGCAGGTCTTGAAGAAGGCGAGCGCGCATGATGGAAAGCGGCCCCCTTTTGGAGCTTTCGGGCGTCAGCCTGATGCGAGGCGGCGAGACCATTCTCGACCGGCTGTCCTTTCGTCTGGCGGCGGGAGAAAAACTGGTGGTGCTGGGCGAGGCTGGGGCCGGCAAGGATGCGCTGCTCCGCATTCTCGGCGGCTTTGCGGCGGCTGGCGATACGGTTTCGGGCACCATCCGTTATGCTGGAGGACCACCCGTTCCGGCCAGTTCGCGCCAGCGCGCCAACCTTCGCGTCGCCTATCTGCCCAATCCTTTGAGCCAGCCTTTGGCCCCCCATGGCAGCGTGCTGAAGCAGCTGACGCGCGTGGTGTCGCGCCAGCTGAGGGCGCCATCCGGCAGCGCCCGCGAAGATTTGCGCCTAGCCCTGGAGCAGCTTCCCGGCGGGGTGACGCTGCCGATGCTCGACACCACGCCGGACAACCTGGATCCTCTGACTCAAGCCATTGCGCTTCTGGCCTGCGTCGCGGCCCAAACGCCGGATCTGGTACTGGCCAACTCAGCTGTCGCCGATCTCGGCCCCCGAGCGGTCAAACTGCTGCTGGAAGCCTTGGACGCCACCCAAAAGCGCTTGGGCTTTGCCCTCATCTTTGCCACTGGAGGCTTGCAGCCAGCGACAAGGCTGGGGGGGCGGGTATTGGTTCTGCGCGGTGGCCGCGTGGTCGAAGAAGGCAGCGCCGAACGGCTGCTGAGCGGCCATGCCCATGCCTATACCCGCCGCCTGTTCGAGGCCCTGCCAAGGCTGAAAACGGGCGTTCCCAAACCACGCGGCGCGGTGCGCGGCCAGCCGCTGCTACAGGTGCACAATTTGGCCTTTGGCGGCGAAAGCGCAGGCCGCGACGGGCTGACCTTCGAGCTGCGCCGGGGCGCCGCACTGGCGCTGGTGGGCGAGCCCGGCTCTGGCCGCGAGGCGCTGATGCGCCTGGTGTTGGGGTTTGATCCGGCGCCCAAAGGCTGTGTGCTGTTCGATGCCGTCGATCTTAACGTGCTGTCGGTGGCGATGGCAGCCCGTATTCGCCGCCGCATTGCCTTCATCACCGGCCGCGATGACACGCTCGATCCGCGCATGACCCTTTACGACACTGTGGAGGAGCCCTTACGCGCCCATCTCAATCTCACCGGCGAGCTGGTGGCGGGCTATCGCGACACGGCGTTGAAACGGGTGGGGCTTGCCTCCCATGACGGCAAGCGGCGGGTGGCGACGCTATCGGTCTTCGACAAACGCCGCTTGCAGGTGGCGCGTGCCATCGTCGGCGCCCCGTTGCTGGTGGTGATCGACGAGGCGCTGAGCGGGCTCGACGCCCATGCCCAGAACATTTTGCGCGAGGTGCTGATCGATTTCCGCAGCCACCAGGACCCCACCTTTCTGGTAGTGACCTCTGACTTCACCATCGCCCAGGCCTTAGCCGAGGATGCCATGGTGTTTGAAGCGGGCAAGCTGGTGGAGCGCGGCGCGATCGCCCATCTGGTGCATGCCCCTAAGCACGAGGCCACCAAAGCCCTGATTGAGGCGGTCAGCTTGCCCACCCTATCGAGCGATGAGCGTGGCCTTTCACACGGACCGGGTTCGGTCTAGTTTCCGGCCCGCTCCCCTGGAAACCGCCGCATGATCCCCCGTTATTCCCGCGCCGAAATGGCCTCGCTCTGGTCGCCCGCCAGCAAATTCCGCATCTGGTTCGAGATCGAGGCCCATGCCGCCTTTGCGCTGGCCGAAGAGGGCGTGATCCCCTTGGAAGCGGCCAAGACGGTCTGGGAAAAGGGCAGCGCCGCCGAATTCAATGTCGACCGCATCGACGAAATCGAGCGTGAGGTCAAACACGACGTCATCGCCTTTCTGACCCATCTGTCGGAGATCGTGGGGCCTGAGGCACGCTTTGTGCATCAAGGCATGACCTCATCCGATGTGCTCGACACCTGCCTTGCGGTGCAGCTCAAACGCGCCAGCAATATCCTGATTGAGGATATCGACATCCTGCTGGAGGCGCTGAAGAAGCGCGCCATCGAGCACAAATATACCGCCACCATCGGACGCAGCCACGGTATCCATGCCGAACCCACCACCTTTGGCCTGAAGCTTGCCGGCTATTACGCTGAGTTCGTGCGCGCCCGGGAGCGGCTGGTGACCGCACGCAAAGAGATCGCCACCTGCGCTATTTCCGGCCCCGTCGGCACCTTTGCCAGCGTCTCGCCCAAAGTGGAAGCCTATGTCGCCGAAAAGCTCGGCCTCGCCGTGGAGCCAGTTTCCACCCAAGTGATCCCGCGCGACCGCCATGCCGCCTTCTTCGCCACGCTGGGTGTGGTGGCCTCGTCGCTGGAGCGCCTCGCGGTCGAGATCCGCCATCTGCAGCGCACCGAAGTTCTGGAAGCCGAGGAATATTTCTCGCCCGGCCAGAAGGGCTCCTCGGCCATGCCGCACAAGCGCAATCCGGTCTTGAGCGAAAACGTGACGGGGCTGGCGCGGATGGTGCGGGCCTATGTGACCCCGGCGCTGGAGAACGTGGCGCTGTGGCATGAGCGCGATATCTCGCATTCCTCGGTGGAGCGCTACATCGGCCCCGATGCCACCATCACGCTGGATTTCGCCATCTGCCGCACGGCGGCAATCATCGCCAAGCTCGTCATCTATCCCGCGCGCATGCAGGCCAATCTGGATCGCACGCAGGGACTGGTGAATTCCCAGCGCGTGATGCTGGCGCTGACGCAAAAAGGCATCGCGCGCGAACACGCCTATCGCCTGGTGCAAAAGAACGCCATGCGCACCTGGAACAACGAAGGCCCGCTTCTGACACTGCTCAAAGCCGACCCAGAAGTATCCGCGGCGCTGAGCGATGCCGAACTGGAAGCGCTGTTCGATGCCAGCTTCCATTTCAAAAATGTCGACACGATTTTTGAACGGGTGTTTGGGGATTAGAGTCAGTTGTGATCGGGATGACGCACAACCGGCATGGCGAATTCGTGCATCTTCCGCCGAATAACCGCTTCGCTGACAGCGAGGCCCTGGGCGGCGAAGTCGAAGGAGACCACGATTTTGGCGTAAGCCTCGACCTCGACGGGGGAAAGGCCGAATTCACTCGCCGCCCAGAAGCTTATTGCGCCGCACCGTGGCTTTGAACCGCGTCTCTTTATCCAAAGCCCATTTGCGTTCGGGATGGACGTGCCGGTCGTTCATCCGCTGCCCTTTGGTAACATTTTGATTGCGATGACGTTTTAGCCCCACCTGCGACAGAATTGCCGAGATTTTCGGCTCTGGCGATGGCGGGGGTGAATGCGCAATTTGCCCCTGGGGTGCAGCATGCTATTTTGCCCCCCGAGCGGGGTCACCGCTTCGCGTTTTGGTACCAGGGCCTTTGGGCTCAGCGCCGAGGGTACTAAAACGCGCCAGGCAAGATGCCAGTTAGGACGACAAGCAATGAAACGCCGGCGCATGATTTATGAAGGCAAGGCCAAGATCATCTATGAAGGCCCCGAGCCCGGCACCGTGGTGCAATATTTCAAGGACGACACCACCGCGCTCGACGACTCCAAAAAGGCTGTGATCGAGGGCAAAGGCGTCCTCAACAACCGCATTAGCGAATATCTGATGACGCAGTTGAACCTGATCGGGGTGCCGACGCATTTCGTCCGCCGCCTCAACATGCGCGAACAGCTCATCAAAGAGGTTGAGATTATTCCCCTGCAGGTGGTGGTGCGCAATGTCGCCGCCGGCTCGCTCTCCAAGCGCCTGGGTATCGAAGAGGGCACGCCGCTGCCCCGCTCCATCATTGAATATTATTACAAAAACGACGCCATGCACGATCCTTGGGTGTCGGAAGAACACATCACGGCGTTCGGCTGGGCCAGCCCGCAGGATCTCGACGACATCGTTAATCTCACCATCCGCATCAACGACTTTTTGACCGGGTTATTCCTGGGTGTCGGCATCAAGCTCGTTGATTTCAAGGTGGAATTCGGCCGGCTGTGGGAGAACGATTATATGCGTATCGTTCTGGCCGACGAGATCAGCCCGGATTCCTGCCGGTTGTGGGATGTCACCACCGGCGAAAAACTCGACAAAGACCGCTTCCGCCGCGATCTGGGTGGGCTGATGGAAGCCTACTCTGAGGTGGCGCGTCGCCTGGGAATCCTGCCCGAATCAGGGCAAGGAGAAGCCAAAGGGCCGATGCTGGTCCGGTGATGCTTCGGGGCTCACTTCGTTCACACCTCAGCATGACGTGATAGACGTTACCGTCATCCTGAAGTGGCCACATCGTGGCCCCCGAAGGACGGGCGAAAGTGTAAGGAATAAGGGTGAAACTCATGAAAGCGCGCGTCTTCGTCACTTTGAAAAACGGCGTTCTTGATCCGCAAGGCAAAGCCATCGGCCATGCCCTCAACAATCTGGGCTTTGGCGCGGTGGGCGAAGTCCGCCAAGGCAAGCTGATCGAAGTGGAACTGGCCGAGAGCGATGAAGCCAAAGCCCGCAGCGACCTCAAAGCGATGTGCGAAAAGCTGCTGGCCAATACGGTAATCGAAAAATACGAGATCGAGATCAAAGCCTAGACCGAGAGGAACAAAGCGTCATGCGTATCTTGGCTGGAACAGCAGTGGCCGTTTTGCTTGCCTTCGGATCCTGTCAGGCGGAAGACGCGATTGCGCCAGAACGCCTGGTGCTCGCCAAACAGGTTTTGGATTTGAGCGGCGCCGCAAAATTCTACGATCATTACGACCAGAACCTCGACGCGATGCTCTCGCAGCTGCGGCAGTCGATGCCGGGCCTCGATGACGCGACAATGGCCGACCTCAAGAAGATCGCGGTGGAAGAGTTCAACGCCAGCAGGCCGGAGATGGTGGAGGGTGCGGCGAAGATTTATGCCCGCCACTTCTCGGAAGACGATCTCAAAGCGCTGGTCGCTTTCTACAAATCCAGTGCAGGCCAGCACTTCGCAGGCGAATTGCCGGCGGTGGCGGCAGAGAGCATGCAGCTGACGGTGCCGCTCACCCAGCGCGTTATTGGCCGCTTCCAGCAATACATTGCTGCCAAGATCGCCGCCCAGAATACAAGCCCGGACGCGAGCAAAGACAAGAGCAAGGACGTCAAGGACAAATGAAAGCCGCCGTCGTCGTTTTTCCCGCCTCCAATTGCGACCGCGATGCGGCCGTGGCCCTGGAACAGATCACCGGCACTAAACCGCAGATGATCTGGCACGCCGACAGCGAAGTGCCGGATGTCGATCTGATCGTGCTGCCGGGCGGGTTTTCCTACGGCGACTACCTGCGCTGCGGCGCCATGGCGGGCCAATCCAATATCATGCGCGCGGTGAAGGAAAAGGCCGAGCAAGGCGTGCATGTGCTGGGCATCTGCAACGGCTTTCAGGTGCTGACCGAAACCCATATGCTGCCAGGCGTCTTGATGCGCAATGCGGCGCTCAAATTCGTCTGCAAGCCGGTGGGGCTGACGGTGACCGAGACGCAAAGCGTCTTCACCCGGCATTACAAAGCCGGGCAACGTGCGGAATTTCCCGTCGCCCATGGCGAAGGCAATTACGTCGCCGATGACGAGACGCTGAATCGTTTGGAAGGCGAAGGCCGCGTGGTCTTCAAATATGCCCCCGGCGAAAACCCCAACGGTTCGGTGCGCGACATCGCCGGTATCCTGAACGACAAGCGCAATGTCCTCGGCCTGATGCCCCATCCCGAACGCGTCTGCGATCCGCTTCTGGGCGGCACCGATGGACGGGCGATGTTCGAAAGCCTGCTCGAGGCATTGGCTTAACGCATTATGTTGGCGGGCCAATAATGAAGAATTTTCTGAAGTGGAGTGCTGCGACAAGAGCCCGGTTTATCGGGATTTGGGGCGTGGTATTCATGGGTAGTTGGATGATTGCCCTCAACTTCAGCAATCTTCAACACTGCCCTATAGACGCAGAGATTGTGATGTTGGCGCTTATGCTCGTGCCAGGCATCGGCACAACGTGGATACTTTGGCATGTGATGCAACGGATTAGGCATCGCAAAAGTGCGAAGTTAGATTAGGACACTTTCGGAAGCCATGACCCAAATTACCCCGCAACTCGTCCGCGAACACGGGCTGAACGAGACCGAATATGCCCGCATCAATGAGCTCTTGGGCCGCGCGCCCAATCTCGTCGAGCTGGGCATCTTCTCGGTGATGTGGAGCGAGCATTGCTCTTACAAATCGACCCGCATCCATCTGAAGAAGCTGCCGACCAGCGCGCCTTGGGTGGTGCAAGGGCCGGGCGAGAATGCCGGCATCATCGATGTCGGCGATGGCGATGTCTGCGTCTTCAAGATGGAAAGCCACAACCACCCAAGCTTCATCGCCCCCTTCCAGGGTGCGGCGACCGGCGTGGGCGGCATCATGCGCGATGTCTTCACCATGGGCGCGCGGCCGGTGGCCTCGCTGAACGCGCTGCGCTTTGGTGCGCCTGAGCATCCCAAGACCAAGCACCTTGTTTCCGGCGTGGTGGAGGGCATCGGCTCTTACGGCAATTGCATGGGCGTGCCGACGGTGGGCGGCGAGGTCAATTTCCACGCCTCTTACAATGGCAACAACCTCGTCAATGCGATGTGCGTGGGGCTGGCCAAGGCCGACAAGATTTTCTATTCGGCGGCGCGCGGCTCCGGAAACCCAGTCGTCTATGTCGGCTCCAAGACCGGGCGCGACGGTATTCACGGCGCCACCATGGCCTCAGCCGAGTTCAATGAGGATTCCGAGGAGAAGCGCCCCACCGTGCAGGTTGGCGATCCCTTCACCGAGAAGCTGCTTTTGGAAGCCTGTTTGGAATTGATGGCGACCGACGCCATCATTGCCATTCAGGATATGGGGGCGGCGGGCCTCACCTCTTCTTCTGCCGAAATGGCCGATAAGGGCGATTCCGGGATTGAGATCGATCTCGACAAGGTACCGCAACGCGAAACCAACCTGACGGCTTACGAGATGATGCTGTCGGAAAGCCAGGAACGCATGCTGGCGGTGCTCAAGCCCGGCCGTGAAGCCGAGGCCGAACGCATCTTCAAGAAGTGGGAACTGGATTTCTCGGTGATCGGCTACACCACCGACACCCATCGTCTGGTGGTCCGCCATAAGGGCGAGATCGTCGCCGATATGCCGGTGACGGCGCTGTCGGATGCTGCCCCGCTTTACGAGCGCCCTTATGTGACGCGCGCCCCCGCCACCGGCACACCCGCATTCGATGCCACCAAGCCCGTGATGGAATCGCTGTTGAAGCTGCTCGGCACGCCCGATCTTTGCTCCAAGCGCTGGGTCTGGGAGCAATATGATTACACCGTGATGGGCGATAGCGTGCAGCAGCCGGGCGGCGATGCCGCGGTGGTGCGCATTCATGGCACGGGGAAGGGCCTGGCCATGTCGACCGATGTGACGCCGCGCTATTGCCGCGCCGATCCACGCGAGGGTGCCAAGCAGGCGGTGGCCGAATCCTATCGCAACATCACCGCGGTGGGTGCCACGCCTTTGGCGCTCACCGATTGCCTCAATTTCTCCAATCCCGAAAAGCCAGAGGCCATGGGCGAGATCGTGAACGGCATCGAAGGCATGGGCGAAGCGTGCCGGGCGCTCGATTTTCCCATCGTGTCGGGCAATTGCTCGCTTTACAACGAGACCCAAGGCGAAGGCATTCTGCCCACGCCGACCGTGGGCGGGGTGGGCCTGCTCAAGAACATCGCCCGCATGGCGACGGTTGCCTTCAAGCGCGACAACGACGCCATTCTGGTCATCGGCGAGACCAAAGGCCATCTCGGCCAGTCGGTCTATCTGCGCGAGATCGAAGGCAGGGAAGAAGGCGCCTGCCCGCCCGTCGACCTCAAGCTCGAAAAGAAGCACGGCAAGTTCGTCCGAGGACTGATCGAAGCGGGCAAACTGGATACCGTGCACGATGTTTCCGATGGCGGCTTGCTCTTGGCGGTGGCGGAAATGGCGCTGGCCAGCGGCATCGGCGCGGTGCTGCGCACCAATTACGGTCCGGCAGACTTCATTCCTGCCATGTTCGGCGAAGATCAAGGCCGTTATCTGATTGCTTTGCCGCAGAAGAAGGCCGATGCGGTGATCGCGGCGGCGGCCAAGGCGGGCATCACCATCCGCCATCTGGGCTTTACCGGTGCGGTTTCCGAGATGGGCGAGCCGGTGCTGCAAGGCGTGGGCCTGCCGGCGGTGGGCCTTGAGGTCTTGCGTTCCGCCCATGAAAACTGGCTTCCTGGCTACATGAACAGTTAGGAGCCCCTCATGCCGATGGCCGCCGCCGAAATCGAAGCCTTGATCCGGGAAGCCTTTCCGGATGCGGAGGTGGTGCTGTCGGCACTCGCCGATGACGATAACCACTACCAAGCCGTGGTTACCTCTGCCGCCTTCCAGGGTAAAAGCCGCGTCGCCCAGCACCAGATGGTCTATGCCGCGCTCAAAGGCCGGATGGGCGGCGAGCTGCACGCGCTGATGCTGCAAACCGTGGCCAAGGAATAGCGAGCACGCCTTGACGATTTGCCGATCACTCCTTACCTCTCAAAGGCGTTTCGAAGGGTTCCAAACACCATGACCGCCGTCCACGACCGCATTGCCGCCGATATCGCCGCCAACGACGTCGTTCTTTACATGAAGGGCACGCCCGTCTTCCCGCAATGCGGGTTCTCAGCGGCGGTGGTGCAGGTGCTGTCCGACGAAGGCGTGAAGTTCAAATCCTTTGATGTGCTGGCCGATCCGGACCTGCGCAATGGCATCAAGGAATTCGCCAACTGGCCGACCATTCCCCAGCTTTACGTCAAAGGCGAGTTCGTCGGCGGCTGCGACATCATCCGCGAAATGCATGCCACCGGCGAGTTGAAAGCCCTGCTGGCCGATAAAGGCGTCGTCATCGCGGCGGTGTGATCAGCCCAGCGGAAAATACTTTTCCCATACCGGTTTCAGCGCGGGGCGTTCTGATAGCGCGACCGCCATGGCGCAGATTTTCGGGATATGGGCCTCGCGCCAGCCATTCTCGCGGCATTCGCGCCAGCGGCTGAACATCACGGCATAGATATCGACGGCGGAAAAGCCGCCCGGCAGAAACCAGGACTCGCCCTTGGCGGCGGCTTCCACCAGCAGCATGCGCCCGCGAATCCGCTGCTTGGCGCTAAGCTTGAGCGCCGCCGCGGCTTTGTGATCGGTAGCGAAGCGTTCGGGGTAATCGGCGATCTCGATCATGGGATAGATCTCCGAGGCCATGAAAGCGATCCAGCGTAGCGCCTGTCCACGCTCCGGCGAGCCCGGCGGCGGCAGCAAATTCGCTTCGGGATGGCGCTCGGCAATCAGAAAAAGCAGTGCCGCGGTCTCAGTGACGATCTCGCCGCTGGGCAGTTTCAGGGCTGGGATTTTGCCACTGGGATTGAGGGCACGAAATTCCTCCGAACGCTGCTCATCTTTTTCGAGGCTGATCTCGTGGAATGCGACGAGCGCACCCGCTTCGGCCAGGGACGCTTCCACGCAAAAAGCGCCAGAGCCTTTATCGCCAAATAAGACGTAGCTCAACAGGACCTCCAGATGCGCAAAAGCCCCGCGATGATCGCGGGGCTCTCACAAAGGCGCAACGAAATTCTATTAGCGCGAATAGAATTCGACGATCAGATGCGGCTGCATCTGCGCGGCATAAGGAACGTCGGCCAGCTTCGGCGTGCGCAAGAACTTCGCGCTCTTGCCGGGATCGACATCGAGATAATCGGGGATGTCGCGCTCGGGGCTGTTGACGGCATCGATGACGAGGGCCATGTCGCGGGCCTTGGCCGAAAGCTCGACCACATCACCTTCACGCACCTGATAAGAGGCGATGTTGAGGCGGCGGCCGTTGACCTTCACATGGCCATGGCTGACGAGCTGGCGGGCCGCAAACGGCGTCGGCACGAATTTGGCGCGATAGACCAGCGCATCGAGGCGATGCTCCAAAAGGCCGATCATGTTTTCGCCGGTGTCGCCCGGACGGCGCACGGCTTCCTGATAATAGCGGCGGAACTGACGCTCGGTGATGTTGCCGTAATAACCCTTGAGCTTCTGCTTGGCCTGCAGCTGGGTGCCATAATCCGACAGCTTCTTGGCGCGGCGCTGACCGTGCTGGCCGGGACCATAGGAGCGCTTGTTCACCGGGCTCTTGGGGCGGCCCCAAATGCTCTCGCCCATACGGCGGTCAATTTTGTACTTGGAAGGGCTGCGCTTGGTCATCGTCCGGCTCTCTTGGAAAGGAGGCGCACTATAGTCCGCGACTTTGCACTGTCAATACATGATAACCCATTGGCAATACACATGGTTTTGCAGGAGACTATACTACAAGTTGCACATATTTTGCCCCGTAGCGGAGGATTCCGGCCGGCGCTATACGAGAGGACGCGCTTCGCGGGCGGCGGCGAAATGGTAGACGCAACGGACTTAAAAGTACGGTTGCCTTCGTGTATAGCTCCGGGGTGCGCGGGCGTGGCGGAATGGTAGACGCACCGGACTTAAGCGATTGAGTGCCCGGCGGGAAATCGCCGGAGTAGAACTGCCCAAATTCGGGGAACCCTTAACTGGCAATCCCGAGCCAAGCCCGGAGACGGGAAGGTGTAGAGACTAGACGGGCAGCACCTAACGCGGCGACGCCATGGTGAAGGGATAGTCCAGACCACGAACGCCCGTTATGGGCGGCGGCGAAAGCCGAAGCGGTACGAAAATCCGTTGGGCCGCGAGGCCTGTGTCGGTTCAAGTCCGACCGCCCGCACCAATTCCGCCCTGTGTAATTTTTCTACAGACTTATCACCGATGACGCCGTTGCGGCTTCGACCAGCACATACTGGCCGCAGCCGCTTCGACGGATTGTAAGCCGTCCTGCCTTACAGCTGTGTGATGCCACCATCGGCCACCAAATCGATGCCGGTGGAATAGCTGCTGTCATCCGAGGCCAGGAACAAGATTGCCTTTGCCATCTCGTTCACCTTGCCGATGCGGCCGAGCGGGGTGACGGAGGCAAAGAACTGCCTGGCGCCGTCTGCCTCTTCCTTGGTCTTGAACTGGCTTTGAATGATCGGTGTCTCAACGGCGCCTGGTGAAAGGCTATTGACGCGGATGCCTCTGTCCTTGAATTCCGCCGCCCACGACCGGGCGAATGAACGTATTACCGCCTTAGTCGCGGCATAGACGCCGTATTCCGGAAAGCCCTTCATGTGCAGGCTCGACGAGACCAGTACAATCGAACTACCATTTCGCAGCAGAGGTAGCGCCTTTTGCACCGTAAAGAAGGTGCCGCGGGCATTGACGTTGAAGGTCTTGTCGAAATGTTCGGGCGTAGACGCTGCCAGTGAGACACGCTCGACGATGCCGGCGCTGGCGACGATGATGTCCAGCGCGCCCTTTTCTTTCTTCACAGTCTCGTACAGTCGGTCTAGATCGGCCAAGTTGGCGATGTCGCCCTGCACGGCGGTAACGTTGCGGCCGATCTCGGCCTTGGCCTTAGCCAGTTCGCTTTCGCGACGGCCGGTAATGAAGACATAGGCGCCTTCCGCGACAAGGGCTTTGGCCGCGGCCAGGCCGATGCCGCTGGAGCCGCCGGTGACGACAGCGATTTTTCCGTTCAGTTTGGTCATGGAATTTTCCCTTCGGGCGTTGGTTGCAAGGGGAAATTGGTATATCCGCCCACAAAGGGGTATACGGCCATTATGGCTATGATATATTCTCCTAACGAATGAGTGACCGGCTTCAGGAATTGGCGGTGTTTGTGCGGGTGGCGGAAAGCGGCAGCTTTTCCCGCGCCGGGCGCGACCTGGGCCTGTCGCAGCCTTCGGTATCTCGCATCATCAATGATCTAGAGGCGCGGTTAGGGACCATCCTGCTTTTGCGCTCAACCCGCCGCATCACTTTGACCGACGCTGGCGCGCTGTTCTCGAGCCGGGCCAAAGAGGTGCTGGCCGACTTAGATGACGCGGAAGACGCAGCACGCGGTGTGGACAGTCTGCGTGGCACAATTCGGATTGCCATGCCGGTGATTTATGGAATGCGCGAGATCATTCCCAAGCTCGCGGAATTCTTAGCATTACATCCGCTTCTCAAGGTGGAAATGGCAGTTTCCGATGCGCGCCAAGATCTCGTCGCGGAAGGGGCCGATGTGGCGATTAGGCTGGGCGAGTTGGACGACAGCGCCTATGGCGCACGCAAACTGACGGTCCTGGAGCGCACACCAGTAGCATCGCCCGGATATCTGAAGGCGCGAGGCGTGCCGAAATCGCCCGCAGACCTCGAACATCATGACTGCATCTTTGGACCCGGCACCTTTGGCCGTGCGCGTTGGGTCTTTCGCCAGGGAAAACGGGAAATTCCAGTAAACCTACAAGGGCGCATTCACACGAACTCCGGGCCCGGCGCCTTCGCAAGCGCGCTAGCAGGATTGGGTATTGCGATGGCCTCCAGTGTCATGTTTGAGCCCGAAGTCGCGGCGGGACGGTTGGTGGCTCTGCTGCCAGATTACACGTTAGAGCCACTTCCGGTGTATGCAGTATTCCCGGGCGGTCCTCGGCCTTCAGCCAAGGTCCGTGCTCTGGTTGACTATCTCGTTGAAGAACTTCGCGCCGCAGAGTCTCCGTAGGCCGCAGTGTTCGTTTTGCTGAAACCCGCGCCGGCAAGTCAGCCTAACAAGCCTATCTAAACTGCGGTTTGGTCCACCCACTTTCGCATCCCCTGCGCCGCCAGCGCTGCGGTGCTGAAACAGCCTTGTATAAGATAGCCGCCAGTCGGGGCTTCCCAATCCATCATCTCGCCCGCAATGAAGACGCCGGGTTTGGCCTTCAGCATCAGATCGCCGGTGAGGGCGTCGAGGCGCACGCCACCGGCCGATGAAATGGCGCGCGCTAGGGGCCCCGTCGCAACCAAAGTCAGCGGCATCGCTTTGATGCGGCCGGCGAGCACGGCAGGGTCTGGCGGCAAATCGCGCGCGCCTTCGCGCAACAAGGAGGCGGCAAGGGGCGAAAGACCGGCGGCCTTGCGCAAATGGTTGGCGAGCGATTGGCTGCCGCGCGGGCGGCTAAGGCGTGCCGTCAATGCGTCTGTCGTGATGTCGGGGCGAAGGTCGAGGGTGATCGGAGCTTTGCCGTCCGCTTCAATGGCATCCCGCAAAGCGGCGCCGAAAGCGTAGATCAGACTCCCCTCGACACCGTTTTGGGTAATCATGATTTCGCCGCGCTGGCTGCGCCCCGCGAAAGACAGCGTGACAGGTTTCAGCGGCTCGCCGGCGTGGCGCGCGCGGAAAATTTCCGACCATTCGACGATGAAGCCGCAATTGGCAGGACGAAGCGGCACCAGCGGGATGCTTTGTGCACGCAAGGTTTCGGTCCAATGCCCGTCGGACCCCAAATGCGGCCAGGAGGCGCCGCCAAGCGCGATGAGGGTGGCATCCGCTTTGAATTCCACCGTCTGCCCGTCCGCTGTTTTGAACGAAAGGGCATCACCGTTCCATCCAATCCATGCGTGACGCGGCGCAAAGATGACGCCGAGCCGGTTCAGTTTGTGCAGCCAGGCGCGCAGCAACGGCGTGGCCTTCATACCCTTGGGATAAACCCGGCCGCTGGTGCCGACGAAGGTTTCAAAGCCAAGCCCGTGGCACCAGGCCCGAAGGTCCTCTGGCGAGAAGAGGGCCAGGGCCCGCGCCATCAGGCTTTGCGCCGCGCCATATTTTTTGAGGAATTGCGGAACGGGTTCGCTGTGCGTCAGGTTCAAACCGCCACGCCCGGCGAGCAGGAATTTGCGCCCGACCGTCGGCTTTTGGTCAAACAGGGTGACGGCATATCCGGCCTCGGCCAGGATCTCGGCGGCACGCAATCCCGCTGGACCTCCCCCAATGACGGCGATGTGAGACACCATAACAACCCATCCGCAAAATGATGGGAGTGGCTAGCACGCCCGCGCCAGGAAGGGAAAAAGGCACGTGCCGTTCTTTTCGCGAATAGCCCTGGGCAAAGGCGTCGGCGCCCCGTTGCCGTGTAGGGTGGAATGCCTCTAAAGTTGGTTTCCGTCATTCGGTCGATCAGGCCAGCGACAAACAAGCGCTGACAACAGTGAGGTGGCAGGCCCTTGCCCCAGACAACACGCACGGACGCCCTCCCCAAAACACCGGAATGGCAAAATGTCGATCTCAAGACCTTTCGCGAGGAAATCATGCCGCGCGACCGGCCAGCTGTTCTGAAGGGGCTGGTAGCGCATTGGCCGATTGTCCAGGCGGCACTTAAGGCTCCTAGCGTGCTCTGCGACTATATTCGCACCCGCGACTCCGGCCGCCCAACCTGCGCCTTCCTGGGGCCGGCCAACATCAAGGGCACGTTTTTCTATCGCGACGATATGAGCGGCCTGAATTTCGAGCGGACGATGCAGCCGCTCCACGTCACCGCCGCGAAACTGCTGGGGCTCCTGAACTATCCCGATCCGCCGGCGCTTTATGCCCCCGCGGCATCAGCGCCCGAAAACTTGCCCGTTTTCAGCCAAGAAAACACGCTCGCTATCGTCGACAAAGCGGTCATTCCCCGGCTGTGGCTGGGCAATGCGGTCACGGCGCCGACGCATTACGATATGCTGGATGGGGTTGCCTGTGTCGCCGCCGGACACCGGCGCTTTACCTTCTTTCCGCCCGAGCAGCTGCCCAACCTTTATATCGGACCGCTGGACATGGCGCCGGGGGGACAGCCCACCAGCCTGGTTAAGGTTTCCGCGCCCGATCTGGAACGCTATCCGCGTTATGCGGAGGCTCTGGCGGCAGCCGAAGTGGCAGAACTAGAGCCCGGCGACGCCGTCTTCATCCCCAATCTGTGGTGGCACAATGTGGAGTCGCTCGACCGCCTTAATCTGCTTGTGAATTACTGGTGGTTTGACGGACAGCGGGGGCCCGCGTCGCCCTTCGCCGCCATGGCGCTAGGCTTGTTGTCGATCAAGGGGTTGTCGCCAAGCCGCCGGGCGATCTGGCGCCAGATGTTCGATCATTACGTCTTCCAGACCGAGGGCGAGCCGGTGCCCTACCTGCCGCCCGACCGCCGCGGCATGCTGGGTGAGATGAGCCCTAAGCTCGAAAACTACATGCGAACACAAATCGTCCGCTCGCTGATCCGAAAGCTGCCCAAACCCATCCGGGACCAGATTCAGCTCTGGGTATCGGGGGCGGGCCCGTCCATCGACACCGATCAATCCTACGATTGAAGGTGGAAAATTAATGGTGGTAACACCGGCAAGCCGGGTCATCACGCAACTGCTACTGGTACACGCCGCGGGCCGTCCTATGCTGGCAGCAACGAGAACAGACTCGGGGAAGACACGATGCGCGCCAGCTTTTTCCTGGCAGCTCTTCTGGCAACAGCGCCAGCGGCTGCAGGCGATTTCGGCTTGTTCGAAAGTCAGAGCGATGTGGGAAGCGTCAGCCCGCCGGGCAGCGCCATCTATGATAAGGCGACCCAGAGCTACACGCTGACCTCCGCCGGGGCCAATCTGTGGGGCAAGGAAGACGCCTTTCATTTTCTCTGGAAAAAGGCGAGCGGCGATTTTCTGCTGACGGCGGATATCGCCTTCCCATCGGCAAGCTATGCACACGCGCCCAATCCGCATCGCAAAGCGCTGCTGATGATCCGCCAGGATCTGGACGCCGACAGCACTTATGTCGATGCTGCGCCCCACGGTGTCGGCCTGACGGCCTTGCAATACCGGCCCGAAAAAGGCGGGGTCACCCAGGACATCGAACTTAACATCACGTTTCCCAAAACCGTGCAGCTGGAAAAGCGCGGCGATGTGCTGACGCTGTATGTCAGCGAGCATGGCGAAGCGCTGCACCCGGTCGGCGCCATCATCACGCAGCATTTCACCGAACCTTTTTATCTGGGGCTTGGTCTCACCGCCCATGATGCTGCCACCACCGACAAGGTGGTTTTCAGCCATGTACGGCTGGAACAGCCCGTACCCTTAAGCGGTACGCTGACCACCTGGTCGACGCTGCAAGTGATCAAGATCGACGAAGGAGCGCCGACCGCCACGGTGATCGAATCGCGGCCCGGGATTTATGAATCGCCCAATTTCGCGCCGGATATGAAATCGATCCTGATCAATGAAAATGGGCGTGTCTTCCGTATCCCGCTGCTAGATCCGCTGACCGGTGGCACGCGGCAAGAGTTCAGCACGGGTGACGCCAGCGGCTGCTGGGGCGAGCATGGCTTTTCGCCCGATGGCAAAGCCTATGCTGTGAGCTGCAAGGCGCCAGGCGCGAGCGGACCGGATGTGCATATCGTCCCGGCGAGCGGCGGCATGGCGCGGCGCATCACCCAGCAACCGATCTCCTTCTTTCATGGCTGGTCGCCGGACGGCAGCAGCATCACCTTCACCAGCATCGTTGGCGGACACGAAGATATTTACACCGTGCCTGCGGCGGGCGGACCGGCCAGACGCTTGACCAGCGAGGCCCTCAACGACGGCGCCGAGTTTGCGCCGGACGGCACGCTCTATTTCAACTCCAACCGCTCGGGCTCGATGCAGATATGGCGTATGCATGCCGACGGCACGCAGGCTGAGCAAATCACCAATGATGCCTTCGACAACTGGTATCCGCACATCTCGCCAGACGGGAAATGGCTGGTGATGCTGAGCTATGAAAAGGGCGTGGCGACCACGGGCCACCCGATGAACAAACCCGTGACGCTGCGCTTGCGCTCGCTGGCAGATGGCAAAACCCGTGTGCTGGTACGGCTTATCGGCGGCCAAGGCACCGTCGATTCGCCCTGTTGGTCACCCGATAGCACGCTGATCGGCTTCGTCAGTTATCAGGACCTGCCGAACCCATAACAAATAAGAGGGAAACTACCATGAAGATGACGACTTTGCTGGCCGGGACCACGACTGTGCTTTTGTGTGCTGCGATCGGGGCTGAGGCCGCACCGATGCGCCCGGCCATCACCGGCGTGTCGCATTTGAGTGTCTATTCCGCCGATATGGCCAAATCGGATGCCTTCTACACCCATCATTTGGGGGCCGTGAAAGGCGCCGACCCGGAAGACGCCAAGGGGGTGCGCTATTACTTCAACGCGCGCCAGTTCGTCGAAGTGCTGCCGCTACCCGCTGGCGCCGGTGTCAACCACATGGATCACGGCGCTTTCAATACGGCGGATGCCGAAGCGCTTCGCAAGTATCTCGCCGCCAACAAGATCGTGGTGCCGAAGAAGGTGACGGTTGGCAGCGACGGCAGCAAATGGTTTCGGGTCAAAGATCCCGAAGGCAACACCATCGAGTTCGTGGAAGCCAGCAAAACGCCACCGACGATTGCCGCCGTCAGCCCGAGCAACCGCATCATTCATTTCGGCATGATCGTGCACAGCCAGGCGGTGGAAGATCCCTTCTATCGCAAAGTGCTGGGCTTCAAGCCTTATTGGTTCGGCGGCATGACCGTGGAAAATCCCGCCTGGATTTCGCAGCAGGTACCGGACGGTAATGAGTGGGTGGAATATATGGTGGTGAAGGGGCCGCAGACCAAAGGCATTCCCACCGATATGTCGGGGGCCAATGCCGGTGTGCTCAACCACTTCGCGCTTGGCGTCGGCAATATGGAAAAGACCGTGACCGTTCTGACCGGCGGCGAACGGCTCTCCGAGAAGACCGACGGCCCCAAGATCGGCCGCGACGGCAAATGGCAGTTCAATATGTATGATCCGGACGGCACACGGGCGGAATTCATGGAATTCCACGCCGTGAACACCCCTTGCTGCTCGCCCTTTACAGCGACGGATCCCAACGAATAGGCCTTATTTCGCCCATTGACCCAGCCAATCGGCGACGGCTTGCGGGGTCATATGGCGGGCGTCGGACAGCGCCGTGATCTTGCCGGGGTTGACGAATTTGCCGTCGGCCTCGGCGACGATCACCGCGGGCACGCCTTCAAGCCGCTTGGTGATGCCGAAGCGGGCCGGTATCTGCAGATTTTTGTCGAAACGGCCGACATCCACCGACACCATCTCGAAATGTGCCGCCAGGAAGGGCCGCATCTCCTTCAGGGCCATGATGTTGGCGAGCACGATACAGTCGCCACACCAATTGCCGCCAAGATCGATCAGCACCCGCTTGCCGCTTTTCTTGGCCCGGGTGAACGCAGCGTCGACTGCCGCGGTAGCGTCGGCGTTTTCCGTATAGGGCGTGCGCTCGACCACCGGCAGATCCGTCATCACGGCGACCGGCAGGCGCGGCGCCTCTGCTCCCCATGCCGCCGGGAGAACAGCCGGAATAATCATAACGACCGCTACCAAAATCTGCTTCATGATGCTTGTTCCGTCTCTACTTCATTGGTGGGCAAAAGCGAGATTACTCTGGCTGCCGCGCATTCCAAGCCCTAACGCGGTTGGGGGCTGTAATCCTACAAAAATGTGAATGCTGGATGCTGCGGCATGCTAAAAGGCCACGACCCTTTTGAGGCCTGCCCAATGAGACGATTAGCGTTTTGCGCCACCCTGGCCCTTTCCACGGCCCTTGTCCCGCTGCGCGCCGCCGAGCCGGCCGTGCCCGCGGCTTATATGTGGGACCTGAGCGACCTTTATCCCTCAGCGGCAGCCTGGACGGCGGCGCAAACCAAGCTGAAGGGCGACGTTGCCAAGCTGGACAGGTACAAGAGCACCATCGGCAACAGCGCAGGCGATATGCTCGCCGCCCTCAAGGCGATCAGCGCCGTCCACAAGGAGATCGACCGGCTTTCGGTCTATGCCTCCCTCAAAGGCGATGAGGATGTGCGCGTCCCGGAGAACCAGGCACGCGTGCAGTTGGCCCAGGCCCTGGCCGCCGGTTTCGGCGAAAAAACCTCTTGGCTGACCCCGACCATTCTGGCGATCGGAGCCGAGAAGGTGACCGCCTTCCAAAAACAGGCGCCCGAACTTTCGAGCCGTTTCGGCTTTTTCCTCGACAATGTGTTGCGCTCCGGCCCCCACACGTTGACGCCCGAGGCCGAAGCGGTGATGGCTTCGGCGAGCAATGTGCTGGCCCAGCCCGATACGATTTACAGCCAGCTTTCCAATGGCGAGCTGCCCTTTCCATCCGTGGTCTTGAGCGACGGCACCAAAATCGAGCATCTCGATCAGGCGCAGTATTCTAAATATCGCCAGTCCGCCAATCGCGATGACCGCAAGAAAGTCTTCGACACCTTTTGGGGAAGCTGGAAGCAATATGAAGGCACCTTTGGCGCCACACTGAATACGCAGGTTCTGGCCGAGGAATTCGACGCCAAGGTGCGCAAATTCCCCAATGCGCTATCGGACGCCTTGTTCAACGACGCCATGCCGGAAGCGGTTTACCGCCAACTGGTGGCGCAAGCCAATGCCGGGCTGCCGACCTTTCACCGCTATCTGAAGCTGCGCCAGAAGCTGCTCGGCATCAAAGGCGAACTTGGCTATCAGGACATGTATCCTTCCATGTTCCATCTCGCGACGCCGCCGAAATTCACGGTGGAGGACAGCGAACGGATCGGGCTGGAAGTGACTGCAGCCTATGGCCCGGAATACACCACGCTGCTCAAAAAGGGCTTTGACGCGCGCTGGATGGATGTGCTGCCGCGCAAGGGCAAAGCCTCGGGCGCTTACATGAACGGCTCGGCTTACGATGTGCATCCCTATCTGCACCTCAACCACAATGACGATTACCAGTCGCTCTCCACCTTGGTGCATGAGTGGGGCCATGCGGTGCACACACTTCTGACCACGGCCAACCAGCCTTACGAGAAGTCGAACTACTCGACCTTCACGGCGGAGACCGCCTCCATCGGCAACGAGATGCTGCTCAACGACTACATGGTGGCGCACGCCAAGACCAAGGAGGAGAAGCTATATTATCTCGGAGAAGGCCTCGAGCTGATCCGCACCACCTTCTTCCGCCAGACCATGTTCGGCGAATTCCAGCTCGCCATTCACGAGGAGGTGGAACAGGGCAAGGCGCTGACCGGGGCGCGGCTATCGGAAATCTATTGCGGATTGCTCAAACATTATTACGGCGACGACAAAGGCGTGACCAAGATCGACCCCGCCTATTGCGTCGAATGGGCCTTCATTCCGCATTTCTATTACGGCTTCTACGTTTATCAATATGCCACCTCCATGGCGGGAGCGGCAGCGCTCTCCAAGGATATGGAGACGGGCGATTCCAAGGCGCGCGAACGCTTCATCAACCTCTTGAAAGCGGGCGGTTCGGATTATCCCTATGCGCTGTATAAGAAGGCCGGACTCGATATGGCGACACCAGCGCCCTATCAAGCACTGATCGCACGCATGAACCATTTGATGGATCAGATCGACGCGCTGCAGAAGTAGACTGCGTGCTTCGAGGTGGTGCGTGCTTCGAGGGCCTGCGCCCCAAAGCTGTGCGAACACTTTGGTATTGGTTTGCGCAGGCCACCTCAGCATGACGGGGGCTTTGTCAGTAATATAAACCAATCTCGTCATGCTGAGGCGCGAGCCGCGCCCTGCTGTTCAAGGGTTAGCGCGATGATAGTGCGGCGAACCTTGAAGCACGTACTCCCTAGTTCAGCGCCCAGGTGATGGAGACGCTGGCGCTGATGCTCTCCTCGCCGCCGGCCACCGGCACCGCGGCCATGGCGCGCATTGCCGTCGCCTTGTACTGCGGCTGCGGCGCATAGCTGCCACCGTCCTGGATCGCCAGGATCGGCCCCAGGCTGACGCCTGCTGCCTTGGCGTAAAGCTGAGCCTTTTCGATCGCATCCCTCACGGCATCGGCGCGGGCTTGCTCCAGCAACGGTTTGGGATCGCGGATGGCAAAGCTGATGCCGCCGAGCTGGTTGGAACCCGAAGCCACGAGTGCATCGAGCACGCTGCCCGTCTTATCGAGACCCACTGTCACAAAAACCGTGTTGGAGACCTCGTAGCCGACGATCTTCTGCGGGCAGGCCATGTTCGGCTTGCACTGCTGATATTGCGGCGCGAGCGAGAGGTTCGAGGTCTGGATCGCTTTGTCCGGAATGCCTTGGCGCTTGAGGGTGGCGAATACGGCGTTCATGGCCTGCCCATTGGCCGCCAATGCCTGGGCCGCGGTGGCCCCTTGCGCTACCACGCCGGTGGAGAAATTGGCCTCATCCGGCGCGGCCTTCGCAATGCCTTGGCCGTTGACCGAGAGGGTGCGGGGCGCCTCTGTTGGCGCCGCAAAACCGGGGGTGGCGGCCAAGGCGGCGACAAACCCCGAAACCAACAGTAGTAATCTGGCCATAATTGCCTCCCATAGAACCGGCGTGACGTGACACCTTATTCTAGCCGTTGCAGGCGCAGCAAAGTGGAGTTTCCTTACTAAGGTCTGCTATGAGGGGGCCCCTTGTTCGCAGCCGGGGGCCTGTAGCTCAGTTGGTTAGAGCTGACCGCTCATAACGGTCTGGTCGGGGGTTCGAGTCCCTCCGGGCCCACCATTGCATTCCTAAGGCGTTGATACGCCGCAACTATCTGATCCAAAATGACTTCTCAGATCGGGTTGTGACACTTTGCTGTGCCACAACGAGCAAGAATGATGGCCTGATTGTCTTGGTCTGCTTCACCCCGCTCGACACATCGCGACCATTCTTCGCCGAGCACGGCGCCCCATTTTTCCGAGAGGGGCGGCGGCGGGCAGCCTTCAGGGTGCAGGGTCTAACCTGAATGTGACCTAATCCAAGATCGGCATGAACGGGGCCGGACGGGCTGCGTGGTGCCTGACCCTTTATGCGTGCGCCAATGCCTCTGGGGCACGGTGCAACGATGTTGCAAAAGTCGGCAATCGTTTTTGGCAAGCGCTCGCAGGGCCTCGTGTGCGTTGGGTCAAGATCTTGCAACAGGTTGCAAAAAATTCAACCAAAGTGCCGCCCTCTTACAACTTGTTGCAACTTCCAAAGTTAGGCCTGGGGTTTGGGGACAAATCGCAGCTAGATGTCTGACCATCGGACTGGGCTTTTTTACAACACGGTGCGCCCTCACCAAGCGTGGCCCGCCTGCTCGCCGATGGTGGTGTGACGCGAGGGCGTGAGTTGGGCAACAAGGCTATGGGCACGACGCTGCGCTGGGACAACGCCAACACGTTGCCCGCAGCCGCAACGACAGCAGGTGGCGTCCGGATTTCGGAAGATAAGAACGGCTGGAGGTCCCATAACAAACCGGGATCTGCGGTCAAGCAGCACATCTGCATAATCGTTCACGACTTCCACGACGGCGGCTCTGAGATGATGGCTTTGCGTCTGGCGGGCGAATGGCTCCGTCAAGGCCGCGCGGTCACGATCATCGCCGGTTCGCCCGACGGGCGCGTGCGCGAGCGCGTGCCGCCCGGCGTGACGGTTGAAGTGCTCGATCCGCCGATTCCCCGCAGCCGCCTCTCGCTGTTTCGCCTTGGCCGAGGGATGGTGCCCGCCCTGCGCAAGGTGGCGCCGGATGTGCTGTTCCTGCCCGGCAATTTCCATTTCATTGTCGCACGTGCGATCCGGCGCCATTTTCCGGGGCTGCCGATCATCGCCAAAGTGAGCAATCCGCTGGTGCCGCGCTTGCCCGGTCCGTTGCGCCGCGTGGCGGAAGCGGTGGTTCGGCTGTTGCTGCTGGCGCCTATCGACAAGCTGGCCTTCATTTCACCCGAGTTGCTCGCGGCCGATAGCGATGTGATCGGCGCCGCGCGCACACCTGCCGTGGCAACGGTCATTGCAGATCCCAACCTTCCCGACGGCTATTCTCCGCCGTTCAGGCACGGGCCACAGACGCCGCCCCTGATCCTCGCCATCGGCCGGATGGAACCGCAGAAAAACCTCGCCCTCGCCATCCGCGCTTTTTCCGCCCTCGTTGCGCGTCAGAAAGCGCGGCTGGTGATTCTTGGTGAAGGACGCGAACGTGCCGCCTTGGAGGCGCTGGTGCGGTTGCAGGGCCTTGACGGCATGGTGGAGATGCCCGGCTTTGTCCCAGATGTGGGTGCGATGCTGGGGCAAGCCTCGCTGTTGCTGATAACCTCGCGCTACGAGGGCGTTCCGGCAGCGCTGATCGAGGCGCTGGCCGCTGACGTGCCGGTGGTGTCCACCAATTGCTCGCCGTCGCAAAAGGCGCTGATCGCCTCCCCGCTGCATGGCAGGGTGGTAGACGATGCTACGCCCGAGCATCTGGCCGAGGCGATGGCAGCGGTGCTGACTTTACCATTCGCGACCGGCGGCGCGCGCGCGGCAGGCCTCTGCCGCCATGCCAGCGACGTCTCGGCCACCCGCTACCTCGCGCTATTCGATAGCACGTGCCGCTAGCACCTCGTCGCGTTGCACCGCCGGGCCCGATAGGCTCAAAATAAAGAACGGGCCCTGCCTTTGATGGGAAGGGCTTCGTGGCGCAGGTCACATGGAAAAGCGAAAAATCTCTGTGTTTATTCCCTCGCTAGCGGGAGGCGGGGCCGAAAGGATCGCAATTTTTGTTACGGATACATTGGACAAGGCTGGATATGATGTCGAGCTTGTCTATGCGCGCAACCGTGGAGCACTGGCAGAACACAGCACCGTAAAGACATTGGGCGTCAGCCTGGAAGCGGCCAACGAGATGGTATGCCTCCCCCAACTGGTGAGGTACCTCAGGCAGCGCAAACCCGAGTTGGTGATCGCCATGATTCACTCGGCCAAGATCATGGCCGGTCTGGCACGATATTTTGCCCCGCAGACGCGGCTGGCGATCAGTGTCCACGTCAATCTCCTAGCACCCAGGCGGTATCGGTTCTGGCTGCGGCGATTTTTTGGCTTCGGCTTTGAGCGGCACCTCTATCGCCATGTGGTTGGCACACACGCTGTCTCGCATGAACTGGAGGAGCAAGTTATCCGTTGCTTCGGTATTCCCCCGCAAAAATCCTTCATGATCTATAACCCCATCAATGAAAATGAATATTCGTCGACGATTCCAGCCGAACACATGCCGTTGTTCGACCGGCCCGTGATCCTGTCCGCAGGCCGTCTTGTGCCGCAAAAAGATCACGCGGCCATGATCCGCAGTTTTGCCGCCTCCGGATTGGCGGGGTCGTGCCGACTGGTAATCTTCGGGGAAGGGCCGCTTCGGCCAAAACTAGAAAAGCAAATTCACGACCTGAAACTGGAAGCCGCAGTGGTTATGCCCGGTCACGTTCCGGATATCCGCCCCTACCTCGATAAGGCTTGCGGATATGCGTTGTCCTCGCGGTTTGAGGGCTTGCCGCTTGTGCTGCTGGAAGCCCTCAGGGCCGGGATTCCGATTGTGTCCTATGCCTGCCTATGCGGCCCAGCCGAGATACTGGCGAATGGCAAGCTGGGGTGTCTAATCGAGCCCGGCGACGAGGCTGGATTTGCGCGGGCGCTCAGGGAAATGATGGATGGGCACGGGCCAAAGCCCTCCGCGGAAGAGATCAACGAACAGCTCTTGAAATTTTCACCGGACACGATCCGGGCGCAGTACATCGCATTTGTCGAACACTGTCTGTCGCCTGCGGCGCGGCGTAATTCGTTCGACAAATGACTGCATCCAAATGGTTCGGCTTGGTTACACCTCCAGCCGGTCGTCGGGGCGCGCCACCAGGGCGTAGAGGACGGGCATCAGGAAAACGCTGATCACCAGCCGTGTCAGCAGCCCGCCGACGATAACGAGTGCAAAGGGTTTCTGAGAATCGGTGCCGACGCCAGAGGCCAGCGCTGCGGGCAAGAGGCCCAAGGAGGCCACCAGCGCGGTCATCATGATGGGGCGCAGGCGGAGAATGGCGCCTTGGCGAATGGCCTCGGCCAAAGGCACGCCGCCGCGGCGCAGCTCATTGACATAAGAGATGTAAACCACCGCCGTCAGCACGGAGACGCCGAACAAGGCAAGGAAGCCCACACCGGAACTGACCGACAACGGCGTGCCCGTCAGCCAGAGTGCCAAAAGGCCGCCCACGGGCGCCGACAGTATGACGCCAGCCAAGGTGATGAAGGGAAATTTGAAGTTGCTGTAAAGGATGAAGAGAAGAAGGAAGATGAGGCCCAGGGTGAGCGGAAGAATGACGCTGAGCTGGCGGCTCGACGCGGTATATTCCGTATACTCACCGCCCCAATCCAAACGATAGCCTTGGGGCAGCGTAACCTTGCGATCAACGCTGCGAATGGCATCGCCCACCGCGTCGGCAAGATCACGCCCCTCCACCGAAAACTGCACGCCGATGTAGCGCGAATTGTCCTCGCGATAGATGACGGAGGCGCCGTTGGTGACTTGAATATTGGCCAGTTCCTTGAGCGGAATCTGCTGTCCCGCCGGCGTGGGCACCGGAATATTGCCGATCTCATTGGCGTTGTCGCGGTATTGATGTTCAAGACGGACCACAAGATCGAACTGCTTTTCGCCCTGCACCACCTGGGTCGCTACATCGCCACCGACGGCGGTTTGGATCAGGCCATTGATATCTGCGACGTTGACGCCGTAGCGTGCGATCTTGGCGCGATCAATATCGATAGTCAGACTCGGTTGGCCGAGTTCTTTCACCAGCGTCACGTCCGTGATGCCGCGCACGCCACCGAGAACATTCTTGATGGCCTGGGCCTTCCGCTGCAGGGTGGCCAAATCGGTGCCATAGATTTTGACCGCCAGCGCACTTTTCAGGCCGGTTTCGGCTTCATCCACCGCGTCCTCAGCCGGCTGGGTATAATTGAATTGGATACCGGGAAACTGCTGCAGCTTGGCGTCAATCGCCTTGGTCAGCTCCGGCTTGGTGCGATAAGCCCCCGTCCATTGCGCGTAAGGCTTAAGCGCGACGTAGAACTCCACATTATAGAAACCTGTGGGGTCGGTGCCGTCGTCCGGGCGGCCCAGCTCCGACGCCACGGTGGTAACTTGCGGAAACGAGCGCAGGATGTCGCGCACCTTGGGCGCAATCTTCGCGGCTTCATCAAAGGAAATGGTGTAGGGCATGGTGGCACGCACCCACAGCGCGCCCTCATCCAGATGCGGCATGAACTCGGCGCCGATGCTGGGTAGCAGCAGCAGCGAAGCCGCCAGCAGCCCCGCCGAAACGAAGGTCGTCGCCCAAGGCCGCGCCAGGCAATAATCGAGCCCTTCGATGTAGGCCGTTTTGATCGCTTCGAAAACCCTGTTGCGACGCTCCACCACGCCACCCCGCATGAGCCAGGAGCACAACACCGGCAGCAGCATCAAGGTGATGATGAGAGAGCCCACCAAAGCGAAGACCATGGTGTCCGCCATTGGCTTGAATAAGGTGCCGGAAGGTCCCGTCAGGACGTAGATCGGCAGGAAGCTGACCACGATCACCGCAACCGCGAAGAACAAGGGGCGATCCACTTCGGCCGCGGCGTCCTTGATGATTTCGACGACATTGAGTGGGCGCTCTTTGTGCAAAGCGATCTGGCGAAAAATATTCTCGACCATGAACACGGCGCCATCGACCAATATGCCGAAATCGATAGCGCCGATGGAAAGCAGATTGGCGGAAGCCCCCTGCACATCGATAAAGACGAAGGCGAACAGCAAGGCGAGGGGGATGGTGATCGCAACGATCAAGCCCGCCCGGATGTCATAGAGAAAAAAGATGAGAACGACGAGAACCAGGAAGACGCCGCGGAGCAGATTGTCCATCACCACCTGGGTCGTCAGCGCGATAAGATCGCTGCGATCATAGAAGGGAAGGATTTTGACGTCCTTGGGCAAGACATGGGCGTTGAGTTCGGCGGTCTTCGCCTCCACCCGTTTCAGAACGTCCTGGGTCTTTTCCCCGGTGGTCATCAAGATGACGCCTTCCACGGCATCGTCCTGCTTTTCGAATCCGAACTCGCCCAGCCGCGGCGCATTGCCGATCACGACTCGGCCAACATCCTTCACCAGCACCGGCGTGCCGCCATGCACCGCCAGCACCACATTGCCGATATCGTCCAGGGTGTCGATCCGGCCCTTGCCGCGAACGTAATAAAATTGGGCACCTTGGGTGTAAAAGCCGCCACCGGCGTTGCTGTTGTTCGCGGCGAGCGCGCTCTGCACCTGTGCCACCGACAAGCCCAGCCCGGCGATCCGGGTTGGGTCGAGCAGCACCTGATACTGCATGGTGCCGCCGCCGAAACCGGAATCGTCGGCCACACCCGGAACGGAGCGGTATTGCGGCTCGACGATCCAATCCTCGATGGTCTTCAGTTCCATCGGCGAACGATCGGTGCTTTGCAACACGTAGCGGTAGATGAGGCCCGATGGCGAGGCGAGCGGTGACACCGACGGTGTTACCCCATCCGGCAAGCCCAGACCGGACATGCGGTTGAAGACCTGCTCGCGGGCGAAATAATTGTCCGTGCCATCCTCAAAGGTCATCACCACATCGGAGAGGCCATAGAGCGAAATCGAACGGACCGCGGTGGTTTTCGGAACGCCGTTCATATCCTGTTCGACAGGCACCGTGATGAGACGCTCCACCTCTTCGGCGGCGTGGCCCGGCCACTGGGTGATGATCTCCACCATAGGCGGCGACAGATCGGGATAAGCGTCCACAGGCAGACGGGCGAGCGAGCGCACACCGGCGCCGACCAACAAAACGGTCACGATGAGAACAAGAAGCCGCTGGTTCAAGGACGAAGCCACGATCCTGTTCATGAGCGACGTCGTACGCTGTGGCGGCTGGATGGGATCGCTCATTGGCTTTGCATGAACTGGATGAAGAGGGCGCCGTCGGTGACGATTTTATCGCCGGGGCGAAGACCCGCGCTGATGGTGTAGCGATCGCCGGATTGGCTGCCTAAGCTCACGGAACGGCGCGCAAAACTGCCGTCATGGGCGGCAACGTAAACGAAAGGCAGGTTCTCATCATCGCGCAGGACGGCCGACACCGGCACCAAGAGACCGGTATTTTCCTGCTGCGAGTGGATCAGAACACGGACATACATTTGTTTTTTGAGAAGATCGCCGGGATTGTCGACGGTAACGCGCACAGCGACCGACCGGGTGTCCGGGTTCACCACGGCCGAAATGTTCTCGACCTTGCCGGTGAGATTTTTTGCCGTGCCTGTCTCGATCTCGGCGCTATCGCCGGATGCAATCGCCCCGACATCCGAGCCAAAGACCTGCGCCATGACCCAGACGCGCGAAAGATCGGCGACGGTGAAGCAGGGCGTGGTGCCCGCGGTGAGAAAGGCGCCGGGCGTGATAAGCCTTTCTACAACGGTTCCGGCGAAAGGTGCGCGGATCGTGCCCTGGGCCCGCGCCACGGCCTTACCAGCCTGAATACCCTTGATCGTCTGCGGGTCGACATGGAGCGAGACGAGCGCTTGCAGCGCCGCATCGCGGTCGGCCTCGGCCCCAGCAGCATCGGATTGCGCCTGCTCCTCTTCACGCCGCGACACGCCTTGATGCGCCAGAAGATCTTTGTCGAGATCGGCAAGACGGCGGGCTGTGCCCGCTGCGGCCAGAGTTTTGCGATAGCTGCCGATAGCGGCCGCAAAGTCTGAGGAATCGACTTCGGCCAGTGCCTCGCCTTTGCGCACCTTTTGACCTTGAGCAACAAGAATGCGCGACACCGGGCCGGAGAACGGCGCCAGCACGCTGGTGGCCTGGTCGTTGTCAAAATCGACGACCCCGCTGGTCTCGATCGTGGTGTGAAACTTCGAAAGGGCGACGGTATAGAGATGGATATTCTGCCGTTGCGCGGCTGTCAGTGTGACGTTGCTAGCGGTATCGGATGTTTTCGCGCTGTTGTCGGCTTTGGGTGAGCAGCCGGTCAGAACCGCCAGCACCGCGACGGCCATGGCGAAGGGCAAGCGCCCCCTGCGCGGCGAAGCTGTTGCGTGTTTATTTGCCATGATCATCTCCGGCCAGTTCTGTCCGATTCCACCAGCCGCCACCAAGCGCCTGAAACAAAGCGGCGGTGTCGGCAAAACGGCCAGCCTGGGCCTCTATGAGAGCAATCCGGGCTTGCTGATAGCTCTGTTCCGCAGTTAGCACGACCGGAAGTCCGGCGTAGCCGTCTTGATATTGGCGTTGCGCCAGATCGCGTGTTGCCTTGGCAGCATCCTCTGCGGCGGCTGCCGCTTTCAGGGCCTCTGCATCCTGCTGCAGCGCCGTCAATGTATCGGCGACATTCTGGAATGCCGCCAGCACCGTGCTGCGATATTGCTGAGAGGCTTGATCGTAGGCCGCCCGCGCGGCACGCTCCTGATGCAGCAAGCTGCCGCCGTCAAAAAGAGGCTCCGTCACAGCGGCACCCACCCCCCAAAAGCCTGTGCCCGGGGTGAACAATTGGCCGAATGCCAATGCCGTGTTGCCGATATTGCCGGTCAGCTCGAAATTGGGCAGGCGGTTGGCGACAGCGACCCCGATCTGGGCGCTGGCCGCGTGCAGATTGGCCTCAGCCTGCCGAACATCGGGACGCTGCTCCACCAGTTTTGATGGCAAACTCACGGGCAATTGCTGCGGAAGTTGCAGATACGCCAGATCGAACTTTTCGGCTGGCGCTTGGCTGGGAAAATGGCCGGTGAGGGCAGCCATCAGATCCTGCAACTGGGCCCATTGCTTCAAGAGCGGCGGCAGCTGGGCGCTGGCTTGGGCCAGCTGAGACTTCTGGGCCGCAACATCGAGCCCGCTGGCATAACCCTTGATCTGTTGATATTCGAGGATTTCGAGCAGGCGAGTATCGGCGGCAATGATCTCGCGCGTCGCTTCGACTTGGGCCTCGATGGACGCGCGCTGGATCGCGGTAACGACGACATTGGCGGTCAGCGTGTTGTAGGCCGCGATCATTTGAAAGCGCACCGCCTGTTGCTGCGCCTCTAGCGATTCGGCACTACGGCGATTGAGGCCGAACACGTCGGGGGAATAGGAAATACTGAGCTGCGGGGTGAAGAGATTATATTGATCGGCGTTTGAACTCGGCACCGGCGCCAGGGTCCCTGGCTGAGACTGGCGTGTGGCAGTAAATCCCGCCGAGAGGCTGGGCAGGAAAACGCCGCGCTGGGCCAGGGCATTCTCGCGGGATACGGACAACGCCGCCTGAGCGGCCTTCAGATCCGGATTGGCCGCCAGTGCCTGTTTGATCAAACTGTTGAGAGCTTTGGAGTGAAAGACGCTCCACCACTCGGCTGAAATATCGATATTGGGAGCAAACTGCTGCGCTTCGCCGCCGGATACCGCCGCCGTGGCCGTGGTTGCGAGCGGCTGGGCGGTATAATCGTGGATGTCGGGCGCGACAGGCTTTTCAAAATCGGGACCGACGGCGCAACCTGCGAGCAGCAGCAAGGACATGGCGCAGCCCAAACGCAGCGCACGCTTCGGCGAAGTGCCCTTATCAACCTCCATCGTATGCATCATCGGATTGTCTCCACGCAAAAGAACGGCTTAGCCGCTATACGAGCCTGCGCAATACATACAGCACCGCTCCCGTAGCGGTGACGCGCGCCCATTTGGGACCTAGAGCTGTGGAGGCGCGCGACTGTGCCAGCCTTGTGCAGCGGCACCGTCAACCACGCTTGCCAAAAGCGGCAGAGCAATGGCTTCGGCCCGTAAGCTAGGCGGCAGAAGCTGGGGGGCCGCCGGCGCAAAAAACACACCGGCATTGGCCACCGCTTGGCATAAGGGGCATGCGGCCGTGCCGTCGTCGGCAGGCGATTTGTTGTGCGCGGGCGTGGTGGTGAGCGACTTGCTGGCGACAGTACGATCTATTGTTTGCAGAGTGCCGTGGATATGGGTCTGAGCGACAAAGGACTGCAACGAAAAGGCGAGCACCACAATCCACGTGACATAGCGCCAGCCAGACATTCGGTGTGAGGCATTAGAAACGCTCGTGGCAGGCCTCATGATCCCGTGAACTTTCGCATCGGGCATCATCCTATACGGAGTTCGGTGTGTTTGCGCTACTGCTGCCGTGGCAAGAGACTGTCGCAGATCGTCCAAGGGCCATTTCGACTCCTTGCGCGCCGCCCGGCTGTCTTTTCAAGGGTTGATTTTCTGTAACGGGCTGATTTCAAATGGTTTATGGGCTCGTTGCAGAGACGAGCCGCCGCGCCGGCCAGCGTCACCAGTGACTTGGTAGCGGTGATTTGATGTCAGTATCAGGCTTGCGCGCGAAGCAGCTTGACCGGGGAAGCGCTTCTGATTGCGGATTCACCAAGCATAATACCGACAGTCGGCAACCTATATTGGAACCGCCAGTGAGAATGCGCATTCACGCAGGACACCATAATCGTGGACGGCATGCGACTACCCCTACGGTATGTATAGGCCGTGGTTTTGATTGTCGCAAAACTATCTGGTCTTCGCCGAAAAATGTAACCGCATGGTAACGAAATCGCCGAACTGCTTTTCTGTTAAAGTGCGAGCTTGTAGGCTGGACGGTGATGAACATTAAGCCTTGGTACGAAAAGCATGTCGCGGAACACCCTTGGGTGTTCATAGGCGCAGGCGTGATAGCGCTGGCGCTAATCCTATGGATATTTTTTCACCAAGGGCCGGCAAAAGCTCCAGCACCGCCTGCGGTGCCTGTGACGGTGGCGACCGCCAAGCGCCAGGACATGCCGGTCGTGATCACAGAACTTGGTGCGGCACAGGCTTGGACGAGCGTTACCATCCTCGCCCAGGTCAGCGGCAAGCTTTTAAAGGTGAACTTCACCGAAGGCACCGATGTCAACGCCGGCGATGTTCTGGCGGAAATCGATCCCACGACCTATCGCGCAGCGCTGCAACAAGCAGAAGGCTCTTTACGGCGTGATCGCGCTGCTCTGGCTGAGGCGAAAATAGACCTTGACCGCTACACCCGGCTGATGGCGGCCAATGCCATCTCGCAGCAGCAGTATCAGACGCAAGCCGCGCTGGTTCAGCAAGACGAAGGCGTGGTGCAAAGCGATGAAGGCACGGCAAAAATCGCGCAAACCAATCTGGAATGGTGCCGCATCGTGGCGCCGTTCACCGGGCGCGTGGGGGTTCGCCTCGTCGATCCCGGCAATATCATCAGCGCCAGCGGCGGGATTGCCAGCGCACCGGCCACGGCGGCGGCGACAAGTGCGAACAACCCGTCTTCGAGCGGCGGTTCCGGCATCGTCGTCATCAACCAGATCCAGCCTATCGCCGTCACCTTCACCGTGGCCGAAGGCGATTTTCAGAACCTGATGCAGGCGTCGAACGGTTTTCATACCGCGCTGGCGGTGCGGGCCTATAGCCAGGAAACCGGAGCCTTGCTCGACACCGGCACGCTCAGCATTGCCGACAACCGTATTGATCCGTCCACCGGCACGATCGAAATGAAGGCGCGTTTTCCCAACGCGGAACGCCGGCTGTGGCCAGGACAGTTCGTCAATGTACAGCTGACGCTGCAGACCCTGCATAATGCGACGACCATTCCGGCGGCTGCCATCAATCGCGGCCCCAATGGCCGCTATGTCTATGTCATCACCAAGGATAAGCATGCGCTTGTGCACCCCGTGAAGCTGAGCGTGACGGGGGATAGCTTTGCCGCCGTTGCCAGCGGTGTGAAGCCCGGAGACCTTGTTGTCATCGACGGCCAGATGACATTGAAAGCAGGTTCGCTGGTGAAGATCGCCACGGCGCGGCGGACGCACCCGTGAATCTCGCCAGCCCATTCATCCACCGCCCGGTCGCGACCAGCTTGCTCGCTATAGCGGTGCTGCTGGTTGGGATTGTCGCGTACACAATGCTGCCTGTGGCGGCGCTGCCGAATGTCGATTTTCCCACCGTGCAGGTCAGCGCCTCGCTTCCGGGCGCCAGCCCCGAGACGATGGCGTCCAATGTGGCCACACCGTTGGAACGCCAGTTCGCTTTGATCCCCGGCATCGTCCAGATGACCTCGGTCAACGCCTTGGGCAACACCAGCATCACGCTGCAGTTCGCGCTATCGCAAAGCATGACCAGCGATTTTCAGCAGGTGCAGGCAGCGATCAATGCCGCCAGCGCCCAGCTGCCCAGCAATCTGCCGTCACAACCGACCATCCGACAGGTCAACCCGGCGGATGCGCCGATCATGATGCTGTCGTTGAGTTCGGACACGATTCCACTCGACCAAGTTGATAACTACGCCGATGTCATCCTGGCACAGCAGGTTTCGCGCATCGACGGCGTTGGCCTTGTTACCATCGGCGGGCAGCAAAAGCCGGCTGTCCGCATCCAACTCGATCCCCGTAAAATTGCCGCCCGCGGACTTCAGATCGACAACGTCCGCGCGGCGATTGTCGCGGCAACGACCAACGCGCCGAAAGGCTCGATCACAGGCCCCCAACGCAATCTCACGATCTATGCCAACGATCAGCTGCTCGAAGCCGAACCGTGGAACGGCCTGGTCGTCGGCTACAACAAAGGCGCGCCGATACACATCAGCGATATCGGCACAGCCTTCCCCAGTGTGGAGAACAACCAGATCGGTGCCTGGGTGTTTCCCGGCAAAGGCAGCGAAGATCCCACGTTGACGGGCGGGCGCAGCATTCTGCTCATCATCTTCAAGCTGCCCGGCGCCAACGTCATCGACACCGTAAACAAGATAAGAGCCGCATTGCCGGGGCTGCAGGCCAGCATTCCGCCGGCCATTGCCATCCATATTCTGATGGACCGTACCCAGACCATCAGCGCTTCTGTGGCGGACGTGAAAGTCACGCTGATTATCACCATCGTCTTGGTGGTGATCGTGATCTTTCTCTTCATTCTAGACCTGCGGGCGACGCTGATCCCAAGCTCGATCATTCCCTTGGCACTGCTCGGCGCCGCGGCGGTGATGCTGCCGCTCGGCTTCAACCTCGACAACCTTTCGTTGATGGCGCTGACCATTGCCGTCGGCTTTGTGGTCGACGACGCCATCGTCATGACCGAAGTGATCTGGCAGCATCTGGAGCATGGGCAAAAACCGTTCGATGCCGCGCTGTCCGGTTCGAGCGATGTCAGCTTCACGGTGCTGTCGATCTCCGTTTCGCTGATCGCCGTGTTCACCCCCTTGATGTTCATGGGCGGCGTCGTGGGCCTGTTGATGCGGGAGTTCGCGGTGACGCTGAGCGCCGCGGTGCTCGTCTCACTGGCGTTGACGCTGACGGTCACGCCCATGCTGTGCGCCCAATTCCTGAGGCCACCAACGCCACCGGCGACCCGCTTCACGCGCTGGCTGAGCGACGGTCTGAAACGCCTGGAAACCGGTTACGCCTATTATCTCGACATTGTGCTGAAGCACAAATTCACGACGCTGATGGTGTTCGTTGGTTCGCTTGCGGCGGCAGTGGTTCTCTACGCCACAGCCTCAACCGGCTTCTTCCCGCAGCAGGATACGGGCTTTCTGAGCGGTGTCATGCTCACCTCGCAGGATGCGTCCTTTGCAAAAACGAGCCAGAAAGTGCAGGCCGTTGCGAGCATCATAAGCAAGGACCCCGATGTCGCGGGCTTCGGCATGTTCGTGGGGCAATCGGGCACCAATCAGGCCAACATGTACATCGCACTCAAGCCCAAGGACAGCGGGCGCACGACCACCGCCGACGAGATCATCACCCGGTTGCGGCCCAAACTGGCGCAGCTCGTGGGCGTGCGCACCTTGTTGCAAGCGGCGCAGGACATCAATGTGGGCGGGCGGCCAGGCCAAGCGCAGTATCAGTACACATTGGCCGATCCGGACATCGACGAACTCAATACCTGGGCGCCGCGCATGGTGGCGGCGATGCAGAACCTGCCGCAGCTCAAAGACGTCAGCTCCGATCAGCAATCCCAGGGCGGCGCCGTCAAGCTGGATATTGACCGTGCCGCGGCATCGCGCTTCGGCATCACGCCGGCTGCCATCGACGCGGCGATCTACGAGATGCTCGGCCAGGATGAGGTTGCGCAGTACTTCACCCAGCAGAACAGCTACCACATCGTGGTCGAGAGTAACCAGCTCTTGCGCCAGACACCCGACGTCTTCAATTCGGTCTTTATTCTTTCCCCAAGCACTGGCAAGACCGTGCCCCTGTCGCTATTCGTCAAGGTCGACCCCAACGCGACCAGCAGCCTGACGGTTAATCATCAAGGCGAATACCCCGCGGTGACCTTGTCGTTCAATCTTTCGCCCGGCGTGGCGCTGAGCGAAGCCACCGCCGCGGTCGAGCGCACACGCCAAGATCTCAATGCGCCGCCGACCCTCACCGGGGCATTTCAGGGAACGGCGCAGGCCTTTCAGGAGTCTTTGTCCAGCGAACCAGTCTTGATCCTCGCCGCACTTATCGCTGTCTATGTTATTCTGGGCGTCCTCTATGAAAGCTATATCCACCCGCTGACGATTCTCTCCACCCTGCCCTCCGCAGGCGTAGGTGCGCTTTTGGCACTGAAATTTGCCGGGCAGGACCTCAACGTCATCGGCATCATCGCGATTATTCTGCTGATCGGCATCGTCAAGAAGAACGGCATTATGATCGTGGATGTGGCCTTGCGCCTCGAGCGTGAGCATCACATGAGCGCCGAGGACGCCGTGCGGGCGGCCTCGCATCAACGGCTGCGCCCAATTCTGATGACCACAGCCTGTGCTGCCCTCGGCGGTATTCCCATGATTTTCATGAATGGCACTGGTTCGGAGTTCCGCCATCCGCTTGGCTACGCCATCGTCGGCGGACTGCTTGTATCGCAAATCCTGACTCTGTTTACGACGCCCGTGGTCTATATCTATCTCGACCGCCTGAGTGCCCGCCTCAGCCGCACGCCCGAAGCGGCACCGACTGATGCAGCGCCCGCCGAATAAAGGGCGGCCAAGTCAAACCAGCGCTTGACCTGACCTCCCTTGCGCCGGATCAGAGTAGAGCCGAGCCCTCACGGCCCGGCATGCACGGCGCTCCAGCTTGCAGCGGGCAATCGTAGCTCAACCGTCTGGGCAAGCGCATCCGAGGCTTGACCCAGCAGGATGCGGTAGCTGCCTTCGGCGACCTGCCAACTATTGGCCGAGGTGGCGTAGGTGGCGAGCAGGCGTGGATCGACCTTGAGGGTGATGCTGCGTGCCTCACCCGGCTTGAGTGCCACTTTGGAGAAACCGACAAGACGTTTGGGTGCTTCCCAACCCGCGGCTTTGTAATCGACAGGTGCCAGATAAATTTGCGGTACGGCTTTGCCCGCAAGTTTGCCGGTGTTCTTAACCGTAAAGCTGACTGTCAGCGCATTGCCTTGCAGCACGGCCGTGAGATCGGAGGTCGCAAAGCTTGTGTAGCTGAGGCCATGGCCGAAGGCGAAGAGCGGTTTGAAGCCCTTCGCGTCGTACCATTTGTAGCCAATGGCCGCGCCCTCGTCATAGGTGATGGCGGCAGCGGCGGCAGGGTCGGCGGTCATAATATCGGGAACATCACGGCCCGCGACGACGGCATGAGCAAGTTGCTCGTTTCCCGCCGGAAAGCTGATGGGCAGATGGCCGGAGGGATTGACCTTGCCGGTGAGGACCCGGGCAATGGCCTTGCCGCCCGAAGCACCGGGATAGAAGGCGCCAAGCACTGCTTTCACGTCGCCCAGCCACGGCATCAGAATTGCCCCGCCGGTCTCGGTGACCACGATGACATTGGGATTGGCTTTGGCGACCGCCGCCACCAATTGGTCCTGATTACCATCCAGTTCGAGCGCACCATCGAAGGCTTCAGTGTTGAATTTGGTGACAAAAACAACGGCAACATCGGCCTTCTTGGCTGCTTCGACGGCGCGGCCGATATCGCTGCCATCGTCATAGCCGATCGCCGCGCCCGGAAGTTCAGCCTTCAAAGCTGCCAGCGGCGGCGACGGGATATAAACGACCGGCCCCGGCCAGTTCACAGGCTCCAGGCCCGGCACGGCGTTCTCGCCGACCGGCATGACATTGCCCGAACCGCCGCCCGACAGAACGCCTTTGTCGGCATGGCCACCGATCACCGCGATAGTCTTGGCAGTCTTCAGCGGCAGCAGACCGCCTTCGTTTTTGAGCAGCACGAGAGACTGTTCGGCAGCGTTCTGCGAAACCTGAAAATCCTTGGCGAAATCTATGGGGCCGGGAACTGGCGGATCGTCAAAAGTGCCGGAGGCGTAGAGCCCCGTGAGAATGCGCTTCACCATATCGTCAAGGCGGGCTGGCGGAATTTGGCCGCTCGCCAAGGCTGGCTTGAAATATTTGGGTGCGAAATATGCCCCCTTCATGCCGCAGCAAGGATAACCGGTGAACTGATCAAGGCCATTGTTGGCGGCATCGGCGGTGGAATGCACCGCGCCCCAATCGGCCATGACATAACCCTTGTACTTCCAGTCATGCTTCAGGGTCTTGTTCAGGAGATAATCGTTCTCGCACCCCCAGATGCCATTAATGAGGTTGTACGAACACATCACCGAAGCGGGATTGCCCTTTTCGATGGCGAGTTCGAAGGCCAGCAATTCAGATTGGCGCATCGCTTCGGTCGAGATCGTGGCGTTGACCGTTTTGCGATGGGTCTCCTGATCGTTGATGGCGAAATGCTTGATCGTCGAGACGATGTGCATCGACTGAACACCGCGGATCGCGGAACCGACCATTTCACCGGCCAGCAGCGGATCCTCGCCGACGTACTCGAAATTGCGCCCATTGCGCGGCTCGCGCGCCAGATTGATGCCGCCCGCCAGGAGAATATTGAAGCCGGTCAGGCGGGCTTCGCCAGCGATCATCTTGCCGCCCGTCTCAGCGACAGCAGGATCGAAGCTGGCGGCGGTGGTCAGCGAAGATGGCAAGGCGGTGCGGCCGAGATTGCCCACGTGCACGCCGATTGAGGCATCACCGAACCACTGGCCAGGAATTTTCAGCCGCGGAATCGCAGGAAGATAACCGGCGGATTGGGGCACCATCTTGGCGCGCACCTCCGCCTTCACGGCGGCGGGAACGATATCCTCGGGCTCTTTGTCGAGATTGTCGGGCTCGCTATAGCTGAGAATAAGCGTCAGCTTTTCATCGAGCGTCATAGCGGCCATAGCTGCGGCGGCGCGCTGCTCCGCCGGGGTTGCCGGATCAAGCCACGGCATCGCCGGATCGGCACTGGCCGCCATCATCGTGCCCGCCGCTGCGGCCAGCATCCATCCCCTAAACATCGCACATCCTCCCATGTTGAATGACCGGCATCTCCCGCGCCGTAGCGTATTGTATCTCTATGACCCGATCCTCACATCCAGCCGGGCCACGCTGCCGTCGCGCTGAAAGATGGCACGGCTTGTTTGCGCATCCAGGCTGAGGCCGGGCCGCAAACGATGGCCACCTTCTGCTGCTGTAATCACGATGTCGCCGCTGCCGCTCCTGTGCACAACGACCGGCACTTGGCAGATGGTGAAGGCAAGGCTGCCCGGTTCTAGGACCAGCGACTGCTTGACACCCTGAACATCGAAGAAGGCGAACTGTGCTGCTTCGTTCAGAAACTCGTCGCGCTTGATCATCGCTGCGGAAAATACCAATGCGCCGCCCACCACCGACGCCCCCATCTCGCCAAGACGCGAAATGATATCCTCCTTGACCTGGCCGGTCATGCCGGGCTGCTGCACGCCGGCAAAACCGGGCGTGTGCGAATAGGGATCCAGCGGCACCGCGCCATAGAGCGCCGGTGATTTGTGCACCCCGAGACCTTCGCGAATGTCGCGATATTGGCCCCGCAAACGATCAAGCGCATGACTGTCCTCGCGGCTCGCGCGCCACATCACCTCCTGCACAGACAAAAGGAGCTTGGAGACCATGTGCCAGTAGATACAGCCAAGACCCTCGTATTTGTAAAAGGAGCCGGAGCGTCCCGTGAAGGATTTGTGCTGAAACACTGATTCGTATAGCGCCAGAATGCAGGCCTCTTCGTTGGGCAGTAAGCCTAACGACGCCAGCGCTTGTTCGAGCACCGCGGCATTGGCGAATGCGGCATTGAAATGGGCAACACCGTTCACATCGCGAATCACAATGCGCCGGTCATCCCGCGCGATCATGGCGACCAGTGCCGGAGATGACGCCAAGCCTTCGGCCGGAATATTGTTCTTCTGGAAAAAGCCGGGAAGAATCTTGTCGGGATAGAGCAGATAGCTGTTCTGGTCTGGACGATAGAGCATGCTCCGACGTAAGGCGTCGACAAGGTCGGCTGCTGCAGCCGGGGCCAGCGCCCCCGAACTCAGAACGGCGACCTGTCCTTCCAGCATCTCCTGCAGCCGCCTTATGGCGATGCCGCCGGGACCGAACTCCAAGATGTTGTAAGCATGATAGAGACCGTCTTCCCGCCGGTTGGCGCCAATGGCATGGTCGATATAGCGAATGGCGGTGTCGCAAAGAGCCACCAGCGCAGAGCCCGCCACAGGCACGGCACCGCAAAGACCGTTTGCATAGACATCCTGGCGATAGTCGCTACCCGCCTGGCCGAGAGAATCGAGCAGACGCTTGCGATCACCATCCGAGATACCGCCGCTCAGCAAGCCGATATTGGAACGAAGGATTTCGTCCACCCGCGTGAAGGCATTGGCAACCGCTGTCGATAGTTCGAGCGCCGGATCGCTCGCTGAGGCGAACAACGTGCGCGCAAAAGCAAGGAAGCGGCGCAGATAGCACAAGGTCACCATAGAGGCGCCACTGCCGACGAGCGCGTTGTTGGCGTCGTTCCATTCCGGCCGCTGGGTGTTCATCCAGAGGCCTGCATCGGGAATGAAATTGAACAGCCGGGCCAGAATGACGACGACGAGTTTCTCGGCAAGATTGACCTGATAGGGCGCACCATCAGCATTCAGCAAGGCTTTGCCATCGGCGCCAAACTTCTCCGCCTGCTGCCGGATTTGACGGTCGAGCGCTTCATCGAAAGTGATGGTGGCGTGCGGATCGGCAACGATCGCGGCATAGGATTTGATGCGATAAGGCACATCAGCATAGGTGAAGAGGCGGCGTGTCAGGAGGCCAGATAAGGCCAACGGGTGAAAGCGTGCCGCCACTTCCAGCAATTTCAGTAGATAAGCGACCTGATGATCACCCCAATAGCCGATATAGGTCCATGTATCGTGGGGGTCGAAAACTTCCCAGTCGAAGCTATCGCGCGTAATCCGATAAGGATTGTGGCCATCGGCGGTGGAGGCATCGAGAAACTTGAAGATCATGCCCTCAATGAAGCCGGGAAAGGAATGGGCCAACGCCTCCCAATTCTGGAAGATATCGCGCCAATTGCCTTGATAGTTGAGGATGCGTTCGCCGTGGACGCCTTTGACGTCAATGGCGAAGATGTTCCATGGCCGGCTCGGATCGCCGTGACGGCGGCTAAAGGTTAGCGGCAAATACTCATAAGCGAGGCGTGCCAAATTGCTGTCGTGCTGACGATCTACCAGAGCCAGGAGCGCGTCGCGACTGAGAGTTTGCGGCAGCGTCGCCAGGAACGGCGTGTGCGTCTTGGCCAGCGCCCGATTGGCAGCAGCAACAAAGGCCGCAAAGTCTTCCCGAGAAATGTCATAGCCCGTGGCGGGAACACCACCACGCATAACATTGAAGAGCGTGTTGGAATAATGGCGCCAAATGTTGCGCTGATCGCTGGTTTGCTGCAGGCCATCGGCTGAGCCGACGATACGGCTCAGTTCTTCGGTTCCGGCGGCAACGTCACGATCGATCTCGGTCCTAAGATCGGCACCGGAATGAAGGACCGCAAGCGTTGCGGCAACGCCAGCCGCATCACGGGAAACGTCGGCGACAAAGCTCCATTCCTGCTTCTGCCTGGCGGCTAAGGACAGGGTGCTATGGACGAAATAGGCGCCTCTGCGGCCACGCACCAGAGTTTCCTCTTCAAGAGGCTGGCCATGGCGGAAGCGATCGAGTTGGGCGGCGCATAACAAATGGCACAGAGGCTTTAGGCCCTCGCACCAGACAGTGGTGGCGCGTAACGCCTCGCGCGGCCGCGGCTGGTCGGCGGGAATGGCGCTCAGCCGGAAAAGACCAAGACCGCTGGGGCGGTGAAGCTCGTTTTCCTTATAGCCATCAGCAAGCGTCGAATACTCAAGCTGGAAACGCTGTGTCAGCCCGGCGGGCACGAGGTTCTGAATACCGTCGATCAGCGCAATCTCGAGCGGTTCGGCGTTAAGATTGCTTAGCGAGGCGCGGCGGACGAAACCAAAACGGTCCGAGCACATCCAGGCCGAGGTGAACGCCAAGCCGAGATCGTGATTGACCTCCTCGAAGATCAGCTTGTTGCCATAGACATTTTTGGCGAGGCTTCGAGTAACGCGGTAATGCCCCTCATGGCGCGGCGACAGCGGCTCCCACAGCAGACTTTGGCCGCCGCGCGTCAGCTTGATAATGGTCTTTGCGCCCGTCAGATCGACACTGTCGTGGATTTTGTCATCCGTGTAATACGGAAATAACGCCTGATCGGTATTGCGGCGGCCCGCTGTCAGCGCCCCCGTGCTAGAGACGAACAGCCATTGATCGGAACTCGATACGAGACTCATCAGGAATGGTGCCATGACATCGCAATGGCTGATCCGGAAATAGCGCTCGCCGCCGATATCGACAAGTTCGCCTTGTGCCTCGAACGGCCCTTCTGCCTCGGCGGCTTCGGCAATGGGTTGCGCTGTCATGTGCTGTCCTTACGCTGTGCTCTACGCTACGAACGGATGTCGGTTACGGCGCGGAGGGTGTTGCAGAGGCCCGCCGTGCCTTAAGATCGGTCTCAATTTTCACCATCTGAGCTTCGGTCAAGGGATAGAGCTGCATCAGAAGGGCGGCGGCGACCAGCAACACGCTAGGCAGCCAACTGGTCGCCAGCACGATCCCGAAGATGGCGCGCGCTGTCTGTGCAACATTGGGCAGGTAGCCGCAGCTGCTCAGCAAAAGACCGAACATCCAGGCGCCAACGGCCCAGCCCGCCTTGGTCGAGAAAATCGCCGAAGCAAAGACCAGCCCGGTATTGCGCCGCCCGCTGCGCCATTCGGCTTCGTCCGCGACATCGGCAAACATGGCGAAGACCAGCGGCGAGTTGAAACCGATGATGAAGCTCGAAACGATCTGAAGGGCGAAGATCGCGGTGATGTCCGTCGGCTTGACCAGCCAAAAGCCGGCGATGACAAGGCCGCCGGCACCAATGGCGAAACTGAACAGCGCCTTCTTGCCCACAATCCTGGCCAGGAACGAAGCCATCGCCACAGCCGCCACAAAGGCAAAGCCGTTCGACACCAGAAAGGGCGGCAAGAGGCTTTCGTTGTGCACAAAATACTTGAAGTAATAGGCGCCGTCCGACCCTTTGATGGCGAGCGCCGCCAGCACCAGCAGCATCACCGCGAACAAAATCTGCCAAGCACGTGACGACAACAGCGCCTGCAAATCACCGCTAAGATCGGATGTCTGTTGCGGCGGCGGGGTCACCCGTTCGCGCGTTGTGGCAAAGCAAAGAAGCAGCATGATCACGGCAAGAACACCGTAGAGCACCATCGTCAACTGCCAGCCCAAGACATCGTTGCCGCGGCCCAAAAAGCGCACAAAGGTCGGGGTCAGATATTGCACGAAAATGCCTGCGGTGAAGGCGCCGAGAAAGCGGATGGACGAGACCGAAGTGCGTTCCTGGGAATTGGACGTCATCACACCCATCAGCGCGGTATAGGGAATGTTCACCGCGGTGTAGAGAAACATCAGCAGCGAATAGGTGATGTAGGCATAGATGAGCTTGCTGCCGCCCGCGAGATTGGGTGTCGTGAAGGTGAGCACGCCTGCCGCGGCCAGGGGCAGGGCAAACCAGACGAGATAGGGACGAAAATGGCCCCAGCGGGTCTTGGTGCGGTCGGCGATGGCGCCCATAACCGGATCGGCCACGGCATCGGCCAAGCGCGTAACCAGCAACATCGTGCCGATCGCCGCGGCCGAAATGCCGAAGAAATCGGTATAGAAAATCATCAGGTAGAATTCGAACGTCTTCCAATATAGGTTCGACGCCGCATCGCCCAACGAATAGCCGACCTTTTCGCCGAGTGAGATTCGGCCGGTCAGGGACGGTGGCTTGCTGTTCAAGGGATGCTCCTACGGTGTGGACGCGCCCCGCCGGGAACGGCTCGCGCCATTGACCGCTGCATCAGCGCGAAGTGAATTTCTGCCGGCGCCGGGCCGGCGTGAAAAGGAAGCTCCGCCCCGCTGGAATGCAGGACGGAGCCAGTGGTCGGGGAGGACACCCGGTTGGAATTGGACTGATAAGGCCGCCACTGCCTGCGGACGCAACATTTGATAAGCAGCCGGAGGATCATCACGAACCTGAACATCTACGGGTCTTGATAGAACCTGCCCCGGCGCGCGGTTTCGTTGCCGGGGCAGATTCAAAAACGACCGTCTCTCTCGAACGGAATGACGGTGTGCGGCGGCCAAGCTCATGGGGCGCAGGACCGCTCGAATGAGCGGCCCTCCCCCGTGCCCCCGGCCTAGTACTTCACATGCACGCCGAACTCGAAGCGTGCGCCGCCCTGATACGCGGCAAGGAACTGATCTTTGTAGCGGCCATGCTGGGTAAGATTTTCACCGGTCAGATTGATCCCGTCCCACACGACCGAGATGTTATCGGTGATGGCGTAGCTGGCGCTGGCGTCAACCTGGTTATAGGCGTCGGTGTAGGTTGGCTCCACATCCGTTTCCTGTGCTTGACCAAGACCGGCAAGGAAGGCGTCGCGGTGGGTGAAGGCAATACGAGCGGAGATGCCGTACTTTTCGTAATACAGCAAAGCGCTGTAGGACTTGCTAAGGCCCGGCAGAGCGAACTGTGTCTCGACGATCAGCGGATTGAACTTGGCGCCGCCCAGCGGAATGGACCAACTCGCCTGCACACCAAAGCCGCTGTCATCGAACGCATGCTGCCAAGCAAACTCAAAGCCATGCGTATTCATTTTGTTGGCATTGGTCGGTGTTGTGATCGAAAAATACGCCAAAGGATCGCCCGGCTGGCCGGTGAACGAGGTTTGGCCAGACATTGCGACCATCTGAGCGTAGGTGTCGGCATCCGTCGGACTCGCATTGCCATGGGCCTTGAGATAGGCCACGGCCGCGTTCTTCTGTGCACCGACATAGGGATCGGTGATGCCATTGACGGGCGCCTGCACGCTTGTGGTGGTCAGGAAGTTCACCACATCCTTGCTGAAGTAGTTCGCCGAGATGTAGCTATCCTGATTGTAATACCACTCGGCCGTGGTGTCGTAGTTATACGATTCATAGGGCAGAAGGCCGGGGTTGCCCGCCGATGCCGGGCGCGAACCCACTTTCGGCGTTAAACCAACACTGGTCGTGCCCACCATTTGAGTAAGATCAGGCCTTGTCTCCGTTTTGCTGAAGGAAGTACGAATCAAGAAGCCCGGCAGCACTTCCAAGCTGGCGTCGACGTTCGGCAAGAACTCGTAATTGCTCGCTTTGACTTTGGAGAAGGTCGCGCTGGGCGCATAAATCGTATGGAATTCCGTCGGATTGTCCCACGAAATCGCCGTGGCAACCTTCTGCAGGCTCCGCGCAGTGACATCCACTTGTTCGTAACGCAAACCGGCCGTCATCTTGAAAGGACGATCGAACAGGTCGAGATCGAAATTGGCCTGACCGTAAACCGCTTTCGTTACTTCCTGAATGTTGTCGTCATTGGTGGGTGAATCCGGAGGCAGCGTGCTGTAGGGCCCGTATTTCGGTTCGGTCGCCTTGACGAACGAGTCGAGATCGAAAGCGAAGTAGTAGGGCGCCGTCTTGATGCCACTACCGCCGCCCGAGAAGGATGACAGCAGGCTGCTGGTCGGAATTTTCGTAAAGGCACTGGCTGGAATGAGGCCCGCGTCGCTTGCGTCGTAATAGCCGGTGCCGATGAAGCTGTTCCACGCCGAGGAGTGGGTTTGCATTTTCTTCACCTGAACGCCGAACTGGAGACTGGTCAGACCCTTGTTGGTGTTCGTCCAGACGGTGTCGAGGCGCGCTTCATCGACCTTGGTGTTGAAGACGTTGTTGTTGGCTTGATAGAACAACGGCGAGATCGTCGAGGTGTCCAGATTGTCTTTGGTGTGGGGGGCCGCGAAGTCAAACCAGCCCTGCGGAATGAAGGTGTCGCCGCTGTGGAAGTACTTGCTCTGCCCCGGTGTCATGATGGACGGGGTTTGGCCCACAATACCGAACGTATTGTTGCCGCGCGGGTCGCCGCCGGACATCATCACGGAGTGATGCGCATCGAAGGTGACATTTAGATAATCGTTCACATCCCACTTCAGGTTCAGGCCCGACGAGGTCAACTCATTGCGAATATGATCGTCGAAGGTGGAATAGGACAGATCGCTGCCCGCATCCTTTACATCCGTCAGGGTGCCTTCATTGTTGACCGTCGCCGAGGACAGATCCGCATCATAGGTGTACCAGAGGCCGAAGGTGTGCTGTGTCTGATGATCCTTGAAGAGCGCGTAGGTGAAGTCGAAAGTCGCCGTCACATTTTCTTGGGGACGGTACTGGATGACGGCCTGTGCGTTGGTACGGCTGCGATGGTCCTCCTGATAACCGTAGCCCATGCTGCGCGGGCCCCAGATATTGCCTTCGGGATTCTGCGTGGTGCCACTGATCACACCGTTGGTGAGGTCGCTCGATACTGTTCCGTCAGTGTTGTTGTGCTGCAGCGTCAACCAGCCGCCATTGGTGGCAGATTCTAGCGCGCTGTTGCGCACAGCATAGGAACCACTGACCAAGATGCCCAGCCTGTCGCCAAAGAACGTGTCGCTGATCAGGCCCGAGACATCCGGGGTATAATCATCGCCTTCACGGTTGGTGGTGTCATAGGAGGCCTTAGCCGAGCCGGATGCCACAAAGCCCGAATGGTCGAACGGGCGCGCCGTACGAATATCGATCGTCGAACCGATACCGCCGGACGCCACGTCGGCGCGACCGGTCTTGGTGACGCGAATGCCGGCAATATCGTCTGAGGCCAAATTCTCAAAGTCGAACGATCGGGCTGCCGATTGGGAATTGCCGATCACCGAACCCGGCATCGAACGACCGTTCAAGGTCACGAGGTTGAATTCGGGGCCGAAGCCGCGCACCGTGACGCGCGCGCCTTCACCGTTCACACGGTCGATGGTGACGCCCGGAATGCGCTGAATCGATTCGGCGAGGTTGGTGTCGGGAAACTTGCCGATGTCCTCGGCGGTGATCGCGTCGACGACGCCGATAGAATTCTGCTTGATTTCCTCGGACGAGCGCAACGATTGACGAAACCCCGTGACGGTGACGGTTTCGAGCTGTCCCTCTGCAGATTGCGCAAAGGCCGCCGGGCACAACGCCAGAACCGACGTTGCACCAAGCAATGCGGCCGGAAGCCACTTGTTGGTCATACTATTCTCCCCTGTCCTGTTCCGTGAAAAACGTTTCCTGGGCGGTGTAAAAGTTTTTTCGGTTCGCCCCCGCAAAACAAATCAAACCACTTTCGGTCCAAGTCAACAGAAAAGTGGAAGCGTTTCCACATGTCGTTTCACCGCTGTTGTTTGGGCGACACAGGGGACACATAGCCGGCCTTGGTCTCCTTATGCACACTGCCAAACGGAAAAAGTGGAAACCTTTCCATGCCTTGCGGCGCAGGCCTCGCGATGAAATCAGAGATTTCTGGGCTACGGTAACGATACCATCGCGAACAGCTCAAAACGGAGTCCGCAAGGGTTGGGCCCGCCTCATTTGTGAAAGGCGACGGCACGGCGCCATCGAATCGGTCTGCTTGCGGATGATTGGAGGGTGAGAGGGACGCCGATCCCGCTCTCGGCGCCGGCCCGGCTTATGGGACCGGTGCCGGCTTGACCTTTTTTGCCGCCGCGCCGACCGCGGCCACCGAGCCGCGCCACAGAATGGTCGCAGGTGGATTGCGTTCCACGGGGAGCTTGGTCCCATAGCAGCAATTGAGAAGATAATTGACCGTGCTCAGCACGATCTCGGTCCAAGGCACGCCGATCGTGGTGAGGGGCGGTACGGTGTAGGTGGTGATGTCCAAGCCGTCATAGCCCATTACCGAGATGTCGTCCGGCACGGACACACCTTCGTGGCTGAGATAGGACAAGGCGCCCAGCGCCATTTCATCGTTGGCGCAGAATAAGGCGGTGAAACGAACCTTCCCGGCCAACAAGGAGCGGGCGCCCGCCCATCCGCCTTTGGGCATGAAGTCACCATAGAAGCGTGGAATCCTGTCGACCTCGGCGCCGAGTGCAGCCAGCTCCTTGTAAAAGCCGCGCATGCGCAGAACGTTGTCGGCGGATATCTCGGGCCCCTCAATGGTGGCGAAACGCCGGTGACCCAATTGCCAAAGCGCGCGCGCAGCGGCGCTGCCGGCGGCTTCATGATCCGGTACAAAACACATCTCCGCATAACGGTCGAAGTGCTTGTTCAGCAGCGCCAGACGCGGCTGCAAACTCATCAGGTTTTCGACATCCCGCAATTTCAGCGCCGTGGCCATGAGAATCAAACCATCGCAGCCATGGTCGATGAGAAATTGTGCCCCTTCGAGGGCTTCCTGCCGCTCACTCGTAACTGTTTGACCGAAGGCCACCACCATGTGCCGTCCGCGCGCCTGCAGTTCGGTGTAGAGGCTATGCAAGATCGGCGCGTAGAACGAACCGCGGATGACGGGCAGAAAGACACCGATGGTTTGAGACTTGCCGGCTTGCAGTTTGCGGGCGGTCGGCGACGGGCGATAGCCCAGAGCATCGATTGCCTTTTGAACCCGCTTGGCTGTCTGTTCCGAAACGAATCCGCGGCCGGTGATCACCCGCGACACGGTGCCAATCCCCACCCCCGCCCGTTTGGCCACATCTTTGATTGTCGACATTCCAATCGCGTCCCTGTTCAGACATGGGAGTACGCCGTCAGACCGTTTGTGGGCAAGCAGTCAGGCAGGGACAGTTCCTCCAGCATCGCTTTTCCTATTAGCGCCTGCCGGCGCTGCCGCCTTGCACCGCGACGACAGAGCAGCCGCTTGTTGTTGATGGGGACGGACGTCTTCGTTCGCAGTGGTGATTCCCATAGAAAATTAATGGTTATTCCGAGTAATGCGCACGGCTTTCAATAGTCGACTCAAAAACTTCGAAAGCGCTGTCAATCCTGCGATCCGATCGGTAACGCGCTCCTGCTCCGTAGGGTACTTTCCGACAATTTTGCTAACTGCTGGGACCGGTGTCTGCCAAATTTCTAGGAAAATGGCGGTTATTTTCGATGTAAAAGTGCAACGTCTTAGTGGGAAAAGCATTGGCATTATAATGATTCCATATTGTGCCCCAGGATTTGCTTTGTTAGCGTTCACACCGTCAAAGTTGAAAAAAAGAGGTCTGCGCTAGGTCATTTCAAAGGGCCAGCGCTTACCCAATAAGAAGCCAGGGTATGAAAACGCTGTCGGAACCGTTTTCCACAGCAGGCATGTAACGGCGAGGCGGGCTAGGCCCTTTCTCGGCAATTCATGTTGCGAGTGTTGATTAATCGGATTCGTAAATGTGGCCAAAGGTGCCATGCAGGAGGGAACCACGTGAAAAATCGGACTATTGGAACGCTGCTACGCAGCAGTTTGTTGGGCGGGGCTTGCATTGCCGCGTTGCTGCCGCTTCCGGCCGCAGCGCAGGACAGCATGGAGACAGTGGTCGTAACCGGTCTGCGCGGCTCCTTGCAGCGCGCCCTGGACATTAAGCGCGACTCTCTTGGCCTCGTGGATGCGGTCAGTTCCGAAGACATCGGCAAATTCCCGGACGTGAACCTCGCGGATGCGATGATGCGTATTCCGGGTGTCACAGTGAGCCGTGGGACCAGCTCCATGTCGGGCACCGGCAACACCTCTTCGACCGGCGAAGCCAGCGAAATTACGGTGCGTGGCTTCGGGCCGACGTTCAATCAAACGCTGTATGACGGGCGCCAAGTCGCCACCGGAACGGGCGACCGCGCTTTCGATTTCAGCTCGGTCACGTCTGATTTCGTCAATCAGATCGATGTGATGAAGACGCCGGATGCCACGCTGTCTTCCGGCGCTATCGGCGCGACGATCAACATCAAATTCCCCAAGCCCTTTGACCACTCAGGCTTGGTGCTGGCCGGTTCCTTCTCGGGCACGGTTTCGCCGGAGCGTGGCAACATCACGCCCAATGGCGATTTTCTCATCAGCGACACCTTTGCGCACGACACCTTCGGCATTCTGGTCGCGGCGTCCTATACCGACACCAAGACCCGCCAGAACCATCTGAATATTCAGGGCTGGGAAGGCAAACCCGGTGCCGCTGCCACTTACGGAAGCCTTGCCCCCGGCACCAATCCAAATGCCAATAGCTGGTTTATTCAGGACTATGGCATCTACAACGAGCATTCGGATGTGGAGCGGATGCAGGGCCGTTTGGTGCTGCAGTGGCGCCCGACCGAGGCTTTCGAAGTCACGTTGAACGACAACTTCTCGCGCGACCACAACAATCAGCTGCAGAACGGTTACAGCGTCTGGTTCAATTCCGGCTCGATGCAAAACGTTCAGCTGAATCAGAACGGCTCGGTCGTGAACTTTACCCAGGCCGGCACGCCGACCGATTTTCAGGGCCAAATCAACAGTGAAATCCTGCAATACAACGACGTTGGCGCCAATGTGAAATGGGCTGTCAGCGACAGCCTCACCATCACGGTGGATGCCGATCATGCCGAAGGCTGGCTCAATCCGGGCGGCCAGCTGACACAGATCGACTCCGACGTCGGCTACGGTCCCTCGCAGGGCGCTTGCACCATCGCCATGGGATGCCCCACCAATTACACTGGCGGGCTCTATGGCGTGAGCCTCGGCATCATGGTTCCGGGCGGCCACAACTTGCCTTTCCCGACGGATTACGGCCCGAGCGGCAATGAAGCCCAATTCGTCAACAACGGTTTGATCGGCTCGCACGTCTTCCCGAGTTCGCTGTCGCAGAATTTGGATACGATCAACCAAGCCAAAGTCGAAGGCGACTGGACTGCCGATAATCTGACGCTCAAAGCGGGCTTCCAATATGTCGCCGAGCACAAGAACGAGTCGGAATACGACACCTTCGAGAACAACGACTGGCAGGCCTATTCCGGTTATGGCCCGGCGTCGAACAACTACTATTGGGGACAGACGACCAATCCGGCCGGCTCGAATTATATTTCTCCGACCGACCCCTATCTGGGCAAGCCAGCCGGCGTTGCTTTGCCGCAGACTTTGTTTGCGAAAACCTTCAGCACCAGTGGTTTCATTAATGGCTGGGGTGGTTCGGGCAATCTTCCCGCCCAGATTTTGTCCTTCAATCCCTATCCGGTGCTCAGCTATCTGCAAGGGCTCGGCAACCCCCAGACGACGGTTATTCCGGGTTACAACGGTGTGGGCAAAGGTTGCTGCGCGCCGCCGCCAAATGAAGCTGGCCGTCCGTTCAATGGCATCTATACGCCAGCGTTCAATCCGAGCAACTATCACGTTCTCAGTGAAGCCACCTATGCAGGCTTCGTAGCGGCGACCTTCAAGGCCGAAGTGGCCCAGATGCCGCTGACAATCAATGTCGGCACCCGTTATGAAATCACCAACGAAGAAGTGAGTGGCCTCGGGCGCAACCCAACCGCGTTTACAGTCGATGCGGCGGACCACACGGCTTACGACCTCTCCTATACAGACACGACCAACATCACGGCGAACCACAGCTACCAGTATCTGTTGCCGAACTTCGATATGACCTTAAAAGTGACAGACGATCTGGATCTGCGCTTCAATGCTTCCCGCACGCTGACGAGACCACCGATCTCTAGCCTTAATCCGGTCTACTCGATCACGGCGCAACGCACCAACGACGTTGCGGCCAGCGGCGGTAACCCGGGCCTGTTGCCATTCCTATCCGACAATATCGATTTCGGCGCGCAATGGTACTATTCGCCAAACTCCTACGTATCGGTCAGCACCTTCTTGAAGTCGGTGGATAACTTCATCGTTCAAGGCTCGACCCAACAAGTGTTCCATGGCGTCGGTCCTGGCGGTTCGGACATCCCTTATACCTTGACCCTGCCCGTCAACGGCCCGGCGGCCAATGTCTACGGTCTCGAAGCCTCATGGCAGCACACCTTCGGCGACAGTGGCTTTGGCTTCCAGGTGAACGGCACGATCGTCGACACCAACAAACCGTTCAATCCGCTCGACACCAGCGTCAGCGGCTTTGCGGTGTCGGGTCTGGCGGATTCGGCCAACATGGTGGCATTCTATGACAAAGATGGCTTCCAACTGCGCTTAGCGGCCAATTGGCAGGATAGCTATCTGGATCACTTCGGCCAGACCCAGAACGGTTCGAGTTTCGGCACCGAGCCGACTTTCGTGAACACGAACTGGAACATGGATCTCAGCACCAGCTACGACTTCACGGATCAGATCACCGTGTATTTCGAAGCCATGAACCTGACCGGTGCGACCTACTCCACCCATGGCCGGTTCTCGGAACAGGTGCTCGATGTGGTCGATTATGGCCGCAAGTTCATCGGCGGTGTGCACTTCAAACTCTAAGATACCCTCGGTACCTGGAGGGGCCGCCCTTGGCGGCCCCTCTTTTCTTTGGTTATGATGCCAACAATCAGCCGGGGGCTTAGATGCAACCAGTGAAAGATATCGTAGTGGTTGGCGGCGGCACGGCGGGCTGGCTCGCAGCCTCGATCATCGCAGCGCGCTATCAAACCCGCATCAAGGCCGGCAGCTTTTCCGTCACGCTGGTCGAATCGCCTGCCGTGCCCATCATCGGTGTCGGCGAGGGGACCTGGCCGACGATCCGCACCACGCTCAAGAAAATCGGTGTCTCGGAAACCGATTTCGTCCGCGAATGCGATGCCTCCTTCAAGCAAGGGGGAAAATTCGCGCGCTGGACCACCGGCGATCCTTCGGATTTCTATTACCATCCGCTGGTTCTGCCCCAGGGCTTCCACGAGGTGAATCTGGTGCCGCATTGGCTGGCGGCGCAAGACGGGCGCAGCTTCTGCGATACGGTTTGCGAGCAGGGCGTGCTCTGCGACGACGGCCTTGCCCCCAAAACGATTGCGATGCCCGAATACGAAGGCGCCGCCAATTACGCCTACCATCTCGATGCTGGAAAGTTTGCGCCCTTCCTGGAGCGGCATGCCACCAAAGCACTCGGCGTGCGCCACGTTCAGGCCGACGTCACCACCGTGTATCAAAAAGAAAACGGCGACATTGAAAGTGTCGATACCGCCCAGGCCGGACGCATCGCCGGCGATCTCTTTGTCGATTGCACCGGCTTTGCCTCGCTGCTGCTGGGCAAAACGCTCGGGGTGCCGTTCAAGGATTGTTCCGACGTCCTCTTCGCCGACACGGCGCTCGCCGTACAGGTGCCTTACGACCGGCCCAATGCGCCGATGGCCTCGCAGACCAATGCCACAGCACAGAAAGCGGGTTGGATCTGGGACATCGGCCTGCCCTCCCGCCGCGGTGTGGGCCATGTTTATTCCAGCCGCTATATGAGCGAGGAGGAAGCGCAAGAGGTTCTGGCCGCTTATGTCGGGCCGAAGATCAAAGACCTCAAAGTGCGCAAGATTCCCATCCGCTCGGGCCATCGCACCACCTTCTGGAAAAACAATTGCGTGGCGGTGGGGCTGGCGGCGGGGTTCCTGGAGCCACTGGAATCCTCAGCCATCGTGCTCGGCGAATTGTCCGCCAAGCTGATTGCCGAGCAAATGCCGGCCAATCGCGAAGTGATGGATATCGTGGCTGAGCGCTTCAATGAGGTGACCGGCTATCGCTGGGGCCGCATCATCGATTTTCTCAAGCTGCATTATTGCTTGACCAAACGCACCGACAGCCCCTTCTGGATCGACAACGCCGACCCGGCAAGCATTCCGGAGCGTTTGCAGAAACTGCTGCAAGTCTGGCGCTACCGCTCGCCCTGGTTCTTCGACGAATTCGATCGCCTGGAAGAAGTTTTCCCGGCTGCGAGCTATCAGTATGTGCTCTACGGCATGGGCTTTAAGACCGCCGTCGATCCCGATGAAACCGCGCCGACGGCGCGGCTGGCGGCGCAGCTGATGCGCCAAAATAGCGTGATGACGGCGCGTATGCGTGCCGAACTGCCCACCAACCGGATGCTGGTCGAAAAGATTCGCACCTTTGGCTTACAGCCGATTTGAGGACACGTGAGCAATATTGTGGTTTTGAACAGTGCCGAACACCGGGATCTGCGGGTGCAGGCGTTGAGCGCCGAGCCGCGCAATTTCATCGGCGTGATTGTGACCGAGTTTTCCCAATTGGCGATGCACTATCCCATCCTGTTTTCCAAGGATGCGGACACCGGTACCTTTTATTGCGGGGCAATGCTGGGTTTCAATACCGGCGAAAATCTCTTCGCAGAGGAGGGTGCCAATGTGTACCGCCCGCTCAATTTGCAGCGCGGGCCGTTTTTCACCGCGGGCTCTGATCTGGCCATTGATCTTGATTCCCCGAAAGTGGGATCGGGAGAAGCCCTGTTCGATGAAACGGGCGCCCCCACAGCCTATCTTAAATCGATTTTGGCGCTGTTCCGCGATCTGGTTCCCGGGATTGAGCGCACGCGCATTTTCACCCAGACGCTGCTCGGCCTAAAGCTGATCGAGCCGATCGATCTCAATGTCCGATTCGACGACGGTAGCGCGCTTGCGCTCGCGGGGCTTTATACCATCAACAAAGAGGCTTTGCGCGAATTGCCGGATGCCGAAGCGCTGAACCTTTTCCGCCGCGGCTATCTTGAGCTTATCTATTTGATGACCGCTTCGCTGAAACAGATCCCGCTGCTGGCGAACAAAAAGAACAGCCGCCTTCTCAAGGGCGTGCCGGGTTTTTCATGACCAGCCCTGTTCCGGAGCGCGGGCCTGTCCGCCCCGAGGACTTCCGGGGCATTCTGGAAAGCTGCCGCCCGCTGATTTTGCGGGATCAAGTTGCGGCTTGGCCGGCAGTGCAGGCCGGCTGCAAGAGCCCCGAGGACTTCTGCGATTACGTTCTATCGTTCGATGGCGGTTTGGCGATGGAGGCTTTTTTCGGCCCGCCCGAAATCCACGGCAAATACTTCTATCAGGCGGGCTTTTCGGCTTTCAATTTCGAGCGGCGGCATATGGGTTTTGCAGCGGCCGTCAAAGCCGTGGTGGAAAACCTGAAGAAACCCGGCGCGCCATCGGTCTATGCGGGTTCGGTTCCGGTGGACGACTACCTGCCGGGTTTTACGGCTGCCAACACCATGCCGCTTCTCGAGAAGGTTAACCCGCGCATCTGGATCGGCCATCCCTCCAATGTTTCCAGCCATTACGATGCCATGGAAAACATTGCCTGTGTGGCGGCGGGGACCAGACGCTTTACGCTCTATCCGCCAGAACTGATCAGCAAACTTTATGTGGGGCCGATTGATCGGACCATGGCGGGGCAGCCGGTGAGTCTGGCCGCCTCCTCGGCTCCAGATAGCGAGAAATTTCCGCTGTTCGAACCCTTGCGGGATAGTGCTCTGATCGCCGAGCTTGGCCCAGGCGACGCCCTTTTTCTGCCCAAGCTGTGGTGGCACCAGGTGGAGGGCACGGCGCCATTCAATTGCCTGATCAATTACTGGTGGGATGGGTTTCGTAGCGGGCCCGACGCGCCCTACACAGCCATGCTGCTCGCCATGATTGCCATCGCCGAGCGGCCACCCGCCGAGCGCGCCGCCTGGAAGGCATGGTTCGATCATTACGTCTTTCGCAGCGACGGCCATCCTTTGCGCCATCTGCCACCTGAAGAACACGGCCTGTTAGGCCCGCTCAAACCCGATAATTATGGCCGCCTGCGCGCCTTTGTGATGCACCTCTTGCGCGGCGGGCATTAGGATTGGCGCGCTTTTGGACCGAAACCGCCGAAAACGCTGGCGCTATCGGCGCCCCACTTTTCCTGAAAGCGCTCTAGGATTTCATGGCGCAGTTCTGGGCGATGAAGGCTTGATGCGTCGGCATGGAATCGGCGCAACGTTTCACAACAGCACGGATGTCCTTCAGATTGGTCTTAATCTTCTCGGGGTCTAGCGTGTCGGCTAAGGGATCGTAGCCTTGCGGGACGATGTTTTGGCCAATCATCACGAAGAGCCAGCTCTGCACCGGGAAAAGCTCAGTATCCTCACGCAGGATGCGGCCATGGCTGCGAAAGAGATCGAGCTTTTCCTGAAGACTGTCCGTCAGCGGAATATTCCGACAGTGCTCCCAGAACGGCCCCTTCCGTTCGGTGTGAGTGTAATGCAGCAACAGGAAGTCGCGAACCCGGCCAAACTCGAAGTCGAAAATCTTGTTGTAGCGATCGATATCGGCCTTCTGGAACGTGCTGTCTGGGAAGAATTTGAGCAGCATGGCGATGCCGCGGTGGATCAGATGGATGCTGGTCGATTCCAGTGGCTCCAAAAAACCTGAGGCTAGCCCCAGCGCGACGCAGTTTTTGTTCCAAGCCTTTTTGCGGCTGCCGGTGGTGAAGCGCAGCGGCAATGGCTCAGCCAGCGGCTTGCCCTCAAGATTGGCGAGCAGGATATCACGCGCCTTGTCGTCATCCATGAAGTGGCTGCAATAGACATGACCATTGCCGACGCGGTGCTGCAGCGGGATGCGCCATTGCCAGCCGGCCTCGCGCGCGGTGACTTGGGTATACGGCGCCGGTGGCCCACCGTGCGCGCAAGGCACCGCCAAGGCGCGGTCGCAAGGCAGCCAATGGCTCCAATCGTTGTAACCGGTCTTGAGCGCCTGTTCGATCAAAACCCCGCGAAAGCCGCTGCAATCGATGAAAAGATCGGCCTCGATCGTCTCGCCGTTTTCCAACGTCACCGATTCGATGAAGCCGTCTGCGGGCTTTAGCGTCACAGTACGCACTTTGCCTTCGGTGCGCACCACGCCGCGCTTCTCCGCATACCCCCGAAGATAGCGCGCGAACAAGGAAGCATCGAAATGCAGCGCATAAGTGATCTTGTTGAGCGGGGTGTTGGGGGCATGCACAGGGCGCATGAACCGGCCTTGCTCCGCGGCCACGGACTGCATCGAGTATTCCTCCAGCCGCGCCGCCTCCCCGGCCAGATACATTTTCAGCCAGTATGCGTTGAAGGAAACCGAACCCATGCCGAAACCAGTTGGCCCAAACGGGTGGAAATAGAAATGGCCCGGTCTTGTCCAATCGCGATAGCCAATGCCGAGCTTAAAGGTGGCTTTGATTTGGCGGATAAGGTCGTTCTCATCAATCCCCAAAACGCGGATGAAATCGATGATCGGCGGGATGGTGGCTTCGCCAACGCCAACGGTGCCGATCTCTTCCGACTCCACGAGGTGGACCGCGATGTTCATATTTTCCAGAAATTTGGCGAGGCTGGCGGCCGCCATCCAGCCCGCGGTGCCGCCCCCGACAATCAACACCTTGCGAATATTGTTACCGCTCATCGCAGTGCCCCCCTGACGACAATATTAGAGCAAGTTTGGCCATGAACCACCCGTATTACACATTCTAGAATTGCAACAATGATAAAATTCAGGCATACAGGAATTCGCATGCGCGCTCGAGGGCCGCAGCCAGCCAATCCGAAAATTTTTCCAGGCGTGCGCCCTTTGCGGGGCTGCAAATGCGTTACGGCCCGCGAGGCTTTTGGGGGATATCGATGCATTCGACAGTTCATCAGACGGAAAACCTGCTATTTTCGGTTTTGCTGCAGCTGATTGTCATGATTGCTGCAGCGCGTGCGGGAAACCAGATCCTGCGCCGCTTGGGCCAGCCGGGTGTGATCGGCGAAATCCTTGCCGGATTGCTGTTGGGACCGTCGCTGTTTGGGCATTTCTTTCCGGGTGCTTCGCTGTTTCTGTTCGGCGCCAAAGCCTCGGCGCCCATCACCATCATCAGCCAGATCGGCTTGGTTTTGCTGATGTTCCAGATCGGCACCGATTTCGAGTTTGGCCATCTGTCGCGCCGCAAGAATCGCAATGGCACTGCCGGCATTGCGGCAGCCTCCATCACCATTCCTTTCGCACTGGGCTTTGGCATCGGCCAGGTTTCGGCGCCCTATCTGGCACCTCATATTGATTCGTTGACCTACAGCCTGTTCTTCGGTGTCGCTCTTGCCATCACCGCGGTGCCGATTTTGGGCCGCATCTTGCGGGAATTCGGCCTGACACGCGCAGAGTTGGGTGTGGTTGCCATCTCTGCCGCCGCCACCAATGATGTGGTGGGCTGGGTGCTTCTGGCGGGCATTTCGGCGTATGCCGCGGCGCATTTTTCCGCAGAGGCCATTGGGTTTCAGGTCGGCGGTATTGTTCTGCTCGGCATTGTGGCGTGGTTCGGGCTGCGCCCGGCCGTACATTGGCTGCTGAAGAAACTGCCGATCGAGGACGGCCAAGTACCGCCCAATTTGATGACGGTGATCTTCGTTTTCGTCTTTGCAATGGGCATCTGCACCTACAAACTCGGCATCTTCACCATTTTCGGCGGTTTTTTGGCGGGGCTTCTGTTCCACCATGAGCGCGCTTTTGTGGAAGCTTGGCGCGCCCAAATCGGCAAGTTTGTGTTGGTCTTCTTCCTGCCGGTCTTCTTTACCTATACCGGGCTGCGCACCAATGTGCTGGGCCTCGTCAGCGCCTCGGATTGGCAATGGCTGGCTGTGGTTCTGGCAGCGGCTATTCTGGGTAAGATCATTCCGGTCTATGCCGCTGGCCGCCTGTCCGGTTTCAGCCACCAGGAATCCACCATCCTGGGCTGCTTGATGAACACCCGCGCCCTGATGGAACTGATCGTGCTCAATATCGGCTTCGATCTCGGCTTCATCCCGCAAAACGTTTTCACCATGCTGGTGATCATGGCCGTGACAACGACGGTGATGACGGGCCCGCTGCTACGCTTTTTGCTGCCGCGGGCAGGCTATGCGGTTCCGGTCGGCGTGGAGGCGTAGGATTTCGACGCTGATGGGCGGTGTACGTATCTGATTGCAGGCTGACTTGATGGTGTGGCTTGGCTCCCCTCCGGGCACACCATCACTTTTTTTTGCGACCGAGCGCGCCAAGCCGCCGCCTTTATATGGGATTTATAGGCGTCAGCCCCCCGCCGCATCTCGAATTTATATACCGGTTTCCGCACCCTCCGCCCCTACTTGCGGAGGTTCTCATGCTCGATTTTGTCATGCTGGTGCTAGGGACGGGCTTCTTCGCCCTCTGCGCCGCTTATGTTTTTGCCTGCGACCGGTTGTGAGGCGGCTATGAGCTTCGACTACATCCTGGCCGCGGCGGTCACCGTGATCATCGCCGTCTATCTCGTCATCGCGCTGATCAAGCCCGAGAAGTTCTGACCCATGACCATCAACGCCCTATTGCAGATCGCGCTGTTCGCAGCGCTGGTCACCCTTAGCGTGAAGCCTCTCGGCGGCTATATGGCCGCCCTGTTTCAAGGCGAGGGCACTTTCCTCGCACCCGTTTTCGGACCCGTCGAGCGGCTGATTTATCGCCTCTGCGGCATTCGCGAAGACGAAGAGCAGCATTGGACCGGTTATGCGCTCGCCATGCTGGCCTTCAGTATCGCGGGTTTTTTGCTGCTTTATGGCCTGCTGCGGCTTCAGGCCTATCTGCCGTTCAATCCGCAGGGCCTGCCCAATGTGGCGCCGGATTTGGCCTTCAACACAGCGGTCAGCTTCGTCACCAACACCAACTGGCAATCTTATAGCGGCGAATCCACGCTCAGCTACTTCACCCAGATGGTGGGTCTGACGACGCACAATTTCGTCTCCGCGGCCACCGGTATCGCGCTTGCTATCGCCCTGATCCGCGGCTTCGCGCGCCGCTCGGCCAAAACGGTGGGCAGTTTCTGGGTCGATCTGACCCGCACCACGCTGTACCTGCTCTTGCCGCTCGCCATCGTCATGGCGCTGGTGCTGCTGTGGCAGGGTGTACCGCAGAACTTCGCCAGCTATACCCTGGCGACGACGCTGGAAGGCGCCAAGCAGATCATCGCCCAAGGCCCGGTCGCTTCGCAGGAAGCGATCAAAATGCTGGGCACCAATGGCGGCGGCTTCTTCAACGCCAATTCGGCCCACCCCTTCGAGAACCCTAACGCACTCACCAATCTGATTGAGCTGTGGTCGATTTTCGCCATCAGCGCGGCTCTGACCTACACCTTCGGCAAGATGGTGGGAAATGTCCGCCAAGGCTGGGCGATCTTCGCTGTGATGGGCCTGCTCTATCTCGGCGGCCAAGTCGTTTGCACCTGGGCGGAAAACCAGCCCAGCGCCAAGTTGGCCGCCCTTCATATCGATCAAAGTGCCAGCGCCTTGCAGGCTGGCGGTAATATGGAAGGCAAGGATGTCCGCTTCGGCATCACCAATTCCACCATCTGGGCGACGGCGACCACCGATGCTTCCAACGGCTCGGTCAACGCCATGCATGACAGCTTCACCCCGATCGGGGGCCTTGTTCCGATCGTGAACATCGAGCTGGGCGAAGTCATCTTCGGCGGCGTAGGGTCCGGAATATACGGCATCTTGCTGTTCGCCATCGTCACCATGTTTGTGGCCGGGCTGATGGTGGGGCGCACGCCGGAATATCTCGGCAAAAAGCTCGAAGCCAAGGAGGTGAAGATGGCAATCCTGGCCATTCTCGTCACGCCTTTGGCGGTGCTGGTTCCGGCGGCGATTGCCAGTGTGGCGCCGCAAGGTCTCGCGGGCCTCAACAACTCCGGGCCGCATGGTTTCAGCGAGATCCTCTACGCCTTCAGTTCCACCGCCGGCAATAACGGCAGCGCCTTTGCGGGGCTCACTGCCAACACGCTGTTCTACAACTTGCTCTTGGGCGTTTCGATGCTGCTGGGGCGCTTCTTGTGGATCGTGCCGATGCTGGCGGTGGCGGGCTCGCTGGCCGCCAAGAAACTCGTGCCGCCGTCCGAAGGCACCTTCCCCACCACGGGCCTGCTCTTTGTCGGGCTCTTGGCTGGCGTTCTGGTGATTGTTGGCGGCCTTACCTTCCTACCGGCCTTGGCTCTTGGTCCGCTCGCGGAACATTTCGCGATGCAGGCCGGCACGCTTTATTGAGAAAGACCCATGAACAACTCTACTGCTAACGCTCCCAAGGAGCGCATCGTTCTCGCCGCCGTGTTTGGCGCGATCCGCAAGCTCGACCCGCGTGCGATGGTGAAGAACCCGGTGATGTTCGTCGTCGAAATCGTGGCGACGCTCACCACCGTCCTCTTCATCCGCGACACCATGCTGGGCAAAGAGGGCTTTGCCTTCGCACTGCAGATCAACATTTGGCTGTGGTTCACCGTGCTGTTCGCCAATTTCGCCGAGGCCCTGGCCGAGGGCAGAGGCAAGGCGCGGGCGGCTTATCTGCGACGCTCCAAAGTTGACATGATGGCCAAGCTTCTGGTCGAGCCCAACGCCAAGCTATGGGAGAAAATCCCGGCCTTTGAACTGGAGCGCGGCAACCTCGTTCTGGTCGAAGCGGGGGAACTGATCCCCTCCGATGGCGAGGTGATCGAAGGCATCGCTTCGGTCGATGAATCGGCCATTACTGGCGAAAGCGCACCGGTAATCCGCGAATCCGGCGGCGATCGTTCGGCGGTGACCGGCGGCACCCGCGTCCTCTCCGACCATATCGTTGTCCGTATCACGGCGACACAGGGCTCCACCTTTCTCGACCGCATGATCGCGCTGGTGGAAGGGGCCGAGCGCCAGAAGACCCCGAACGAAATCGCACTCAATATCCTGCTGGCCGGCATGACACTGATCTTCGTCTTCGCCGTTGCCACCATTCCGGCCTTTGCCGCTTATGCGGGCGGCCATATCACCGTGCTGGTGCTGGTGGCTTTGTTCGTCACCCTGATCCCCACCACCATTGGCGCGCTTCTTTCGGCCATCGGCATTGCCGGTATGGACCGGCTGGTACGCTTCAACGTGCTGGCTGTCTCGGGCCGCGCGGTGGAAGCGGCGGGCGATGTCGACACGCTGCTGCTCGACAAAACCGGCACCATCACCCTCGGCAATCGCCAAGCCACTGCCTTTCTGCCGGTGCCGGGGGTGGACGAGCGCGAACTGGCCGACGCGGCGCAGCTGGCGTCGCTTTCGGATGAGACCCCGGAAGGCCGTTCCATCGTGGTTTTGGCCAAGGAGCGCTATGGCATCCGCGGCCGCGATGTCGTGCAAGCCGCTTTCGTGCCCTTCTCGGCCCAGACCCGGATCAGCGGTATCGATGTGGAAGGAACCTCCATCCGCAAAGGCGCGGTCGATGCGGTGATGGGATGGGTGGGACCGCTAGCAGGCAATGCCGACACTCTTAAAGCCATCTCCGACGGCATCGCCAAGCAAGGCGGCACGCCCTTGGCCGTGGCGCGGAATGGCAAGCTGCTCGGCGTCATTCACCTCAAAGACATCGTTAAAGGCGGCATCAAGGAGCGTTTTGCGGCGCTCCGGCAGATGGGCATCCGCACCGTGATGATCACCGGCGACAATCCGCTTACGGCCGCCGCCATCGCCGCGGAATCGGGCGTTGACGATTTCCTGGCCCAAGCGACGCCGGAAATGAAGCTGACCCTCATCCGCGAGGAGCAGGCCAAAGGCAAGCTGGTCGCCATGTGCGGCGATGGCACCAATGACGCGCCCGCTTTAGCACAAGCCGATGTCGGTGTGGCGATGAACACCGGCACTATGGCGGCGCGCGAAGCCGGTAACATGGTCGATCTCGACAGCGATCCCACCAAGCTCATTGAGATTGTGGAAATCGGCAAGCAGCTGCTCATGACCCGCGGAGCGCTGACGACCTTTTCCATCGCCAATGACGTGGCCAAGTATTTCGCCATCATCCCCGCGATGTTCATTGCCTTCTATCCGCAGCTTCAGGCTCTCAACATCATGGGGCTGCATTCGCCGCAAAGCGCCATTCTGTCGGCGATTATCTTCAATGCCTTGATCATTGTGGCGCTGATCCCCCTGGCGCTGAAAGGCGTCACCTACCGGCCCATCGGGGCTGCGGCGCTCTTGGGGCGTAATCTGGTTGTCTATGGCCTTGGCGGTATCGTCGTGCCCTTCATCGGCATCAAGCTGATCGATATGGCCGTGTCTGCATTTGGATTGGTGTGAGGTTGCTATGCTCAAACATCTTCGTCCTGCCCTCGTGATGCTGGTTCTGATGATGGTCCTGACCGGCTTTCTTTATCCCCTTGCCATCACCGGAATCGGCAAAGTGGTGTTCCCCCACCAAGCCGATGGCAGCCTGATCACGCAGAAGGGAAAGGTGATCGGCTCGGAACTGATTGGGCAGAGCTTCGCCTCGGCGCGCTACTTCCACAGCCGCCTCTCGGCAGCAGGCAATGGTTATGACGCTGCCAATTCCAGCGGCTCCAATCTCGGCCCGACCTCCAAGAAGCTGATCGACCGCGTTACCGCCGACACCAAAACCTTACGGGCAGAAAATCCGGGCGTAGCCGTACCGGTCGATCTGGTCACCACCTCGGCCAGCGGTCTGGACCCCGATATCACCCCGGCGGCAGCGGCGTTCCAAATTCCGCGCGTCGCCAAGGCAAGAAAGCTGGATGAGGCCGCCGTCCGTAAGCTGGTCACGGCCCATACCGAAGCCCGCCTAGTGGGGCTGATCGGCGAGCCGCATGTCAATGTGCTGAAACTCAATCTCGCGCTGGATGCGATCGTTGCGGCAAAGCGCTAATATGCCCGTATGAGTGATACCCCACGCCCGTCACCCGAAGCCCTCTTGGCTGATGCCACCCAAGAGGGTCATGGCCGGCTCAAGATTTTCCTCGGATTTGCGCCGGGCGTGGGCAAGACCTATGAGATGCTCTCCGCGGCCCGGCAGCGTAAGCTCGAAGGCATTGATGTGGTGATCGGGGTGGTCGAGACCCATGGCCGGGCCGAAACCGAGCACCTCACCCGGGGCCTCGAAATCATTCCCAAACGCCACATCCCCTATAAGGGCCGTGTGCTGCATGAGATGGACCTCGACGCCATCCTGCTGCGCCGTCCCAAGCTGGTTCTGGTCGACGAGCTTGCCCACACCAATGTCGAGGGCAGCCGCCATCCCAAACGCTATTTGGATGTCGAAGAGATTCTGGCCGCCGGAATCGATGTCTATTCGACACTGAACGTCCAACATCTGGAAAGCCTCAACGACGTTATCGCCCGCATCACCAAGGTGCGCGTGAGCGAGACTGTGCCGGATAAGGTTCTGGACCGCGCCAATGATGTCGAGCTGATTGATCTGACACCGGAAGACCTCATCCAGCGTTTGAAAGACGGCAAGGTCTATCTGCCGGAGGCCGCCGAGCGCGCGGCGCAAAATTATTTCGTACCCGGCAATCTGACCGCGCTCAGGGAAATTGCTTTGCGGCGCACGGCCCAGCGCGTTGATGACCAGATGGTCAGCTACATGCGCAGCCATGCCATCCAAGGGCCTTGGGAGGCGAGCGAGCGGGTTCTGGTGCGGGTCAACGAGCGCCCCGGGGGGGCCGCGCTGGTGCGCTATGGACGGCGCCTGGCCGACCGGATTCACGCCTCTTGGACCGCCGCTTATGTCGAGACGCCCGCCGCGCAGCATTTTTCCGATGGGGAACGCGACCGCGTGGCCGAGGCGATGCGGGTGGCCGAGCGCCTGGGGGGGCAGACTGTCACCATTCCCGCGGCCAACATCGCCGACGGTATCGTCGCTTACGCCCATGCCAACAATTTCACCCACATCGTCACCTCCACCACACGCCGCTCCTGGTGGGAGACGCTGCTGCGCCGCTCCACGACCTATGAAATCATTCGTCGGGCGGGCGGCGTCAGCGTGCATGTCGTGCCAGAGCAATTGACCAGAGCCATGCGTGGCAAGGAGCCGGTTGCGCGCTTGCTTCCCGCGGTCGAGCGGCGCGGCTATTGGGAGAGTTTTGTTTTCGCCGCATTGGCGCTCGGTAGCGGCTTTCTGCTCAAACGCTATTTCGGCGTCACCAATGTCGGGCTTGTCTTCCTGATCGCAGTGCTGGCGAGTGCGGTCCGCTATGGTCTGTGGCCATCTTTGTTCGCCTGCACCGTGGCGATTCTGGCCTTCAACTTCTTTTTTCTGCCGCCGCTTTACACCTTCACCATCGCCGATCCCGAAAACGTCGTGGTGCTTGTGACCTTTGCCATCGTCGCCGTGATCGCGAGCAATCTGACCGCGCGGGTGCGGGCCCAGGCCGTTGTGGCGCGCGAGCGCGCGGCAGTGACCGACAGCCTTTACCAATTCAGCCGTAAATTGGCGGGCGTTTTCGCGCTCGACGATCTCTTATGGGCCACCTCCTTCCAAATTGCACAGATGTTGAAAGTGCGCGTGGTCATCCTGTTGCCGGAAAATGGGCTTTTAACGGTGCGCGCCGGTTACCCGCCCGATGACGGGCTCGATGAATCGGAAATCGCCGCCGCCCACTGGGTTGGGGAACACGCCACCCCGGCTGGACGAGGGGCCGATTCCCTGCCGGGTGCCAAGCGGCTTTATTTGCCAATGCGAACCGGGCGCGGGACCGTCGGCGTCATTGGCCTCGACAACGACAAACCGGGTACCTTGCTGACACCGGAGCAGCGGCGGTTGTTCGATGCCCTGGCCGATCAGGCGGCGCTCGCCATCGAACGCATCCAACTGGCGGACGATATCGAGAAAAGCCGCCTGGCCGCTGAAACCGAGAAGCTGCGGGCCGCGCTTTTGACCTCGATCAGCCACGATTTGCGTACGCCTCTGGCGGTCATTCTGGGCGCGGCCTCGAGTCTCAAGGGACTAGAAGCATCGCTGGGCGCCGATGACCATCGCGAGTTGGTCGCCACCATCCAGGACGAGGCCGAACGGCTGAACCGTTTCATCGCCAATTTGCTCGACATGACGCGGCTGGAATCCGGCGCCGTGGCGCCGAAGCTGGAAGCCACCGACCTCGGCGACGTCATCGGCAGTGCCCTGCGCCGGGCCGGCCGCGTTCTGGCCGGACACACGTTGAAACTCGTGCTGGCACCCAGCCTGCCGATGCTGCAGCTTGACCCCGTGCTGTTCGAGCAGGTGCTGTTCAATCTTCTGGACAATGCCGGAAAATACGCCACGCCGGGCTCTACAGTAGAGGTCGCGGCCGAAAAGATCGGCGGCCAAGTCAAAGTCGAAATCCGCGACGAAGGCCCGGGCGTGCCACCGGAGGATTTGGAGCGTATTTTCGACAAGTTCTTCCGCGTGCAAGCCACGGATCGCCAGCGCGCCGGAACTGGCCTTGGACTTCCTATCAGTCGCGGCTTTGTCGAAGCGATGGATGCCACCATTGTCGCGCGCCATCGGACCGATCCGTCCGGGACTATCTTCGCGATTACCATTCCCATTGAGGCCACATGAACCCGCTCAAGATTTTGGTGGTCGACGACGAACCCGCGATCCGGCGCTTTCTCAAAACCAGCCTTGCCACCCAAGGCTATACCGTGATCGAAGCCGAGGACGGCAAGGCTGCGCTGGAAACGCTGAAGCGCAATACCGTGGACGTGATTGTTCTCGATCTCGGCTTGCCGGGGCTCGACGGTTTCGAGGTCTTGAGCTTGGTGCGCGGCGCGGGCTTTACAGTGCCGGTCATCGTGCTCTCGGTGCGAGCCGATGAGGCCGGCAAGGTCCGGGCGCTTGATCTGGGGGCGGACGATTATGTCACCAAGCCTTTCGGCATTGACGAACTTCTTGCCCGCATCCGCGCCGCCATGCGACATCGCCTGCAGCAAGAGGGCGAGAAGCCCATCTTTCAGAGCGGCGATCTCACAGTCGATCTGGTGCGGCGGTTGGTGAGCGTTTCCGGCCACGAGGTAAAACTGACACCGCGCGAATACGATTTGCTGCGTCTCATGGTGGCGCATGCGGGAAAGGTGCTCACCCACCGCTTTATCCTGCACGAGGTCTGGGGCTCGCAAGCCGATGTGCAATATTTGCGTATTTATGTCCGCACGCTGCGCCAGAAGCTGGAAGCCGATCCCGAACAGCCGCGCCTCATCTTGACTGAACAAGGCGTTGGCTATCGTCTGCGCGCGCCCGACGCCTAGGCTGTCGCCAGCCATGCTCTTAAGGCTTTGATTTGGCGGCCGTTTGTGCGACGCACCACCGCGCGGTTCGATTGTTCCTGGCGTTCCGCGGCCATGTTGCACAGGGCAAGTACCGCGGCAGCCGATCGCGCCGCATTGTTTAGACAGCGGCCAGCCTTCATCCTATGGTGGCAGCGCTGGCGAAAGGCCCTCATGGACCGCGACGTAGACGCATCGAGCGCCTTTTATCACGAGGACACGTTCGTCCCGCCCTATTTGATGCGCCATTATTGGTGGGCCTATGTCCATCCGCGCGGCGTCAAAATCTTCGACCGCGGCTGGCTCATCAACCTCATTCTTCTAGGCAATTACAAACGTCTGGTGCGCGCGGCGTTGGCGGAGTTCGAGGACAAGCCTCTCGGGCACATCCTCCAATTGGCCTGTGTCTATGGCAATCTCACGCCCAAGCTTGCCAAGCGCGTCAGCGATGGCGGCGGCTCGCTGGATGTGACCGATGTGCTGCCGATCCAGCTACGAAACCTGAAGTGGAAGCTTCCGGCCCGCACGCCTGCACGCCTGCTGCGAATGGATTCGACGGCGCTGGATCTGCCCGCGGCCGGTTACGATACCGTATTGCTGTTCTTTCTGCTTCACGAACAGCCTGAAGAGGTACGCCAAAAGACCGTCGCCGAAGCCCTGCGGGTGGTGAAACCCGGCGGCAGGCTCATTTTTGTCGATTATGGCAAGCCCTTCTGGTGGAACCCATTGCGCTACCTCTTGGCACCCTTTCTGGCGGTGCTGGAGCCCTTCGCGCTGTCGCTGATGGCTACCCCCTTGGCATCGCGCCTGCCTCAGTCCATGGCGGTGCGGCAGACATCTTACTTCGGCGGGCTGTACCAAAAAGTGGTCACTATTAAGCCGGATTAAGCTTGCTGGGCCAAAATGTTACTGGAGATTCATGCGGCAGCGCTTCCGCCCGGCTGGCACCGCGACTAGTGTTCGCCGCCAGCCTGCCCGGAAGGCTCTGCCAAGAAGACATTAGGAGGATTCCATGCCGTATATTTCGCGCCGGACTGTGCTTGTGAGTGCTGCGGCGATGCCGCTCGCTGGCGCCTGGGCCGCGCCCGCTCCAGGTTCCTATGGCATGATCCGCCGCCGCAGCGCGGAGTTGGACACAATCATCGCGCAAGACGCCGTGGTGGAGCAGATCGGCTGGGGGTACAAATGGACGGAAGGTCCGGTTTGGGTCAAGAACGGCGGTTATCTGCTGTTCAGCGATCCGCAGGCGAACATCATGTATCGCTGGGACCCAGCCACGGGCGTCAGCACCTTCCTGCAGCCTTCGGGTTATGCCGGGGCGCCCGATCCGGCGTTGCGAGAGCCGGGTTCCAATGGTCTTGCCATCGACGGGAGTGGTACGCTGGTCCTGTGCGATTCAGGCTCGCGCGGGATTGCGCGGGTGGATCTGGCGACCAAGAAGCGCACGGTCTTGGCCGATCATTTCGAGGGCAAGCGCTTCAACAGCCCCAACGATCTGGTCATTACCAAATCGGGCGCGATCTATTTCACGGATCCCCCTTACGGCCTTGCCAATATCGAAAGGTCCGCCGTCAAGGAGCTGCCCTATAGCGGTGTCTTCCGCTTGGCCCCAGACGGGACGGTGGCGCTGGTCGATAAGACCTTGGCCCTGCCAAATGGCATCGCACTGTCGCCGGACGAAAGCACGCTCTATGTGACCAATTCCGACAAGGCGGAGCCCGTGCTCAAGACCTATCAATTGGGCCCCGACGGTCTGCCGCAGGTTTCGCAAGTCATGTTCGACATGAAGCCGCTGCAGACCCCCGAAGCCCCGAGCAATCCGGACGGCCTCAAAGTCGATGAGGACGGCAATATCTTCGTCAGCGGGCCCGGCGGCATCCTCATCTTGTCGAAGGAGGGTGATCTGCTCGGCCGGATCAGCATTACCGGACGGGTGACGTCGAACTGCGCCTTCGGCGAAGACGGCTCAACCCTGTTCATCACTGCGGCGGACATTGTGACCCGGGTCCGGCTGAAGACTCGCGCGGCGAACTGGGGCTGATCGGCCCCAGCTTGCCTACATTTGCATGGTCCAACCTTCGACGCCCATGGCGGCCTGACGGACAGCCTCGGTCAGTGTTGGGTGGGCGTGACAGGTGCGGGCGATATCCTCGGAGACCGCGCCGAATTCGATGGCAAGCGTGGCTTCGGCGATCAGATTGCCCGCTTCCGGCCCGATGATGTGGACGCCCAGGACCCGGTCGGTGGTCGCGTCGGCAAGGATCTTCACAAAGCCTTCGGTCGAAACGATGGTCTTGGCGCGGGCATTGGCGGTGAAGGGAAATTTGCCGATCTTGTAGGCGATACCGGCGGCCTTCAGGTCCTCCTCGGTCTTGCCGACGGTGGCCACTTCCGGGGTGGTGTAGACCACCGAAGGGATGGCGTCGTAATTCACATGCCCTGCCCGTCCCGCAATGCGTTCGGCGCAAGCCACGGCTTCGTCTTCCGCCTTATGCGCCAGCATGGGACCTTCGCGGCAATCGCCGACCGCCCAGATCCCGGGAATGTTGGTTTTATAATGCGCGTCGGTGATGATGCGCTGTTTAGGATCGAGGGCGACCCCCACCTCTTCGAGCCCCAAACCCGCCGTATAGGGGCGCCGCCCAATGGCGACCAGCATCACATCGGTTTCGATCACCTGCTGTGCCCCGCCAGCGGCGGGCTCCACCGTGACCTTCAAGACATCGCCTTTGCCGTCGACGCCGACAACCTTGGTCGAAAGCTGAAAGCTCATGCCCTGCTTGGTCAGGATGCGCTGAAATTGCTTGCTGATTTCATTGTCGAGGCCGGGAGTGATGCGATCGAGGAATTCGACAACCGTGATGGCGCTGCCGAGCCGCCGCCACACCGAACCCAGTTCCAGACCGATGACGCCCGCGCCGACCACCAGCAGCCGCTTGGGGACCGCTTTCAGGGATAAAATGCCAGTCGAAGTGACGATGCGTGTCTCATCCGGCGTGACACCCGGCAGCGGCATAACCTCAGAGCCGGTGGAGATAATAATGTGCTTGGCTTCGAGGCTGCGTGTGCTGCCGTCAGCGGCCCGAACCTCTACTTTTCCGGGTGCCAGAATCTTGGCTTCGCCCGTGATGCCTTCAACCTTGTTCTTCTTGAAAAGAAATTCGACGCCTTTGGTCAGCTCGCCGACGACTTTGTCCTTTTGCTTCATCATGGCGGGCAGATCGAGGCTGATGTCGGCCTTGATGCCGATTTTGGCGAATTCCGTCCCAGCCTCTTCATAACGCTCGCTGGCAAAAAGCAGCGCCTTGGAAGGGATGCAGCCGATATTGAGGCACGTGCCGCCGAAGCGTCCGCGCTTGTCGATACAGGCCACTTTGAGGCCAAGCTGACCCAGCCGGATCGCTGCGTTGTATCCGCCCGGTCCGCCGCCAATGACGACAGCATCGAATTGATCAGCCATGAGGGAATCTCTTGTTAGGAAGGCGCGGGCAAAATAGGGGCTTGGACGTCAAGTCTCAAGGCATTCTGCCGCAGCTCGCCGTTTTCGAGCCCTCAAGCCGCCAGACGCGGTAATGGGCGATGGCAATGCCCTTGCGCTCGCGGTCGAGGTTCACAAGGGGTTGGATAGTGGCGAAACAAGCCGCCAACTCTTGATGCAGGTCGCGGCGATCCTCCGCCACATAGAGCAGAGGTGCGTGTGAAACGGGGGCCAGCTTGGCCTCAGGCCAGCGGTAATCCTCGCCAAAGCTGATAATTTTGAAGGGGCTGTAGAAGGTGAGCCATGCGGTGGTGGCATAGTCGGTGGTAACGATGGCATCGGCGCCGTTGGCTTTGCGCAGCGTGTCCAGTTCGGTGACCACCTGCGGCAGCCCGACGGCCAGCAAACGCGCCAGCGGGTCCTTGCGGCCCATGGGAACGATGCCGGCCAAAGCCTGGGCGTACCCAAGGAAGACGAAAACCGCCGCCACAGGAATGGCAAACCGGACCGACCAGCGCTGCACGCTTGCCCTCCAGCCCTGCCAATCGGTCCTGTACCAGACGCTCGCCGCAAGCACCGCAAGGACCGGATAGAGGTAGCAAGGCCAATTGCCCTGCACCCGGTCATGCAGGCTATGCCAGAGGAAATAGACCAGCGATGGCCACAACAGCGCCGCCAGCAGCGCTTCGGCCTTATCCGTCCAACGCAGGCGGGAAAGACCGAGGAGGCCAAGTGCCAGGATGAAAGGGGAGGCCAAAAGCGCCTGGGCGCCCACAAACTCGCCGAGATATTTCAAAGTGAAGTGGCTGGCGCCAATCCGGCCGAACTGAAAGGCAACGGTGGCCCAGCCATGCCCAGCGTTCCACAGCAGATTGGGGGCGAAGATCGCAAGCGCCAGCACTGCGCCAGCGTACGGCCAGGGGGAGGTCAGCCAGCGCCGCATCGACGGGCAAGCGATCAGCCAGATCAGCGCTCCGCTGCCTAGAAACAGCGTGGAATATTTCGACAGCAAACCCAGCCCGGCAGCAATGCCTGCGGCGAGCCACCAGCGCCCATCGCCCGTCAGCGCGACCTTTGAGAGAGCCCAGAAGAAGGCGGCGGCGGCCACGATCTGCGGGGTGTCGGGGGTGGCCACCATGGTTTCGACGGTGGCCATCAAGGTCAGGTTGAACAGCAGGCAGGCAAGGCCACCGGCCCTGTTGCTGCCCAGAAGCGTGCGGGCGCAATCCCAGATAAGTGCGCTGGCGCCGAAGGAAAGGACGATGCCAGCCACGCGCGCACCAAAAGGCGTTTGGCCGAACAGCGTGGTGCCGGTGGCGATCAGCCAAGCAATGGCTGGGGGATGATCGAAATAGCCTGCGGACAGGTGGCGCGACCACAGCCAGTAATAGGCTTCATCCGCCGAGAGCGGGAGCAAGGCTCCCGCCACCAACCGCAGCAGGAAAAGAACTGCAAGCGCGGCCAGAAACGGTGATTTCACCGCGTCCGCCAGATGAACATGCTCGACATGGCGTAATTCCACAGCACACCCACGATGGAGCCAGCAAGACCAGCAACCCACCACAATTCATGATGGGCATAAAGCTGGTTGGCCAAACCGATATCGGTAAAGGCTCCAATCGCGCCGAACAGGCAGAAACCGATAAAGCCGCGGAGCAGCCCCAGGCCTTTGAGGCGGCGGTCGCGATAGGTCAGCGAATTGTTCAGGATAAAATTGCTGGTCATGGCAAAGCCGGTGGCGATGGTCTTGGCGAATTGGAACGACAGCGGCCAAGCGATCAGCGCGAGATTCAGGACCAACAGATTGACCGCAATACCGGTTGCACCGACGATGGCAAAAAAGATGAAGCGGGGATCAAGCAAGCCATTGCTGAGCTTAGAGAGCAAAAGGCCGAGGAATTCGAGGCCGACCTGCATGCTGAATTTGCTCTCGCCGTCGAAGCGCTCGCCGAAGGAATAAGCCTGCTCGGTGATCCGCAGGCCCTCGCTCGCAGTCGCGATGTCGAGCAGAATTTTGAAACCCACAGGCGACAGGCGCGGCGCCATTTCATCGAAGGATGCACGGCGCATCATAAAAAAGCCGCTCATCGGATCGCTGAGTTCAGTGCCGAGGACACGTTGGGTTATTTTGGTGGCAAGACGGCTGATCTTGCCACGGCTAGCGCTGAAAGAAGAGGCATCGCCGCCATCGACATAGCGGGTGGCGGCCACAAGATCGAATTGGCCCGACTGCAGCTTTGCCAGCATGGCCGGAAGCACGGTTTCATCATGCTGCAAATCAGCATCCATTACCGCCACATAAGCGGCGGAGGATGACAGAATGCCTTCAATGCAGGCCCCCGCCAAGCCGCGGCGCCCCACCCGGCGGATACAGCGCACACGCGGATCGCTGCGGGAAATCGCCTTCAGCGCATCGGCGGTACCGTCGGGGGAGTTATCATCGACGAAGATCGCCTCCCACGCCACGCCCGTAAGGGTGCGATCGAGACGCCGGATCAACTCGGCCACGTTGCCACGCTCGTTGTACGTCGGGATGACAACCGAAAGAACGGTTTCCGGGCTCACTCTGGCGGTGGTGTCGATGCTGGCAATGGTCATGGCACTCATCCTCAAGGGGCGGCTTAGTGATCTTCTAGAATGCCGCCGTCAAGTGCTGCCGGGCCGCACGGCGAACGCTCCGAATGGGACTGACGAAATAGACGGTTAGGGAACCTTCTGCGGCCGCGGGGTGCACCAAAAATTTTGGTAAAGAATGAACCCACGGGAGCAAAGCAGCGTTATACTGGTTCCGAGAGCTTTTCGCCGCGGGGGAGCATCATGTTTTCGATCACCAATGCCATCATTGAAAAACGCTGGTTTGAGGCGTTGTCACGCCTGGAATTCGGGACGCTCGAATTTGTTGCCCCGGACGGTACCGTGCACATCGCCAAAGGTCCGCAGCCTGGACCGTCGGCCCGCTTCGTCCTTCACGAATGGGAGGTTCTGCGGCGTGTCGTGCAGCGCGGCGATATCGCGCTTGGCGAGGATTATGTCGATGGCGCGTGGCAGACCGACGACATCGAAAAGCTGGTTTCCCTGTTTCTTTTGAATATGGAGGTGTTTGCCGGCTATTCGCATGGCGGCTTCTTCAACCGGATGGCGTTGGTCGTCAGCGACCGTTTCCTGAGGCGCAATTCGCTGGATGGCAGTCGGCGCAACATCGAAGCCCATTACGACGTGGGCAACGAGTTCTATGCGTTGTGGCTCGACCGGAGCATGACCTATTCTTCCGCCTTGTTTGGTGGTGCCCCCAACAGTTTGGAAGCGGCGCAACGCAACAAATATGACCGCATCCTGTCACGTCTCCCGCGCGGCGAATCACTGCTCGAGATTGGCTGCGGCTGGGGCGGTTTTGCGGAACGGGCCAGCCAACAGGGCCATCACGTAACGGGGCTTACGATTTCGCCCGCCCAGCACCGCTTTGCGGTGGATCGCCTCAAAGGGGGCGCCGATATCCTGCTCGAAGACTATCGCAAGGCCAAAGGCGTGTTCGACAACATCGTCTCCATCGAGATGTTCGAGGCGGTCGGGGAACAATATTGGCCGCAGTATTTCCGGGCGATAGCCGAACGCTTGCGCCGAGGCGGTAAGGCCTTGGTCCAAACCATTACGATCCGGGACGAGCTTTTCGCCGAATACCGGCTGCGCAGCGATTTTATCCGGCATTACGTCTTTCCCGGCGGGATGCTGCCCTCTTTGCGCCGCTTCCAAGAGGAGGCGGAACGCGCCGGACTAAAAATGGTGGACGCCTTCGCTTTCGGGCGGGACTATGCCGATACGTTACGCGAATGGTCTGGGCGGATGCAGGCCAAAACGGCGGAAATCAAGGCTATGGGTCACGATGACCGCTTTCTGCGCAATTGGCAGTACTACCTCGCCATTTGCGCCGCGGCCTTCCAGGTCGGTCGGACGGATGTGGTCCAGGTCGAGCTTGTGCACGCCTGACGCCTAATTTGAGCATCTGCGTCGCACTGTGCCTAGCCTTCCGGAACATGCTAGGAGGGCAGTTCCGGATCGGTCCGGAGGGGACCCCTGTGCGCACATGCATGTATACATAAGGCGTAATTGGCCAACCGCAGCGCTCCTGCTTCTGGCAGTTTTATACATCCTACCGTTGTGGTGCGTGATTTCGCCAGCGATGCCGGATTACCCGGCGCATCTGGCCGGATTTCACCTCATCACAGGCGGTGGGTCTTCCAATTTCTACGCCATCCACTGGCGTCTGTTACCCAATCTGGCTTCGGACCTTTTGGTACCGGTGTTCGCCTTGGTTCTGCCGCTGGAATGGGCGGTCAAGCTGTTCTTAAGCCTGGCGCTCGTGTTCTGGGTGAGCGGTGCCGCTTTGATCCAACGGGCCTTGACCGGGCGCATTGGGGTGGCCCCTCTGGCAGGCGCACTCTTTGCCATCAACGCCAATTTCACTTGGGGCTTTCTCAACTACACCTTTGGCGCCGGGCTCTGCTTCCTGGTCTTTGCCGCCTGGATCGCGAGGCGTGAGAAGCTGACGCCGTGGACGCTGGCCGGTTTCACCCTGGCGGTTTGCATCCTCTATGTTTGCCATCTCTTCGCCGCCTGCATATTGGTCTTCTTGATCGGCGGCTTCGAACTGACCGCGATTTTGCGGGCGCGGAATTTTGCGCCCCGGAAATTGCTGACGCGGGCGCTCAGCATCGCCGTAATCTTCCTGCCGGCAGCGCTAGCCTCCTTGTTTTTCAAATCGGCGGGTGGCGAAGGCGGCGGCGTTCAATTCAATTTCGACGATACGATCGGTGACCGTTTCGGCAGCGCAGCCCAATGGGCCTTCAGCCAGCCAGCCTATCTGGTGATCGGGGGCCTAACCATCCTCATTTTCGCCGGACTCGCCTATGGCAAGCTCCGGCTGCATCCGGCGATGAAATTGCTGGTCATTGGGCTGGCGACTCTGACCATGGTGGCGCCAGAATGGGCGCTGGGCGGCTGGGGTGTCGATATGCGCCTGCCCCCCGTCTTGGGTGTGATCACCTTTGCCAGCCTGGAGCTTCGGGCAGGCCGCCGTCTGGCAGCGGTTTTGGGCGCGTTGGTCGTGCTGGTAGCCGCCACGAATGCCGCGCTTTTGACTGCCGATTGGGTAAGCCATGACCGGCAATTCCGCGAATTCCGTACCGCCATAAAGGTCATGCCGCTGGGCTCTAAGATCTTCACGGTGCTGGACGGCGATGCCTTAAGCGATATTTCTGACCAGCCTTATTGGCATATGGCCGAATACGCCATCGTCGACCGGCAGGCCTTCACACCGTTGATGTTTACCACCAAGGGTCAGCATATCGTGCAATTGAAGCGGTCTTTCGAGCAGATCGCGGCCGCCACCGCGCAGCAAGGCTCACCGCCCGACGCCACCGAACTCGCCAATCTGGCCCTGGGCCGCGAAGACGCGGATTCGGATATCAAGGATGTCTTCCCCTATCTGAAATACTTCCAATGCCATTTTGATTACGCGGTGGTGGTGCATGGCGGCGGCGAGCAAGCCGATCTGCCGGCTTTCATGCAGCTGGTCCATAACGGTAGCTTCTTCTCGCTTTATAAGATCCACCCCACAGGCATGTGCGCTCCAACATGACCCCCCGCCTTGCCTTGCGCATTCTGGCCGCCGCTTTGGCAGCCTTGTGTGCTGTGGGATTGTGGCGCGTCATTGCCGGGCTTGGCCTTCAGGTTCCCCTCGATCCCAATGAGGGCTGGAACGCCTATCACACCGCGGCAGCGATGCGCGGGGAGACGCTTTACCCGCCGCACACGGCGTATCTCGTCAACAACTATCCGCCGCTCTCCTTCTACATCGTGGGCTGGGTGGGACGGCTGCTCGGCGATTTCATCGTTGCCGGGCGGGTTGTGTCGCTGGTCGCCGTCAGCTTTATCGCCATTGCCATGACGGCCATCGCCCACCGGATGGGCGCGCCACGCGCCGCCGCCGTTTTTCCCGCCCTCATCTTGATCAGTGGCCTCGCCTTCTTTTCCGATTACATCGGCATGGATGATCCGCAACTCCTTGCGCAGGCCTTTGGCTTGGCCGGGGCTTGGCTGCTCTGGAGGGCGCCGCACACGGCGCGTTTTCTGGCACTGGCGGCAGGGCTGTTCGTCATCAGCTTTTTTGTGAAGCACAATGTCGTGGCGCTACCGGTAGCTTGCGGTCTGTGGCTGTTTCTCCGGGACCGCAAGAGCGCCTGGCGCTTCGCCGCCTTCGGTATCGGCTTTGGCGTTGCGGGACTGGTGTTGTTCCGTCTCACTTATGGGATCAGCTTATTCAGTGTGGTCGCCACGGCGCGGCTTTATTCCTTCGAACAGCTATTCGCGGCGCTGGCGCAGTGGCTGCGCTGGTTTACCATTCCATTGATCGGCTTCGGCGTGCTGCTCTATGGCCATTGGCATCGCAGTGAGGCGCAGTTTTGCGCCATTTATACGGTGATCGCCATGGCGCTGGGCATTGCCTTCCTCGGTGGGGCCGGGGTCGACGTCAATGCCATGTTCGAAGCCGATATCGCCCTTGCCCTTTCGGCGGGGCTTTTGATAGCGAAGCTGCCGGGCTATCGCGGCGTGCTGGCTGCCGCTGTCTATGCCGTGCCCCTGCTCTTCTTTGGCGCCACAGATACCGAATGGCAGGGTGTTTATTGGCGGCGCCAGCCCTTTCGCGAAGAGGCGGTGGTGGCCGGTAAAGATATCGCCTTTATGAAAGATCGCAGAGGTCCGGCACTCTGCGAGATGCTGTCCTTCTGCTATTGGGCGGCAAAACCGCCGACCGTTGATTTCTTCAATGTCGGCCAGCAATTCGAGACCGGCGCTCGCAGCGATGCAGATCTCACGGCAGAGATCGATGCCAAGCGCTTTGCCGTCATCCAATTCGATCCGGATTCTGACGCCTCTCTTGGCGATAACGCCCATAATGCGATGGCGCGAGCCTATCGCATCCATCACAGCGATTGGTACGGAACCTTTTACGTTCCCAAATGAGCTTTGGTCCCAATACGGTCAGACGCGCCGCGGCGTGACAGTGCCGGTGCGTTCCAGCTTACCCCAGCCCACCACCGCGCCGCGCAACGCCGTCGAGATTGAGCGCATCACCACGTAATACATCAGCTGGCGATAGCCGAAACGCTGCAGCATGAGCCACCAGAGCAGACTCCAATTCTCACGCCGCTCCATCAAGAAACCGAACAGGGCAGCGGCCAAATCCACCACCATGAAGATCACATAGTAGATGCCGACGGTGACCAGATTCTGGTTGGAGTATTCCGAGCCATGCTGAACGTAAGCCACCCATTGCGTCACGAGCTGCCAGATCAGCATGAGGTCGGCAACCGGCGCCAAGGCCGTGAGCATGATTTGGAACAGCCATACCTGTGGCAAGGCAATCATGCCGAGCGCGCCGTATTTGCGATTAAAGGTCATATCGCGGTACTTCCACAAGCACTGCAGGGTTCCGAATGCCCAGCGAAAGCGTTGCTTGGCCAGGGTACGGAAAGTCGTCGGTGCCTCGGTCCAAGCCATGGCTGAGGAATCGAAACGAACCGTATAGCCGGCACGCTGCAGGCCGATGGTGAGGTCCTGATCTTCGGCCAAGGTATCGGTGGGATAGCCGCCGACAGCCAGCAAAGCTTCCCGCCGCCAAGCCCCCACAGCGCCCGGTATCACCGTCAGCGTGCCAAGCGTGGCAAGGGCGCGGCGTTCCAGATTTTGGGCGACGATATATTCCAGCGCCTGCCAGCGCGTGATCATGTTAAAGCGATTGCCGACTTTGGCATTGCCCGCCACGGCGCCAAGCTTGGGATCGGTAAACCAGCGCACCAGCCGCGAAATCGTGTCGCGATCGAAATGGGTATCGGCATCGAGGGCAACGATGACCTCGCTTGTGGCTTGCGCCATCCCGAAATTGAGGGCACGCGCCTTACCGCCATTGGGAATGCTGATGAGCTTCACATTGGCGACGCCGCCAAATTCTTTGCGCACAACATTGGCAGTGCCATCCTGTGAGCCGTCGTCGATCACCAGCACTTCAAGATCGCGATAATCGCTTGCCAGGATTCGCGCGATGGTGGCACCGATCACTTTTTCTTCGTTGTAGGCCGGAATCAGCACCGATACGGGAATGTGTTGTTCGGGCGGCGCCGGATCGTCGGTCTTATGGGCGCGGACGTAGTTCCACAGGCTGAGGCCACAGAGCAAAAGCAGCCTGCCAATTCCCAGCACGATGGCAATGATGAAACAATAATAGAAGAAGCTGCCGATCCAGCTGAAGGTGAGAAAGACGATCCGGTTGGCAAAGAGCGTCAGGCTGGGCGCGAGGCGCGGCATCGCTTGCTCGCGTGTCAGCCCGGCAAGCTCCGACACTGGCACGAATTTGTAACCGCGCGCACGCAGCGTATCGATTAGCTGCGGTAGAAGCTGCACGGTTTTCGAACGGTCGCCGCCCGAATCGTGAAGCAAAATGATGTTGCCCCGCTGGTCCGGATCGGGATCGGACACAGAGGTCAAGATGCGCTTCATCATCTCGTCGACCGGCGGCTGCTGCCAATCGAAGGGATCGACATGTACGCCGATTGTCAGATAGCCCATATCCTGCGCGATTTGGACGGGAATGATTTCATCCTTGTTCACCGGCTCGGCGTCACCGAGATAAGGCGGGCGGAACATAACCATTCGCCGGCCCGTGAGAGCCGCAACCAGCTGCTGGGTGGCATTATATTCGAGCTTATCGGCTTCGGGCGAGGTTTCGGCGAGATTGGGATGGGTGAAGGTGTGATTGCCGATCTCATGCCCCTCGGCAAGAATGCGCTGCAAAAGAGCTGGATGGGCTTCAACATTGGCACCAATGATGAAGAAGGTGGCTTTGACGTGTTTTGCCTTAAGGATGTCCAAGATGGCTGGCGTGTACGCCGGGTCCGGCCCGTCGTCGAAGGTTAGCGACAGCGTTTTGGGGACCGAGCCGACGCGGCGAATGACATAACTGGTCGGCAGGCTGGTATAGGTTTCGTCGTTGATATCACCGGTCTGAGTATCGATTTCGAGCGTCCGGGCGCCCTCTGATGGGGAGGCCACAACACGCAGGACCTCGCCATAACCTTCGAAATCCACATCCTCGTTGGTGGCGATCTGGCGCAATCCGGCGGGAGCAGGCGCGCCGTAACGCCGGCCCAGCACAGACCAAACCGTCGGGTCTTCGCTGCCAATGCGCCACAAGGCATAGCCGGCCGGTTGATAGACGTCGGCCGCGTGTATCTGGTTGAATACGGTGACGCCGTCCAAAAACCAGACGTCGTGCTTCACATTGTCGTTTTCGATATAGGAAAAATGCGGGTTGTTGGTATCCGGGTCGAAATCAATACGGGCATCGGAGTCTTTGGCGGCCACCATGGCGCTCTGGAACGTGAGATCGGTCGCTGTCGAGCCGCCGTGCCAATCATAGCCGTAGCTGCCGACGGCGATGATGGTCCGGCTCGGCGGAAGCACCTTGATGCGCTTGTCGAGGATCTCTTCGAACCAGGGTTCGGCTGCGATGGCGCCCACTGCCCCGGTTTCGTCGTGTTGGTCATAAGCCATCAGAATGGTGTAATCGATGGTCTTGGCAAAGCGGGCGAAGGGCCAATTGTCATCGTCATACTGGGCGCACTGCGCCAACACCCAGCCATTGGGCATGAAGAGTCCTGACAGCTCCTTCAAAAATAGATCGAGGTCATTATAGGCGGCTGGGGGCACCTCTTCGAGATCAAGCACGAGACCCTGATATTTGTTGGTCTTGATGTAGTCGACGATACTTTTTTCCAATGTCGCCCGGCGGACGGGATCGGCCAGAAGGCGCTGCAAACCGGGGCCATCCCAACCATTGTCGGTGAAGTTCCACAGGACCGGGAGAATCGGCACACCGGGCCGCTCGCTGCGCAGGAGCTTCCTGGCCTCACGGTCCTCTGCAACCTTTAGAGCCATATCGGGGCCATTCAGCGACAGCCAAGTGGGCAGGAACCAGTCAAGCTTGGGCAGTGCCCGCTTCAGAGCGGGATAACTGACGTCATCATCTTCCGCACTGGCGTAAAACCCCATCGCCAGCGGCCGGTCGCCGCGCGGGCGCAGCGCGGCGGAAAGTTCGCGCGCCGGCAGCCCTTGGTGGGCCATCCGCATCTTCCAGCTATGAATCAGTGCCTCGCGCCGCTTGGCCTCCACCGACAGCTGAGCTGCCGATTTCAGCAGCGCCGGATCGGCCGCCCGCCGCGCCAGAGCATTGTTGGGGATGCGCTTGAACCGCAGATCGGGCGATGAGGTGTTTTGGGCAAACACAATGCTGGCCAGAAACGCCACGCCAAGGACCGTGCTGATAATGGCGCCCGCCCAGCCCAGAAGCGACAGGCGCGCAGCTCTCCGGCCGGTTTCATCGAAGAAGATCGGTTTGTTAGACATGGGATCGGTAATCGGGCTCGGAGGGACAGGCGACTTATATACGCGCCCCGACAGCGACTAAATCCCTTTACGCAGGAATGTCTGCTCGGATAGGCGGAACCTGGAAATCTCCAGGTTGGTTGCGGGGATAGGATTTGAACCTATGACCTTCAGGTTATGAGCCTGACGAGCTACCGGACTGCTCCACCCCGCGTCGCCTTGAAGGGTGGCGGGATATAGGCCATCGCCCCAGCCCTGTCCACCCCGCATCTGGAGTTTTATGGCGCCATACTGCTCTGCCCACAGATTAGGCGGCAAACGGGCCAAAACGGCGAAATTGCGGCGCGATACCCTTTACATCGGAACCCAACTGCAGCTTATGGCTTTAGGAAATGCCCGTTCGACGTCCCATTTTTTCCTTCTTAACAACTTCTCTCAATCTTCATTGAAGCTTGGCCCTTTGGCCGCTATAAGGCCCGCCGACGAGGGGCACTGCGAAGGAGCCTATATGGGTACCCAACTTCCGCCTGGCTACAAGCCATCGGAAAGCGAACCCTTCATGAATGAGAAGCAGCGCGAATATTTCCGGCGCAAGCTTCTCGGCTGGAAAGATGAGATTCTGCGCGAAAGTCGCGAGACGATACAGAATCTCCAGTCCGAAACCGTGCCACACGCCGATTTGGCGGATCGCGCTTCTACCGAAGCCGAGCGTCAGCTCGAGCTGCGAACCCGTGATCGTCAGCGCAAGTTGATTGCCAAGATCGATGCGGCGCTCAGGCGGATTGAAGATGGCACTTATGGGTTCTGTGAAGACACCGGCGAGCCGATTTCGCTAAAACGGCTGGACGCACGACCGATAGCAACGCTTTCGATCGAGGCCCAAGAACGTCACGAACGTCGCGAAAAAGTCTATCGCGACGACTGATGTTGAGCGAATGGAAAAAGGGCCAGACCAGAGGTTCTGATCGGGCCCTTTTTCGCTGCTGGCTATTCGCCCCCTATTACCACGGCATCAGAATATCGAAGAGCTGGCTGCCGACGCGCGGCTGCTGCACATCTGTGACTGTGCCGCGGCCACCGTAGGAAATCCGCGCCTCCGCAATCTGCGTCAAATCGATCATGTTGGAACTGGTGATGTCTTCGGTGCGGACAATGCCAGTGACCTGCAGGTCGCGCAGTTCACCATTGACCTTCATCTGCTGGTGGCCGGCGATCACCATATTCCCGTTCGGCAAGATCTGGGTGACCAAAGCCGCCAGCGTCATATTAATAGCCTCCGACCGGTTGATGGTACCTGCGCCGACATTGGAGGTATCCGAACCCATCTTCACCAAGCTACCAGGCGTCAGCCCGACGCTGGGCATGACGTTTTCGAGGCCGAACAGATTGTTCATGCTGGCATCGTCCGAATTGGTCCGCGAACGGGCGGTCGAATTGGACATCTTGGCCCCATCTGCGACCGCCACATTGACGGTGATGATATCGCCGACACGGCTAGCGCGCGGATCGTGGAAGAAGCTACGGGCGCCTGGCTGCCACAGCGAATCACGGCCGCGTGGCTCAGCCGGAGGCTGTGGCATCGGCACCGAGACTTGCGGCGCCGGATTGGTCATGGCCGCGAGCTTTGGCCCGCCGCTGCCAACATCCTTGAGGCGATCCACGGTGCTGCAGGCTGACAGAAGGGTGGTGGCCCCGGCCAGAAGAAGAACATTGCGGAACAACATGGCTGATTGCCTTTTCTAGGGGGCCGTTACGGATCGATACTGGCAAGGCGTGAGGCGCCGGCTTCTGCCCGGACTTGGCCGGGGCCGATGACGACACCGGTGATTTGGCGATAAGAGGCAGGGTTCTGGATGGTAACGGTGTCGCCCAGCCCGCCTTCACTCATGGCGCGACCCGAAGAGGTCAGCACAATACCAGGGGCTTCAAAGCTCATCGTGACGGTCGAGCCCCGCGTGACCAACACCTGATGGCGAAGGTCCTGGAGGCGGAGAGCCTCGCCGGCATGCAAGGTGCGGCGGGTCTCCTGGCCGACAACCTCCGAGGCTGAGGTGACAATGCCGCTCATCACCGTCGTGGGGACGATCGCATAGGTGATGTCCGCATCGGAGATGACGGCGCCTCGCGCCACGTCGTGGGTGGGAACAACAACCCGCACACCGCCGACGGCTGGCACACAGGACAGAACGAGCAGGGCCAGGAGCCAATTGCGTATCATCGTCATGATCCCAGCTTGGCGGTTTCTTGAAGCATCTCATCGGCGGATGTGATGACTTTCGAGTTCATCTCATAGGCACGCTGCGCGGCGATCAGCGAGGTGATCTCGCTCACCGCATCGACATTGGAGGTTTCGAGGAAATACTGCGAGATGGTGCCATAGCCGGTAGAGCCGGGCACACCTGCCTGGGGGGCGCCGGAGGCCGATGTTTCGGCGAGCAGATTGTCGCCCAGGGCGTTCAGTCCCCCCTCATTCGGAAAACGCGTCAGCTCAAGCTGGCCGACGGTCTGCATCGCAACCTGGCCCGGAATGGTCGCCTGCACCAAGCCTTGGGTACTGACAGTCACACTGACCGCAGTCGGTGGAATGTTAATGCCGGGCTGCACGATATAGCCATCCTGTGTCACCAGCTGGCCGGTAGGAGAAAGGGAGAAATTGCCGTCGCGGGTGTAGGCGTCGGTGCCATCCGGCATCTGGACGCGGAAGTAACCAGGACCATTGACCGCCATATCATATTGGCTGGTCGTGCTTTTCATGTCGCCCGCCTTGGTCATGCGATAGATGGCGGCGGTGCGCACGCCCGAGCCAAGCTGAACGCCTGAGGGCAGCAATGTGCCGCTGTCGGAGGACTGGGCGCCGGGTTGCTGAAAGTTCTGGTAGAGAAGGTCTTGAAAAGCCGCGCGCTGAGCCTTGTAGCCCGTGGTGTTCATATTCGCGAGGTTGTTGGCGATGACTTCGACGTTGGTCTGCTGGGCCAGCATGCCGGTGGAGGCGATCGAAAGGGCGCGCATAGTTTAAGTCCTTATTGAACGGTGCCGAGCTTTTGGACGGCTTGGCGCTTCATGTCCGAATCGCTTTTTTCCAGCGATGAGGTGGCTTCGTAAGAGCGCATGATCTCGATCATGCGCGAGATTTCTACCACCGGCTGAACATTGGAACTTTCCAGCATACCCTGCGAAACTACCGCATCGGTGGCCGCGGCAGGTGGTTGATCGGTCGAATAGAGACTGTCGCCCTGTTTCTGCAGATCACGGGGATTGGCGAACTCAACGAGCTTCAATTTGCCGATCTGACCCTGCTTGCCGCTGATCGTGCCGTCTGCGCCGAAGCTGATCGGACCGTCGTCGGGGGCAATCGTGATAGCACCGCCGTCGCTCAGCAGTTGATCGCCGGATTCGGTGACGATGGTGCCGTCGGCGTTCAAGGTGAAATGGCCGTTGCGGGTATAACGCTCGCCCGCCGGGGTCTGGACAGCGAAGTAGCCCTTGCCGTTCAGGGCCAGATCCAGCGGCGCGTTGGTCTGTTCCATGCGTCCGGCAGTGATATCGCGAGTAATACCGGCATCGCGCACGAAACTGATGGATTGAGAACCCTTCTGGTCCTCACCCGGTTGGACTTGCTGGACCAACTCCTCGAATTTCACGCTCTCGCGCTTGAAGCCCGGCGTGGAGATGTTCGCGATGTTATTCGCGATCACGTCCATCGAGCGGTAGGCCGCAAGTTGGTAGGATAGGCTGAGGAGCGACACATTATCCATGGAACGGAGATCCTTTCTGGTCCTCTGACGGTTCCAGGGTGTGCATGCTCCGTGCCATATGCGGCAGGTACCATTTCCGGGCTTTTTTGCTGGCGGTATGCTTTCACCGGCAAAACTTGCCGAGAGAAGTCTGCCGGGCCGGTGTTTTTGAACGACTCCTTAACCACGTCCGCCTAACGTCCCTTCATCTTCTGAGTGGGACGGCCATGGCCAGCACCGATACGCAAGACGACGACGAGACCCAAGACGGTGAGGCGAATGCCTCTACTGCGAAGAAAGGTTTTGTTAAGAATCTCCTCGGCGATAGGAAGATGTTGATCATCGCCGCGGCGGCCGTGCTGCTCTTTTTGGGCGTCGGCACGGCACTATATTTTCTGGTGTTTGCCAAACCGGCGGAACCGGTCAAGACGGCCGCATCTGGCTCGGACATGCCCGCCATACCGCCGCAGGTCGCGTATTTCGAAATCCCCGACCTGATCGTGAACATCCAAAGTGCGGACGGCAATCCTGTCTATCTCAAGCTGTCGCTCTCGCTCGAGCTTTACACCCCCGAGGAAAGAGCCGGCATTCAGGTTCTGATGCCGCGCATTGTCGATCAGTTTCAAGGTTACTTGCGCGAACTGCGCCCGGACGACCTCAAAGGCTCGGCTGGAATCATGCGGGTCAAGGAAGAACTTCTACGCCGTACCAATGTCGCGGCCGCGCCCTATCACGTGCGTGATGTGTTGCTCAAAGAAATGATCATCCAATAGGACGCCGATAAAACGCCATGGCTGACAACGACGAAAAACCGATGGGCTCTCAAGCCGAGATCGATGCCGCTTTTGCAGCGGCGGCGGCGGCTGTTCCGTCGCTAGACGACGATCTGGATGGGGCTGTCGCGGCACCGGCTGAGCGCATTCTCAACCAGGATGAAATCGACTCCCTGTTGGGCTTCGATGTCGCCACGGATCAGATCCAGGACAAATCCGGCGTCCGCGCCATTATCAATTCCACGCTCGTTTCTTATGAGCGTCTGCCGATGCTGGAAATCGTTTTCGACCGGCTCGTCCGATTGATGACGACGAGTTTGCGCAATTTCACTTCGGACAACGTCGAAGTCAGTTTGGACAACATCACCTCCATCCGCTTTGGCGATTACCTGAACTCCATTCCGCTGCCAGCCATCCTGGCCGTTTTCCACGCCGAACAACTCGACAATTACGGCCTCTTCACGGTCGATTCGAACCTAATCTATTCCATCGTGGACGTGCTTTTGGGCGGGCGGCGCGGCTCTTCGGCGATGCGTATTGAAGGCCGGCCCTACACCACCATCGAACGCACCCTGGTCCAGCGCATGACCGAAGTGATCCTGCAGGACATGGTGCAGGCCTTCGAGCCTTTGGCTCCCATCACCTTTCAGCTCGACCGGCTGGAAACCAACCCCCGCTTTGCCGCCATCGCCCGGCCGGCCAATGCCGCCATTCTGGTCAAGCTGCGTGTTGACATGGAAGACCGCGGCGGACGCACCGAGCTGTTGCTGCCCTACGCCACGCTGGAGCCGATCCGCAAACTCTTGCTGCAGCAGTTCATGGGCGAAAAGTTCGGCCGCGACTCGATCTGGGAAGGCCATCTTGCCACCGAGCTGTGGTCTACCACGGTCGATATCGACGCCATCCTGGATGAGCAGATCATGTCACTCAACAAGATCATGAATTTGAATGTCGGCGATACCTTTTTGCTGAACGCCACGCCGGAATCCAAAATCGAATTGCGCTGCCGCGGCGTGCCGCTGCTACGCGGCCGGATGGGACGGGCCGGATCTTCGGTCGCGGTCCGTGTGGAAGAAGCCATCGAACGTACCGACGCCTCGCGCGCCCTTTAGGAGACGCAAAGCCATGCAGACCATCCTCGCTCAAATCAGCCTGTCTATGGCTGTCGAATTGCTGTTGTCGGGGCTTTTGGCGCTCACGCTGCTCACTTGCATCGTGCTGGAGCGGCGCCTCGCCGCTGTGCGCAAAGGGCAAGATGGCCTGAAGAAAATGATCGGCGAACTCAACGGCGCCATCGCCGGGGCCGGTGCTTCGCTGCGCGCCTTGAAGAGCGCGGCCGCCGACGCCGCCGAGACCTTGGATGATCGCATGAAACGGGCCCGGGCGATTTCCGACGAGCTGGCGCTATTGTCCAATTCCGGCGAGCGCATCGCCCAGCGCTACGACCGCGCTGTACCGCCCAGCCCTGCCCGCGGCAACGCCAACAATGGTGGCGGTCAGGCGCTTCCCTCTGGCAGTGTGATGAACCGGCTTTCCTCTCTTAAGGCTGTGCGATGAGATATTTTCGTCTTTTGCCTGCTGTCATGGTTGTGAGCGTGGCGCTTTTGGGTCTCAAAGGAGAAGGCCTGATCCGCAGTGCCTGGGCCCAGGATCAAAAGGCGGGCAACAACCAGCTCGCCCAGGACACCGCGCCATTGGCCCCCGATCCTGCCTCCGACGAGGCGAACAATGAAAGCCCGTCGGAAGTCGATGTGATGTCGAGCTTGGCCAAACGGCGCGCCACGCTGGATACGCGTGAAGGCGACATCGCTATGCGCGCCCAAGTTCTGCAAGCCGCGGAAGCGCGCGTCGACGCCAAAATTGCGATCTTGAAACAGCTCCAAGAGCAGATCAACACGCTCGTCAGCCAGCGCGATGCCGATCAGCAAAAGCAGGTTGCCTCGCTGGTGAAGACCTATTCGGCGATGAAATCGAAGGATGCAGCGCGCATCTTCAATACGTTGCCGGATGAAGTCCTGGTGCCGGTGGCGCAGCAGATGAAATCGGATGTTCTGGCGCCGGTCCTGGCTGCCATGACCGCCGACAACGCCCAGCACCTGACCCAGAAGCTGGCCAATCGCTTGAAGCTGCCCGAGACGCCGCCGGCGGTGGCCCCCACACCGGCACCGGTTGCCCCTGGCGCCGCCCCCGGTGTGCAAACCGGTGCTCCCGCCGCCACTGCTCCCGCTGCGCCGAAGGCCGGCAAGTAAGGTCAAGGAATAAAGCTTAGAATGCTACGGATTGCGCGCCGCTTTGTCGTTATGGCTCTCGCAGGGTTTCTCTGCGCGGCGCTTCCGGCTGGCGCTGCCGACACCGTCTCTGTCGCCACCAAGGATGGCTATGGCCGCCTGACTTTTGCCACCGGTCTGACCGATCAGGTGACAGCACAAATCATCGGCCAGATCCTGACCATCAGCTTCAATCGCAAAATGGGACTGACACCGGAGGGCATCGCGCAATCCTTGCCGGGCTATCTCGCCAGTGGACGCGTCGACGCCGATGGCAAAACCTATCGTTTTGCGTTGAACCAGACGGTGAAGCTTCATACCAGCGCGGCACCGGGCAAATTCGCGGTCGATCTGGCGCCGCAGAGTTTCGCAGGCACGCCGCCTGATCTGCCCCAGCCGCCACCGCCGCCCAAAAGGGAAACCGACATCTCGAAAATGCCGGTGCTGAAGGTCCGTTCGGGAGCCTATCACAACTTCACGCGCGTGGTCTTCGATTGGCCGCGCAACGTGCCCTATCATGTCTTTCCCGGCTCGGGGAAATTGACGGTGCGCTTCGATGCGCTGGTCAATCCGGATTTTTCGGCGCTCGATCGTGAAGCGCCGCCTTGGGTGAAATCGGCCGGATGGCATATCGCAGGCGATTCCACCATCGTCGATTTCACCATCGATTCGGCCTCTGGCTTTCATGATTTCCGCGACGGGACGCATGTTGTCGTCGATGTGCTGGCGCCCAAGACTGACGCCGACGCCTATAAGCCGCCAGGCGATGCCAAGCCAGGTGTTACCCCGTTGCAACCCACCAAGGGTGTGGTCGCAGCGATCGCCGATGCCTCTAAGGCCCTCGCGGCCACTGGTGTGCCGGCCAAGCTGACGCAGCCCACCAAACCGACACCGCCCACTGCTAAACCCACACCGCAAGTCCAGCAGCCAGAGCAAGCCGCCGCGCCGCAAGCATCGCCTGCCGCGGACGCTGCCAGCACCGTCACGCAAGTAGCCGACGGCCATTTGACCAAGGATGGCGCCGTGCTGGTTTTTCCCGGCGCCGGTCAGCAGAGCGTGGCCGTGTTCATGCGCGGTCTCAATGCCTGGATCATTTTGCAGGATTCGCCGCCGCTCGATATTGCCCGGCTGAAGAACCAGCTCGGCAATTTCTCGACCGATGTGGATGCCTCCAGCGGCGGCGGCACCACGCGCCTGCGCATTGCCCTGCGCCAGCCACTCTCCATTGCCGCCTTTGCCGATGGCTCCAGCTTGAAAGTGGTCATCGCCCGCGAGACCAATCCCACAGCGGTGGCGCTAGGTTTTTCCCGCAATCAGGAAACGCCGCAGCGCGCCAGCCTGTCGACGCTACTCAGTGGCGCCATCCGTGTCGAACGGGTTGTCGATCCAACGGCTGGTGACGAGCTTCTGGTTGTGCCCGGCAGACCGGGCCGTTCGGTGCCGAGCGAACGCAGCTATGTCGAGTTCTCGATCCTGACCAGCGCCGCAGGCCTCGTGGTGATGCCTTTTGTCGACGATCTGTCGGTCGGCATCCAAGCGCCGCGAGTCACCATTGGCCGCCCTGGCGGCTTGTCGTTGACCCCACCTGCCCTGGCGGCGTCATCGCCTGAGGCCCTCGCCGCCAACGCTGGCAGCCCGTGTTTCCTCGACTTCGCCAAGTGGAAAGCCGTTACCGGCGGCTCGTTCCTGGCCACCGAACGGCGCTTGCGTGGTGCTACCGCGAGACTTGAATTCGATGCCGCCCGCAGAGCCCGGCTGGCACTGGCCAAATTCTATCTCAGCAACGGCTTTGCCGCCGAAGCCTTGGGCATCATCAATTTCATGCAGGCCGTCGATCCCGGTTTGCAAAGCGACATGCAGCTGCAAACCATGAAGGCGGCTGCGAGCTATCAGATGGGCCGCTATCGCGATGCCCACAACGCGCTCGCCGGTTCTCAATTCGATCAAGACCGTCATGCCGCGCTGTGGCGCGGGCTGGCGAGTGCCGGGTTGGAAGCCTGGGACGATGCGCGCGCCAATCTGGAACGCGCCGAGCCTGTGCTGAACAGCTATGACACCGAGACACAGGCCCGCGTGAATCTTGCGGTGGTGCAGGCCGCCATCGAGACGGGCCATCTGGAACTGGCCGATGCCGCCATGGAGCGCGTCTCCGAAAGGCTTCCCGGCTCGCTCGGTCTCATGGCCAAGCTCGGCCGGGCCAAGCTTTATGCCGCCGAGCATCGCTTTGAACGCGCCGATGCCCTGCTCGAGGAGATCGAGAATAGCGGCAATGAAGGCTTGGCGGTGGAGGCAATTTATTATCGCATCATCGCGGGGCTGCAGAACAATACGCTAAAGCCGCAGCAGGCGATCAACGGGCTGGAACGCCTGCGCTATCGCTGGCGCGGCGATGGGCTGGAACTGAAGACCTTGCGCAAACTCGCGGCCATCTATTTCGGCGAAAAGCGCTATCGTGAAGGCTTTCTCACCTTGCGCGTGGCGGCCACCAATTTTCCCAACAACGATGCCGCCATCCAGGCGACGGATGATATGCGCACGGCCTTTATCGAGCTTTTCCTGCGTGGCAAGGCCGACAGCTTGCCGCCGGTACAGGCCTTGGGCCTGTTTTACGATTTCATCGAACTGACGCCGATCGGCAGCGAAGGTGACGAGATGATCCGGCGCATGGCCGACCGGCTGGTGAAGGTCGACCTTTTGGGACCGGCCGCCGATCTGCTCAACTATCAGGTCACCAAGCGCCTCGACGGCGTGGCGCGGGCCCAGGTGGCCACAAGGCTCGCCATAGTGCAGTTGATGGACCACAAGCCCGAGGCGGTGCTTGATACCCTGCACACCACGCAAATCTCCACTCTGCCCGATGACGTCGCCCATCAGCGCCTGCTCATGGAAGCGCGCGCCCTGGCGGAACAAAAACATTTCGATCGCGCTCTGGATCTCATCGCGGTGGATCAGCAGCCCGATACCATCGCCATGCGGGCGGAGATCTATTGGAAAAGCGGCAATTGGCCGGTGGCGGGCCAGAAGGCCGAAGAATCCCTAGGCGAGCGCTGGAAAGACGACAAGCCGCTAACCGATAGCGAGCGCGAAGGCGTGATGCGGGCGGCGGTGTCCTATTCTCTGGCGGGGGATCAAGCGAGCCTCGACCGCTTGCGCAACAATTTTGCTGCCAAGATGAAAGCCAGCCGCGACGCCAATGCCTTCGCCGTTGTGACCGAGCGCATCGACCTGCAAGGGACCGCCTTCCGGGATGCGGCGGCCAAGGTGGCCTCGGTTGATACGCTGAAAGCCTTCATGCTGGATTTCTCCAAACCGCTGACGCGGTAGAGGTGACCGGCTGACCAAACACATTATCCAGTGGCTCAAATTTCATGAGCCACAACAGCTTGATCATTGTTTGTCGCTTTTCCGCCTCCAGAGGGGGAGGGAGCAGGCACATGCCCAGCAACTATCCGGCGATGTCAAAGAGCCCCTGAGATGTGGGGCGCGGGAGCTCGCTTTCAAGCGGTGAAACAGGCATCAGGCTTAAAGGCAACAAACGCAAAGAACGAACACGATCCGTCCCCAAAACCAGCCTCGGCATTTTGCAAGGCCGTAGATATACGATCCGCGGAACTTGGCCGCAGGGGCATATCCGTTAGGGAAAACGAACGCTTTTCCCGCTAACCTCTTGCGGTGTGGCTGCTCCAGTCCATTTATGGGCGTTTGGCGGCCCTTAGGATGGAGTGGCGTGCATGTCTGCGGCTGGCACTCCCGACCGTCGTTTTCCCGGTCTGACGTCCATCGATTTTGTGCCTCTGACCGAGCTGGAACAGCGCACCGTGCGGCTGGGTTTTGATTATTGGCAGCGCCAGCGGGGGACGCGGAAATTTCCCGCCCGCGGACAGATTCGGCCCAACGAAATTGCCGCCGCGCTCAGCCACTTCTCGCTCATCAAAGTGTGGGAGGGCGGCGCCGATTTCGAGGTACGCATTGCCGGGGATGCGATGAATTATGCCTATCGCGCGCCGCTCAACGGCCGGCTTATCAGCGACATCGCCACCGACCTGCCGCAGATGGCAAGCCGCTGGCGCCACATCTTCGGCGAAATCCTCGCAACCGGAACACCTTTGGCGGTGCGCACGCACGCCGGCCACGATTTGCCGGAGACCAATTTCTCCGACAGCGAAGCGGTGTTCCTGCCGCTCGGCGAAAACGACGAGACCGTCGATCACCTGCTGTTGTTTGCCCAACACGAACGGCGCACGCGCTAGGGCGCCGCGCCGATGGCATTCAACTGCGCCAGGGCCGCGGCGGGCAACGATAGCTGCGCCGCCGCCAGATTCTCCTTAAGGTGGGTGAGGGACGAGGTTCCGGGGATCAGCAAAATGTTGGGAGCGCGCTGCAGCAACCACGCCAGGGCCACCTGCATCGGCGTTACCCCAAGCTCGGCTGCCACCTTCGACAGCGCCTCGGATTGCAGCGGCGTGAAACCGCCAAGCGGGAAGAACGGCGTATAGGCCGTGCCGGTCTTCGCCAGCGCGTCGATCAGGGCATCGTCATCGCGCTGAACGAGATTGTAATGGTTCTGTACGCAGACGATACCGGCGATGGCACGGGCCTCGGCGATTTGGGCCGGGGTGACGTTGCTGAGACCGAGATGGCGGATCAGACCTTGGCGCTGCAATTCGACCAGGGCGGTGAAGGGCTCCGCCAGCGAGCCTTCAGCGGGACCGTGAATGCGCCCCATCAGCCGCAGATTGACCACCTCCAAAACCTCAACACCCAGATTGCGCAAATTGTCGTGCACGCCGCGCACCAGCTCTGCAGGTGTCATGGCCGGCAGCCAGGAGGCGTCGTCGCCGCGCCGGCCCCCCAGCTTGGTCACCAGCACAAGATCCTCCGGGTAAGGATGAAGCGCCTCGCGAATGATCTGATTGGTGATGTGGGGGCCGTAATAGTCGCTTGTGTCGATGTGATTGACGCCGCTGGCGACCGCGGCCCGCAGCACCGCAATGGCCGCGCCGCGATCTTTGGGCGGCCCAAAGACACCGGGGCCGGCAAGCTGCATGGCGCCATAGCCCATACGGTTCACGTTGCGATCACCCAAGACAAAAACGCCAGCGGGGGAATGGTCGGTCATAGCAGCTCTCCAGGTTCAGACGGGTATAGCGGAATATGAGGCCATTGTTATTGGACGATAATCCATCATAGTCGGCACAGGTTGTGCGGGATTATGAACAATGGCCATGAATCTCAATGATCTGGCCGCCTTTATGACTGTGGTGCGGGCGGGCGGCTTTCGCGACGGGGCACGGATCAGCGGCGTTTCCGCCTCCAGTCTGAGCGAGGCGGTGCGGCGGCTGGAGGCCAAACTGGGCGTGCGCCTCCTCAACCGCACCACACGTAGCATTTCCCCTACGGAAGCAGGCGCCCGGCTGCTGGAGCGTCTGAGCCCGGCCCTTGGCGAGGTCGAGGCCGCCTTGGATGGCGTGAACGCCTTTCGCGACCGCCCCACAGGAACATTGAAGCTGAACGTGCCCGCCAGCGTTTCGCGTCTGGTTCTGCCAGCGATTGTTCCGCCCTTCCTGATGGCCTATCCGGACATCAAGCTCGAGATCATCGTCGAAGACGGCTTTGTGGATGTTCTGGCGGCGGGCTGCGATGCTGGGATTCGTTACGACGAACGGCTTGAGCAGGACATGATTGCGGTGCCCATTGGCCCGCGCCGCCAGCGCTTCGCCACAGCGGCGTCGCCCGGCTACTTGGAGACGCGAGGCCGGCCACAGCATCCGCGCGAGCTTTTGGCCCATGCTTGTCTGCGCGGGCAATTCGCCAGCGGCGCAATACCAAGCTGGGAATTCGAGAAGGATGGCGCGGTGGTGCGGGTCGATCCTAACGGACCCTTGGTGGTCCGGCTCGGCGCGGCTGTCGATCTGGCGGTGAGCAGCGCCATCGCCGGGCTCGGCGTCATTCATCTCTTCGAAGAATGGCTGCGCCCGCATCTGGACAGCGGTGCGCTGGAACCGGTGCTGCTGCCATGGTGGCAGAGCTTTTCGGGACCATTCCTCTATTACCCCGGCCGCCAGCATCTGCCCGCACCGCTGCGCGCCTTTGTCGATTTCATCAAGGACAAACCGGCGTGTGACGCCAATTTTTAGCGCGCCAGATTGTAGGCGGCGATCGGATCAGAATGCCGATGCCGGAACGATTGGCCATGGCGGCACTGCCTTTGCTCTTGGTGCGGCGTAATAAAGATCGCGGCGCGCGTGTGAGTACATTCCGACCCTCCTGCGCAAATGGTTTTCCGGCCTATGATTGCTGACTTCGCGAGGCGGGACCGGGCGGAATACGACAAATAGATCGCACCTCCCCTTAATCGCACAACGCCACGGGCCACTGCTCGCTCTCGCGCGTTGCCTTCCTTGCACAGCCACACCGGCTGTAGACAACTTTTAGAAAGACCAAAATGAGAATCCGTAGTTGTGCGCTTGCGGGCGTAGCACTGTTCGCGCTGACGAGTTCGGCTTTTGCCGTTGATTCCGGCTGGTATGTCGGACTGGGCGCTGGTTACAGCATGCCCCAGGCGGTCAACTATCCAACCACCACAGCCGTGGTCGCCAACGGCGTGCCCCTCCTCGCCAACGAAGCACAATTCAAAAACACCTGGCGCGGCATCGGCACGGTCGGTTACGCCTGGAGCAATCATTTCCGCTTCGAAGCCGAGGGCGGCTATACCGATCCGAAACTCGCCTCGTTGAATCTGAACGGTGTGAAAACCCCGCTCAGCAATATGGACGTTCGCGAATACACCGCGATAGGAAATGTGCTCTATGATCTGCCGATCGCCGAGCGCTGGTACCTTACTGTCGGTGCCGGTGGCGGCTGGAATTGGACAGACCTGAATCTGCGCAGCTCCAAAATCAAATCAGATGGGCTGACCTGGCAGGGTATTGCCGGCATCACCTACAGGCTGAGCCGCACCACCGATCTGCAGTTTGATTACCGCTATATCATGACCAGCGGGCTGGAGAATTTCGACGCCGGGCACAGAGTCAATCTGGCCTCCAACAACGCCATGGTAAGCCTGCGCTGGTATTTCGACCAGCCGGATGCCGCGCCGCCGCCGCCGGTGTTCGTCAGCGCACCGCCGCCGCCCCCGCCCGCACCCGTGATGGCGCCGCCGGTGACGACCTACATCGTGTTCTTTGACTTCAACAAAGCCAACCTGACCGACGCGGCCCAGGCTGTCGTGGTGGAAGCCGTCAAGGTGGCCAAGACCAACGCTTTCGTGAAAGTGCAGATCGTGGGCCATACCGATACGGTCGGCTCGGACAAGTACAATATGGCTCTGTCGCTGCAGCGCGCGGCGGCGGTAAAGGATGAAATGGTGCGTGAAGGTCTTGACGGCACCACCATCGGCGTCGATGGCAAGGGCTTCCATGACCCGCTCGTTGCCACCGGCCCTGGCGTGCGCGAACCGCAGAACCGTCGTGCCGTGATCGATCTGGGCCGCTAAGCGGACCTCGTATAACGACAAAGGCGGGCCCTCGCGGTCCGCCTTTTTTATGGCGCCAGTTCTAGCGCCTTGCCGTCTGTACCCTCGCCCGGTTTGAGACCGAGCAAATCCAGCACGGTCGGGGCCACATCGATCATCTCGACCCGCGGCAAAATCCTGCCGGGCGCCACGCCCGCGCCCCAGGCATAGAAGATGGCGTGCATCGCTTCCACATCCGGGTTGAAGCCGTGCATGGAATGAAACCATTTCACCTTGGGCTCATAGACGACCGGGCCGATGATGTTTTCTGGAAGCGCCGCGATCTGCGGCGTCATCAGCTCAGGCCCTTCAAAGGCATAAGGCGGGCGGGTGGTGAGGAGAAGATCGCCGACCCGGCCACTATCGCCAATGTGAGCGTAAGAGGGAAAATGGCCTTTGCGATACACCGCGAACACGCTGCGATAGCGCGACAAGGCCTTGACGATGCGCGCAACATTTTGGCCGGGCTTGAGATACAGCATGGCCGAGCCGGAGCCGTACGCAACATCGGCTTCAAAATGATGCCGCGCCCTGAGCTTGCCAAGGTTGATGACCTTATCGACTTTGGTCATGCCATGATCGGCGCCGACGACCAGCGTGATCGCACGCCCCGGCGGCAATGCCGCGATGGCGCTGAAGAGGCGACCGATAATGGCGTCGGCTTTGGCCACGGCCAGCTTGGTTTTGTCGCCATGAACGCCATCGCCATGGGCGACGGAATCGGGATAATCGAAATAGAGCGCGATGAGACGGCTGCCGCCGCCCGTCAGCGCTGCAATGGCTTTGGCCATGATGGTGTCGTCGTCTTCGTGGTTTGCCCACGGCACCTCGGCATTGATGATATGGGCTTGACTGCCACCCGTGACGGACCAGCGGCCGACGAAGTTGAACACCGCCGCCGGCGCGCCCTGACGCTCCGCCGCCTGCCACAGCGATTCACAGCCCGTGCGCCAGGCAGCATCGGCACGGTCCATCTTGCTGCCATAGCGCCCAAGCACCGGATCGGTGAATTCGTTGGCCACAATGCCGTGATGGGACGGCCAGCAGCCGGTCTGAAAGGTGGTGTGATTGACCATCGACAGCGCCGGGAAAGATGGCACCAAATGGCGCGAACTCGTTCCCTCACGGGCCAAGCGGTCGAAATTGGGGGTGGACACGCCTTCCATCATGAAGGGTGAAAAACCATCGAACAGCACCACTATGACAGTGCGCGCGGGGGCCTCTGCCAAGGCGCCGGGCAGAAGCGCGCAAAAGGCGAAAAGGGCAAAAGCCCGGACAGCAAAATGGCGCATAGGCGTGTCCTTGCGAAGGAGGCTCTGCGACATAGCCTTTGGCCGCAGCCGATTCAGCCCATGAGGCGATACCGCGCTGTTCTGACACTGGTGCGACAGAGACAATCCTAAGGGAAGGACGACGCCACGCCGCCTTACGCCTGCCCCGCGCAGTTGCTAAACTTCGGCTTGCTAAGAGGCCCCACCCTACTTTCTCTGGAGGATTGTTCATGGCCATTTCCGTTATCGGTTACGCCGCCGCATCAGCCACGTCCGAGCTTGCCCCCTACCGCTTTGAACGGCGCGATCCCAGAGGCGACGACGTCGTCATCGAGATTCTCTATTGCGGCGTCTGCCATTCCGATTTGCACATTGCGCGCAACGATTGGGGCGGTGCGCTTTATCCCGTGGTGCCAGGCCATGAAATCGTTGGCAGGGTAACAGCGCTGGGCAAGGACGTTACGCGCTTCAAGATCGGCGATGCGGTCGGTGTCGGCTGTCTGGTCGATAGCTGCCGCGATTGCGAAGACTGCGAACACGGCCAAGAGCAATATTGCGAGAACAAGGTCTTCACGTATAACTCCATCGACCCCAAAGACGGCTCGCTGACCCAGGGCGGTTATTCCAAAACCATCGTGGTGTCCGACCGCTTTGTGTTGAAAGTGCCCAAAGGCATTGATCTGAAAGGCGCCGCCCCGCTGCTCTGCGCCGGCATCACCACCTATTCGCCGCTGCGCCATTGGCTGGCCGACGAGAACGACAAAGTTGCCATCATCGGACTGGGCGGTCTTGGCCATATGGGCCTTAAACTCGCCAAGGCGTTTGGCGCCGAAGTGACACTCTTCACCCGCTCGCCGGGCAAGGAAGAAGACGCCAAACGGCTCGGCGCCGATCACGTCGTGCTGTCCACCGACGAGAAACAGATGGCTGCGGTGAAAGGAAAATTCGACCTCATCATCGACACCGTGCCCTATGACCACGATCTCAATCCCTATATCCCGGCGCTGTCGGTCAATGGCACGCTGGTGCTGGTGGGCTACCTCGGCCCCTTGGGCACGCCGCTCAACACCGCCCCCTTGGTGTTGCAGCGCAAAGCGGTGGGCGGCTCCCTGATCGGCGGCTTGCCGGAGACCCAGGAGATGCTCGATTTCTGCGCCGAGCATGGCATCACGGCGGATGTCGAGGTTATCGCCATGGCCGATATCAACAAGGCCTATGAGCGGCTTTTGAAAAGCGATGTGAAATACCGCTTCGTCATCGATATGGCGACGCTGAAGGCCTGAGCAAAAGACGTGCTTTAGAAAACAGCCGGGGGCGAGCAAGGAGTATTCCAATGCAAACACGCAAACTGGGAAATCTGGAAGTCTCGGCCCTCGGGCTGGGCTGCATGGGGATGAGCTTCTCCTATGGCCCGCCCAAGGACAAAGCCGAGATGACGAAGGTGCTGCGGGGCGCGGTCGAGCGCGGCATCACATTTTTCGATACGGCCGAGGTCTATGGCCCCTACCTCAACGAAGAACTGGTTGGCGAGGCGCTCGCTCCCTTCAAGGGCAAAGTCGTCATTGCCACCAAATTCGGTTTTGATCTTTCAGCGCCGCCGAATTTCGTGGCTTCCGGCCCCCGCACCAATAGCCGCCCGGAGCATATCAAGGAGGCGGTGGAAGGCTCGCTGAAGCGTCTGAAGCTCGAAACGATTGATCTTCTCTATCAGCATCGCGTCGACCCCGCGGTACCGATCGAGGATGTGGCTGGCGCGGTGAAGGAATTGATCGCGGCAGGCAAGGTCCAGCATTTCGGCCTTTCCGAGGTGAGTGCGACAACCATCCGCCGGGCCCATGCGGTGCAGCCTGTAACCGCGCTGCAAAGCGAATATTCGTTGTGGTGGCGCAGACCCGAGAATGCCGAAATCGCCGTGTTGGAGGAGCTTGGCATCGGGCTCGTGCCCTATAGTCCGCTTGGCCGTGGCTTTCTGACCGGAGCGTTCGACAGCACCGCAACCTTCGAGAAGGGCGATTTCCGTACCGCGTTGCCACGCTTTACACCCGAGGCCCTGGCCGCCAATCAGTCCTTGGTTGCGGTTCTGGCGCGGATCGCTGGCGACAAACACGCCACCACGGCGCAGATCGCGCTGGCCTGGCTGCTGGAACAAAAGCCTTGGATCGTCCCCATTCCGGGCACCACCAAGCTGAACCGGCTGGAAGAGAATATCGGTGCTGTGGCCGTGAGCCTTTCCGCCGGCGACATCAAGGCCATCGACGCGGCCGCCGCCGATATCACCGGCGAGCGTTATCCCGAGGCCATGGAAAAGATGACGGGACGCTGAGGCTCTTTCTGTAGTGGAAGGGACGGTCTTACGCCGTTCCTTCGCGCCACTTGTTAAACGCCGCAATGACCTCGGCATAGATCGGGCGCTTGAAGGGCACGATGATGTCGAGCAGGTCTTCGACCTTCGCCCAGCGCCATTCGGCAAATTCCGGGTCGTGCCGGGTGAGGTCGATATCACTGTCCGTGCCGGTGAAGCGCAGCACGAACCACTTTTGCATTTGGCCGCGGTATTTGCCGTGCAGCGCCACGCCGATCAGGTGGTCGGGCAAGTCGTAGACGAATTCGCCATCCAGAACGGTGAGAATCTCGGCTTTGGCGGTGCCCACTTCTTCGCCGAGTTCGCGCAATGCCGCCACCTCTGCCGTCTCGCCCTTATCGATTCCGCCTTGCGGCATCTGCCAGCTTTCCACTGTTTGATCGATGCGGCGGCCGATGAAGACCTCATCTTGGGCATTGAGGAGCATAAGACCAACCCCCAAGCGATAGGGAAGATCTGCGGCTTTGAGGGCTTTTGGCATGTATCCGGGCGCTATTTCTTTTCGCCCGCGACTATCGCCGAAACGGGGGCCAGAACAAAGCCGCGTCCGGGAAGACCGCGTGCCCACAGCGCCACACGCTCGATGGTGACGGGATAGACAAAGCCCGTCCCCGCGGTGCTGCCCTTGGCGCGGGCTTCGGTTTCCAGATCGGCGAGGCGATGATCGATCTCCAGCGAAGCCTGGATGGAATCGATGGTAAGGCTGGCCTGCGCAAAGGGAGAGCCGAGGCGGCCGGCCACATCCTTGGCGACCGAGCGATTGGCGGCGCCATTGTCGTAGAACATCAAGCCGCGGCGCATCAGAGTGGTGAGGATCGGCTCCACCGCGCCGGAATCGGATAAAAACCGCGCCCCCAGCAAATTGGTGACGCCGATATAACCGGTGATCCGCGACATCGCCCAGTTGAGGCGCTTGGTATTGCCTTCTTCGCCCACCGAACTCCTCAACGTGTATTGGCCGGGATCGGAATCGGGAAAGTCATAAGGCTCCATCGGCACTTGCAGCAGCACCTCGTGGCCCTTCTGGCGGGCCAGCGACACCCAGCGCTGGACATCATTGGCATAAGGCGCAAAGGCCAGCGTCACACCAGAGGGCAGCAAGGTGATCGCCGCTGCGGTGGCTTTGGCCGAAATGCCGAGGCCGCCGATGACGACGGCGATACGCGGACGATTGCTGGAAGCCACGGGCGCCGCATAGGCATGGAGCGGCCAGAGTCCGGTATCGGAAATGCGCGGCAGATAACCGTCTGGGGTTTTTTCCAGAAGGGCGGGATTGGCAATGTTGGGTCCACCCGCGGGCGGCGGCAGCACAGGTTCGGCGCCAGCAATCTGCGCCCCTGGGGCTGGCGATGCTGGCGCGGACGGCGGAGCAGCCGCGAGCGCGGCCTGTTCGCCGGGCGAGAGCAGGGCCGGAGCGATACCGCCCGGCGGGGTCTCGAAAACTTGCGGCAGGGCCGCGGCGGCAGAGGGGATGGGCTTTGGCACCACCGCAACCCCTTTTTTGGCTGCCGGGTGTTCGATGATCCCCCTGACGATATCGACGGCTTCGGTTTTTGCCGTGATGGGTTTGCCGAAAACCTGCACGAACCCCACAATACCGGCCAAGGACAGCGCGGCCACGAGCCAAGCAATCCCCAGCACGAGGGCTGCGCGCTTCGCGGTCATGCTCGTGGCGGCCATGGCCTTAAGGTAAGCGCCAGCATGGTTACACCCTGGTTAAGGGACAGGCCGGAAAGGGCTACTTTCCGGCCTGTTCTGTGCCTTTATGCGCTGCCTTGGCGAGAAGAGCCTTAATGGGCGGTGGCAGGGGCCTTGGCTTGGGCGACCGTCACTTTGCCATGCAGGAAATCCAAGGCGTAGGAGAGCTGGAAGTCGTCGATCTTCTTGCCCGCAGGCGGACGGATCACCGAAGCTTCAAGCTTCTTGGCCTTGGCAGCATCTTCGTTGATGAGATGGCCCGGCAGATCGGCTTCGCTGGGTCGATCCAGCTTGGTCAGATTCTCTTCGGCGCCTTGCGCCACCAAGATCGTCGGCACGATGCCTTCGGCCTGGATGGAGCGGCCCGACGGGGTGTAGTAGCGCGCCGTGGTCAGACGGAGCGCCCCGCCGCCTTCGCCAAGCGGGATGATGGTCTGCACCGAACCTTTGCCGAAGCTGGTCATGCCGATGATGGTGGCGCGCTTATGATCCTGCAAAGCGCCAGCGACGATTTCCGAGGCCGAAGCCGTGCCGCCATTGGTCAGCACCACCACGGGCTTGCCGTCGGTGATGTCACCGGGCTTGGCATCAAAACGCTGGGTATCTTCCGGATGACGGCCGCGGGTGGAGACGATCTCGCCCTTGCTCAGGAAATCGTCCGACACCTGTACCGCCTGATCGAGCAAACCGCCCGGATCGTTGCGCAGATCGATGACATAGCCTTTGAGCCCGGAGCCGATCTGTTTTTTCAGCTCGCGCACGGCCTTTTCCAGACCTTTGTCCGTCTCTTCGTTGAAGGAGGCGATGCGGATATAGCCGACATCGCCTTCGCGGTGCCACTTAACGCTGTCGACATGGATGACGGCGCGGGCCAACTGCACATCGAAGGGCTTTTTCTCGCCCTGGCGCAACACGGTCAGCGTCACCTTGGTGCCCGCCGGGCCGCGCATCTTGTCGAGCGCATCATTGAGGCCCATGCCCTGGATCGAATCGCCATTGATGGCGGCGATAAAGTCGCCCGTCTTGAGGCCAGCCTTGGCGGCGGGCGTGTCGTCGATCGGGGAGATAACCTTGATGAGGCCGTCTTCCATCGTCACTTCGATGCCGATACCGCCAAATTCGCCCTTGGTCTGGATCTGCATATCCTGGAAGGCTTTGGGGTCCATGTAACTCGAATGCGGGTCGAGGCCCGCCACCATGCCTTCGATGGCGCCGCTCATCAGCTCGTTATCCTGGACCGGGCGGACGTAATTCTCGCGCACCTTTTCATAGGCGTCGCTGAACAAATCGAATTGTTTGTAGATGTTCGAATTGTTCGCGCCCTGGGCCTGCGGCAGCAGACCGACAGCGGTAATGAAACCAAGCCCCATACCGAGAGCAACAAAACCAAGGCGTTTCATGCTACTTTACCTTCCTGAGCACGACACCGATAAAAGGGGCGGGGTTCATCCCACGTCCGTTTTGTCGCAATTCAAAATATAATATGGACTCGTGGTCAAATTTCGGCATAGCGCCGACCGGTTCGCCCAAAAGCACATCATCGCCGGTGCGGACGTCGAGACGATCCAACCCTGCCAAGACCGCATGGTAGCCAGGGGCGATTTCCAAGATCAAGACGTGTCCGACCTTGGCGAAGGACCCAGCGAAAAGAATTTTGCCGTCGGCGGGCGCCACCACCGGACTGCCGGGACTTGTCGCATAGGTCAGGCCCGGGGCGTTGGCCCCGCCAACACCGTCTACACCCCCGGCGCGAACCAGTCCGACCACGGGAGCAATCAGTTGCGGCCGGTGCGCCCCCGGTGCGGCATTCCCCGTACCCGAGACCGTTACAACCGATTGGGCCCCGCTTGCTGCACCCAATTGCGCCACCTTTTGTAAAAGCGCCTGGAGGTTCCCAGCCGCCGCGGCAATGCTATCCAGTCTGGTCTTTAGGACTCCATAACGCGTGACAGCGGCGTTGGCTTCCAGGCGCTTTACCGCCAAAAGCCGGTCCAGATCGACCTGAGCGCGGGATAGTTGGTCTGCATTGCGCACCGCTTCGGCCCGGCGCGCGATCAGATCCGTCCGTGTCCGTTGCAACTGCCGCATACGGCGGGAGAGATCGGCTGCTGCTTGGTAAACATTCGGCAATGAGGCGCCGATCAGCATGGCGCCGCGGGCCGCCGCCAAGGCATCGTCGGGCCGGACGGCCATGGCCGGCGGAACATCATGCTGCAAGCGTTCGATTACTGCCAAAAGACGCGAGACGCCAACGCGGTCGCGGGCGAACAAAGCCGAAAGCCGGTCATATTCCGCCGAGAGGCGGACCACCTCGCCGTCGATCCGCAATTTCTCGCGCTCGAGAAATTCCACCTTAGCCGCGCTGTCGATCAATTTTTGTTGCAGTTCGGCGGCCTGATGCGTCAGTTCCTCGGAACTCGTGCGGGCGGTGTCGAGCGCGGGTTTGTCTTTGGCGATTTCGCCCGTCAGCGACTTGTACTGTTCCGCTGTCGAGGGCTGCTTCAGAAGTTGGCGCAGGGGAACTGCCCGCGACATGTCGGTGATGCCATCGCTGGCTGGCGGCGGTGGCGTTACCTCCTGCGCCGGGCGCGGCCGCGGCATCGGAAGGTTAGGCACGGGTCTGGCGGCCGCCCCGCAAAAGGCAGCCGCCACCAACAAACCCGCAAAAAAGGCTTCAGGCCTTCTTGGTCTGTGCTTTGACCGCGTTGATGCGCCGTTCAAGCTCCGCCGGGTCCCCTAGGAATTTCGCATCGGCGGCTTTCCAATCCGCGGTCAGACGATAGGCCTTCGGAATACCGGTCGGCAAATCGACATCGACGATGTCGTTGTCGCTGACGCCTTCAAGGTATTTCAAGAGGGCGCGCAGGGAATTGCCATGGGCGGCGATAATGACGCGTTTGCCGGCCTTCAAATCCGGCAGCACGGCGTTTTCCCAATAGGGCAGAACGCGGGCCAGAACGTCTTTCAGGCTTTCGCTTTTGGGCAGCTCCGCCGGATCGACATCCTTGTAGCGGCGGTCATGGCCGGGAAAATCGGGCGAGGAAATTTCCACCGCCGGCGGCGGCGTGTCGTAAGAGCGGCGCCAGATCTTGACCTGATCAGCGCCGAACTTCTCCACCGCCTCGACCTTGTTGGAACCCTGCAAGGCACCATAATGACGCTCGTTGAGGCGCCAATGCTTCTTCACCGGCAGCCAAATGCAATCCATCTCGTCCAGCGCCAAATAAAGCGTTTGGTTGGCCCTGGTCAGCAGCGAGCAATGCGCGACGTCGAAGGCGAAGCCTTCTTCCTTCAGCACCTTGCCCGCGGAGCGGGCCTCGACAGTGCCTTTTTCGCTAAGACGGCAATCGCGCCAGCCGGTGAAGAGGTTGAGTTTGTTCCACTCGCTCTCCCCGTGCCGCACGATGACCAGCTGGTAATCTTGATACTGTGACATCGCTATCCATCCGTAGATTTCAGCGGTGTTTTACCGCGTGGGCGGGCGTTCAGAAGCGGTTTTACGGCCCAAGTGAAAGGCGTTTCGCCGCGCCCGTCAGGCAGCTTAGTGGCCGGCAGATTCGACCAAAATGGATTTCCGGTTCCAGGCAACGCAGGATTTGTAGGATTCCTGCCAGATACTCCGCTGCGCCTCCTCGTCGTAGCCATTGACCGCCGCGTCGCGGGCACGGGCCGCCGCAGCAGCCGAACAGGCTGGGTCGGATGCATCGGTCAAGCGCTCACCCGTAGTAGGTTCTATCGCGCACCCCCCCAATGTCAGCAACGAAATCATTGTGGCGCACGACATCCGCATACAAAAACATCCCCAATGTTAGAACGATCCTAGTGTGTGTGATTGCCCAAGCCATTACCAATGAAAATTATACAACCAAAAGTGGTCGTTGTGTAGGAGGAACAATTTTTTGCGCAGCCGTAAGAGGAGGCTAAAACTGCCGGGACGTTCTTGCCTAGGACCGGGAACGGTCTCTGGGAACAGGCTGGATTTACGCGGGAAATCCAGGCAGCCCCGCGGCATGAAACTCGCATAGTGGGATCTGCTTAACCGGATGGCGCCATGCAAAGATTACAAAAAATTATAGCGGCGGTCATATTTGTCGCCCTCACCGTCCAACCGGCGCTGGCACTGTCGCGCGTGAAGGACTTGGTTGATGTCGAGGGTATTCGCGACAATATGCTGGTCGGCTATGGCTTGGTGGTGGGGCTGAACGGCACCGGCGATTCGCTGAAAAATGCGCCGTTCACCCAGCAATCCATTCAAACCATGCTGGAGCGGATGGGGGTTAATACCCGCGGCACCACCATGCAGACCAAGAACACAGCCGCTGTGATGGTGACGGCCAACCTGCATGCCTTTGCCTCCAACGGCTCGCACACCGACGTCTCGGTCAGCGCCATGGGCGATGCCAAATCCCTGCAAGGCGGCACCTTGCTCGTCACCACCTTGTTCGGTGCCGACGGACAGATTTATGCCTTGGCGCAAGGCCCGGTCGCGATTGGCGGCTTTTCCGCCCAAGGCGATGCCGCCAGCGTGACCAGAGGCGTTCCGACCGCAGGGCGCATTCCCAACGGCGCCATCGTCGAGCGTGAAATCAACTTCAACCTCGCGGCGGAGCGCAGCCTGAAGCTGGCGCTGCGCAATCCGGACCTAACCACGGCTTCGCGCATTGCCACCGCCGTCAATTCCTATATCGGCAGCACGGTCGCGATAGCCTCTGATCCGGCCACCGTGCACCTCACCGTACCCACCGAATATAAGGGTGGCGTCATCGGCCTGCTCACCGATATCGAACAGGTGAAGATCACCACCGATCAAACCGCCAGGGTCGTCATCAACGAATCCACCGGTGTGATCGTGATGGGGGCCGATGTGCGCATCTCCACCGTGGCGATCGCCCAGGGCAACCTCACCATCCGCGTCACCGAGACCCCCGAAGTCAGCCAGCCGGGCCCGCTCTCGAACGGCACCACCCAGGTTATGCCGCGCACCAAGATCGATGTCGACGAGGGCAAAAAGAACAAGATGGTGGTGCTGCGCGAAGGCATCGCCTTGCAGAACCTGGTCGACGGCCTCAATGCCTTGGGTGTCGGCCCGCGCGATATCATCTCCATCCTTCAGGCAATCAAGGCCGCCGGTGCCCTGCAGGCCGAAATCCAGGTGATCGGATGAGCACGGAGATAAGCACAGCCACAATGAATGCCCCGGTTCGGGCGCCAGCGGCGACCTCCAACGTCGCCCGGGCGCAAAAGGCCGGTAAGGAATTCGAGGGCGTCTTCGTCTCCCAGATGTTGGGACAGATGTTCTCCGGCATCTCCACCGACGGACCCTTCGGCGGCGGCCAGGGCGAAGCCATGTTCCGCTCGCTGATGCTCGACGAATACGGCAAGCAGATTTCCGCCCAGGGCGGCATCGGTCTGGCCAGCCACATCACAACACAGCTTTTGAAATATCAGGAAGCCGCCGGCCAACCGGCTGGGGCACCCGACAAAGCTGCGCAGACCAAGCCCACACAAGATAAAGCGGTTCCGGCCAAAGCGGCTGAAGATAGCGCGCCATGAATCTCGATAGCGAAAAACTCGAACGTGTTATCGCCCTGGCGGAGCGGCTGAGCATTGCTCTCGAAGGCGATATTGCAGCCCTACGCGCTGGAAAGCCGCAACAAATGAGTTCTCTCGATCCCGAAATAGAGCGCCTCACCGTGCTTTACATGCGCGAGGTTTCAAGCCTTGATCCGAACCGCACCAAAGCTGCGGCGGGTGATTTGCGCAAGCGCCTGGCAGCGGTGACCGGAAAATTCCGGGATACCTTAAAGCTGCATCAGCGCCTGCTTCTGCGTATGCGCAATGCCAGCGAAGGCTTGGTGAAAGCAGTGGCAAATGAAGTGGAGCGCCAGCGCGCGCCCAAGGTCACCTATGCCCCTGCCGGAGCGCACCCGTATCGCAAGACCCCGGTAGCGATGATCTATAACGGCGTCGTCTGATACGGTTTTGCCGCCGTTTTGTCGGTGCGGAATTGCCCTACGCCGTGAGCATGCTCAGCGCCAGATTCATATCCGCATTGGCGTTGTTGTAGTAGGCGCTCGCTGCCGCCGATAGCGGGGCGTTATTGCCCACCGGAGTCGCCGCGCTTGCCGACGTCGAGGTATTGCTCTTCTGATACGCCGTTTGGATGGCGGTCAGGACATTCATGAGTTCGGCACGCGCCACTCCACCACCGTTTGCCGTCGATATATCGAGATTGTTGGGAATGCCGAGCACGTAAGTTGCGTTTGTGCTGGTTGAGGAACTACTCGTCGAACTGGATGTGGTGCTGGGCGCAGTCAGGGTCTGCGGCGCTATACCAAGGCGGCCGAGCGCATCCGAATTCGTGGGCCCGGCGATCAGCTTGGCGGTGACACCCGCACTCACCGCAAGTTTGAGCGCCGCGCCTGTGCTGGTGTAGCTCACCGAAGCCGTGCCATTGCTGCCAAACTGAGCATTGATCTTGGCCGCCAGCGAATTGAGTGTCTCGCCCTTGTCGATCGTAATGGTGAACGTGCGCCCGGCGGTGCCGGTGGTTTGAACTTGAAAGGAATCGCCAGGGCGCAAAGTGGTGGCAGCGGCGAGATCGGAATTCTGCTGGCCCGAAACGACGCCTGTGGGCAGGCCCAAGGCATCGAGCACGCTGGCACCGGTATCGGAAACAGCAATTCCGGCACCGGACGATTGGCCGTCCATACCGCCATATTGGCGGACCCAATTGACCGAACCGCTGCTCGACACCGCCGCCACGAACATGTTTGTAGCGTTGGCGACACTCCGGGTCTGACCCGCGAATGTGCTGTTGGTCGTACCCGTCAGATAGACCGTACCATCCGAACCCACCGCCAGCGACGCCCCCTGATCCTTGCCCGCGGTGCCGACATAGCTCACTTTATTGGAGGTGACGGAAGAACCATTGTCTGTGGCGGAAAATACAAAGGCATCGCTGCCGCCCGAGGCCGCATTGGCCACGGTGGCGTTCAGCGCACCGTTGCTCGTCGTGCCCGAGATATAGATATTATTGTTTTGGACAACCAGGCCGCCGATGGTGCCGCCACTTTGCAAGTCGCCCATATCCATCGTCCAAGTCGGCGGCTGCGTAGCATCGCCACCGGCATATTTGGAGACGATGGCATGGCCGTTCTGGACCGAGGCAACGACAAGATCGCCGCTCGCGGTTATGGCCGTGGCGGCAACGCTGTCACTGCCAGTGGTACCGAATTGTTGCTTGTAGACGAATTTGCCGCTGCTATCGAGCTTGGCAATATAAGCATCCTGGCCGCCGACCTTGGTCTGCCCTGCGCCGATCATACCGGTGGTCTGGCCGCCGATATAGACATTGCCGGACGCATCGACGCTGACCGCATTGGCGGCGTTGGTGTTCAAGGTTGGGATTTGCGCGGTCCAGACCTGATTGCCATTGGCATCGTATTTGATGGCGAAACTATCCTGGTTGCCGTTGCCAATGGCGGAGGCGGTGAGATCGGCTGTGGTCGAACCGACCACCACCACACCGCCATTGGGATTGAGCGCCATTGAGGTACCGCTCGCGGTTCCGGCACTGCCCACGAGTTTGGACCAGATTTGCGTACCGGCCGAATCGTATTTGGTCAGATAGACGTCTTGGGAGCCTTGATTGAGCTGGCTGCCGACATCGCCTGTGGTGTTGCCGAGCATGTAAACGTTGCCGCTCGAATCCACCACTGTGGCGGTCGCAGTCGACGTGCCGGAGGAGGCGGAAGACGATGAGCTTGATGAACTGGACGTAGAAGATGACGAGCTCGACGAACTGGAAGTAGAGCTCGGCGTATTCGCCGATACGGACATGCTGCGCGAGAATTCGGAGGTAGGGTCGCTCAAATTGGAAAGTTTGGTGATGCGGCCCTGATTGTCCGCGGCGGCGGTAGCGGTGGACGAGGTCAGACCAGATGTGCCCGCCACATACAACGCCGGTGCGGAGGTGGCCGAGAACGAGACTTGCTCGACGCCGCCCGGCACCACCTGCAGCGCATATTGGGCCTTGTCGGCATCCGTCCCGTCAATGGAGCCGGAGACGAGATCTTTTTCGAGGCGCGTCGAAACTCCGGCAGCCTCAAGCTGCTGGTTGGCGTATATAACGATGTTGTTGATCGTCAAGGGACCTTGAACCTTCGACATATCAATCGCGATGTTCTGGGTAGACGTCCCCTTCTTCACGGCGATGTTGAAGCTGTCGGATGAACTGACGCCCGAGAGCGGGCTCGCTATATTGGCTCCGGTTGCAATCACCGAGCCGGTGTAATCGAAAGTCGGGGACGCGACCGTTGCCGTCGAGGTCACAGAAGAACTGGGAGCCTGGGCTTGCAGCGACAGGAGATTGAAACTCGTATTGGAAATGTAGCTCTGGATTTGCTGCAGGCCCGCCTGGAACCGCGTGTTGTAGCCGACACGCTGGCCATCCGTTACGGTATCGCGTTTGGAAATGCTGGCGAGATACGAAAGATTGTTGACCGCAGTGTAGAGCGCAAAGAGCTTCTGGTTGTCTTGCTCCATCTGCGTATCGGTGGCGCTACCAGCCAGGAGTGGAACGTTGCTGGTATCCATGAAGTTGGTGAGCGAAAGAACCTGCGCATCGCGGGCCTGTTGCGAGGCGCTTGCCGTCGTCCACGGCGTCACATCGTTCGCGGTGGCGCCGGTCGAGCTGGAATTCGTGGAGGCAGCGGCGGTGGAAGCCTGGGCGCCGGTCGCCATTGCACTCGCCTGACCGAGCTGCGCGCTGTAATAGCTGAGCAGCAGCGAGTTATCGATGCCATAAATTGTCGACGACGTAGACAAGGGGCTATCTTTCGCTGAACTGGTCGATTGTCGCGCGCCTTCTCTTAACAACAGTTTAAATCGGAGACGTGCTTAACGCGCCCTTAAGCTCCTTTTTGGCACAACACGGCATGGACCCTTATGCGCTCGGTTTGAAATTGTCGGCGGCTGGTCAGCATGCCCGCGCCATAGCGGCTTTCGAGCAAGCGCTCGGCACCGATCCCAACGATACGCGCACCCTGTTTGCCCTCGGGAATACTGCGCGCGCTCTGGGAATGAAGCAGGCAGCCGAAGAACTCTTTCGCCGTGTCTTGGCGCTTGAGCCCGAACGGCTTGAAGCTATCGTAAATCTTGCCAATTGTTTGCGCGAGGCCGGCCGGGCGGCCGCCGCCGAGGCCATCATCCGGCCCGCTTTGGCAAGTGACCCCGAAAGCCCGGACCTGCTTCTGGCATTGGCTGCGGTGCGCGCCGAACGGGGTGCAGCCGAAGAGGCCATCGCGCTTTATCGCGCGGCGCTTGAGCACCGCAGCGATTTCGTTCCCGCGCTTGTCAATCTGGCCGACCTCCTTGCCGACCGCAGCGAAGACGATAAGGCCATGGCTCTTTATGATCGCGCCTTAAAGATCGATCCAGGCAATGCGCAAGGACGGCTCAATCGTGCATTGCTCTACCTCGCCCGCGGCAACATGGACGATGGCTGGCGCGAATACGCCGCCCGTTTGAAGGTACCCGGCAAAGTGCCGGTGGCCGATCACAATGTGACGCGCTGGAATGGCGCGCCGCTTAAACGGACGCATCTGCTCGTCACGGCGGAGCAGGGTATCGGCGACCAAGTGATGTTTGCGAGCCTGATACCCGAACTGACAGCGCGTGCGCAAAGAGAAGGCGGACGTATCATTCTCGAATGCGAGCCGCGCCTGCGGCCGTTGTTCGCCCGCTCCTTCCCGGGCGCGGCAACACAGGATTGGGTGATCGAAACCCGCGATGGCGTGGCGCGGACCCATTATGCTTGGCTGAAGGCCATGGGGGGCGCCAATGCCGCCATCGAGATGGGCAGTCTGCCGCGGTATCTGCGCAAGGCAGCCACCAGTTTTCCGGCGCCGCATGCCTATCTGATGCCGGACATCGAGGAAGCGGCCTGCTGGCGGACGGCCTTCGCAAATCTGCCACGGCCGCTGATCGGGGTGAGCTGGCGGAGTGGAAGTATCGGTGCCGGGCGGGCGCAACAATACGCCCCGTTGGAGGCTTGGGGCGCCTTCTTGAGGCAACTTCCCGGCTCAGCCGTTTGTGCACAATATGGCGTCACCCCGGATGAAATCGCGGCGCTGAACGCGGCGAGCGGACGTCCGATGGTTGTGCCGGGGGACCTCGACCAGAGGCGCGAACTCGATCGGACAACAGCCTTGTTCTCGGTGCTCGATGCCATGGTGACGGCACCGACAGCCGTTTCGTGGATGGCGGCCGGGCTTGGTCTTCCCACCTTCAAGGTGCAACACGAGGCGAGCTGGCGAAGCCTTGGCAAAGCCTATGAGCCCTTTGCGCCGTCGGCGCGCTGCCTGGCCCCGAAGATTCGGGGCGATTGGAGCGGGGTTTTCGCCCAAACGCTTGATGAAATCAGATTGCTTCCCGGCTAAGGGCCTGGCGCATCGACAGCGCGGCGGCAAGATCGGCCGCAGTGCGGTGGGTGCCCAGTCCATCGACATTGGTGAGACCGGCCGCGTGCATGCCGCGACGGCGCGTTCCGTCGTTCAGCAGATCCCACACGGCTTTCGCAACGGTTTTGTCGTCCGCTTCTGCCGCGGTACCCAGATTGATGCCGATCCCGGCCTCTTCAAAGGATGAAGCCGAGCGGGCATCGTCGGCGCTAAGGCTGAGATAAAGCGTGGGAACGCCGAAGGCTGCCAGCTCATAGGCGGTGACACCGAAGCTCGCCAGCGCCACATCACAAGCGGCGTATTCGGTGCTGAGTCCATCGGCCCCTTCCACCGTTTCGAAATTGGGCGACAGCCGAACGATAGAGCGTGCCAGCCGATCCTTGTTCGGGAAGTGCGAACCGATCACGAAACGGGCGCGGAACACCGGATCGAGCCGTTTTAAGGCATGCGCACAGCGTTCGGTAAGGTTGGCAGGATCGGAATTGCCAACGGTAACGAGCAAGGCCGGGCATGGCGATTTCGAGCGCGGCCGCGCGGGCGCCTGGATCGGGCCGAAAAGAGCCCATTTCCAGCCGATGCGCGGTTCGCAATGCGCACCCGCCCAATCGAGCGCAAAAGCCTGCGGCGTCGGCGGATAATAGGCAAGATCGCAAGCCAGCCGCCTGTCGGAGATATCGTTTACCGCCACTTTCAAGGGGATGTGCAGCAGCTCGAGAGCTTCCAGTGAGGGGCCATCGCAACAATCCAGAACCAGCAGATCGGGATGGGGCACCACGGCAGACAGATCGGCGTTTGGCCCCTCCAGACATTTGCCCGCGAAGCCAGCCTTCAGGATAGGGGTCAGTCCATCCTGCGGCCCGTTAACGGCGAAGAAGCAGCCAATGCCCTCGCGGTCTCGCAGCGCCCGTGCCAACGCAATCATGCGCTTGGCATGATCGAAGCCATACTTCGCGCCGGCGTCGCAACGAATAAGGGCGAGCCGGCCTTGTGGCGCAATTCCCTTCTGGACCCCTTGGACATGGATCTTGCGGAGCGCAGGCTCGCGCTCGAGCAGCAGAAGAAGGTCGGCCAGCGTCGCCTCACCCGCCTGGGCTTCCAGGCGCGCATGCACGGACTCGACAAAAGTGAGGTCGTCAGGCGTATCGACGGTGAGACGGCCGACATTCTTGGCCAGCGGCAGATAGGTTCTGGCCCGCGCGACCGGCACGAAATCCATATGCAGACGGAAATAGCCGGCGACCTGTTCGCGCGCCACCGGATCGGCGGCGGCATCCATCATCAACTTGTCGAGGCCGTGGCGGCTAAACACATCAACGCCCTCATGGGCCGTGACGCCGCCCTCTTCAAGCTGAACAAAATCGGCTTGTTGCTGCACCAGCGCATCCACGAGGCGATCGATATAACCGGAATCGATGAACGGTGCGTCGGCGCAAACCCCCACAACGATGTCGGCATCGGTCAGTTCCGCGGCCCGCGCAAAGCACGACAAGACATCCCGTTCCTCACCGCGCACCACGCGCGTCGCCGTGGTGCGGCAGAACTCGACGATGGGGTCATCACCCACGTCGCTGCTGGTCGCGACCACGCTCTCGCCGATCCAATGGGATTTCCTGAGGCGGTGAAGGACATGCCAAAGCAAGGGCTGGCCAGCGATGGGCCGCAAGACTTTACCGGGTAGCCGCGTCGAGCCCATGCGGGCCTGAATGACAGCGACGACGTGCGGTTTCATGCGGAACGCTCCCTGCCGACCTGTACCTGTTTTCCGGCGATCGAAACGCCGCAAGGAGTGGTCTGTCCGACGCGATCATCGCGGTGCGATAGTTGCGATTTCTTAAATTCCGGGCCAGCTTCAAAAAGATCTGGCGACGGTCTTCTTATGGGCACCCTCCCCACTCCTTAACGATTCTTAACCCTTGGAAGACTAAGCAATGGTTAACAAAAACCACACTCATTAGTCTTCGGCAGAGGGATTTATTCCCTCCAAACCGCCCACAAGGCACAGCTTTGATGCACAGAAGCTGCCCTGCCGGCGCCCCCCACGGCCCGCCAAATTCGCAAATCGCGCGTGGATCAGAAGCAATCGCGGTTTCAAAGGGGTTAAAGAACAGCTTGGCGGCGGAGACGCGTCGGCGATGTGACGCGAAGCTTTGGTAAGGGTTTGGCAACCCTATTTTCCCAAACTCTCAGTCCGGCACGAGAGCCGGAATGCGGAGCCGAACATGAACCCTTCGATCACCATTGCTAGCCGGCGCATCGGTCCGGATGAGCCGCCTTATGTGATCGCCGAGATGTCCGGCAATCATAATGGCGAATTGGCGCGCGCCCTCAGCCTGCTTGAGGCTGCGAAGGAAAGCGGCGCCGATGCCGTCAAGCTGCAAACCTATCGCGCCGACACCATCACCATCGACGCCTATGGCCCCGATTTCATGGTGGAGGGTGGCTTGTGGAACGGTCGCCGCCTCTACGACCTTTACGAAGAGGCCCATACGCCGTGGGAATGGCATGCGGCGCTTTTCGCTCACGCCCAAAAAATCGGCCTGACGATTTTCTCGACCCCATTTGACCCCACCGCCATCGCCTTGTTGCAGAAGCTCGAGGCGCCGGCTTATAAAATTGCCTCTTCCGAAATCGTGGACCTGCCGCTGATCAGGCAAACCGCAGCCACAGGCAAGCCAATCATCATCTCCACCGGAATGGCCGTGTGGAGCGAGATTGTGGACGCGGTTGAGGCTGCCCGCCAAGGTGGGGCCAGCGAGATCGCCGTGCTGCATTGTGTGGCGGCCTATCCCACCCCGCCGGAAGAGACCAACCTTTCCACCATCGCCGATCTGGAAAAAAAGCTGGGCGTGGTGGTGGGCCTTTCCGATCACACCATGGATACGACCATCGCGACCATCGCTGTCGGGCTGGGCGCCTCCATCATCGAAAAGCACTTCACCCTGGCGCGCACCGATGGCGGTGTCGACAGTGCCTTTTCCCTGGAACCCGATGAGCTGGCGCGCCTGGTGCGCGACGCACGCATTGCCCGGCGCGCGGTAGGCCAGCCGTTATATCGCCCGGCGCCATCGGAGGTGAAGGGTCTCAAATACCGCCGCTCATTGTATGTCGTGGCCGATATCAAAGCAGGCGCGGCGTTCACGCCGGAAAACGTCCGCTCCATCCGGCCCGCCTTCGGCCTGAAGCCAAAATTGTTCGATGCCGTCATCGGCCGGTTGGCTGCACGTGACCTCAAGCGCGGCGAAGCGCTCAGCGAAGCGATGATTGCGGGCGGGTTGCCCGGGCTAACCGATCAGATGCCTTCGAGCCGGTAACGCCAGCAGGCACCGTCGCCAGCGCTCCGGACGAAGCCGCAGCGTTCGAAACAGCGCATGCTAGCCGTATTGTGCGCCTTCACCGTGGCGAGCAGCGGCAGGTGAGTGTCCTCACGAAAGCAGGCCACGGCGCGCGACAAAAGAGGGACCGCCAGCCCCCGGCCGCGCATTGCAGGATCGAGGGCGATCGAGGCCTCCGCAGCTTCAGCACCGATATCGAAGCGGCACATTCCGACGGCGACTTCCCCAACGCGCGCCACGAATATGATCCTGGCGGGATCCTGCAGTGCTTTGCCGAACCAGGCTTTGTGCACCTCCCAGGCGATGTCCTTGCTGTTGAGGGAATTGGCGCGCGTCTCAGCGTCGTTGCGCCAGCGCCACAGGCATTCGCAATCCTCGGGCGTGGCGCGGGTAAGGGCCAACTCGTCTGCCGCAAGCCAGCCGTGTTGCAACGAATCGACGGCATGCCCACCGATGCGGACATGCTCGCGTAGCACGCCTTCACGGCGGAAGCCCTCCGTTTCCAAAAGCGCGATGATTTCTGTACGGATGGCATAGCATTCGGTGGTGAGCCGCGTGAGGGCGAGATCGCGGAAGGCCAGTTGCTTCATCAGGCCGAGGAAGATGCGGATGTACGGCCCGGAGATGTCCGGCGAAGCCATCAAGGCGGGATCGAGCAGGAAGGAGACTTCCGCTCTGCGGTCCTCCCAGGCGATATGGACCAGACCGCCATAGCCGATCAGCCGGTCGCCTTCGTGATAGCCGAGGAGGATATTCGCCGGATGTGGCATTTCCAGCGAGGGCCAGATCGTCTCGGCGTAATAGGCTTGCTGCTGCTCTGGCGTGAGTGGCGCCTTCTGGCGCAACACATCGATCTGGGCATTGCGCCAGACGCGGATAGATTCGATGTCGCCGGGCTGGACGGCTGCAACCCAGAACGCGCCGTGGCGAAGGCGCTCCTGCGGCATGCAGGCATAGCGGCACATCATGTGAACTGCCTTTCGTGCTTAAGCTCAGCGAGCGCCCAATCCTCTTCCGTGTCGATGTCCTGGACGCGCGTTTCCGGCAACAGAACCGAACCGGAATTGTCCCCCATCAGCACGCCGGTGGCCAGAAAGCGGCTGACCTTGAATAGATACCATTGCCCGGCATCGTGATAGGCGGGCGGAAGATCCTGCGAGCGGGCGTTTAGGTTCTGCGGCCAGTTAAGGGCGATGCGGCCATCCTCGCCGCGCTTGAGCGAACGCCAGATCGGATACGAGAAGCTGACCACCGGCATGATGACGTCGAATGGGCCGTTCAGAAGCGCATCGCGGCCCTGGCGCAGGTCTTCGGGGCGGACCAGCGGTGCGGTCGCATAAAGACAGCACGCCAGTTCGGGACGATGGCCCAGCGCATGATAGCGCTGCAATACTTCGCTCAGGACTGCGGCGGTTGTGGCGTGGTCGCCCGAAGTTTCCGGCGCGCGGCGGAAGGGCACCTCTGCGCCGCAGGCTTGCGCCACGGCTGCGATCTCATCGTCGTCGGTGCTGACCATGACGTGATCGAATATGCCGCTTGCCAGCGCGGCATCGATCGACCAGGCGATGATCGGGCGGCCGCGGAACGAGCGGATGTTCTTTCGTGGAATGCGCTTGGAGCCGCCCCGCGCCGGAATAATGGCGAGATTCATGATCTGACCTTTGTCTGCACCGGTTGACTTCAAACTGCGCCGTCCGGGGCTCGATTGCTGGCGCCCAATATCGCGAATATTCGTGAACAGGCGGTTTCCGTCAGTCAATTGTTAACTGTGATCTGCAATCCTCACCCGCGATATGACCCAAGGTAGCGATATGGCCCAGAGGGCAACAAAAATTCTCGTCGAAGGCGAAGCCGGAAGCGAACGCGAACGCCCGGTCTTGCGCGATTTCTCCCAGCCCTGGCTCGATCTGAACGACAAATCCGTTCTGGTCACCGGCGGCACCGGTTCGTTCGGCAATCACTTCGTGAAAACCGTGCTGGCGCATTATAAGCCCAAACGGCTGATCATTTTTTCGCGCGATGAACTCAAGCAATACGAGATGCAGCAGATTTTTGCGCCGGAGCGGCATCCCTGCATGCGCTACTTCATCGGCGATGTGCGCGATCGCGACCGGCTCGAAATGGCCATGAGCGGCGTCGATTATGTGGTGCATGCCGCGGCCCTGAAACAGGTGCCGGCTGCCGAATACAATCCCTTCGAGTGCATTCACACCAATGTGCTGGGGGCCGAGAATCTGGTTTATGCCGCGCTGCGCAACAAGGTGCAGAAGGTGGTCGCCCTGTCGACCGACAAGGCCGCCAACCCGGTCAATCTCTACGGCGCTTCCAAGCTTGCCTCCGACAAAATTTTCGTTGCCGCCAACAATCTGTCGGGCGCTGACGGAACCAAATTCGCCGTGGTCCGCTATGGCAATGTGTTCGGTTCGCGCGGGTCGGTGGTGCCTTTCTTCAAAAAACTGACGGCTGCCGGCGCCACCGAATTGCCGATCACCGACGCACGCATGACCCGCTTCTGGATAACCTTGACGCAAGGCGTCAATCTGGTCCTCTCCTCCATGGAGATGTGCAAAGGCGGCGAGATTTTCGTGCCCAAGATCGCTTCAACCACCATCACCGGCCTCGCCACTCTGCTCGGCCCGGATTTGCCGCAGAAGATCGTTGGCATCCGCCCCGGCGAAAAACTGCACGAGACCATGATTCCAGCCGATGATTCGCATTGGACCCTGGAATTGCCCGATCGCTATCTGATCCTGGCGAGTTTTGCCGCCGCTTTGCGCGAGGCTTACATCCATCGCGGCGCCAAGCCCGTGGAAGAAGGTTTCTCCTATTCGAGCGACAACAATCCCGAGCAGCTCGATGCGCGCGGATTGCAGCATTTGCTGGCCGAGGCCTACGCATGACAGCGCCGCAGCCAAAAGCGGAGGGTACCCTGCCCTTTCTGCCTTATGGCCGGCAGATTATCGAAGAAGACGATATTGCTGCGGTCAGCGAGGCGCTGCGCGGCGATTACCTGACCACCGGCCCGCTCATCGCCGGCTTCGAAAAGGCGCTGTGCGCGAGCGTGAAGGCCGAGCATGCCGTCGTCTGCTCCAACGGCACAGCCGCGCTTTATATGGCCGCCAAGGCGCTTGGTATCGGCCCCGGCGCCACAGTCATTGTGCCCTCCATTACGTTTCTCGCCACCGCCAGCGCGCCGCATCTGGCGGGCGCGGAAATCGTCTTTGCCGATGTCGATCCCGATAGCGGTTTGATGCGCCCCAGCGATCTGGAAGCAGCGCTCGCGCGCGCCGGCGGTAAAGCGGATGCGGTCTTCAACGTCCATCTCAACGGCCAATGCGGCGCCGTAGAGAGCATCGCCCAAATTGCCCGCCAGCACGACCTCAAGATCCTCGACGATGCCAGCCATGCCATCGGCACGCGCTATCGTATCGGCGGCGACGAAAAATGTGTCGGCGAAAATGCCCTTAGCGACATGACCGTCTTTTCCTTCCATCCGGTCAAAACCGTGACCATGGGCGAAGGCGGCGCGGTGACCACCAACGATCCCCAATGGGCCGAGGCGCTGCGTCTTTACCGCAATCACGGCATGACCCGCGATGCGGCGCTGTTCGAGACGCAAGAGGATGCCTTCGCCGCGCCAGGGGCGCCCAATCCCTGGTATTACGAACTCACCGAGCCCGGCTTCAACTGGCGTGCCACCGATATTCAATGCGCGCTCGGGCTCTCCCAGCTTGCCAAGCTGAGCCGCTTTGCCGCCCGCAGGCGCGCTTTGGCGGCGGCGTACGATTCGCTGCTGGCACCGCTTGCCCCCGTGCTGCGGCCGGTGGCGCACAGCGATTGCCAGCCGACACTGCATCTTTATCCGGTACTGATCGATTTTGCCGCTTTGGGTCTTTCGCGCGCCGAAGCGATGGCGCGCCTTGCCGCTGAAGGCATCGGCACCCAGGTGCATTATTACCCGGTGCATCGCCAGCGGTATTATGCGGCGCGCTATGGCCGCACCGAGCTGCCGGGCGCCGACGCCTACTATGCGCGCACGCTCAGCCTGCCCTTCTATGCTGCCATGACGATCAGCGATGTGACGCGCGTGGTGGAGAGCCTGAAGCGCATCTTCGGCCTCTGATGTTCTGACGGTGCTGCGGCGCCGGCCCTTTTCGCGACAGCCTCAAATACGAGAGACGGCCGAAGGATTTCTCCTTCGGCCGCCGCTTCTTTTTTTGAAACCCCAACCCACGCCTCGGGGAAGGAGGCCTGTCGCCTCCATCAGCGTCGAAAAACGACGGCGGACAAAAGGTGCCCGCCGCCCCATTACGCTTACTGGAAGAGAGACAGAATGGCCTGTGGGCCGGAGTTGGCGATCGACAACGCCTGCACACCGAGCTGCTGCTTGGTCTGCAGCGAGGTGAGCTGAGCGCTTTCTTGCGCCATGTTGGCATCGACCAAGTTGCCGATACCACTTGTGATGGCGTCGGAGACTTTG
>JAATGP010000008.1 GCA_015654635.1 Alphaproteobacteria bacterium | reverse complement strand
CTGGTGCAGATGATGAATGATGGGCTGTGGGCACCGCTCGACGTGATGGTGATCGACATGCCGCCGGGCACCGGCGATGTACAGCTGACCATTGCCCAACGCCTGCCGCTGAAAGGAGCCGTCATCGTGTCAACGCCGCAGGACATTGCCTTGATCGATGCGCGACGCGGTATCTCGATGTTTCGTAAGACACACGTGCCGATTCTCGGCATAATCGAAAACATGAGCACGTACATCTGTCCAAACTGCGGACATGAAAGCCATATTTTCGGCCATGGCGGAGCGCGCGACACCGCCGCGACGTTGGGCGAAGCATTTCTCGGCGAAATTCCGCTGAACACAGCCATCCGCCTAACCTCCGACAGCGGCACGCCTATCGTCGCAGCCGCACCCGATAGTCCCGAGGCTCGCGCTTTTCTATTGATTGCGCAGCAGGTGGCTGTGAAAATCGCCGCGCCACAGCGTGCTGCACCCAGTATCGTTTTCGAGTAGGCTTTCTGCCATCAACGGGGTTATTGCTTTATCCATGGTCGCTCCCAAGCCGCAAATCCGCAGCATGTTCGCGACACCCGTGTGCGTGCATTACTTGCCCGTTGCACAGGAGTTCAACACCGAACTCAAGCCCGTCATTCTGGAACGCGCGCGCAATGAGCCGCATACCAGCAACAACCACCATCAAGGCTGGCGTTCGGGCCCCGATTTCGAAAGCTGGGGCGGCAGTTCGCTGGTACAGACACTGTTCCGTGTGCTGCGCGAAGTGGCCGATAGTCTGACGGCCAATCGCAACGGCTCGCGCGTGTCGCTGGACTGGACGGTTCAGGCGGCCGCGGCCATCCGTAACAAAGGCGAATATCTCGAGCGCGCCGCACGGCCAGGCTGGTACTGGTCCGGCGTCTATTATGTCGACGACGGCTATAACAAGCAGGACGACGAAGCCCTCGGCGGCGAGGCTGAACTCTCCGATCCGCGCGGCGTCTTGCCCGCCATGCTGGCGCCGCAATACGGCTTTCGCGTGCCCAATGGCCTGACCGCAGGTCAGATCGAATCCATCCGCCCGCAATCGGGCATGATTATCCTGCACCCGTCTTGGCTGCCGCGCGGCGAGCATCGCTTTGAGGGCGCCGGGACGCGCGTGACCATCGAGTTCGACTTGGTCCCACCGATCGCTGTGTAAGCCGTCTCGGCGCCTCAGGGCTTTTGCACACCTTCCATCACCCCGTAAGGGCGCTCGTTCACGTCCTATTTTTGCCGCAGCTTTATTTGGCGATGCCTTTGACGAGTTCGAAATCGCGACCGCCGACATTCCATTTATCACCGATCACGTGCTTTTCGACCTTGTCGCATTCCGGATTGGGGTGCATCGGCGGGGTCTTGTCCCAATAGAGGCATATCTGACCATTTTCGATCTTCCACTTGCCGCTGACGTCGAGAATCCAATTGCCGCCCGTGAAGGTATGATCTTGCTTGTAATAGATGTGCGACGTGCCGAGCGTCTCGTGCACCAGCGTGGTGTTGCCGTAGCGCGTGGCCATGATGTCGTCGTCGCTGACGGGATCGGCCGCCATCGCAGCGAACGGTGCCAACGCCAATAGAGAGACTGCGAGAATGCTAATACGCATGGTGTTTCCCCAAAGTTATTGTTGTGGGGCTATATTAATCCGGAGCAAGGAAGGCCGCTAGCGGCGTTTTACAAGCGTTACGTAGCTGTGGCTTGGGGCGGCAAGGCGCGCCGTCTCTGCCCAATCTTCCGCAGGGAAGGCGGGCAAAAAGACGTCGCCCGCAGGCGCGTCATGAACTTCAGTCAGATGGATGGTCGTGGCCAGAGGCAGCGCAGCGGCGAAAATATCGGCGCCGCCGATGATCATGATTTCGGACGGGTTTTCGCGTGCCGCCAGGGCCAGCGCCGCCTCCAGACTATGGGCCGCGACAGTGCCTTCTGCCGCGAAAGCCGTATCGCGAGTCAGCACGATATTGGTGCGTCCTGGCAACGGTTTCTTGGGCAAGCTATCCCATGTCTTGCGCCCCATGATGACAGGCTTGCCCAGGGTAATGTCTTTGAAGCGCTTAAGGTCACCAGGCAAATGCCAAGGCAAGCTTCCGCCCGCCCCGATCACGCCGTTCTCGGCCCGTGCTACGACGAGGCTGATGGGAGGGAGCATCAATATTGATCGCCGAGGGCCTTCAGGGCCCCGCCACTCAGGCGGTAGACCGTCCAGCCTTCAACAGCGCGAGCGCCAAGGCTGTCGTAAAAGGCGATGGCATCGACATTCCAATCGAGCACGGACCATTCCAGGCGGCCGCAATCCTCCTTGGCGGCACGCGCAGCCAGCGCGATGAGCAACGATTTGCCGATGCTTTTGCCGCGAAATTCCGGTTTGACGAAAAGGTCTTCGACATAAAGGCCGTGGCGCGCCAGAAAGGTGGAGTAGTTGTAGAACCAGACGGCAAAGCCAGCCGGTTCGCCATTCCATTCGGCGATGGAACAGAACAGCCGCGGCGCATCGCCAAAGAGTGCTTGGCGCACGGTTTCTTCGGTGGCCACCACCTTGTCGAGCAGACGTTCGTATTCGGCCAGCGCCCGAATGAATGACAGAACAAGCGCTTCATCGCCGGGTTGGGCGGGACGGATAGACAACATCAAAGGCACGTCCTTTCACCCAACATTGCACCATCGAGGATGCGCCATACTAACGAAGCATTGTCGCGCAGTAAAATCTCACCGAACTATACCGCAACAGCCGCCTTTATATGCGGATAGGGCTCATAGTTTTCCAAGTGAAAGTGCTCATGCTTAAATTCGAACAGGTCGGCCACAGGATCAAGCCGCATTGTCGGTAGTCGACGTGGCTGCCTAGTTAGCTGCTCACGAGCAAGATCGATGTGATTTTTGTACAAGTGAGCGTCACCCAGAGTGTGAATGAACTCGCCGGGCTCCAAATTTGCCACTTGCGCCACCATCATCGTCAACAATGCATAGGAAGCAATATTGAACGGAACACCTAAGAATACGTCAGCTGACCGTTGGTAAAGCTGACAAGATAGCCTGCCGCCTGCCACATAGAATTGAAACAAGCAGTGGCAAGGCGGAAGCGCCATTTGATCGATATCAGCGGGGTTCCATGCGGAGACAACCAGCCGCCTCGACACTGGATTTTGTTTTAGTTCCGCCAAAACCAACGCAATTTGATCAATTGAGCCGCCATGTGGGCTCGTCCATGACCGCCATTGCTTTCCATAGATTGGACCTAAGTCACCCGTGGTCGGGTCCGCCCACTCATCCCATATAGTGCAGCCGTGCGCGTGCAACCCGCTAACATTTGTTTCGCCCCTTAGGAACCACAACAGCTCGGATATGATGGCTTTGATCGGAAGTTTCTTGGTCGTGAGCAGCGGAAAACCCTTGGATAGGTTGTACCGCGACTGGTGTCCAAATACTGAGAGAGTCCCAACGTGTGTGCGATCAGGTCTCTCGATCCCATCACTTAGAATGCTGTCGAGCAGTTGGTGATATTGGTACATTGCAACTATCCCTTGAGTGCAGGCGGAGTGGTTGCCGCAACATGTTGAATCAAGGGTACGCTGAATTTTCAAGACGCCAAAAGCTGTGTGCTGGCCAAGCTGTGGATTTGATTCGCAAATTTGTGAATTCAAAGATACCCACAATGCATCCACAGGGATACCCACAGGCGCTTTTCTGCGCAGGTGATTCGCACTTAGACGTCTAAGGCACGTGACATGGATTGAATCGGCAGACCATTCACCGGGGCTTTGATGTGCGGGTGGGCCTGATAGCCCTCAAGCGTAAAGTCTTCGAACTTGAAGTGGAAGATGTCTTTTACCGCAGGATTGATGTGGAGCTTGGGCAAGGGATAGGGCTCGCGGGTGAGCTGCTCCTCGGCTTGCTCCAGATGGTTCAGATAGAGATGGGCATCGCCGATGCTGTGGACGAACTCGCCCGGGGCAAGCCCCGTCACCTGCGCCATCATCATGGTCAAAATGGCATAGGAGGCGATGTTGAAAGGGATGCCCAGAAATACATCGCCGGAGCGTTGATAGAGCTGGCAGGAAAGCTTGCCGTCCGCGACAAAGAACTGAAACAGGCAGTGGCAGGGCGGCAGAGCTTGGCGCGGGATATCCGCGGGGTTCCAGGCGGTGACAATGAGGCGGCGCGAATCGGGGTTGGTCTTGATCTCATTCACCACCCAGGAAATCTGATCCAGCGTGCCGGCATGATCGCGCGGCCAAGCGCGCCATTGATGCCCATAAACCGGGCCTAACTCGCCATTCTTATCGGCCCATTCGTCCCAAATGGTGACGCCATGCTCCTGCAGCCACTTCACATTGGTGTCGCCGCGCAGGAACCACAAAAGCTCATAGATGATCGATTTGAGATGCAGCTTCTTGGTGGTGACGAGAGGAAAGCCCGCGGCCAGATCGAAGCGCATCTGATGGCCGAAAACCGCCCGCGTGCCGGTGCCGGTGCCGGTACGGTCGTGCTTTTCCACGCCGCTCTTCAACACATGGTCCATAAGATCGAGATATTGGCGCATGGGCTTTCCTTATGCGGTTGTTGCCCGGCCGTAAAGCGCCGCCCGCGACCTCAATCCGCTGTGAGAAAAATCGCCTGCTCGGCGAGGCGGCGGTTGTGCAGACCCTCGATCACCACACGCTGGCCGTCCACCGTCGCCTTGTCCCACATCAGGAAGGCAGCGGCCGCCGCTTGGATGTCACCCGTATTGAACTTCTTCAGCACCGTGGACGATTGAAACGCTGCCGTGCCGATATTGTAGGTCAGCGACAACATGGCCGCAGCCTGATGCAGGCTGGCAAGCTTTTGCAGCATGGGCCCAATTGCCTTGGATTTCAGGCTCATCTGATAGCTGAGGAAACCGGTTGCATCCGCCTCGGTCACCGGCTTGTCGGTCATGGTGACCGCTTTGCCCGCAGGATAGAGGATGGTGCCGTAGCCGATGGTCGGGATGCCCGCCGAATCTTTATAAGGCGCAGCCCGGAAGCCTTCGAACTTTTTGATCAATGGGATGCAGAACGGAAATACGGCGGAATCGCCCGGCCAGTTCGTCATGTGTGCCCCCCAAAAGCATAAATTCGGACGTGGTGGGCTATCTTCGCGCGCTTAAGCCAAATTCGCCACCTTCTAAATTGAGAAGAGGACGCTTATATAGGTCCTGTCTGGGGTAACCCAGACTATGGCGATAAACGGCTACGTAATAAGCGGACTGGACCCGGGGGCGGTACCCGGCGCCTCCACCACTTCTTCCTTTCAAGGCCAAGTTACTGGTTTTAAAGGACTTTGAGGGGGCGAAATAGGATCGACAGACGTGTAAAGGTTGTCCTTTTGCTCGGTATGGTATCCGCCGTCATCGGGCTGTCTGTATAGGTGCCAACGACAATGAAATGGCCCTCGCTGCCTAACTTATAGTTAGACAAGCGCGGCTGGAGGGGTGCCGGGCAACAGAAACCCCTCGCTTATTCTTGGATCGTGAAAGCTCAAATGCGCCTTTGGACTTTTCTGGTCTGTTTTCTGGCAGGGGCCATACCCGTCTTTGGCAATGATTTGGGGCAATGCCCCGTCAGTCCGAAGTTGACGGGGCCCTGTTTCACCGTGCATGGACGGCTATCGCTCGCCAACGGCACTTGGAATCACCGCATCTGGCCGGTGGGAAGCCGCCGTATGCTGGCCGTGGTGGATGCCGAGAACCGGTATGATGAGAATAGGGTGCCGCTACCCGATGAAATTCGCGCGGCGCTGCACGACTCCGAAACCCGGGTCTTTGCCGACTTTACCGTCTGCCCCCTGACCCCGGACAAGCCCGGAGAGATGCGCCATATCTGCCTTGCCGGGGCCTCTAAGGTGTTTGTTCAAAAGCACTAGCGGCTGTCCCGTTCCGGGGCGTTTACAGGGCTCCGCCAAACGCACATTGACTCATGAGCCGTGCGGGCTAGTCTGCCCCCTTCATTCCCGGAAAGTGTAATGGCTAAGGATTATATCGGTTATCAAGCCTTGCTCGACGCGGCGCTGCGCGGCGTGGTGCGCGATGCGTTGCTGCGAATCGAAAAGCAAGGGCTGATCGGCGCTCACCATTTCTATCTCACCTTCAAGACCGGCTTTCCCGGCGTGGACATTCCAAGCTTCCTGGTCGAACAGTATCCGGACGAGATGACCATCATTCTGCAGCACCAGTTCTGGGGCCTCAAAGTCCGGCAGGATGATTTCGAGGTGGCACTCACCTTCCGCAAACTGCCAGCGACCCTGGTCATTCCTTTCGCGGCGCTGACCAAATTCTTCGATCCCGGCGTGCCGTTCGGGTTGGAGATCAAATCGGTCGAGGATGGTGACAGCAAACCCGCCGCCAAGCCGGTTCCCAAAGCCGTTCCTCAGCAGCCCGAGGCCACGGTTCTGCCGCACAAAGCCGAGCTGCAGCCTGAGAAAGATGAAGACGACAAACCGGACGGCGACAAGCCCGAGGGGGAAAAGCCATCCGGCGCGGGCGAAGTCGTCAGTTTGGACTCGTTCCGAAAGAAGTAGTCCTTTTATAGTCGGGGTGGCAGCGAATCGCGACAATACCGCGCCCGTGATTATCGGCACTAGGATGCTTCCCATGACCATCAAGACCCGCACCGAAACCGACACCTTCGGACCGATCGAGGTGGACGCCTCGCGCTATTGGGGGGCGCAGGCCGAACGCAGCCGCAACAATTTCAAGATCGGCTGGGAAAAACAGCCCGCCCCGGTGGTGCGCGCGCTAGGCATCGTCAAACGCGCCGCCGCCGAGACCAATATGGCGCTGGGCCGGCTCGACCCTGTTATCGGCCAGGCGGTGATCGCGGCGGCGCAAGAAGTGATCGAGGGCAAGCTCGACGCTCATTTTCCACTGGTGGTCTGGCAGACCGGTTCCGGTACGCAATCGAACATGAATGCCAATGAAGTGATTTCCAACCGCGCCATCGAGATGCTGGGCGGTGAGATGGGCTCCAAAAAGCCGGTCCATCCCAACGATCACGTCAACATGAGTCAATCATCCAACGACACCTATCCCACAGCCATGCATGTGGCGGCGGGCGAAGAGATTGTGCACCGGCTGATCCCGGCGCTCCAGGCGCTGCGCAATGCCCTGAATGACAAAGCACAGGAATGGAAGGCCATCGTCAAGATTGGCCGTACCCATACTCAGGATGCGACCCCCCTGACGCTGGGCCAGGAATTCTCCGGCTATACCCAGCAGGTTGAAAACGGCATCGCGCGTATCGAGCAGACTTTGCCGATGCTGATGCAACTCGCCCAAGGTGGTACTGCGGTGGGCACGGGCCTGAATGCGCCCGTGGGTTTTGCCGAGATGGTGGCCGATCGCATTGCGGCCATCACCGCCTTGCCTTTCACCTCCGCCCCCAACAAATTTGAAGCCCTTGCCGCCCATGACGCCATGGTGATGAGTCACGGCGCGATCAATACGGTGGCCGCTTCGCTTTTCAAGATTGCCAATGACATCCGTTTTTTGGGCTCGGGGCCGCGCTCGGGCCTCGGTGAATTGTCACTGCCGGAGAACGAGCCGGGCTCTTCGATCATGCCGGGCAAAGTCAACCCAACGCAGTGTGAGGCCCTGACCCAGGTCTGTATTCAGATATTCGGCAACAATGCGGCCCTCACCTTCGCCGGCAGCCAAGGCCATTTCGAACTCAATGTCTTCAATCCGGTGATGGCCTATAATTTCCTGCAAAGCGTGCGGCTGATGGCGGATGCCGCGGCGAGCTTTACCGAGAATTGTGTGGTGGGGATCGCGCCGCGCCTCGACAATATCAAGGCCGGTCTCGACCGTTCGCTGATGCTGGTGACGGCGCTCGCGCCCAAGATCGGTTATGACGCCGCCGCCAAGATCGCCAAGACCGCGCATAAGAACGGCACCACGCTGAAGGAAGAAGCCTTAAAGACGGGCCTCGTCACGGCGGAGGAGTTTGACGCCATCGTCCGGCCAGAGGATATGATCGGACCGAAATAATCCCGGGTTTTGCTTTCCACGATGACGACCAAAAAAAACGCGCGTGCCGCCGGCTATGACCATGGCTTCGTGATCGAGCAGAACAACGCCACCGGCGGTATTTCCTTTTGGGAAAGGAGCGACAACCATAGCCTCGCCGACCGCCATGGTGTGAGCACCGCGGACTATATCCATGCCATGTACGGCCTCATCCGGCAGGCGCAAAGCCGCCATGTGCTGATGATCGGCTGCGGCGGCGGCACGCTGGCGACCATGTTGCGGCGGGTTGGCATCACGGTGACCATTGTCGATATCGATGGGCGCAACTTCGAGATCGCGCGTTCGTATTTCCATCTGCCCGATGACGTTGAATGCCATATCGCAGACGGCGCGGCCTTTGTGCGGCGGGACAAGCGCAAATACGATGCCATCGTGCTCGACGCCTATTGCGACAACGAAATTCCCAAGCATATGCGGACGACGCGCTTCTTGGAGCTGCTCAAGTCGCGGCTGAGAGCCCGCAAAGCTTTTGTGCTGGTCAACCTGATCGCCACCGATGCCCAAGATTGCGAACCCGACCGCTTTGCGCAGTTGATGCAAAAAACCTGGTCCCAGGTGCGGCTTCTGGATGATGAAGGGCGCAAAAGCCGCAACCTCATCGCCATCGCCGGGGCTGTACGCCAACTGAAGCGGCCCAGGCTTCTGATGCGGCCCAAATGCGCCCTCAAGACGCTGAAGAAGGAGCTTGGCGGTTTGGATTTCCGGCCGTTGCGGGCATAGCTGCCATGGCTCTGGCGGCTGCGGCCTCTACACAGCAAGAAACGGGCTGTGTAATCTGCCCGCGACGGCCATGGTGGCACATTGTGATTTGGAAGCTGCGATGACCGGCCAAGGCAAATTTTCGACCAGCCTTTCCATGGGGCGCACGGAATGGGCGCTGTTTCTGCTCTTGGCCTTGTTCTGGGGCGCCTCATTCTTTTTTTACAAACTGCTGGTGACACTGGGTCCCTTTACCGTTGTGCTGGGGCGTATGGGAATCGCTGCCGTGGCGATGAACATCATTCTGGCGGTGCGCGGCGAGCGGCTGCCGCCTTGGCGCCAATGGGGCCCCTTTTTCGTGATCGCGGCCCTCAACAATGTCGTGCCCTTCGCTCTTTTTGCCTACAGCGAACGGCACATCAGCTCCGGCCTTGCCTCCATCATCAACGCCATGACGCCGATTTTCACGGTGCTGGTGGCGCATGTGTGGACGCATAACGAAAAACTTGCCTGGAACAAAGCGGCGGGGATTGGCTTCGGCTTTGCGGGCGTCGCGCTGCTCCTCGGACCGAGCGCGCTTGCCGGCATTGCAAGCCAGGACCTTTGGGGCGAACTCGCCTGTCTTCTCGCCACGATTTGTTACGGCTTTGGCGGGGTTTACGGGCGGCGATTCTCCGGCCAATCGCTCTTTGCCGTGGTTACCGCACAACTCACAGCCGCAACGGTGCTGGTGGCCCCCTTCGCCCTCCTCATCGAACGCCCATGGGGGCTGCCCATGCCAGACTTCGGCGTTTGGGGGGCGCTCTTGGGCATCGCGCTGGCGTCGACGGTCGCGGCCTATCTCATCTATTTCCATATTCTTGCCAAGGCGGGGGCGACCAATATCTCCCTGGTGACATTTCTCGTTCCCGTCAGCGCTGTTATCCTGGGGGCCGTTTTCCTGGGCGAGAGCGTCAACGCGCGGGCCATCGGCGGCATGCTGATCATCGGGCTTGGCCTTGCCGCCATCGACGGGCGGCCCTTCCAATGGCTGCGACGGCGCATTGCCGCGAAGACGTGCTAACTTGGCGGCAGGATTTGAGACAACCTTATGCTGAAAAAGCGCTCCTTCTCGCTCTCAGGCCACCGCACCTCCATCGCCCTCGAACCGGAATTTTGGCTGGTGCTGGAGCGCGAGGCCGCTGTCAGGGAAATCAGCTTGGCGGCATTGGTGGGTGAGATTGATGCCGCGCGTGCCTTGCGTCCCTTGGCGAGCGCCCTGCGCGTTTACGCCCTTGCTGCGGCGTCCCGCACCGCCTAGCCTTGCTTTTTTTGGGGGTCGAAAATGTTCACGCTGTTTCACAAAGCCAAGTCGCGCTCCTGCAGCATCGTGTGGCTCTTGGAGGAATTGGGTGTCCCCTATGAGACGAAAGCCGTCACCATCCGCGGCATGGATGGCAGCGGCGCCATCGATCCTGCCAACCCCCATCCGCATGGCAAGGTTCCGGCGCTGGAGCATGACGGCCAGCGCGTTTTTGAGATCGCGGCGATCACGGCATACCTGACCGATCTCTATCCGGAGAAAGCCCTCGCGCCTGTGCCGGGCGATCCTTTGCGCGGCGAATATCTTTCCTGGCTCGCCTATCGCCCCGGCGTGCTTGAGCCGGCCATGATGATGCGCCGCCTTGGCGTCAAACATATTTACGGCGCCATGGGCTGGGCCCCGGCCGAAGAGGTCGAGGTGTTTTTGAACAAGACCCTGTCCGAGCGGGCTTACCTCCTGGGCGAGAACTTTTCGGCGGCCGATATCGCCACCGGTGGAGCAATCGACTTCCTGATGAAGTTCAAGCTGATCGGTGAAACGCCGATGCTGAAGGCATATACTGAGAGCCTCGCCGCCCGGCCAGCCTATCAAAAGGCCATGGCGTGACGACATCGGGGATGGACCTATGAGCACCATCGTCAATCTTCGCCAAATCCGCAAAGAAAAGGCCCGCCACACCAAAGAGGTGGTGGCGGAAGCCAACCGCGCCAAGCACAGCACGCTGAAAAGCGCGCATAAAAAGGCAAAAGTGGTTGCGGAAAAGGATGCAAAGCGCCTCGACGGGCATAAGCTCGACGAATAACGCGGCAAGGTTGCGCCGCCCACAATAAGAACATCGCGTGAACTTTGGCCCGCGCGCTGCTAGATTTGCGGAATCATGACCGGACATTATCAAGATCCGCTCGATTCCGCCTTTGGCGACGAGCCCGAAGACCACGCGCCGCTGATGCCTGCACGCGAGCCGCCTTATCTCAGCGGCCTCAACAAAGAACAGCGCGAAGCCGTGGAGGCCACCGAAGGACCCGTGCTGGTACTGGCGGGCGCGGGCACCGGCAAGACGCGCGTGCTGACCACCCGCCTCGCCCATATTCTCAGCACGCGCAAAGCTTGGCCGGGCCAAATATTGGCCGTGACCTTCACCAACAAGGCGGCGCGCGAATTGAAAGAGCGCATCGGGGCATTGATCGGCGGCGTGGTCGAAGGCATGCAATGGCTTGGCACCTTCCACTCCATCGGGGCGCGGATGCTGCGCCGCCATGCCGAACTCGCCGGGCGCAAATCCAATTTCACCATCATCGACACCGATGACCAGCTGCGGCTGATGAAACAGCTGCTGCAAGCCGAAAATATCGACGATAAGCGCTGGCCGGCGCGCACGCTGGCCTCGATGATCGACGGCTGGAAAAACCGCGGGCTGAAGCCGGAAGATGTGCCGGACGGCGAAGCGCACGCTTTTGCCTTTGGTAAGGGCCGTTCGCTTTATGCCGCCTATCAGGAGCGGCTGCGGGCGCTGAATGCCTGTGATTTCGGCGATCTTCTGCTCGATGTGCTGACGATTCTGCGCGAACACCCCGACGTGCTGGCCGATTATCGCGACCGCTTCCGCTATATCTTGGTCGACGAATATCAAGACACCAACACGGTGCAGTATCTGTGGCTGAAGCTACTGGCGGGCGGCGGCGGCAGCGGTGTACGCAGCAATGTCTGTGTGGTGGGCGACGACGATCAATCCATTTACGGCTGGCGCGGTGCGGAGATCGAAAATATCCTGCGTTTCGAACGCGATTTTCCCGGCGCCAAGGTGATCCGCCTGGAACGCAATTACCGCTCCACACCCGCCATTCTGGGCGCGGCCTCCGGCTTGATCGCGGCCAACAAAGGCCGCCTCGGCAAAACGCTGTGGACCGAAGGCGAGCCGGGCGAAAAGATTGCCGTCAAAGGGGTGTGGGACGCCGAAGAAGAAGCCCGCAATGTGGCGAGCGAAGCGGAGAACCTGCACCGCCAAAACCATCTCTACGCGCAGATGGCGATTTTGGTGCGCGCCTCGTTCCAGATGCGCGAATTTGAAGACCGCTTTATCTCGCTGGGATTGCCTTACAAAGTGATTGGCGGCCCGCGCTTTTATGAACGCGCCGAAATCCGCGATGCCATGGCCTATTTTAGGCTGGTGGCACAAGGCGATGATGACCTCGCCTTTGAGCGCATCATCAATAAGCCCAAGCGCGGTATCGGCGATGCCAGTGTGCAGGTGCTGCACCAATTTGCCCGCAGCATGCGCATGCCGCTGCTGGCGGCGGCACGTGATATCGTGGTGACGGACGAATTGCCGCCCAAAGCCAAAAAAGCGCTGGGCGAATTGGTCGGCAATTTCATGCGCTGGGCCGAGGTTTCGCGGCAAATTCCGCACACCGAACTCGCCGAGATGATCTTGGACGAGTCCGGCTATACCGACATGCTGAAAGCGGACAAATCCGCCGAAGCGCCGGGGCGGCTCGATAACCTAAAAGAACTCGTGCGCTCGATGGAGCAATTCGAGAGCTTGGCAGCGTTCCTCGAGCATGTCGCGCTGGTGATGGAGATCGAGCAGAACGAAACCGAAGACCGCATCAATCTGATGACGCTGCACGCAGCCAAGGGGCTCGAATTCGACACGGTATTCTTGCCTGGTTGGGAAGAAGGTCTATTCCCCAGCCAGCGCACGATGGACGAAAACGGCGTTGCGGGGCTCGAAGAGGAGCGGCGGCTGGCTTATGTGGGCCTGACGCGGGCCAAGAAGCGGGCTTTCATTTCCTTTGCCGCCAACCGGCGCATTCATGGCAGCTGGCAAAGCGCCCTGCCCAGCCGCTTTATCAACGAGCTGCCGCCCGAGCATGTGGCAGCGGCCATCGATGAAGGCTTTTATGGCGGCAACGCCGGCTTTCGCGACAATATGGATGGCTTTGCCTCCACCTATGACAGCCCGGGCTGGAAACGCGCCCAGGCCAATAAGAGTAGCGGCTATACCCGCGCGCGCCCGCCATTGATCGAAGCGCAAGCGTGGAGCGTGCAGACCAGCGATCCCGCCGCCTCACAATTTGGCCGTGGCGACCGTGTGTTTCATCAGAAGTTTGGTTACGGGCTGGTGCGCGCGGTGGAAGGCAATAAGCTGACCGTCGATTTCGACAAAGCGGGCGAGAAGAAAGTCATCGATCAATTCGTGACGCGGGGATGAGGATTCCAGTTCAGGTGCGGTGGTTTAAGGAGCGTGGCATGATCGAAGGCGATTGCCCGTGGCGGCAGTTCAGGCGATGACAAATATTTTCTACATCGCGGGCACAACACTGTTTGTGGCAGACGGGCTGACGCTCAGAACCGAAGCAGACGCGGTAGATTTGGTCTCCGCCGGAATGGGTGCGGGTGCTGATTGGGTGGCGGTTACGACCGCGCAGCTGAGCGACGATTTCTTCCGCCTGTCCACGGGCCTTGCGGGCGCCATCGTGCAGAAGTTGGTCAATTATCATTTGCGGCTAGCCATCATGGGCAATATCGATGCCCATCTGGCCAAGAGCAGCCCGTTGCGCGACTTCGTGGGCGAATCCAATCGCGGCCATCATCTCTGGTTCGTGAGCGATTTGAACGAATTGCAAAAGCGGCTTGGAGCCGCGTGATCAGTCTGCCCCCCTGGATGGCACCACGTTCCTGTCCAGCCCTCATCTTTGCGGGGACAGCCGAGCATAAAGGGGCGAGACTATTCTTGACGCCTCATCTTGCCAGCGTAGATTTGGCGGCTGACTGGAAACGCGGAGGGGCCCATGGCCCAGGTTCGTTTCGGGGTGGCCTGGGGGTCTTTGCTTTAAGCCTCGCTGTGCATGTGGCCGACGAGGCGGCGCACGATTTTCTCGCGATCTATAATCCGACCGTGCGCGGGATTCGCACGCATCTGCCGTTCCTTCCCTTGCCGACTTTCACCTTTGAGGTATGGCTGGGCCTGCTGATCACCGGCATCGTGTTGCTGCTTTGCCTTTCACCATGGGCGTTTCACGGCAACAGCATTTTGCGCCGCATCGCGCTGCCTTTGGCCGCCATAACCGGCCTCTGCAATGGGCTCGGCCATATCGGTGGTTCGCTTTATATGCAGCGCTGGATGGCGGGCGCCTATAGTGCGCCATTGCTGATCATATCAGCCCTTTGGCTGCTTATCGCGACAGGCTGGATCGGACGTTGCGTTTACCGGCGCGTAGGGGAAACATCACGGCCATCGATAAGATGAGCGCAAGAAATGCATCGCGGTTTTCCAATAAATGGGCGGTGTCTGCAAAATAGGGGTATCCCCTCTCCGAAAAATGCAGTTCGCTTGGTGGTTCGCTCGGCTTAACGTGAGACCAATGCGCACCGATATGATTTGCGGATGGCGCTCTCCATAGGACATGATAATGACTGAAAATATTGCCACCTATATTGCACGTTACCTCGCCGATATCGGTGTCGAGCGCATCTGGGGCGTTACCGGCGACTCTCTGAATGGGCTTAGCGACAGTCTTTTCCGGCAGAAGAAAATCCGCTGGATGGGAACACGCCATGAAGAAGTGGCCGCATTTGCAGCCGGTGCCGAAGCCCATGTGACGGGTAAGCTTGCCGTCTGTGCCGGCTCTTGCGGACCGGGCAATTTGCATTTGATCAACGGGCTGTTCGATTGCCAGCGCAATCATGTTCCGGTTCTGGCCATAGCCGCGCATATTCCCTCGGCGGAAATCGGCACCGGCTATTTTCAGGAAACCCATCCCCAAGAGCTGTTCAAGGAATGCAGCGTCTATTGCGAGTTGGTCAGCAATCCCGAACAGATGCCCTATATTTTGGACATCGCCATTCGCACCGCGATCCTGAAAAAGGGCGTGGCCGTGATCGTGCTGCCGGGTGATGTGGCCCTGCGTGCCATGCCCGATGGCGTGGAACTGCGCGGCGCAGTGCCCGAAGCTGCGCTATCGCGGCCGGTTGAAGCCGAAATCGACAAGCTGGCCGCGCTCCTCAATGGCAGCAAAAAAATTGCGCTGTTGTGTGGCGCCGGTTGCGCCGAAGCCCATAGCGAAGTGGTGGCGCTGGCCGACGCCTTGAAGGCGCCGGTTGTGCATGCCATGCGCGGCAAGGAATATCTGGAATACGACAACCCCTATGATGTCGGCATGACGGGGCTGATCGGCTTTTCTTCGGGCTATTACGCGATGGAGAGTGCCGAGACGCTGCTGATCTTGGGCTCGGCCTTTCCCTATCGCGCCTTCTATCCTAAAAATGCCAAGGTGGCGCAGGTCGACACGCGGCCCGAGGCGCTGGGCGCGCATACCCAAATCGATCTCGGCCTAATCGGCGATGTCAAAGAAACGCTGAAAGAACTTCTGCCCAAGCTTACGGCCAAAACAGACACGACATTCCTGGACGGCGCCCTCGCCCATTACAAAAGAGCACGCAAAGACCTCGATGATCTCGCCACCCCGAACAGCGCCAAGGGGCAGATTCATCCGCAATATTTGGCCAAGCTGATCAGCGAAAAAGCGACTGACGATACCATCTTCACCTGCGACGTCGGCACGCCGACGGTATGGGCCGCACGCTACGTGACCATGAACGGCAAACGCCGCCTGCTCGGTTCCTTTTCGCATGGCTCGATGGCCAATGCGATGCCCCAGGCCATCGGGGTGCAAGGGATTGACCCCAAACGGCAGGTCATCGCGCTGTGCGGCGATGGCGGTTTTTCCATGCTGATGGGCGATATTCTGACGCTGCGCCAGCTCGATCTGCCGGTGAAGATCGTCATTTTTCACAATCGCTCGCTCGGCTTCGTGGCCATGGAGATGAAAGCGGGGGGCTATATCTCCGACGACACCGACCTCAACAGCCCCAACTTCGTGCGCGTGGCCGAAGCCATCGGCATCAAGGGGATCGAGGTGGACGATGCCGCCAAGCTTCCTGCGGCCATCGATGAGATGCTGGCAACACCGGGGCCGGTGCTGCTCGACGTTCGGACGGCCAAGCAGGAACTGGCCATGCCGCCGCAAATCACGCTGGAGCAAGCCCGAGGCTTCAGCGTCTATATGATGCGGGCGATTCTGAATGGCCGCGGCGATGAATTGGTGGAATTGACCCGCACCAATTGGTTGCGCTGAGCTGGGTTCTGAACCGGTCCTTGCCTCTGGCGGGGACCGGTGGCCTTTTTCTTGGCCCCAGCGTTGGCGGATTGGCAGGGCTCGGCATTTTGCGCTAAACGGGCGCCATGAGCACACAGCCCCCCCTCTGGAAAGCCTCCATTGTCGTCCATAAATCAGAAGGCCTGAATGTGGTGGCGGCATTGGAGCTTATTCCGCCGAGCCCGCAAGCGGTGCTGATCCAGCAAGACCCCTTCCGTGAAGACGTGGTCGTCGAGGCGCTGTATGATGTGATGCCGGATGGCGATCTCATCACCAAAGTGACGGGCAAGCCTGTGCATGTGGCGCTGCTGCCCGATGCCGATTGGATCAAGCTGTCTCAGGAAGGCTTGCCGCCGGTGCGGGCGGGGCGCTTTTTCATTTATGGTGCGCATGACCAAGGCCAGGTGCCCCATGGCGTCATCCCTATCCGCATCGAGGCGGGGATGGCCTTCGGCACCGGTCATCATGAGACCACCGCGCTGTGTATGGCGGTGCTTAGCGATCTGGCCAAGAGGAGACGCTATGAGAATGTGCTGGACCTCGGTTGCGGCACCGGGCTGCTGGCCATTGGCGCGGCCAAGCTGTGGCGGCGCCCTGTGATGGCCTCGGACATCGACATGGTAGCGGTCGAGGTAACGCGCGAAAATGCCGTCGCCAATGGCGAGGGACCACGCGTAATGGCGCTGATGGCCGATGGTCCGACACATCCCACGCTTTTCCGTCTGGCGCCGTTCGATCTCATCCTGGCCAATATCCTGGCCGGACCCTTGACCCAGCTGTCGCCACAAATCTGCAAGGTGATGGCCAAAGGCGGCACGCTGGTGCTGTCCGGCCTACTCCATTGGCAGGAAAATCAGGTCCTCAGCTATTACAAGCCGCAGGGCATGGTGCTGCGATCCATCCGCCGCGACGGTAGCTGGAGTGCGCTGGTGCTGGAGAAAGCTTAAGGGTGGACGCTTGATGCTGGATTCTGGCGCGCGGCGGCCTTAACCTCTCCCGTTATGACAAAGATTTTCCAGAGTTTTGACGACCAATCCAATCCGGCGACGTGTGCGCCGCGGCTGACACTGTTGCGCGCGGAACTGGCCCGCCGCGGGCTCGCAGGCTTCATTGTGCCGCGCTCCGACGAGCATCAGGGCGAATATGTGCCCAAGCGCGCCGAGCGGCTGGCTTGGCTGACCGCCTTCACCGGCTCGGCTGGCGCTGCCGTAGTGCTCACGGATAAGGCAGCGATCTTTGTCGACGGACGGTACACTCTGCAGGTGCGCCAGCAGACGGACACGACGCAGTTCGAGCCGCGCGATCTGGTGGAAGAAGGCCCTGGCCGCTGGCTGGAAAGCGCCGCACCCAAGGGCAGCCGCATCGGCTATGACCCTTGGCTGCATACCGCCAATGCGGTCGAGGCGCTGAAAGCCTCTGTTGCCAAAGCCGGTGCCACGCTGGTGGCTTGCCAGACCAATCCCATCGATGCGATTTGGGCGGATCAACCGGAAGGGCCGACCGCGCGCGCCATCGTGCAGGCGAACAACCTCACCGGGGAAGCGGCCGAGACCAAGCGCGTGCGGCTGGCCGAAGAGGCCAAGGCCAAAGGTGCCGAGGCACTGGTCTTGACCATGCCGGATTCGATCTGCTGGCTGCTGAATATCCGCGGCGACGATGTTCCACACACACCCTTTGCCCTTAGCTTTGCGATTTTGAACGGCGACGGTTCCACCGACTTGTTTCTCGACGAGCACAAAACCACGCCGGAGCTGATCCAGCATCTGGGCAACTCGGTGCGCTTGCGCCCGCCTGCCGATTTTGCCCCGGCGCTGGACGATTTGAAGGGCAAAGCCGTGGCAGTGGACCCCGGCACCGCGGCGGCGGCGATTTTTGACCGGCTGGCAGCGGCGGGCGCCAGCGTGGTGCGGCTGGCCGATCCTTGCCAACTTGCCAAAGCGATCAAAAACCCCATCGAAATCGAGGGCATGCGCAAAGCCCATATCCGCGATGGCGTTGCCATGGCAAAGTTTCTCGGCTGGCTCACGCGCGAGGCCCCCAAAGGCGGGCTGACGGAGATTTCGGCGGCTGAAAAGTTGGAGGCCATTCGCAAAGAGTCCGAACACCTCACCGATCTTTCCTTCGATTCGATTTCCGCGGCGCGCGAACATGCTGCCATTCCGCATTACCGCGTGACGCACACCACCAATCTACCGCTGTCGCTGGACCAGATTTATCTCATCGATTCGGGCGGGCAGTATCCCGACGGCACCACCGACATCACCCGCACCGTGATTGTGGGCACGCCCAGCGCGGAGATGAAGGATCGCTTCACCCGCGTGCTCAAGGGCCATATCGCGCTGGCCACCGCCAAATTCCCCGAAGGCACCACCGGCCATGCGCTTGACAGTCTGGCGCGGCGGCCCTTGTGGGAGGTAGGGCTGGATTACGATCACGGCACCGGCCATGGCGTGGGCGCGTATTTGTCGGTCCACGAAGGGCCGCAGAACATCTCCAAACGTGCCATTCCGCAAGCTTTGAAGGCGGGCATGATCGTTTCCAACGAGCCGGGCTACTACAAAGCGGGCGAATACGGCATCCGCATCGAGAATTTGATCGTGGTGCGGCAGCCGAGCGAACCCGGCGAGCGCAGGATGCTGGAATTTGAAACCATCACGCTGGCGCCGATTGACCTCGACCTCGTTGAGCCCATGTTACTGACCGATGAAGAAACCAATTGGCTCAACGCTTATCACGAGCGGGTGCGCGACACGTTGGAGCAGCTGGTGGATGATGAGACGAGACGCTGGCTCGACCACGCCACGCGGCTGATCTGATGCGGCGCGATTCTTCGCCCGTGCAAGGAACTGTCCACACGCTGTGGCTGGAGAGTGCGGTTTTGCGCGGCAATCTGCTGGGCGATCCCACGCTGCGCCGCATCGATGTTTATCTGCCTGCCGGTCACGATGGGCGCGGGCTGGCGCTCTTGGTCGATCTTGTAGGATTTACGGCGGGTGGACCCGCCCATACCAATTGGAAAAACTTCGGCGAGAATCTGCCGGAGCGGCTTGACCGGTTGATGGCAACGGGCGCAATGGCGCCTTGCGTCGTCGCCCTACCCGATTGCTTCACCAAGCTGGGTGGCAACCAGTATATCAACACGACCGCCATGGGCCGCTGGGACGATTTCCTGCTGCAAGAGGCTGTGCCTTTTGTGGAGAGCACATTCAGCTGCGGCGGAGTGGGACGGCGCGGCTGCTTCGGCAAAAGTTCGGGCGGTTACGGCGCCTTGGTGCATGGCATGCTGCACAGCGATTTCTGGGCTGCGACGGCGTCCCACTCCGGCGATGCTGGCTTTGAGCTTTTGTTTGCCGCCGAGTGGCCGCGCGTGCTGCGCGCTTTGGCCAAAGCGGACAATTCGGTTCAGCTCTGGCTCGAACGCTTCTTCGCGGCACCCAAAGTGAAGGATGGCGATATCCATGTGCTGATGAATCTTGCCATGTGCGCCAGCTATGATCCCGATCCGGAGGCATTCCTGGGCATTCGCTTGCCGGTGACGCTCGATACTTGCGAAATCATCGCCGAGCGCTGGGCGAATTTTTTGAAGTGGGATCCGCTGAGCTTGGTGGAGAAACACGCCGCCGGGCTAAAGCGGCTGAAACTCTTTTATCTCGATTGCGGTGAGGTCGATCAATACAACCTCGTTTACGGTTCGCGCCGGCTGAACAAGCGGCTGAGGGCGCTGGAGGTGCCGCATATCTACGAAGAGTTCCCCGACGATCATTCCTCGGTCGATTACCGCATGGATCGCAGCTTGCCACTGCTCGCCGCTGCACTGGCCTAGCGCGTGGAGCGTGCGGCCACGGCTTTATCAGCGCTGTCACTGAAGAGGCCATCGACTCCGGTGGCAAAAAACGCCTGATATTCCTTGAGCGGATCGCAACCGTAATCAGAAGCAAGGAACACACATTCGTTGCGGAAGGTGAAAGGCATCACCTTAAGCCCCACGGCATGGGCATCGGCGACAACATGCGATGGCGGCAGCGACACGGTATCGGCTTCCGTGATCTTGCCATCGCCGTCGAGATCGACGGGCTGACCGTCTTTGATAATATTGCGCACGGAGATGATCGCGCGCTTCCACGGCCCGATAGCCCAGGCATAGGTGGCGATTTCGGCGAGACCCTTCGGCGTCAAGAGATCGCCATAGGTCCGCTTGTCGCCTGCCAGCACGAAATCATAAGGCTGGTTGTAATCGATGCTGCCATCGGGGCGCACGGCGATGCCATCGGTGAGTTGAATTAGCCGCAACCTTGTCACGGCATGCAGGCGTTTCAGATTCCCGACTTCGAAGGATTGAATGATGACCGGCGCCGTTTCATCGTGCCAACCTGCCGCATTCAGCGCAGCCAGCATCTTTTCTTCCAGCGGCAGCCCCTCGGCACGGAAATAGGAGGGATGCTTGGTTTCCGGGATGACGCCGATCACCCGGCCGCGGGCCGCGCTTTCGGCTTTGGCAAGATCGATCACCTGTTGAAAAGTGACGATTTCAAATTGGCCGTCATAGCTGTGATCGCGGAAGGGCAGGCGTTCCTTGGCGCGCAAGGTCTTGATTTCGGCGAGCGTGAAATCATCGGCAAACCAGCCCGTCTGCGCTTCGCCATCGATGGTCTTGGTGGTTTTGCGGGCGGCAAATTCGGGATGAGTGGCCACATCGGTGGTTTCAGTGATGTTGGGCTCGTGCCGCACGATCAAAACGCCGTCTTTGGTCGAGACCAGATCGGGCTCGATGAAATCGGCGCCCATGGCGATGGCGAGCTTGTAACCGGCAATGGTGTGCTCTGGCCGGTAGCCCGCAGCGCCACGATGACCAAAGATCAGAGGATCGGCGCTGGCAGCAACAGCGAAAACAGCAGCAGCGAAAAGGACGGAGCGGAGCATAGCGGACAGCCGGAAAGACCTTCCCCTTGGTCCTAACAGGGCTGCACGACAGATTGGCGACGGCAGGAACAGGGGCGGTAGCCGCCGGCATAGATTTTTCCCGGCGTCATCCCGATCTGCGCCGGAATCGCGGGGATATCCCCCACGCCGGTATCGGCGGCGATGGCAAGTGCCACCTGACCGCAAACCGACGCATCGGCCGCCGCATTGTGATGTTCGAAGGCAATGCAAAGGTGGCGCCCGAGCGCATTCAGCTTATGCGACGAAAGATCAGCCCAAACACGGCGGGCCATTTGGAGTGTGCAGAGATATTCGAAATCAGGATAGGCCCGCCCATAAAGATCGAGACTGGCGCGCCAAACGCTCATATCGAAAGAGGCGTTGTGGGCGAGCATCATGGCGCCCACAAAATCGTCGTGGAATTCGTCCATCACTTGCGGAAATTCCGGTGCATTCTCTACATCTTCGGGGCGGATGCCGTGAATACCGATATTAAAACCGGAAAAGCGCATCTGTTTGGGGCGAATCAGCCGCTCTTCCACACGCGCGACGGCGCCATCCTCAATCCAGGCGAGGCCCACCGAGCAGGCGCTGGCGCGCTGCTCATTGGCGGTTTCGAAATCGATGGCGATGACTTTCATGCCCCGCTGCCGATCAACCTCAGCCAGTCTTCTTCATTGATGACTTCAACACCGTGTTTGGCAGCTTCCGTCAGCTTGGAGCCGGCATTGGGACCAGCGACGACAAGGTCGGTTTTTTTGGAAACCGAACTAGCGACCTTGGCGCCCAGTGCTTCGGCGCGGGCCTTGGCTTCCTGGCGCGTCATCTTTTCAAGAGAGCCCGTAAAGACAACGGTCTTGCCAGCAACGGGCGAATCCACATCCGCAACGGCCGCCGTTTCTTCCGGCGTCACTTGATTGAGAAGATGCGCCAAAACTTCACGATTATGCTTCTCGTCGAAGAAATCCTTGATCCCCTCGGCCACTACAGCACCTATGCCATCGATGGCCGTGAGCTCGGCAAGCCCATTTTCGGATTCGGCCGCCGCGGCGAGAGCCGCGTAAGTGTGAAATCGCCGCGCCAAAAGCTTGGCAGTCGTCTCCCCAACATGACGAATGCCGAGCGCGTTGATAAAACGCTCCAGCCCGATTTTGCGGCGCGCTTCGATAGCGGCCAAAAGATTGTCCACTTCCTTAAAGGTGCGCTTGGCATCTTCGCGCGGCGGCGTGACGGCTTTGCCTGCCTTTGCCGCACGCTCGGCCGATTGACGTTTTCGCTCCTCCAAGATGATGGCTTTCAATTCCTCAAGCCGGTCTTTCAGGGCAAAGATATCGGCTGGCTCTTTGATCAGCCCGGTGACGTGGAAGAGATCGATCTGTTTTTCGCCCAGCCCTTCGATGTCAAAAGCGTTGCGCGACACGAAATGGCGTAAGCGTTCAACAGCTTGGGCGGCGCAGATGAGGCCGCCCGTGCAACGGACATCAACATCCTGCTTGCCGGTTTTCTCGTCCACTTCACGCACGGCATGGCTGCCGCAGACAGGGCAGAGAATGGGAAATTCATAAGGCACGGCGTGTGGCGGCCGCTTTTCGAGGATCACGCGGACGATCTGCGGAATGACATCACCGGCACGCTGCACCACCACATGATCGCCGATGCGCACATCCTTGCGGGTGATTTCGTCTTGATTGTGCAGGGTGGCGTTGGCAACGACGACACCACCGACGGTGACCGGCTTCAGCTTGGCAACCGGCGTCAGCTTGCCGGTGCGACCGACTTGAATCTCGATATTTTCGACCACCGTTTCGGCCTGCTCGGCAGGAAATTTGTGGGCGATGGCCCAGCGCGGGCTACGTGATACAAAGCCGAGGCGGTTCTGCAAATCGAGGTCATCGACTTTGTAGACCACACCATCGATGTCGTAAGGCAGGCTGGCGCGGGCTGAGCCAATCTCGCGATAGAAGGCAAGAATTTCCTCAGCGGTAAGGCAGCGGCGGATCAGCGGGTTCACGGCAAAGCCGAGCTGGCGGAACGCTTCCAGCATGCCCGATTGGCTATCGGCCGGCATCTCGCTCACCTCGCCCCAGGCATAAGCAAAGAAATGCAGCGGGCGCGCGGCTGTGATAGCAGGATCAAGCTGACGCACGGAGCCGGCAGCAGAATTGCGTGGGTTGGCGAAGATTTTCTCGCCTGTCGCTTCCTGGCGTTTGTTGAGGCCCGCAAAATCGGCATGGGTCATGTAAACCTCGCCGCGCACTTCCAAAATCTCCGGCGGCTTGCCGTGAAGGCGCAGCGGAATATCTTTGACGGTGCGCAGATTGGCGGTGATGTCTTCGCCTTCGCTGCCATCGCCGCGTGTGGCGCCTTGCACGAAGACGCCATTCTCATAGCGCAATGAGGCCGACAGCCCATCGATTTTGGGCTCGCAGGTGAAGGCGAGCTGCGCTTCGTCTTTCAGGCCCAAGAAGCGGCGGATGCGGGCAACGAAATCGCTAACATCGTCATCGGCAAAGGCATTGTCGAGCGACAGCATCGGCTTGACGTGCAGAACTTTGGCGAATTTCTCGCTCGCCTTGGCACCAACGCGATGCGAGGGGCTGTCGGGGCGAATGAGTTCGGGAAAGCGCGCCTCAATGGCGGCATTGCGCTGACGCAGCGCATCATAAGCAGCATCAGAAATGGTCGGCGCGTCCTCACCATGATAGCGCCGGTCATGTTCGGCGATTTCGCGCGCCAAACGTTCGAGTTCAGCGCCCGCTTCGACGGAGGTAAGGTCCGTGATCGGCTTCATGCTTTTTTCCGCGACTTCTTGGGTAGGGCTTGGGCTTCGGCGATCAATCGGCGGGCAGCGGCGCGGGCTTCTTCGGTAACGATGGCACCCGAGAGCATGCGCGCCACTTCCTCCAGACGCGCCTCGTCATCGAGCTGGAGCACCACGGTCTTGTCGCCCTTGCGGATAATGCGGAAATGGCGATCGGCGCGGGCGGCCACTTGCGGCGAATGGGTGACGAGGAGCACTTGGGTCGATTGCGAGAGCTTCTGCAAACGCAGGCCCACCGCGTCGGCCACGGCCCCACCGACACCGCGATCCACTTCGTCGAAGACCAGCGCGGCGGGCGGGGCTGCTTGCGCCAGCACGACTTTGATGGCGAGGGAAAAACGCGCCAACTCGCCGCCCGAAGCAATTTTGGCCAGCGCCCCGAAAGCGGCGCCCTCTAGCGTGGCGATTTCGAAAGCGACGCGCTCCAGGCCCAGCGATGATGGCTCTGAGGGCGCGAAGCTGACACGAAAGCGGGCATGGCCAAGTTTGAGTGGTGTCAATTCGGCAGCGACGGCTTTTTCGAGATCGCGCGCCGCTGCCAAGCGCGCGGCGCTGAGTTTCTGAGCAGCAGCAATGAAGGCGGCAAGAGCGGCCTTGGCGGTGGCTTCAGCATCTTTCAGCTTACCTCCGTCGAGATCGAGCGCATCGAGCTGCGAGCGAAATTTGACTAGTACAGCAGGAAGACTGTCAGGCTTGACGGAAAATTTGCGCGCGGCGGCCCTGAGCGCATAGAGACGGTCTTCCTTGCGTTCCAAGGCGCTGCCATCAACATCCAGGCGCGAGAGCAGCGCATTCAGTTCGCGACTGCCCTCCTCTGCAAGGGCATAGGCTTGTTCGAGCGCGGCTTCCCCCGCGGCGGCGGCTTTGCGGGCCTCTTCACCCATACGCGACAGACGCTTCAGGGCCCCCGCGAGATTGGCCTCGGCTCCGCGTTCGCCCGAGAGCAACTCGGCAGCCGCCGAGATGTCTTCGGCAATGCGCGTGGCGTTCATCAGCAGGGCACGTTCTGCGGCCAGCGTTCCTTCTTCGCCGACTTCCGCGCCGAGAGACGACAGCTCGTCCACCGCCTGCTTGACGTAATCGGCATCGGCTAGCGCCGTGGCCTGGGCTTGTTTGAGGTCGGCCGCCGTGACACGGGCGGCGTCGTAAGCGGCAAAGAGCCGTGCCGCCTCATCTGCCAGCGCTTCGTGGCCACCAAAAGCATCCAGGAGGCTACGGTGCGTGGAAGGATCAAAAAGGCCGCGGTCATCGGCCTGGCCATGCACCTCGAGCAGCGCAGCGCCGAGGTCCTTCAAAAGGCCGACGCCAACCGGCTCGTCATTGACAAAGCCGCGGGTACGGCCGTCCGCCGACAAAGTGCGACGCAGAACAATTTCGCCATCGCCGGGGATGGAGTGTTCTGCCAGCAACGTGCGCGCGGGGTGTTTGGCGGGGGGATCGAAGAGGGCCGTCGCCGAGCCTTGCGCCGCACCAGGACGTACCGCCGCCCGGCCACGCCCGCCACTCGCCATGCCGAGGGCATCGAGCAGGATCGACTTGCCAGCGCCGGTTTCGCCTGTGAGCACATTGAGGCCGGGGGCGAATTCTAAACTCGCCGCCTCGATCAGAACGATATCGCGTACGCTCAGCGCTGCGAGCATCGCCTCATTACCATCAAATCCGCGAGAACAAATGGTGACCAAGCGCCGGGCTCAGGTCAAGGCCAAGCGTGACGAAAAACGGCCGCGGTCACAAGACTTTGTCGAAAGCCCGTGAAATCCAGGAGCCTTTGTCTTCCACCGGCTTCAGGTTTTCCTTTTTGAGGACATTGTAGGCGTCTTCATACCAGGGGCTGCCCGGATAATTGTGGCCGAGTACGGCGGCGGCTGTCTGGGCCTCCTTGGCGAGGCCGAGGGCGTAATAGCACTCGGTCAGGCGTTCCAGAGCTTCGGCGATCTGAGTCGTCTTCTGATACTGCTCAACCACCACGCGGAAGCGGTTGATGGCGCCGATGTAGTCGCCCTTGTAAAGGTAGTAACGCCCAACCGTCATCTGTTTGCCGGCAAGATGGTCAAGTGTCAGGTCGATCTTGAGCGTGGCGTCGCGCGCATATTCGCTATCCGGGAAACGCTGCACCACATCTTGCAGCGCCACCAAGGCGGCCTCGGTGTTGGATTGGTCGCGCTCCACATCCACGATCTGTTCGTAAAGTGATACGGCCTTCAAATAGAAGGCGTAGGGCACTTCTTTCGACCCCGGATGCAGGGAGATGTAGTTGTCGGATGCCGCGACGGCTTCGACGTATTTGTTGGCTTGGTAGTAGCAATAGGCGCTCATCAGCGAGGCCCGGCGGGCCCAAACCGAATAGGGATGTTGACGTTCGACTTCGGCAAACTGCTTGGCTGCCTCTGCCCAGTCGCTGTTGTTCAGCTTCTTCCAGGCATCGGCATAAATCTGGTCGATGGGACGTTCCTGGTAAGTGGCGTCCTTTTCCTCACTTTTGCCGGTTTGCCTGTCAAACCAAGCACAGCCCGACAAAGCGAACGCGCAACTTACAACGAGCACAGCGGCAAGGCCGCGCGGCAGATGAAGCATGGACCGCATTTCCGATTCAGCGCCCGAATTCCAGGCTGGAATGGCCTTATCGCATTTGCAGCGAAGAAAGGTCCAGAGGGCAAAAAAGGCTTTGTATTAACCGGTTAGCGGTTACGGCCCGGTCATGACGCGGCTGTAACCCACTGGAAGTTGGCCGGATCGGCAAAAAGCCCCCGCAAAAGCGCGTTATTGAGGGCATGGCCGGAGCGAAGGCCTTCAAAGCGGGCGACCAGCGGGGCGCCGGCCAAGGCCAAGTCTCCCACCGCGTCCAGAATTTTGTGGCGCACGAATTCGTTGGGAAAACGCATCAGATCGGCATTGATTACCCGATCCCTATCAATTGCCAGGGTGTTCAGGAACGAGGCGCCATGGCCCCGATCCATCTTTTTGAGCGCTTCGAGCTGGGCAATGTCGCCAAACGTGCGGGCCGGGGCGATTTCGCGCCGGAAGTCCTCTGGTGAAAAGGTGAAAGCGAAGGTCTGCCGGCCGATGGCAGCCGAGGCAAAATCGATCTCGAAAGCAAATTGCAGGCTAGATGACGGCACCAGGGCGGCACTGGCGTCCTTATGCGTCACTTCCACGCGGCGCAGAACTTTCAGGGCCCGGCGCGGCGCGGCGCTGGCTTTAACCCCGGCAATATCTAGGAGTTCCATGAAGGATAAGGCGTCGCCATCCAGAACCGGCGGCTCAGGACCATCGACGGCGATCACCAGATCATCGATCCCCGCCCCTGCCACGGCCGCCATCAAATGCTCCACCACCGACACGCTGGCCCGGCCAAATTCCAGCGTGGTGCCGAGCATGGTTTCGCTGACGTGGTCGTAGCGGGCGGGCACGCTAGCACCATCAAGGTCTTGGCGGATGAAGACCACCCCGGACCCCGGCGGCGCGGGGGTGAGCAGCATGCGCACCTGGGTTCCCGCGTGCAGGGCAATGCCCTCGCAAGCGACTTCTTTGGCGATGGTTTGGCGAAAGGCCATGGCTGCAAAAATCCGTATCTAAGGGCCGATCATACAGTGCAGGCCGCCGCCGTCACATCACGGATAGCAGCCGCATGTTACAGCTAAGGGTGTTACGGGCCCGCCGCAAATTTGGCGAGAAGCCGTTCGAATTGGCGGGGACACCTTAACGGGCCGCTAATAGAGCCGTTCTAGAGTGACTTCGCGGCAGCAGGATCGGATGAGATGGCCATCCACGGCAACAGCTCGGAGCAAACGCTCCCGGCTCAAACGGAGGGGAGCGATGACTGGCTTGCGCTCGACCACGCATCCCACGGCACCCTCATCGCATGGAGCGAGAGCCATGCCGGAGTGATCCTCTTGGCTGCCAATGTGATGCTGTGGGGCGCAGTCGGCTGTGGCTTCCATTTCGGATAACCTCTGCCAAAGGAAAAGGCGCGCTCCGAAGAACGCGCCTTTGTCTGCTTTTCTGAGCCCAGTCTGATTAATTGGTCTGGCGGCGCAGGAAGGCGGGGATTTCAAAATCGTCCCGCTTGTGATCGGGAAAGAGATCATCGCCCGGCGGAACCAGCGGCTGTTGTGGACGCGCCGGTTCGGCCTGGGCTGTGGCGCGAGGAGCGGGCGGACGCGGGGCGGCAGGCTGCTGGAGGCGCGGAGCCGGTTCGACACGGGCTTCTTCTTTGACCTTCTTGGACCGGAACAGCCCCCAGCCGCTCTTGCGCTCCTGCTCGTTACGATGCTGAAGCTCCGGCTCGGTAGGCCGTTGCACCACAGGATCTTCCCGCAAAGGCCGATAGGGCTCGGTTTCCAACACCAGTGGCGGCACGCTATCGCCGAGAATGGCTGCTTCGGCCGGGCTGTTCTCACGCTGATTGAGAACCGTTTCGATTTCCTCTACCCGGCGATGGACCGGATTGGCCACGGGCGGCACGGTGGGCGCTTGGTGCTGAAGGGAGGGTGACACGGCAGCCGGTTGCGGGGCGTGACTACGTTCCTGCTGGGCGACCGAGGCCGCAGCGGCTTTCAGAAAGTCCACCGGACGGGCCTTGGTCCGCGGTGCAAAAGGTTCGACATTTTTGCCGACCCGCATCTCTGCAGCCTCAATACCGGTTGCCACCACGCTGACGCGGATGCGGCCTTCCATATTATCGAGAATGGTATTGCCGAAAATGATGTTGGCGTCGGGATCAACCTCGGCGCGGATGCGATTGGCAGCTGCTTCGACCTCGAACAGCATCAGATCCTGGCCGCCGGTGATGTTGATGAGAACGCCACGGGCACCCTTCATAGAAACATCGTCGAGCAGCGGATTGGAAATGGCCATATCGGCGGCCTTTTGCGCGCGATCTTCGCCTTCCGCCTCGCCGGTGCCCATCATCGCCTTGCCCATCTCGGTGATGACCGACTTGATGTCGGCAAAATCGAGATTGATGAGGCCCGGGCAAACGATCAAATCGGTGACGCCGCGCACGCCCGCATGCAGCACATCGTCGGCCATGGCGAAGGCCTGGGCGAAAGTGGTGCGGTCATTGGCGACGCGGAAAAGGTTCTGATTCGGAATCACGATCAGGGTGTGGACGAACTGCTGCAACTCGGTAATGCCCTTCTCGGCAATCCGCATGCGGCGGTCGCCTTCAAAGGCAAACGGCTTGGTGACGACACCGACGGTGAGGATGCCGGCTTCGCGCACAGCCCGGGCGATAACTGGTGCGGCCCCCGTGCCAGTGCCACCGCCCATGCCCGCGGTGATGAACACCATATGGGCCTCGCGCAGATGCTCCATAATCTCTTCGAGGGTCTCTTCGGCAGCCGCACGGCCGATGTCGGGCTGGGCGCCTGCACCCTGGCCTTCCGTGACGTGCGCACCCAATTGCACCCGCCGCTCGGCCTTTGAACCGGCCAGCGACTGTGCATCGGTGTTCGCGACGACAAAATCGACGCCTTCAAGCCCGGACGCGATCATGTTGTTGACCGCATTGCCGCCTGCTCCGCCCACGCCCAGGACGGTAATCCGGGGACGCAGCTCTTGCGGTTCGGGCGCTTTGAAACTGATCGCCATGTTATTCTCTCCTTGGCTGGTCGCGCGTTACGTCGCCATTAGCCCAAGCGAATCGTCTTGTTATTGTTGAATCATCCGATGAGCCCTCTGGTCAACCGTGAGAGCCAACCTTTCGACCCACTTTCTGACTGTTGTGACTGAAGTTCCGGATTGAGCACCTCCGGTGGCATTGTTGCACCAGCCATCAAAAGCCCGATGGCTGTGGCATAATCAGGTCCTGCCGAAGAAGCGGGCAGACCAGCTTGCGGCCTGGGACGGCCGACACGGACCTGTTTGTTCAAGACTCGCGCCGCCAATTCGCGCGCTCCGGCAAGCTGACTGGCACCGCCGGTGAGCACCAGCCGCCTGCCCGCGGCGACATCATAGCCGGATTCGCGCAGGCGCCGATGCACTTCGCTGAATGTTTCCTCCAGGCGAGCCTGAATGATTCTGGTGAGCATGGAGCGAGGAACACGCAGGTCGTTCTCCTCATTCTCCTCGCCCATCTGGGGCACCGAGACGACATCGGAACCCGATTCGATATCGCCCAAAGCGGCGCCATATAGCACCTTGGCCCGCTCGGCCGCCGCCAGCGGTGCCGCCAGCATGCGGGCGAGATCGCTGGTCACCGCAAAGCCCCCAACCGGGACGACATCGGCAAACACCAGATGGCCTTCCAGGAAAACGGCAATCGACGTACAACCGCCGCCCATGTCGATTATCGTGGCACCGAGCTGCTTTTCGTCGTCGGTCAAGACCGACAGGCCAGAGGCATAAGGCGCAAAAAGCGAGGCGCCGACCCGCAAATGGCAGCGTTCCACCGCCAGCCGCAGATTTGAGAGGGCTGTGGGTTTGACGGCCACACCATGCATGGTGACGCCGATGCGCTGACCGACCATGCCCGAGGGATCGCGTACGCCGAGTGATTCATCGACCACATAGGAGGTCGGCATCGACTGGATCACGACATGGCCGTCGAGTTGGCAGCGCGAACGGCCTTCGGCCAGCAGCTGGCGCAGAATATCATCGGTGACTTCGCCGCCATCGAGCGGCCAAGCTGCGCGCGAGGTCACGGTGATGGGACTGCCGCAATTGACCGACATTAAGACGCTCTGCAAGCGCACATCGGCGAGATTTTCGGCCGCCGCAACGACATCGCGGATGGATTCTTCCGCAGTGGTCATTTCCACCACGGTGCCGGCTTTGAGGCCGCGGCTTTCGCGCAAAGCCGCGCCAAGCACCTTGATCGAACCCGGCTCGCAGCGCGCGATAAGACACACCGTCTTGCTGGAGCCGATGTCGAGTACCGCCACAATGCCCGTACGATAGGCCGGGGAGCCGTCGCCAGACTTCAGACGCACTGTTTCCCCCATCAAATGGCACTCCCCGTATCGGAACGTTTTTCTTTATGTTCGGCACCATTGCGCAGCAAAAAATAGAAGTAGAGCGGGTTACGCAGATCGATCTCCCGGATGTCGCTTTCCAGGATACCTTTGTCCACGATGAGATGCTCCAGTACGGGAAGCTCCTTGTCCCAGCCGATTTCCGGAAGCTTGACCACCACCCCGTCGTCGAGCAGCAGATTCCACCGCCGCCCCGATTGGTATTGATAGGCCGTCACCCGCTTGACGATACCGCGATGGGCCGACACCGCCTCGACAAAGCCTGCCGCATGGACGGGCGCATCCTCTCCCATCAAAAGCGGCAGTTTGCCGAATTTGCCGCTGCTTTCGGGCAGGATCACGCGGCCTTGGCGTTCCACAAGGACAAGGCCTTTTTCGGTTTGCCAGCGGGCGTAGGGGGAGCGTTCTACGATGTGAATGCTGATGTCGTCCGGGTAGCGGCGCATGACATCGGAATCATATACCCAGGGAAGTTGAAGCAGCCGGAGCCGCGCCTCGCGCACATCGACCGTAAAAATAGGCTGACCGGCGCGCAGGCCGAGCGCAGCCATGATCTCCGCCGGCTTGGTGCGGACATTGCCGTCAAGATGGAGTTTGGTAACGGCAAAGCCAGCCTTGCTCACCATTGTGCCGGCCGCAGTGTCGGTGCGCGCCACGGCGCGGTCGATCAGCTTGCCGGTAACCGCGGCCGCGATCCCCGCAGCGAGGACAAGAAAGAGGGTAAGCAGCAACATCGGTCGGCGCGCAAGAGCGCCGAAAAAGGCGAGGAGCTTGGAGATGACATCAGGCTGCTCTCGGCCGCCGCGCTGCGGCTGCGCCGACGCACGCTTGATACCGCGCGACGGCGTGCGGCCGGTTTGACCGCGCGGCTTGGGGACTCGGCGCTGCTGGCTTACCGGTCGCAAGAGGCATCCTCCAAAATCCAGCGGCACAAGGCGCGATAGCTGAGACCCTTATAGGCAGCCTGCTCGGGCACCAGCGACGTCGGCGTCATGCCGGGCTGGGTATTGGTTTCGAGCAGGATGAGGCGATGCTTGCCGTCGGTATCATCGTAGCGGAAATCGGTGCGCGACACCCCGCGGCAGCCCAAAGCCGCATGCGCCCGCTCGGCAAGCTGCATGGCCTCGGTCGCGACATGCCCCGGAATCGGCGCGGGCAAGGTGTGTTTTGAGCCACCCGCCGCATATTTCGCCTCGTAATCATAGAAGGCGAGTTCGGTGGTAATCTCGGTGACGGCCAGCGCCTGAGACCCCATGACGGCGACCGTGAGCTCGCGGCCGGGGACAAATTCCTCGACCATCATGAGGTCGGTGAGATTCCATTGGTCGCTGCCCAGCGCTTCCGGCGGGCGGTTATCACCCTTGCGGATGATAAAAACGCCAACGGAGGAGCCTTCGTTGACGGGCTTAACCACATAAGGCGGTTCCAGCAGATGCTGCGCAGCGGCGGCTCTGCGGTCTACGACAAGAGATTTGACGATGGGCAGGCCTGCGGCCTGATAGACATCCTTGGTATACTGCTTGTGCATCGCGAGGGCCGAAGAAAGCACGCCCGAATGGGTGTAAGGAATGCGCAAAAGCTCGAGCAAGCCTTGCACGCAGCCATCTTCACCGTAACGGCCATGCAGCGCATTGAAGGCGACATCGGGCTTTGCGGCCTGCAGCGCAGCTGGAAAATCGCCCAGGCTGGGGTCGATCTCGACCACATCGAAGCCTTCCTCGCGCAGCGCATCGGCGCAGCCTTTGCCGGAAATCAGGCTGATCTCGCGTTCGGATGAGCGCCCGCCCAGAAGAACCGCAACTTTGGTCATGACTTTTCTCCCGGCACGCCCACGCGCTTGATTTCCCATTCCAGCTCGATGTTGAACTGTTCCTTGACCCGACGGCGCACTTCTTCACCCAAAGCCTCGATCTCGGCGGCGGTGGCGCCCCCGTGATTGATGAGGAAGTTGCAATGGACGTCAGAGACGCTGGCATCACCGATTTTGAGGCCGCGGCAGCCTGCGTCTTCGATCAGCTTCCAAGCCATTTGGCCCGGCGGGTTCTTGAAGGTGGAACCGCCCGTCTTGGCACCGATGGGCTGGCTGATCTCTCGCCGTGCCAGAAGCTCTTCCATCCGCGTGCGCACCGCGACGGGTTCATCCTTGATCCCCTCGAAGAGCGCTTCGACAAAGATAAAATCATCCGGCACGCCGGTCTTGCGATAGGCAAAAGCCATGTCTGCGGCGGAGAAGACGTGTTTGCCGCCTTTGCCATCGAGTACCGTGGCTTCGACGAAAACATCTTTGACTTCGGAGCCATAGCAGCCCGCATTCATCCGCAGCGCCCCACCAATGGTACCCGGCACGCCGCGCAAGAATTCGAGCCCGGCGATACCGGCATCGGCGGCCTTGCGCGCGACGGCGGAATCGAGTGCAGCGGCGCCGGCGCGGATGCGCAAGCCATCCACCTCAACCTTGCCGAAGGCGGCTGGCAGACGGATGACGACGCCCGGTACGCCGCCATCGCGGACGAGAAGATTTGAGCCGACCCCAATGATGGTGAGCGGAAAGTCCGAGGGGCGGGCAGCGAGAAAGGCGGCGAGATCGTCGACATCCGCCGGGCGAAATAACACCTCAGCGACGCCACCAGCGCGAAACCAGACAAGATCCTTCAGCGCGGCGCCGAATTGGTAGGTGCCGCGAACTTGCGGCAGGTTTTCGCTGGGCGTCATACGGGAAGCGCCTCCAGCGCGGCTTGCAACTTATTCGCCCAGGCCGAAATCGATCCCGCACCAAGACAGACAACCGCTCCGCCGGGTTTCAGATACCCAGCGATGGCCGCGGCCAGATCATCACCGCCATCGATGGTCAGAACATGGCGGTGGCCATGCGCTCTTAGCGCTTCGGCATAAGAGTCGCGGTCAAAACCATCGATGGGCTTTTCGCCTGCCGCATAAACCGGGGCGATCACCGCCACGTCGGCATCGTTCAGGCATTTGGCGAATTCGGCAAAGGTGTCGCGCAGGCGCGTGAAGCGATGGGGCTGCACCACGGCGACGATGGGGCCGCTATAAGCTTGACGTGCTGCCTTCAAAGCCGCAGCGATTTTGAAGGGGTTGTGGGCATAATCATCGATGATGGCAGCACCGTTCCATTCGCCGACACGGGTGAAACGGCGGCCCACGCCGCGGAAAGTCGCTAGGGCATGGGCGATGATCTCATCCGGCACGCCAAGCTGGTTCGCAACCGTGATGGCCGCCAGCGAATTTTGTACATTGTGCTCACCCGGCATGGGCAGCTTGAGATTGTCGAGGCGCCGTTCGGTGCCCGCCAAGCGGTCGGTGAAGATAACATCGTAGCAGGATGCGCCTTGCGCAAAGTGCACATTGACGGCGCGGACGTCGGCTTGCGGCGACAGGCCATAGGTGATGATACGCCGGTCGGTGACACGCCCGACCATGGCCTGGACCTCCGGATGGTCGATGCAGAGCACAGCAAAGCCATAGAACGGCACATTCTCTATGAAGCGCTGGAAGGCTTCGCGCAAACGATCGAAGGTGATGTAAAAATCGAGATGGTCGGGATCGGCATTGGTAACAATGGCGATGGTGGAGGGCAGACGCAGGAAGGTGCCATCGCTCTCGTCGGCTTCCACCACCACCCATTCACCCTGCCCCAGCCGCGCGTTGGTGCCGTAGGCATTGATGATGCCGCCATTGACCACGGTGGGATCGAGATTACCGGCATCAAGCAGCGCGGCAACCATTGTGGTGGTGGTGGTCTTACCATTGGTGCCTGCCACGGCGATGCAGGATTTGAGGCGCATGATCTCGGCCAGCATCTCAGCCCGGCGCACCAGCGGCAGACCCTTGAGACGCGCGGCGTCGAATTCGGCGTTTCCGGGCTTGACCGCCGAGGAATAGACCACGGCATGCGCGTCCGTGAGATTCTCAGCCGAATGGCCGAGATGGACAGTAATGCCCATCGCCTTCAGGCGCTTGACATTGGCATTGTCTGCCGCATCCGAACCCTGCACCTTGTAACCCAGATTGTGCATGATCTCGGCGATGCCGCTCATGCCGATACCACCGATACCGATGAAATGGATGGCGCCGATATCGAGGGGAACCCGGGTCGAAGCATTGCGGCTCATGGCCTTGCCTCCAGCGTTTCGACAAGATCTGCCAGGGCGTGCGTTGCATCCGGCTTGGCGAGGGTGAGCGCCGCTGCGGCGCGCTCGGTAAGGCCCGCTGGATCGGCAAAAATATTGGTCAGCATGGCGGCGATTTTTTCGGGGGTGAATTCGCGTTGCGAAATGCGCCAGCCACCGCCGGCGTTGACCAGCGCTTCGGCATTGGGAGTCTGGTTGTCGTCAAGCGCGTGCGGCAACGGCACCAAAATGGCGGGACGGCCGATGCAGGCAAGCTCGCTCACCGTGCCGGCGCCAGAGCGGGCGATGACAAGATGGGCGTTCGCGATCTGCTGCGGCATGTCCTTAAAGAAGGAGGCAAGTTCTGCCGCGATGCCCAGGGCTGCATAATCGCGCCGGACAATTTCGATGTCTTCCGGGCGGCTTTGCTGCACGATGATAAGGCGTGCCTTCAATTCTGGCGCCAACAGCTTGACAGCGGCGGGCATACGCTCGCTGAAGACGCGGGCGCCCTGGCTGCCGCCGAACACCAGAAGACGTAACGGGCCGCCGACCGCAGGTGTCTGATACGGAGCAGCGCGCAACGCAATGACATCGGGGCGCAGGGGATTGCCGGTATACACGATTTTTTTGCGGTTTTTCGGCAGAACGCGCACCAGGGGGAAATTGGCCGCGATCACCCGCACATAATTCATCAAGAGGCGGTTGGCGCGCCCCAGCAAAGCGTCGGGCGACAGGATCGCCGTCGGCAGCCCGGCAAGGCAAGCCGCCAGCATCACCGGTAAAGACGGATAGCCGCCAAAACCGACCACGGCGCGGGGTTTCAGATTCCTTAGCTTCACCAGTGAAACAACAATCCCGCCCAGGATCTCAAACGGCGCAAAGATGAGACCAATCAGCGAGCGATCCGAAAACGCGGCCGAAGGTACAATGGAAATCGCAGCGCCAGGAAAGACGTCACCATAGAGACGGCCGCGCTTGTCGGTCATCACCACGATTTTGTGACCACGCGCGATCAGTTCGCGCGCCAAAGCTTCTGCCGGGAAAAGATGTCCACCGGTGCCGCCAGTTGCCAGGACGATGGTCATGCGCGCCCTCCCCTATAAGCTGGAGAGATGCGTGCCTTCTGCAATTCGGCTTGCGGACGTTCGCGGCTCAAGGACAATGCAAAGCCCATTGTCAGGGCTACAGCGAAAAGCGACGAGCCGCCGGAGGAGATGAAAGGCAGCGTCATGCCCTTGGCCGGTATCATGTTCAGCGCCACGGCCATGTTGATGAGGGCTTGGAAGGCCAGCACCATGGCAAGGCCTGCGCCGGCAAGCTGGGCGAAGGGATCACGCGATTTTGCCGACCGCAGCATCAAGCCCACACAGAGTACGCAAAATAGCAATGCGATGATGGCGCAGAGCCAAAGGCCGAACTCCTCCCCCGCCACGGCATAGATGAAGTCGGAATGCACGTCGGGCAGATGGTATTTCACCGTGCCGGCGCCGGGCCCGACACCGACCAGACCGCCATGGGAAAAAGCCTTCAGTGACTGATTCACCTGCCCGCCCTTGTCGCTCGGGTGCAAAAATTGCAGCACGCGATGGTGGACATGGGGAAAGAAGCTATACGCCATCACGGCCAGACCGGCCGCGCCGCCGCCGATCGCCCAAACCCACTTCAAGGAGAGGCCCGCGAAGAACAGCATCGCCCCCCACAGGCCGAGCAGCAGAAAGGTCTGGCCGACATCCGGTTGCAACAACAAAATGACGAGCGCAGGCACCACGACCAGCGCGGTCAGGAGAGGCTTGGGCAAAGGGATGCGATTGGCATCGGTGAGGATAGCCGCTGCGAGAATAGCAAAGCTCGGCTTCAAGAATTCTGAAGGCTGCAGGGTGAATATCCGTAAATCCAGCCAGCGCCGTGCGCCCAGGGTTTGCGTGCCGAGAAACAAAACCACGAAGGAACCGATCAACGCGGCGACAAAAACGATAGCAGCAACGCGGCGCAATTGCTCGGGATGGAGGAGCGAAGCGCCGAAGAGGATAGCGAGAGCGACAAGAGCGAACACCATCTGCTTGGCGGCAAAATTAAAATTTCCCGCGGTTTGAGGCCCACCGCTGGCCGCAGGGCTCGCCGCAACAGCGAGCATCAGCCCGATGCCTATCAGTACGATCACGAGCACAGTGGAGCGGCGATCAATCGTCCACCACCAATCGGCAAAATGGGTCCGGCTGGCGCGGTTCATGCGGCCTCCGGCGCCAAGTGGCTGACCAAGGCACGAAAGGCGTCGCCACGCTGCTCAAAGCTCTGGAACTGATCAAAGGACGCGCAAGCGGGCGACAACAGCACCACGGGCGCGGCGGCTTTCGACTGGCTGGCATCGCTGGCAGCAGCGGCCACGGCAACCTCAAGGGTGCCGCAGGCGTTGTATTCGACCCTGCCCTTCAGGGTGGCGGCGAAGGCGTCGGACGCCTCGCCGATGAGATAGGCTTTGCGCACGCGAGAAAAATGCGGTTCCAGCGAGGCGATACCACCAGCTTTGGGCCGACCGCCAATGATCCAATAGATGTCGTCGAAGCAAACCAATGCCCGCTCGGCGGCATCGGCGTTGGTGGCCTTGGAATCGTTGATAAAGCGGACCTTGCCGATGCGGCCCACGTCTTCGATGCGATGGGCAAGACCGGGGAAGGAAACGATGGCCTCCGTTAAGATACGCGTATCCGTCACATAGGGCTTCACCGCAGCGTAGGCGAGAGCCGCGTTCTGCCAGTTGTGGGCGCCGGGCAAGTGGGTGGCCGCGGTCAAATCCATCACTTTGGCAGCGCGATCGTTTCCTGCATTGTAGAGCAAGCCGTCGAGCACAAAGACGCCACGCCCTAAGACTTTGCCCACCGACACGGCGACGCAAGATGGCCCGCTATTGGCGCTTAGCTGGGTGAAGATCGAGGCGCATAACATATCGTCTATGCCCACGATATTGAGGCCAGTCTTCTTGGTCTGATGGAGCAGCTTCTGCTTCACTGCCGCGTAACCTTCGAGCGAACCATGCCGGTCGATATGATCGGGCGTGATGTTGGTCAGAAGCGAAACGTCGGGGGTGAGACCGGGCGATAGGTCGATCTGATAGGACGAAATCTCGATCACATAGATGGTACGCGCGTTGGGCGGGGCGAGGTCGAGCACGGGCTGTCCGATATTGCCGCCGACCTGGGCATCAAAACCGGCTTCCTTTAGGATATGGCCAATCAACGCCGTGGTGGTGGACTTCCCATTGGTGCCGGTGATGGCAATGACGGGCGCGGCGGGCATGCTGCGCGCGAAGATCTCGATATCGCCAATGACTTCGACGTCCCATTCGCGGGCGCGCTCGACGACATCGTGGGGCTTTGGATGGGTGAGCGGTACGCCTGGACTTAAAACGATGGCGGTCAGATGGTCCCAAGGCCATTCGGTCCAGGGGATAATCTTTGCACCGGCCTCCCGCGCGGCTTCGCGATAGGACTCCTTGTCGTCCCAGGCAAAAACCTCGACCCTGCCCGCCTTGAGAGCGCGCACCGCCGAAAGCCCCGACCTCGCCAGTCCGAAGACGGCGACGGTTCTGCCCTGAAAGGCGTCACCTGCAATCACCGCCTCACCTCAGCTTCAACGTCGAAAGACCAATCAGCGCCAGCACCACCGCGATGATCCAAAAACGGATCACGATGGTGGGCTCGCGCCAGCCCAATTGTTCGAAATGATGATGAATGGGCGCCATACGAAACACGCGCTTGCCCGTCAATTTGAATGAAATGACCTGCACGATGACCGATACGGTCTCAAGCACGAAAAGCCCCCCGACGATGGCGAGCACGATCTCGTGCTTGACCGCGACGGCCACCACGCCAAGGGCGCCGCCCAAAGGCAAAGAACCGGTATCGCCCATAAAGACCGATGCCGGTGGCGCGTTATACCAAAGAAAGCCGAGCCCGGCTCCGATCAAGGCCGCCAAGAAAATGGCAAGCTCGCCGGTATCGCGCACGTAGACGAGTTGGAGATAGAATGCAAAACGCTCGTTGCCGACCATATAGGCGATGAGGAGGAAGGTGGCGGCGGCGATCATCACCGGCATAATGGCCAACCCGTCGAGCCCATCGGTGAAATTTACCGCATTGGCCGCGCCCGCAATGACACAACCGCCGACCAAGAGGAACCAGAAGCCGAAATAGATGAGAAGATTCTTGAAGAAGGGAACCGCCAGCGCCCCACTCTGCTCGGGCGGCTGAAGACGCATAATGCAGTAGGTAGCGATGGCGGCGATGGCAAATTCGGCCGCCAGACGAATGAGCCCGCTGACGCCATCAGAGCTGCGCTTGGTCACTTTGACGTAATCATCGGCAAAGCCGAGCAGGCCGTAGCTGACGGTGACGAAAAGCACGATCCAGACATACCAACTTGTCAAATCCGCCCACAGCAGCGTCGAGACCACCACCGAGATCAGGATGAGCAGGCCACCCATAGTAGGCGTGCCTTTCTTTTCGATGATGTGGCGTGCCGGGCCGTCTTCACGAATGGGCTGACCCTTGCCTTGTTTCACTTTCAGCCACGCGATCAAACTGGGCCCAATCCAAAAGGCAATGAAAAGCGCCGTCAGGATGGCGCCCGCCGAGCGAAAGCTCAGATATTTGAAAAGGCGCAGGAACGCCATCTGGTCGGCGTGGGGTAAGTAAAACAGAAAATGAAACATTTACTCGCCCCTGCCCTTCAGCGCATCAATCACAAGCGACATGCGGCTGCCGTTCGAGCCCTTGATCAGAACCGTATCGCCTGCTTTTACCGCTGCGGCGACAAAGGGCGCCAGTTCCGCGGAATTGTCAGCATAGGCCGTGCGGCGGGCAGGCGGCAGCGCATCGTAAAGCGACTTCATCAGCGGCCCGCACAGAAAGACAAGATCGGCAGCATCCAGATGCGGTGCGATACCTGCATGCAGCGCTGGACCTTCAGGCCCCAATTCCAGCATATCGCCGAGTACGGCCAGTGTGCGCCCAGGCGCCTTGGTCAAAAGCGACAAGGCCGCCGCCATGGAGGCCGGATTGGCGTTATAGCTTTCGTCGATGATTTCGATGCCATGCGCTGCGATGCGCTGGCCACGCCCCTTAAGGGCCGAAAAATCGCGCAAAGCCTCCGCGGCCACCGCGACGTCGCCGCCCGCGACCGCCACTGCCAGCAAAGCACCGAGCGCATTGGAGGCCATATGTTGACCGGGCGCGCCGATCACGGCATCCACCGTCTGCCCAAGAATTTCTGCCTTGAGGCGGATAGCACCGACGCTTTCCTCGAGTCCGATCAGACGGGCATCAGCACATTGAGCGGTGCCAAAGGTGAGAATGTTGGAAACGCCAAGTTGTTTGGCGCGATTGCGCAAACGCTCGCAATAAGGGCTATCGACCGGCAGAAGCGCCGTGCCGCCCGCTTGCAGGCCTTCAAAGATTTCCGATTTGGCATCGGCGATGGCGTCACAATTGCCGAAGAATTCGAGATGGGCGGGCGCGATCGTGGTGATGAGTGCGATCTGGGGACGGGCAAAGGTAACGAGACCTCGAATCTCGCCAAAATGATTCATGCCGATTTCGAAAATAGCATAGCGTGCCTCGCGCGGCAGGCTGGCGACGCTGAACGGCACGCCCCAATGGTTGTTGAAGGAGGCACCCGAAGCATGAGTTTGACCTAAGGCAGAGAAAGCGCGCTTCAACAGCTCTTTGGTGGTGGTCTTGCCGGCGCTGCCGGTGACGGCGATGACGGCCGCCGCACTCCGCGCGCGCGCGGCGCGGGCCATATCTTCGAGGGCGCGCTGGGTGTGGGCGACGGTGAGCGTGGGACCGCGGGAAACCGGTTTGGAGACCAATGCTGCCGCGGCCTGGTGTTCAAAGGCATTGGCTACAAAGTCGTGCCCGTCTTTGCTTTCGCCCTTGATGGCAAGATAAAGTGCGCCCGGGTGAAGCCTGCGTGAATCGAGCGCCAGCGCTGTGACTGTAAAGGGCTCTGAAGCATGGCCGAGCGTGGCCTCTTCGAGTTCCGCCGAAGTCCACAACACGTTCATGGCAGATACTCCTGCCCGCCAAGCGCGACGGCGGCTTTGATCGCTTCCTCGCGGTCATTGAAAGGATGAACGGTGGTGCCGATGATTTGCCCGCTCTCATGACCTTTACCAGCGATCACGAGAACGTCACCCGAGGAAAGCTCGGAAATCCCCGTATAGATGGCCAAAGCGCGATCCGCAATCTCGCTGGCGCCTGGGCAAGCGGCGAGGATTTCTGCCCGGATTTGCCTTGGTATTTCACTTCTCGGATTGTCATCGGTAACGATGATGCGGTCGGCCAAGCGCAGGGCGCTCGCCCCCATCAAGGGGCGCTTGCCTTTGTCGCGATCCCCGCCACAGCCGAAAACAACGCTCAATTTGCGCATCGTGTGCGGACGCAGGGCGAGAAGCACGGTATCAAGCGCATCGGGCGTGTGGGCGTAATCGACGAAGATCGGCGCACCGGACGCGGCCACCGCCACTTTTTCCAAACGCCCCGGCGCGCCCTTCAAACCGGCGAGCGCTCCGAACACCGCTGCAGGGTCTTCGCCCAACCCGATCGCCAGACCGGCAGCAACCAAAGCGTTGGAGGCCTGAAAGGCGCCAGCCAGGGGCAAAGCCACCGTGTAGTTTTGACCCGCGAAAGCAACCTCGAGGCTCTGACCCTCGACCGTCGGTTGGCGCGTGACCAACTTCAAGCCGCCGCCATTTTCGCCCACGGTAAAGAGCCGAAGGCCCCGTTCCGCCGCCGCCGCAATAAAGCGATCGGCATAATTGGCATCGGCGTTGATCACAGCGGCAGCGCCATCGCGGGCCAGATCACGGAAGAGGCGCAACTTGGCTTCGATATAAGCCTCGAAACTGGGGTGATAATCGAGATGGTCGCGCGTGATATTGGTGATGGCAACAGCAGCAATATCCGCGCCATCGAGACGATATTGATCCAGCCCGTGACTGGACGCCTCCAACGCCAGATGATCGATGCCATCCGCCTTTAATTCGGCGAGGATCCTCTGCACTTCGATAGGGCCGGGCGTGGTGTTATCGAGTTTTGTCGTGTGGTTCGGAGTGACAACGCCAATCGTTCCCATACTGGCGGCAGGCTTGCCCAGCCGGGTCCAGATTTCACGTAGGAAGACAGCAATGGAGGTCTTGCCATTGGTGCCCGTGACAGCGGCAATCACTTTTGGCTGGGCGCCGTAAAAGGCGGCCGCATAAAGCGCGAGCGCCAGGCGCGGATTGTCCGCTGGAATAAATTCGACACCGGCGTCGGCCACGGCCTGGCCGATCGCGCGATCGCCGAGTACCGCAACGGCGCCGCGCGCCATAGCATCTGTCACAAACTGCGCGCCATCGCCCTTGACGCCGGCGATAGCCGCAAAGAGATAGCCCGGCTTTATCTCGCGGCTGTCACTGGCGAGCCCGGTGAATCGTTTCACCGCCTCCCGCTCCACTGCCAACCCACGCGCCACAGCCATTCTAAGTATTCTCTTTTTTGTTGGCGGTTATCGGATTGATCTGGACTCTCAGCAAGGGCGCGATCCGTGCCACCACATGAGCTACCAGCGGGGCGGCAGTATATCCGGCCAGCGCAAAGCCGCCCGTTGCCTTGGTTCCATGGGGTTCATCGAGCACAACGAAGACGAGATAACGCGGGTTTTCAATAGGAAACACAGCACAGAAAGATGTCACCAGCTTGTGGGCCTCGTAACCATGGCGGCCGGGCTTTTCTGCCGATCCGGTTTTGCCGCCCACATCATAGCCGGGAACATCAGCCTTTTTGCCCGTTCCGTTGGTAACGACATAGCGCAAAAGCGAGCGCATGGTGGCACTGGTCGCGGCAGATACAACCTGTTCGCCGCGTGCGTCATCCGGGTGCTTGAGGAAGGTCGGGGCAATACGCCGGCCACCATTGACGACCGAAGCAGCCGCTGCGGCAAAGGATAGCGGGCTGACCGAAATGCCATGACCAAAGCCTATGGTCGCAGTTTCAATCACACCCCAGTGATCGGGATAAAGCGGGCGGGCACGCTCCGGCAATTCGCTGCGCAGCGGGGACAGCAAGCCAAGATTTCCGAGAAAGGCGCGCTGGCGCTCACCGCCAGATCGTAGCGCAATCTGAGCAGTGCCAATATTGGAGGACTGCGCCAAGACATCGCGGGCAGCGAGAAAGGCCGGCATATGCTCGGCCTCGTGAATGGTGAAACGGCCTATCTTATAACCGTTGCCGATCGGCAGACTCTCACCGAGCTGAATTTTGTGATCCTCGACGGCGAGCGTAAAGGCAAATATCTTGAATACTGAGCCCAGCTCATAAACGTCCTGGACCATGATATTGCGCCCGGAATCGGTGGCCGCAAACTGCCGCACATTGGGGTCGAAACCGGGCAGCGACACCATGGCAAGGACTTCACCGGTATTCACATCCAAAACCAGACCGCCAGCGGCACGGGCCCGGAATTCGGCCATGCTGGAGGCGGCCTCAGCAGCAAGAATAAACTGCACGCGCTTGTCGAGCGAAGTCGTTACCGGACCGCTGCCATCGCGCAGCTTGGCTTCGACGCCGCGTTCGAGCCCCGAAACACCCTTGCCGTCGAGATCGGTGACCCCAATCACTTGCGCCGACGTGCGGCCATCGGCGTAGAAACGCTTCGAATTGCGTAAGTATTCCAAACCCGGCAATTTGAGTGCGACAACCTTGGCTTGATCGGCCTGCGAGACTTGACGAGCGATCAAGACGGAGGGGGCTTTGTTCTTCAACAGCGCGGTGAGGTGCTCAACCTCGCCATTGAGGGCCGTCGCAAGACCCTGTGCGGCGCGGCTTTTGTCCTTCAGAAGCGCGGGGCGCACATAAAGATCACCGGCGGGAAGATCGCGGGCGATGATTTCGCCGTTGCGATCCAGCAAATCAGCACGGGAGAAAATAATCGGCGGCGCGCGACGGGCCGGTGCCGCATTGGGCGCAAATCCCATCACCACCACAAGCTTCACACCCACAGCGAGGAAAGCGGCGACACAGAACACCATCCCGATGAGAATACGACGCTGATAGATGGTGAGCTGGGGCGCCATGGACCATCACATTCCGCTGCGGGCAGAAATCGTTAGAACAGGAGCAGGCGTCTGCGCGACGGGGCTTTGCAGGCTGGCCTGCTGCATTTCTTCGCCGTTCAAGGCAGCACTGCGGCGCGGCAATTGGGTAACCGAGGCCAGCTGCACCGTGGTGGTGTTGCCCATGCCAAGTGAGGCCTCGGCCAGTTTCTGAATGGTCTCGGGACTAGCCTGCTTTTGCCACTGCACTTCGAGGACGCTAATCTCGGTGGTTTCCGAGGCGATCTGCGTTTCGGTATGGCGAAGTTCCTGCTTGGCGATGCGGGCCTGTTCGGAGATGTGATAAGCCGAGATCACCGTGAAGCCGAGAAGACCAACGCAGAGCGTGCTGACGATGCGGATCATAGCTCTCTCCTAAGCAGCCAAACGTTCGGCCGCGCGCAGCTTTGCCGAGCGGGACCGAGGGTTGGTTGCGATTTCGCCATCACTGGGACCAACGGGTTTTGATCCCAAAAGGCGGTATTGCGGTTTGGCGGCCCCCACGAGCCCAGGCGCATGACGCGAAGGTTGCGGGGTTTCTTTGCCGAATTCGGTGAGGAAGCGTTTGACGATGCGATCTTCCAGCGAATGAAACGAGACCACGACAAGCCGGCCATGCGGCAGCAAAATCGTGGTGGCAGCTTCGAGCGCACGGGTCAGCTCGCCTAGCTCGTCATTCACATGGATGCGCAAAGCCTGAAAGGTACGCGTCGCCGGATGGATGGGATGACGCAAAGCAGCCGGGCCGAGCGTATCGGCAACCAGTTTGGCAAGTTCGAGCGTGCGATGAATGGGACGCGCCTTGACGATGGCTTTGGCAATGCGGCGGGCTTGGCGTTCTTCGCCATGGTGGGCGATAACATCCGAGATTTCACGTTCTTCGGCGGTATTGATGAAGTCGGCCGCGCTCATGCCCTCAGCGCTCATGCGCATATCGAGTGGACCATCGAAGCGGAAGGAAAAACCGCGATCCGGCTCATCGAACTGGAAAGAAGAGACGCCGAGATCAAGCACCACGCCATCGGTGCGGGACACGCCCGCCATCGCCAAGAGCTCGTCCATATCGGAGAAGGCACCATGGGCCAGCGTTAGACGGCCCGCATAAGCCTCCACCAATGCCTGACCACGTGCGATGGCAGCCGGATCGCGATCAATGCCGAGAACGCGGCATTTGGCAGCCTCGAGGATGGCTCGGGTGTAACCGCCGCCGCCAAAGGTAGCATCAACGTAATGACCGCCGTCGTGCGGGCTCAAAGCCTCCAGCACTTCGGCGATCAAGACCGGGACGTGGCTCATGGCGTCCCTATCTGTTGTGTCGTTGGCGGCGATGCGGGGGGCGCCCCAGCTATTTCGCGGGCCGCTTCTTCCCTGGCAGCGCGCGCAGACCTTTCGGCCAGGGCACCAGTCAGACGCTTGGCCTTTATCGGGGCATATGTCACCGGGTCCCAAATCTGGAACTTGCGACCGAGTCCGACAAAGACGACTTTGTCCTTAAGGCCAGCGGCTTGAATGAAATCTTCCGGCAGGCGAATGCGGCCATTCTCATCAATCGGCAACAGCATGCTTTCGGCCGTGATGTGGGTGGCAAGATCGTCATGCAAGGCGGAGAGAAGTGGATCCAGCGCATCGAGGCGCTGGCATTCGCTATCCATCAAGGATTGGCCAAAGCCATCCAACGAGCCGCCTTCCAAATTCGGGCAGATGTAAACGCCACCGGTCTCCTGAGCGTCCAGAATTTTCCGCCAGGATGCGGGGATGCAAACCCGCCCCTTGCCGTCGAGCGTACCAGCAACCGTCGATATGAAACGCTGGTTGGACACCGGTCCCCGTCCCCTAAGTCCCTAGAGCAGTTCGGCTTTTCGTCGAAATGGGTGGCGAAAACGCGGAAATCCGCGCCCTTACTGCGTATGGGAAGTTATGGGATACTATGGGACAGAGTGACGAGTCAAGGGAAAAGCCTAATAGTATGAGGGGGTTGAGGACCTACGGCTAGATGTCACCTTGCGTCAACTCCACTAACTCTTGCGAATCGGAGAACAAATAAACAACACGTTAAGCATGCGCTAAGCTTGGTAAATTCACCCTTAACACGAGAGCAAATGATCACTATTCGTTCTCATATTAAGAGCGGAATGGCGCTCAGGACCACGGCCTGTTCGGGAATGATTTGCGTCAGACGGCCTCTAAGCCGGGTTCTGTCCCCCGCCCGAAGGCGGATAGATGACCATTCCTCTGGGACAGCCGTTACCGACTGCCTCTCGCGACCTACCCGGACGGCTATCCGGAAACGGATTACGTGCCGTCCCTATTTGGTCTTGCTCCCGGTGGGGCTTGCCATGCCGATTCTGTTGCCAGACCCGCGGTGCGCTCTTACCGCACCTTTTCAACCTTACTCGTCTTCGCCCCTTCGGGCTCCGCCGCAGCAGGCCCTTTCCAAGGCTTGCCCCGGCATAGCTGCAACATGCAGCGCAGACGGGCGGTATAATTTCTGTGGCGCTTTCCCTGGGGTTACCCCCGGCGGATGTTATCCGTCACCGTGTTTCCGTGGAGCCCGGACTTTCCTCTCACCAACGCGCTTTGCGCGGAGTACACCCCACGCAGCCACGTTCGCAAGCGGCCATCCAGCCATCTGACGCATGTGGACTATAGGGGGAGGCCGTGCTCCGAACCAAACGGTTTCTTTGCCAGCTTGCTGAACTGGGGAAACCAAGCCGACAGCTTCTCTGCCACCGCCGCCTGTGAGGCCGCATCGAGATAGCCGCGCTCGCGCCCATCCATATCGATTTCGTGGTGCGAAATCGGCAGCACAATCTTCGTGGAGACGTATTTGTGCTCGTAATCGATGCGGGCGTAGCGCCGCTCCGGCTCGTGCTTAATCTTGACCTCGACATGCCAGGGCAAAACAGCCAGGAGATCGCCCTCATCCACGCCATTGATCAGCGGACAGAACAACATCGTTTGGGTTTGCGCCAGCATCTCATCGGTCGAGACGATCACACCAAATTTGATCTTATCGGCCATTCCAAGCCCCTTGAGGATGGGCCCTCCGAGCTGCACCACCTTCCAGGTCGTGCGCATGTCGCGCTGGTGCGCGGCCGCTTTCCTTTTGGCGCCGCCAACCGGCCAGAAAAATGCCATGTAAACCCCACCCAAAACCGCCAGCGCGGTGATCACCACCGCGGCAGCCGCCCAATACCCCATCGCCAGCCCCCTATTAACGCCCCTTCAAAGTCGCAGGAACACGCTCGAAATCTCAGGACCCTTCTTCGACTTTTCGTCGTCCTTCTTCGAACCGACCGCCAGTACAACCAGACCAGGGGACTGCACGACCGGCTGCGGTGCCTGCGCCTGGACAGCGCCCAGCGAGATGACGGCATAGCCATTGTTGTTCGGCGATGGCGTCACAACCGGCGGAGCAGCCACCGAAGACGGAAGCCCCTGCGGCGGGTAAATCACCTGCAGGTCAAGATCGGGAAGGCTCTCGTTGTCCTTGGGCATCTTGCCCTCCGTAGACTTTGACAGCGAAAATTTTAACACATTATTTACCAACGATAGAAGGCGATTCCCCGAATATTGCCAAGTGTCACCTTTGAGCCGCTCCAACATTCCAGGTGACGCAATTTCATCGCGGCCGGGTTTTCGACCGGTGTCTGGTCAATCACGCTAAGAGCGTGAATTTACATGGTTTAATGGAGCGATCCATCACGAGGAGTATACCCGCGGCGCGCTTGTCAATCAGAGGCATGAGCCCTGGGGTGGTCGCGGCAGATTCTTAATCAGGGCGTGGAGGATAGTCGCGCATTCGCTGTCTGCCACACCGTCGATGTGGCGGGGGCGGAAATGGCGCTGAAAGGCCGCTATGACGGTTTCGACGGGAGTGTTAACGGCAGGCGGCACACCGTAACCGAAGCGCGCCAGAGCCGCTGCGAAGGTCTTCATCTCCAAGGGCTCGTCACCTGCGGCGGAGTCAGGCCACAGGCCGATGCCTGCCGTGGCAAGGCGGGTCCAGGGAAACAACTCGCCTGGATCGGTCTTGCGGGCCGGTGCCACATCGGAATGGCCGAGCACGCCATGGGGCATAATAGCGTGGCGGCGGAGGATGTCTTTGGCAAGCTCCATCAAGGCAACGATCTGCGGTTCGGCAAAGGGGCTATAGCCGAATTCGTGACCGGGATTGACGAGTTCAATGCCGATGGAACGGGCGTTGATATTGGTGTCGCCTGCCCAATATGACACCCCCGCATGCCAAGCGCGACGCCCTTCATCGACAAGGTGGTAAACCGTGCCATCTTCATCAATCATGTAATGCGCCGAGACTTTAGCCTCAGGATCACAAAGCCGTGCCAGCGCCTCCGCGCCCGTGCGCATGCCGGTGTAGTGCAGGATCAGCATGTCGATGGGCGCGGACCGCGCATCGTGGTTGAGGGAAGGGCGCTCGATGATTTGCATGGGCGCCATTTAACCAGAGACACCTGATCTGGTCATCCCGCGAAAATTTTGTATGCCACAATCTCACCATCGGCGCGCTTGAGAGAAAATTCGGCGCCCTTCTCGTGCTCGTCCACCAAAGCCTCGAAGAGACGCAAAGCGTTGCGAATCACCTCGGCATAAGAGGCAGCCTCCGTGCGGTCTTTGAGGCGCTGCAAGCGCTCCATCGCCTGCGGCGGCAATTCGAGCTGGACGCGGGTGGTGGCGCGAACCGGCTCTCCTCCGGCTTCGATAGCGTCGGCTGCAGCACGCATGGCTTCGGCGCTCATGCCGCGAAAGCGGCGGCGGTGATGGTCGTGCATGGTTCTCTCCTTAGCGCCGGGAATGGAAAAGGCTGAGCAGCGCGGCAAGGCCGACAAGCGCGAGGCCGCCGATCAACAGCCGGTGAACGTGATGGGCGCGCAAGTCATCCATCCTATCGGCACCGTGATGGTGCCCCATTGAATCGCGGAAGGACCGGCGGCGCTCACGCCATTCGGCGCGCATCTGATCGCGAAAACGGTGCCAGGCTTCATGCCGGGCGCGATGATCGGAGTGGTCCGCATCGCCATCTCCCGCTTCCTGTTGAGGACGGTCGTCGACCGGGAACTCTTCCCCTACCCCGACACCAAATTTGGTCATTTGATACTCCATTGCTTATTATAGGGCGTTACCATGATTGGTATATCATCATAATATCATCAAATGTCAAGGGTGACTCCGCGCCCTTGTTGCGGGATATAGGCAGGCGGGCTAAGTGCGGGTGAAAGTTGAGGATTGCCGCGATGGACGAGAAGCCGGACCACAATGAAGTCGCGCGTGCCGCCAATGCCTTGGCCGCCTCTCATGGTTTGGGCGCACATCGCCAAGCGAGGACGATCGCCGAACGGGCTCAGAACGACGGTGATGGCGCGCGTCAGGCCTTTTGGAGCGCGGTGGCTGCCGAATTAAGTCCGCGCTGCTCGATATAGCGGACGCTAAGCCGTGGCGCGCTCAGCGACGATTTTTTCGTAGGCAACATTGATGGCCGCCAGCTTGTCGGTGGCGATGCGGATAAACTCTTCCGGGACGCCGCGCGCAATCAGCTGGTCGGGATGATTTTCGCGCACCAAGCGATAATAGCTGCGCCTGATCTCATCGTTGTCCGCATCATAGCCGACACCGATCACCACATAGGGATCCGCCGCATCAGGCGGAAAATGCGAGGCGCGGATGCGGCGGAACTCGCCTTGCGAAAAGCCGAAAATCTCGGCGACATGCTCGAGAAAAGCCGCCTCGTCGGGATGCATGACACCGTCGGCCGCCGCGATTTCGAAAAGCCCATCGAGAATATCTTCGAGCACCGCCGGCTGCCCCGCATAGAGCCGGGCGATTTGCGCCGCATAAGATTCGTAACCGGCAGTATCCTGGCGCGCCAGATCGAAGAAGCGGCGCACTGTCGAAAGCTGATCCGGTGGAACGCTGAAAATCCGCTCGAAGGCCTTGACCTCTTCCTCGGTGACGACGCCGTCGGCCTTGGCCATCTTGGCCGCGAGGGCAATCATCGCAATGGTGAAGGCAACACCCGGATCGGCGCCATCGGCTTCGGCGCTTTTGTCGAACAGATAGTGCCCAGCCACCACGCCGAGAGCAGCCCCCAAAGGACCACCAACCAGCATGCCCGCGGCACCAACTCCAATTTTTCCCCAGATGGACATGAGGCCAAGCTAAACGGCAAACTCGGCAGAATTACAACTCTGCGAAAAGGCAAGACATGACGACCGTGCTGATTGCCGGGGCAAATCGGGGCATCGGACTTGAGTTCGCCGGCCAGTATGCGGCGGAGGGTGCCACTGTGATTGCCATCTGCCGCGCCCCGGCCAAAGCGGACAAATTGCCCCCTCTTGGGGTGCGGCAAATTTCTTGATTTTCAAGGAGAGGAAATTGGCTGGTGGCGTTTGCGCAGCCAGACAATGCTGTCGGCAAGAAAAAATGGCGCGTAGCAGATAAAGACTGAGGCAATCGCCAGCACCACCACGACCCCGATATACCAAGGCCAGTCTGGCATCAGGTCATAGAGCGAGGCATGGCTGGGCTTGGCGCGCAGGAAGCCGTAATTGACCTTGAACACCCAATCGGTAACGCCCGCCACGGCCATATAGACAAAGGACCAGCCAATCACGCGTGGGATTGAGGCGGGATAGGGACGCATCTTGAGGCCGAGAGTCAGAAACAGCACCGCCGCGATGATGCCGCCATGGAAGAGCGAAAACTCGATGAAACGAAATTCGGGAAAATCGAACGGAATGTCGGGGGTCACAATTCCTTGCACCGTTCCCGCCATAGCCCAAAACCAAGCCAGCTCGTAGCTCTTTTGACTTCTGCCGATCAAGGCGATGATGGTGGCAATAGCCGCCCAGCTGCAGAGGTCCAGCGGCATGGCGTTACCGCGATCTAGCCAGCCCTTCTGGGCGAAGACGACATACCAGCAGGCCCAACAGCCCCCAATAATCAGGGCGAAGGCCCAACAAAGAGCACGCTCAAGGCTGGCGCTGCGCACCAACCGTGCCAGCAGAGACAGCGCCAGTGGGACCGCCACAATCAGAAACAGAACCAATTTGTGCGACGGTCCGAACATCTGAAAAGGTGCAGCACTGAGTCCCATTTTGCCACCCCTTAAAGTCCATCGGTGTCAGATTCAACAGCCGACACCCCACCGAAGTTGTACCAAGCGTCGGAACCCCGAAAATTAACACAATGCCGTCATAGACTTAAATATGCGGTGGGAGCGGCATTCACGACCTCGTGGGTCTAGAACCGGTGTGCTATCCAGTCGGCGGCAGTGACTGGGATGTACGAGCCGCACAAGGCACGGCAGCGCCAGAATGAGGAACGACCAGCGGCGGAGTCCCCGCCCTCAGGGAGACGAGGATTATGAGTATCAGTGACGGCGCTGTGCGCAAAGCAGGGCCAATGCCCGTTGCGTCGCGGGGATGGTACCGCTGGGTGATCTGCGGGCTCATTTTTGCGGCGACCAGCCTGCTCTATGTCGACCGGCTTACCATCGGCTTTCTCAAACCCGCGCTTTCCCAGCAGTACCACTGGACCCAGGCTGATTACGCCAGCGTCGTGCAATTCTTCATGTTTGCTTATGCGGTCGGCTTCCTGCTGTTTGGACAGTTGATCGACAAGTTCGGCTCTAAACGCGGCTACATCATCGCAGTGAGTGTCTGGACGCTGGCCCATGTCGGCTGTGCCTTGATCGGCTTTTTGCCCGTCGAATGGGTTCTGGTGAGCTTCATGGTCAGCCAAGCCGTGCTTGGCCTTGGTCAAGGCGGCAACTTCCCCGGAGCCCTAAAAGTGGTGGCCGAATGGTTCCCGCAACGGGAACGCTCGCTCGCCATCGGCTGGTTCAACGCCGGTTCGAATTTGGGCGCCATCCTGACACCGTTGATTGTTCCATTCGTGCTCCTCGCCTTTGGCTGGCAGTGGGCCTTCGTCGCAACCGGCATGCTTTCGGTCCTGTGGTTGCTGATCTGGATTCCCTTCTACAGCACACCTGCCCAAAGCAAGTTCGTGAGTAAATCCGAGCTGGCTTATATCGAAAGTGATCCCTTCGTTCCCGCGCAACAGCTTCCCTGGCTCAGGGTGCTGTTCAAGAAAGAGACCTGGGCCTACGCCCTCGGAAAACTCCTGACCGATCCGGTGTGGTTTTTCTATTCCTTTTGGCTGCCGTCCTATTTTAACGACAGCTATGTCGCTGCCCACGGACCGTTTCTGGGCATGCAACTGCCGATCATCCTCATCTTCTTGATCTCTGATTTCGGCTCCGTCACCGGCGGCTGGATGTCCATGGCGATGATTAAAGCCGGTATGACCGTGAATAGGGCACGTAAGCTTACTCTGCTCATCTGCGCCGCCTGTGTGCTTCCTGTGGCCTTTCTCACCACGTTGACGCATGATCTTTGGTTCACTGTTGGCATCATCGGTATCGCCGCGGCGGCGCATCAGGCGTTCTCCGCCAATCTCATGACCCTGACCTCCGATCTGATGCCGAAAGAGGCCGTGGGCCGCTGTTCCGGTATCGGCGGCACGGCTGGTGCCATCGGCGGCATTATCATGGCTAAGGGGGTTGCGCACGCGCTCTCAGGCTTAGGCGGCTACTCGACGGTGTTCTTGGTGGCGGGCCTCATCTACTTCGTTGCTGTCTTCGTCATTCACATCATATCGCCGCGGCTGAAGCTGGCCGTGTTCGTGGTCAAGCCGACATAAAAAAGCACACTTCCCGTTACGGAACGTCGCATCATTGATTGCCATTTGGAGCAGGCCGGGGAAGACTCCCTGGCCTGTTTGCATTTGGCCAGCCGATTTTGCGTGTGGAACGAGCGATGACCGATAAAAAAGCGATGGTGATTTTTGGCGCGACGGGAGACCTCGCGCTCAAGATGACGTTTCCTTCCCTTTATTTCCTCGACAAGGAGGGCCACCTGCCCCCCGAAATGGTTATCTTGGGCGTGGCGCGCGCCCAAAATACCGATGCCAGCTTCGCGGAGGAGATCCAGAAAGCGGTGAAGCAGGCGGCCAAGGCCGATTACAGCGATGAATCCTTCGCTCATTTTGCCCAGCGCTTGCGCTATTGCGACGGCGACGTCACCCAACCGGCACCCTATGCCAAGATTGCTGAGCAGCTGAAGGACACCGAAATCCTGCTCTTTTATATGTCGACTTCACCGGACTTCTTCGGGGTCATCGCCCAGCACTTACGCGAAAATGGACTGATCCAGCCACAGTCGCGCATCGCCATTGAAAAGCCGATTGGCCACGATCTGGCATCCTCGCGCCTCATCGAGGCCTCGCTGTCGCAAGCCTTTCCGGAAGAACGCATCCATCGTGTCGACCACTATCTGGGCAAGGATACGGTGCAGAACCTGATCGCGCTGCGTTTTGCCAATATGCTGTTTGAGCCGCTTTGGAACAAAGACTCTATCGAGCATGTGCAGATTACCGTGGCCGAAACCGTGGGTGTCGAACGGCGCTGGTCCTATTACGATTCCTATGGCGCGCTGCGCGACGTTGTGCAGAACCATATGCTCCAACTGCTCTGCCTCGTTGCCATGGAGCCGCCTGCCAATCTCGACGCCGATTCGGTACGCGATGAAAAGGTGAAGGTGCTGAAATCTCTGCGTCCGATCGGTGCGGCCGAAGTCGAGCGCGAAACCGTCCGCGGCCAATATCGCAAGGGCTATACTGAAAGCGGCGCCGTGCCGGGCTATTCCGAAGAGGCCGGCGGCGGCAACTCCGACACTGAAACCTTTGTGGCGCTAGCGGCGCACATCGACAATTGGCGCTGGGCGGGCGTGCCATTTTTCCTGCGGACCGGCAAGCGTCTGCCGACACGGACAACGCAGATTGTGGTGCAATTCAAGCCAGTGCCGCATTCGATCTTCCATCAATCGGAAAATGTGCCGAACCGGTTGATCATCCGCCTGCAGCCGCAGGAAGAGATCGCATTGGAAATTATGAATAAAACGCCCGAGCTGGAAGCCGTGCGGCTGAAGCCGGTGGCGCTGGATCTCAATTTGACCGACGCATTCCGCACAGCGCGTCGCCGCATCGCTTACGAACGTTTGATCTTTGATGCCCTCAAAGGCTCGACCTTCTTGTTCGTGCGACGTGACGAGGTTGAGGCGGCTTGGCGCTGGATCGACCGCATCGTCGACGGCTGGAAGGCACGCGATATGAGCTGCCTTCCTTATACCGCAGGCACATGGGGGCCATCGAGCGCGTTTGCCCTCACTGAACGCCAAGGCTATTCGTGGATCGAATGATCAGCGCGAAGCAACCGTGGCCGGACGAGCCTGATAAAGATCGGGATAGAGTCGCCGCAGCTTTTCGATTTTCGGCAGATCGTTGACGACAATATAAGGATCGCCCGGATGGTGCAGGAGATAATCCTGATGATAAGCCTCAGCCGGATAGAAGCCGTGGAGATCGGAGACTAGCGTCACGATAGGCCGTGCAAAAGCTTGTGACCGCCCCAACTGCGTAATATAGGCCAGCGCCATGCGGTGCTGATCGGCATCGGCGGCGAACACTTCGGAACGGTATTGCGATCCTTCATCAGGCCCCTGGTAATTCTTGGTGGTGGGATCCATCACGGAAAAGAAAACCTGCAAGAGACGGCCATAGGACACTTGGTGCGGATCGTAGAGAACGCGAACCGACTCGGCGTGCCCTGTATTGCCCTCGCCTACGGCATCATAATGGGCTGTGCGCGCCGCGCCGCCTGAATAGCCAGCCAAAACCTCCCGCACGCCTTTGACGTGCTGGAAGACGCCCTGCATGCCCCAAAAACAACCGCCAGCGAACACCGCTTGTTGCGCGCCATCCGTTTGCACCTCGTCTGGGGGCGGGGGCAAGGGGCGGTTCGTCTCCTGCGCTGCAGCGGGCACGAGAGATAGCAACAACGTCAACACGAATATCTTTAGCATCATCCTCTCCTTCAAGCGCGCGGGACAAAGCGGAGTGCGACCGCATTCATGCAGTAGCGAAGCCCCGTGGGCCTAGGACCATCGGCAAAGACATGGCCCAAATGCGCATCGCAAAGCGCGCAGGATACGGCGGTACGGGTCTCCAACAGGCTGTTGTCGCGAGTCTCAACAATGTTTTCGGCAACGATAGGCTTCCAGAAACTAGGCCAGCCCGTACCGGATTCAAATTTTGTACGCGAGTCAAACAGCGCCGTGGCGCAACAAATACAGCGATAGAGGCCATCGGCATGATTGTTCCAGCCCGGCCCGGTGAAGGCCCGCTCGGTCCCAGCATGCCTTGTCACTTCGAAAGCGAGCGGCGCCAAAAGGGTACGCCATTCGGCGTCGTTCTTGGCCACCTTCGGTTTGCGGTGCTTACCCAATGGCTGGCCCGCCGCCGAAAACTCCGTGATTTCTACGGTCGGTTCCGCCGCAGCGGTAAGTGGCCATAACATAGTTGGGGCTATTACTGCTGTCATTAAGAGCTGGCGTCTGGTCATGCTGCGCCTCAGTCGTGTCATCGAATAGAAATTCGAGGACAGGCGCAAACGCGTTACAAAGAAAAGATGCCTAGAGGATTACGCTTTTGAGAGCTTCGGCGGGCGCGCCCGTTTCAACGCGGAACCGGACGCGGCCAATGAGGCGTCCATCGACCGTCACGAAATTGACGCGCCACAGACCCTGCTGCGGGTCGGTTTTGAAGGTATAGCCCCGATAACCTTTGTCACGACCGCCGCGCAAAGGCAGCTCAAGCTGCTGCACGGTGTGCCATTCTTTACGCACTTCGTCGTAATGCTGCCAAATATAGGCGGCCGAGGTATTGAGATTAACCGGTGCAAAGGTGGCGCCAAACACGATCACGGGCCTGCCCTTTTCGATATGCACGGTGCGCGCCTGCCCGAACCAATTTTGCCAGGATTGCGGCTCTTCCAGGGCCGCAAAATAGAGCTTTCCGCTGCGCGCGAGGTTGGGGCCGGAGATAGTGCCGATACAGTGGGTTACACCGGCCTTGCGTGGCGGCACTTTACAGATCGCCTGGTAGACCCCGGAGGTCTGCAATGCGAGCGGCAGCGGCGGCAGGACATTGAGGAAATAGAGTCCATTAAGGGCGACATAGACGCCAAGGGCGCAGCCCCCAATTTGCCACCGGACTTCGCCGTAACGTGCCCGCCCGAGCTTTCCGAGCAGCCACAGAAAGGCTGCGAACAACAGCACGGCCGCGCCGCCCGAAAGCATAAAGGTCAACTGGCCAATGGTGTGCGTGAATACCGGAACCATGAACACGGCATAGGAGATGAGCGCAAAAAACAGCAATGTCACCGTAAAGATCAGGCGGGCGTAATATTTGCTGAAAATCTCGTTGCCGATGAAGATAGCGGCCAAGACGACAAGGAACGGCCAAGATGCCACCACCGTGCCGCTGCGCGCATAGAAGACGAGAAAAGCGCTCCACAGGCTGCCCAGCACAAATTGGGTTAGGGCCGGCAGATAACCGCGCAGCTTGCGCACGATGGTGGATTGCCACTCCACATGGGCCTCCAGCCAGTGCAGAAGCGCAATCGAAACCGCCGCCACGCCGATATAGACAATCAGCAAGGTCTGCGTAACCGGATGGTCCACGCGCCCATAAGTGAAATTGTCGAAGGCAAAGCCGCCGATCATGGCCGCCGCGGAAATATGCCGCTCGTAGGCCTTGAGCTTGTGCATCCAGTGGGCGATCGGCATCTTCATCATGGCGCCACAGTAATTGCTGCTGGGCGGGGTGATAAGCGCCTGAGATTGCCTATAGCAGATGACGAGGCGTCGCGCGGCGGGCGTTTGGGGCTGTTATTGCGCCAAAACCCTCTAATTACAGCAATTTCACCATCGCCGGGCGCGCCATTCGTCTGCGAAGCCAAATGGCTGGAAGCGCCATTCTGCTGCGACGCCGGCTTTTTATGGGCGTGGCTTACGAGCCGTGGCGACACATTGAACGGCGCCCAGACCTTTGAATTCAACCCGTGCCACCTCGCCCGGCAAGACGTCATGAATGCCGGTAGTCGCTCCGGTGGTAACAATCATACCGGTCTTCAGCGGATAGCCGCGCTTGGCACACAGTTCGGCAACGAAGCGGAGGGGTTCGATCGGTCCCCCGGGGACATTAGCCGCTGTTCCTACGCCAACCGAATTGCCGTTGATGAACGCCTCGCACATCAGTTCTGACAACACACGATCTTGCCAATTCGGCACGTCCGGACCAACAATAATCCCGTTATTGTTGCCGAAATCGGACACGACGGCGAGCGCGCCGACGACATTGATCGTGGCCAGCGGACTCCCCGCGGTTTCAACGCCGCAGATCATGCGTTTGACAAGTGCCATAGCATCGGCAGTCGTATAGCTGGTTTTACCGACGGGAGCGTCTTGCCCGATCTCGAACATGTACTCGGCTTCGATGGCAGAAAATCCGCCTACGTACATGCCGTACTCGACCGAGCCGCCTACTGCCGAATAGCGCACGTCCTTGCGGAACACCGGGCCAGCCAGTGACCTCGCACCCAATATTTCGCGCTGAGCCGGTGCAATCCCACCGATTTTCCAGCCTGCCACCTCATCGGGAAACATGTCGATAGCGGCATCTTGAATGAGATACGCAGCATCCAGATCGGCCGGCAACGTGCCGGGGAAACCGGAAAGAGCAACGGCCTTTAAGCGAGCCGAAACGAATTGCTCTGTGACCGAAAGATCGGCCTTCCGAACTGCCTCCATAACCTGCTCCGCTAATCTCGTTTGGACTGTTTGTTCATTCTTTAAACTGCGCCCGTACTGGGGTCGCGCAGATGTATAGGAAACCGGTGTCATGATCAACAAAACACGGTGCCGCTGCGACCCTAAGCGCGATCACGAAAGCGCCACCGCCGAACACCAAGCTGGCAGCTGATTGGCATTAAGCTTCTCCTTCCGTCCCACGCCGGCGTGTCAGACAAAAAACGCCGGGGAGAAGATCCCCGGCGCCAGTCCTGGTCGAGAAGGAGAGAGGATTAGTAGTTGTACTTGGCACCGATATAGAACACTTGGCCGGTCTTGTGGAACTGATAGGAGCGCTGCGCATATTGGTCGGCGTAGATGTTGCTGGCCTGATTGGTCAGGTTCATCGCGTCGAAGGTGAACATCAGCTTTTCGTTGACCTTGTACGAGGTCGATGCATCGACGTTGAAGCTCGATTTTACGAAGATGCCGTAGTTGTTGTAGTTCGTCGCAATACCCGGATCTATCAAGTAGTGACTGCGGAACGCGCCGCTGACACGCGCCTGGAAGACCTCGTCATCATAGTAGAGGGTCCCGTTATAGCTGGTGCGCGACATGTTGTTGAGGTCTGCCACCATCTGCAACTGGCCGTTCGGATACTTGGCCGTTGGCGCCGAGTAGTAATTCTGCTGCGCCTGGACATAGGTGTAGTTGGCGAGCAGGCCAAATTTGTCGAACGGTCCCGGCAAGAAGTAGAGCTGCTGTTGCCAGTTGATTTCCGTGCCATAGAGTGGCGCCCCCTTGACCGACTTGGAGTAGCTGTAGGTCCAGGTCATGTTCGCGCCGCCCGCACTTCTGCAGTAGCTGTTCGCGATCGTGTTCCAGTCGGTGCCCGTACCGCCGCAAGCTGCGACAAACGCCGTCGCATCCCAGCCCCACGGATTGGTCGACCAAATGCCGCCCTGCTGAATAGTCTGGATGAAGTTGTCCAGATGCTTCCAGAAGCCGGCGACCGATAACATCGAGCCCTTGCCGTAATACCACTCGAAGGCCAGATCGAGGTTCTTGGAACGCATCGGCGGAATCTTCGGGTTGCCGACACTTGCCGTAGCATTGCTACCGCTCACCGAGACGGAGCCTGTGGGCAACATGCCGCCGAGGTTTGGCCGTGTCAGCGCATAACTGGCGTCGAAGCGGACCAGCAAGTCTTCCAATGGCGACAGCACGATATTCGCCGCCGGCAACCAATCGTGATAAACATTTTTGCCAGTGACCGGGGTTATTACGCCAGCCACCAGGGTGTTACCAACGGAATGCATGGCGGTCTCAACATAACGAGCCCCAACGTCGCCGCGGAAACCCATGCCAGCAATTTCGGTGTCCCATGCCGCCTGCAGCCAACCTGCGAAGTCGTCTTCGCGCACGGAACCTGTAGCGCCATAACCCGGCGCGTAGTTCATCGGGAATACGGTCGGATCCCAAAGGTGGATGGCCGATGCGGCTTTGTCCATATCCACCACCTGCCAACTCGTCGTAGAGCCGGCGGGCACGTCAATCCCCTGGAGCGACACCGTCTTGGTGTAGCTGTTGAGGGGAATGGCTCGGATACTCGCCGGGATATTGGCCAGCTCGGACGTGCCGCCAGTGGAACGACGCAGTTCAAGTGTGCCATAGCCGAAGTTACGATGATCGAAACCGCCCGTGACGGTGAGTTCAGGGAGTGCTTTCCACTCGAAGTCCGTCGCCAGTGAACGATAGGAGTTGAAGGCATATTCCTGGCGTTCGCGCACGTTCGACAGAAACCAAGTTGCATTTGGTTGCGCAGCACCGATATGCAGCGCCGGCATGTTCCCCTGAGAGTAATCATAGGAATACGGATCGGACGTCGTGCCGCTACCGCAAGTCGAAGCGTTGGCTGCCGTGACAGTGGCGGTCGTCAGATTGCAGCCCTCGTCCATCGCCACAGTGGTTTGGATAGGATTGCGGTGGTGCGATTCCGACCAGCCTAACAACATGTGCGTCTTGAAGGTATCGCTGAACTCGTGCGAACCGTCGATCGTGATTTGCATGAAGCGCGTATCAAGGTGGTCGAGCCGATGCTCGGTGCGCAGACCAACATCGGTCGCCGATGCCGCGATCATCGTTGGGGTGCTAAGCAGATTACCATTGATGTCGGCGGTCTTGCCTGTCCCCGGAGCAAGCGTGTAGCCCAGCAAATTGATGGAACGAACACCCAACGATGCCGGATAATAGTTGGTGCCGCCAATCGAAACCGGAGTGTCAGCTGGCAAGCCCGCCGTGCTCGCCGGCGTCGTGCCGAAGCCACCCGTGCTGAAGGAGTTGGCTTCGAGATAGCTCTCGTTCCGCACCTGGCCGAAATCGGCAAAAAGACCATCGACCGTGAACAGGGTCTTATCATCGGGCTGCCACTGCAGCGAACCCGTCAAACCGAGGCGCTTGGAATGGGTGGAGATGATGTCGTAACGCGGAAAGCGCGGACGAAACGCTGAGTCTGCAGCCACGCATGCGGCCGGGCCCGGGTTCGCCAAGGTGACTGTCGCCGGACAGGCCGTACCGTTCACGGAGCCGAACTGGTTGGTCGATGCGGTAATACCGACGGACGGGTCATAGACGCTGTTGCTCAACTGAGACATCCAGCGAACAGAACTCGTGCCTTCTTCCAGTGTAGCAGTCGTGCCGTAAGCCCCAGAAAACAAAACGCCAACACGCCCGCCCAGGAAGGTATTGGATACCAAGGCCGCAATGCGAGGATTAAAGCTGCCAGCCAAGGTCTGATAGCCCATCTGGGCCGAGGTCGTGAAGATAAAGCCCGGATGATCGAATGGGCGGGCGGTCTGCAACTGCACCGTGGCGCCGAGTGAGCCTTCTTCCAGCGAGGCGGAATTCGACTTGTGCACCGTCAATGCGCTAAAGAGATCGGAGGCAAAGACGCTAAAATCAAAGCCGCGGCCGCGATTGGTACCGCCGACACCACTGCCCGGATTGGAGGTCGAAACGTCCTGTGAACCGACCGTGGCAACCGCTTCGACGCCATTGATCAATACGCGCGTAAACTGGGCGCCAAGACCGCGCACTGTGATTTCACGGCCTTCGCCGGATTCGCGGTTGAGGGCTACGCCCGGAATGCGCTGCAGCGATTCCGAGACGTTCATGTCCGGGAATTTCGCGATATCTTCGGCCAGAATCGAGTCCGACGAATCGAGTGAATTGCGCTTGATATCCAGCGCTTTTTCGAGACTGGCCCGGAAGCCCGTGACCACGACCGTTTCCAGTTCTTCGCTCTGTGCGAGTGCCGCGCTGCTGGCACCGATGACGGCCAGCACGGCCACTGCTGATGCGCCCAGCTTAAAGCTGGCGGCCAAATTCGAATTCCTCTTCAATGCTATTCCCTCCCTCACTGCTGTTCCTCACGCTGTCGTCACGACGGTTCTTTTTGTTTTTGTCGGCGTCTTAGCGGCATCGCCGAGAAGGCGCAGACACCGGTGTCAAATTTTTCTGACACCGGTAGCGCAATTCCTATCCTCGAAGCAGCCGGGCAACAAGGTCTGACATGGCGAAAAGGTGGCGGAAACAAGCCGCGCGATGCAGAAGTGCAACACAGTCAATGACTTAGTGGGAACGCTACCAACTCACAAGAGCCTGAATGTGTTCAATAAAAGGCGGCCAGGCCCCCAACATTGGGGGTTGATGTGCGTCATCGCCGCGGGGCGGGAGATTCTCTCCCGTGGAGCAAAAATTCGGCGCACAAAATCGTGATAAAAGGCAGATGCTATTCTGCGCCCGACAGGTCTGACCGATGCGTTAAGCTGTTCAGGGTTTAACGGAATCAAATAATGACACCGGTATCAAATAGGAGGGCCGTGCTATGGGGCTCGCTTGCGCTGGGTGCGCTGTCACGCGGGCCGGCGCTTGCCAAAGGGGGCAGCCCCGTCGCCAAGACCACCAGCGGTCTGGTTCAGGGCATCAGGGATAAGGGGATTCTGACGTTTAAGGGCATTCCTTATGGCGCGGATACGCGAGGGCGAAGGTTTCAGCCGCCAGTGACGCCACGGCCGTGGCACAGCGTGAGGAAGACCCTTGGCTACGGCCCTGCCAGCCCGCAGGGCCGCGGCGAGGCCAATCAGAGCGAAGACTGCCTCTATCTCAATGTCTGGACCCCGGCTTTGCGCGACGGCGCCAAACGGCCGGTGATGTTCTACATCCACGGCGGCGCCTATTCGAGCGGTTCAGGCTCGGCCAATATCTATGACGGCGTCAACCTCTGTAAGCGCGGCGATGTTGTTGTGGTGACGATCAATCACCGCCTCAACGCCTTCGGCTATCTCTATCTCGGTATGATGGATGAGCGCTTTGCCGATTCCGGCAATGCGGGGCAGCTTGATATTCTGCTCGCCTTGAAATGGGTGCAGGAGAATATCGGCGAGTTCGGCGGTGATCCGAACCGGGTGATGGTGTTCGGACAGTCAGGCGGCGGGGCAAAGATCGCCACCATGATGGCGATGCCGGCGGCCAAGGGACTGTTCCACCGCGCCGCCTCTATGAGCGGGCAGCAGGTGACGGCTTCGGGCCCGCTGCATGCCACCGAACGCGCCGAGGCGTTCCTGAAGGCGCTGGGAATCTCGCGGAGCAACCTCGACGACCTCAATACCGTTGCCACCGACACGCTGGTGGCGGCGCTGTCCACCCGCGACCCCATTATCGGTGCGGGCGGGGTCTATTTCGGGCCGGTGCTGGATATGCGCAGCCTGCAGCGCCATCCCTTCTATCCCGATGCCCCGGCGCAGTCGGCGGATATCCCGATGATGATCGGCAACACCCATGATGAAACCCGGGCCTTCATCACCGATCCCGGCGTCTACAACCTCAGCTGGGACGCATTGCCGGAGCGCTTGAACAAAAACCTGCGCGTCGACATCTCGCCCACACTCGTTATCGAGCAATACAAAAACTGGTTCCCCGGCATTTCGCCAACCGAGCTTTTCTTCCGCGCCACCACGGCGGGACGCTCCTGGCGGGCCGCCGTCATCGAGGATGAAGAGCGCGCCAAGGCGGGCACACCAGCCTATGCCTATCAGGTCGATTGGGCCTGCCCCGACGAGCATCGCAAAGCCCAGCATATGACCGATATTCCGCTGGCCTTCGACAACACCGACAAGGACGGCGCCATTACCGGCAATGACGAGCGCGCCCGCCAGATGGCGGCGGTGGTCAGCGAAACTTTCATCGCCTTTGCCAAGACCGGTAATCCCAACAACACGCTGCTGCCGCAGTGGACGCCCTACTCCATGGCCAAGCGCGAGACGATGATCTTCGACTTGCCGCCGCATCAGGACGACGATCCGCGTGGCCGCGAGCGCAAGCTGTTTGAAAAGGTTCCCTTTGTTCAACAAGGGACTTAAGACGCTTAAGCTTAAGCCTCGAACAGTTGGGCGGTGTCCATGCGCACCGCCCGCATGGCGCGGGATTTGTCGAAACTTTCCCACAACGGCGCGGCGGCATAATTGAACAGCAGCGAGCGCCGCGGCGCCCCGCTGTGATTGCAGGTCGCGCCATGCAGCAAGGCCGAACCGAAGAGCAATACGTCGCCCGCTTCGCCCACGGCAATCTGGGTCTCGGCTGAGAGCGGCATCATCTCGGTATCGCGATGGGTGCCGGGAACGAATTGGGTGGCGCCATTCTCCGGCCCAAAGGGATCGAGAAAAGCGAGCACGCTGACCGCCTCCACCGCGCCCGAGGCCGGGCCATCGCGATGAAGGCGTTGCGCCCCGCCGCCGGGGCGCGGCTCGCGCCCTTCGACCTGTGCCAGAAAAAAGGGCTGTCCCAGCAGCGCATGGGCGGCACTGAGCAGAACCGGCAAATGGCAGACACGCTGCACGAAAGGATCGAGGTCGAGCAAGGCGTGGCGCCAATCGGGCCCGCGCGGTACCGGCCACGCATCGGTGGCGCCCGCTTCGAAGGCGGCGCGCAGCGGACCAATCCAATCCGCGGGGATGAGCCCGCGCAAGAACAGATAACCGTCCTCGTTGAGGCGGCACGCCGTCTCCGCATCGAGCGCTTCGATTTTGATGAGAGGCCTTTCCATGCCCGTTTTTACCGCAAGGCGGGCTTGGCGCCCAGAGAGTCGTTGGGTCTACCATAGCCGCGATGACGAGCTCGGCCCGAGCGATGGCGTCGTGACAGCGGGCGATGAGATCGGCGACCCGAGCCTCGATGGCGCGGCGTTCGGGACTGGGTGGAGGTTTTGCGGCGTTGCGGTTGCCAAAAGGCGCGCCCACTTTGCCGGATCGGCCCGGGGTACCGGCTTTGGCGGAGCCGGGTTCGGGCTTTGGCGCAAGATAATTGTTATAGGGTGGAGAGAGGGGGGAGAGGAGGCAGCCCTTGGGCACCAGCAAGGGCGCGCGCGAGCGCCGACGCCGCCGCTTCGGACGGCGCGCCGAAGCTTCCAGCAACAAAGCCGGAATCTGAGAATACGCGAGTCTCTCCATGCTCCTCTGCCGAATAGGCCACGGCAAGAAGATGGGGAGCGCGGCACCGCCTTTCCAGAAAGCGGCGAGACGTTCGCAAAGATCGAGGAGCGGAAAGGAAGTGGAGAGGAAGCGGAGAGAAATTGAACAGGCCTGCACACTTCGAGCGGATGCGTGCTGCGAGGCTCCACGCCTCAGCATGACGAGAGGGCTACAGCCGCCAATTTACAATGCTGAGGCGCTCACCGGCCGTCCGAAGTCCATTTTGACAGTGGACCGGCGTGCCTCAGGCTTTGCGCCAGCGGCCGTTGTTGATGTCGAACTTGACTTTGCCTTCGCTGCGCATGCGCATCAGCAATTCCTGCAGCGCGTCGGTGCTCTTGTTGCTGGGATCGACCAGCATCTGGATCGAATAGAGGGCGCGGGGTTTGTCCAGTGCCTCCAGCACGTCTTCTTCTCTCGTCACGTTCGCTAGCCTTTGTCTCTATGCCGGCGCCGGCAGATCGGCCCGCGCCTCCCATGCGCTGTATGGCATAGCAGGAAAGCCATTTCCACGCGCGGATTGGGCGCGCAGGCGAGACAAAACAAAACCCCCGCCAGTTGCCTGACGGGGGTTGCGAACGCGGAAAACCACAATTTCTTAAAGAGAAGCCTTAAGCGAAACGCCCAAAGTGCGCGGATTGCCAGGATAACCCTGCACAATGCCGGTGGATTTGGTCAGGCCCAGAAGATTGATGTAGTAGCTCTTGTCGAACAAGTTCTCGACCCAGAACTGCAGATCGAGATTGTGCGGCTTGAGCGTGGCGCCGACGCGCAGATTGACCAGCGCGTAGCTGGCGATATTGGCCAGGGGATCCAGCGTGATGGTGGTGTTCTGCGCCGTGCGGTAATTCCAATCGACGATGCCATAGCCCGCAATATCGTCGGTGATGGGATGACTGTAATCGACCGAGAGATCGGCGGTCCATTTCGGCGCCCAAGCCACTTGGCGGCCGGAAAGATCGCAGGTCAGCGCCGTGGTCTCGGCCGGGCAGACCGAATTGTGGAAGGAGGTGTATTTGGCCTCGTCATAGCCAACCACGCCCTTCAAATGCAGATTCTCGGTGAGCCAAGCCTGACCCTCCACTTCGACGCCTTCCGAGCGCATCGCGCCCACATTGGCGAGGAATTTGGTGGCGGTATTGCCGACGCCGATGGCCTCATTGGCTTGGTAGTTGTGCACCTGGGTATCGAACACCGTGACATTGAGGAGCAGACGGCGCTGGAACCACTCGCTCTTGATACCGGCTTCGAAATTGTTGGCGCGCTCGCCCGCAATATCCTGCGTGGCACCATGGGCGATGGCCGAGGCGACACCGGAATCGGGGTTGCTGGCGTTTTCGGCCAAAAGGTTGAAGCCCTTGGACTTGTGGCCGCGGGCCGCGGTGACATAGGCCATCACATTGTCGTCGAACTGGTAGTTGACGCCGACCAGGCCCGACAGCGAGTTATCCATCACCGCGTCATTGGCGCTGCCAAGCTGGGCGTTGGCGCCGCTGGGTGACAGCGCGTTGATCTGCGCCGCCGTCAGGCCGCCGGGGTTGGAGGCGAGTTGGCCGAGATATTTGTAGGTCTTGTTTTCCCAGGTCTGGCGCAAGCCGACATTGAACGACCAGCGTTTGGCGCTATCGGGATGCCAGGTGGCATTGCCGAATACGGCCTGTGTGCCGGTATGAAAATCCGCACGGCTGCTAAAGCCAGCGCCGGTGACCTTGCTCACATAAGCGCCATTGGCCCAGGTCTGTGTGCCGACGTTGGGAAAGGCTGTGGTCGAGGGATTGGCGGCCCAGATATTGTATTGGCTGCCGAAGCGCACACGCGAATCGACTTCCACCTGCTGGCGCGAGAAGAAGCCGCCGAACACCCATTCGAAGGCGCCGCCGGTGGGAGACGCCCAGCGCAGTTCCTGGGACATTTGCCGCTCGGAATTGCAGGAGCCGTAATCGGTCAGAGCATCGAGCTGGGTATAATCGTTGTCGTTGTTGGTGTGGCAGGACCAGCCCATATAGGCGCTGATCGCGGTGATGGTGCCCAGATCGTGCAGATCGACATCGTTCTGCAGGCTGAACATGTTGGAGCGCGTGGTGGCGTTCTGCGCCCCATTGATGTTCACCACCGGATTGTCCGCGCTGCCGGTTGCCAGCGTATAACCCGCCGCCGTCATGCGCGCCTGCAAGGCGGTGGGGGTGTAGATCGACAGCGTTACCGGCGTGATGGTGGCAAAATTCTGATCGGTATGGGCAATGATGAGACGCGAGGTTACGTCTTCAAAGGGCTTGGCCAGGAATTGCAGACGGACACCATCGCCCTCGCGGGCGTTCTGTGCGGTGGTTGAGGACAGATTGGTGTAATTGCCCTCTTTATCATTGTAATAGGCGGAGAGGCGTACGGCGACTTTATCATCCGAGAAAGGCAGCGCGCCGGTGGCATTGAACTTGGCTTCGCGATAGGCGTAATCGCCGGTCCCCAGTTCCGCGCTGACGGCGGTATCAAAGCTCGGAGCCCTGGAGTTGATCAGGATGGCGCCCGCAGTGGTGTTCTTGCCGAACAGCGTGCCTTGCGGCCCGCGCAGGACTTCGATGTCTTCCAGATCGCTGAAATCATTGCTCACCATGCCGGGGCGGCCGGTGTAGACGCCATCGACGAACACGCCCACCGAGGCATCGATACCGTCGGTGTTGAAGCCGTTATTGCCGATGCCGCGAATGCCGATGTTGAGCTGCTTGGGATTGGTCAGATAAACCGAGACGGCGGGCAGCTTGGTCTGGAAATCGGTGATGTTCTCCAGATTCTGCTTCTCGATTTCCGTCGATGAAATGACCGAAACGGGAATCGGAACCTGCTGGGCATCCTCAGCGCGTTTGCGGGCTTGGATGGTCACAGTCTCAATGGTTTCCGCCGAAGCTTCGGGCTTGGTGTCCTCAGCCAGGGCGCCGGAAGACAGCGCCACAACACTGGTGGACATCGACAAAACGAAAAGCAACGCAGAGCGCGAAACACGAACCGACACGGAACCCCCTAACCTGATACAGGCACAATGTTCGAGTCCCCAAAACCCGTTCAATGGCCTGTTTGTGGTGGCGGCGCATGATTGCACCGGCGCGGGCATCGCCGCGCGCCTGGAGGAACTAGGGCAGGTTTGTAATGGTTCTACGACAGTATTTCGCAAGCAGGACAGGATTTATCGAATGTGCGCGTCTGTGCTTTCAGGGTGACGCGGCATCTGCCCAAGGATTGTGCGGCGCCTGCAAAAACAAAACCCCCGCGTGTTTCCACGCGAGGGTCTCGCTTCAATGCCAAGGCAGCGGCGTTACCAGCCGAGATTCACACGCCCATAGAGATAGCGGCCGTTGAAGCCGAAGGGCGAATAATAAGGAAAGCCGAGAACGCCGTTGGAACTGAGTGCGGCGGGCACGGCCGTGGGATAGGTGTCGAGCAGATTGTCGGCGCCGAGCGCCAAGCCGACATGATCGGTGATGCGATAGCGCGCCTCGAGATCGACGATGATCTTGTTGCCGGTCCAATAATCGGTAGCGGCCGTCGAGCCCGGCTGCAGCACATCGCCGTAATAGGTGGCGCGCAAGGTGGCGCCGAAGCGATCGAGATTCCAATCGGTGGTGGCGGTGAGTTTGTATTCCGGCGTGCCGTCCTGGAAGGTCAGGGTGCGGGCGCGGGCAAAGAGGGTCGGCACCGGGTTCAACACGGACGATGAGGTCGGCAGCTTGGTGATGGCGACATCGTTGTAATTGCCGGCCAGGGTGAAATCGTATTGGCCAAAAATATCCGTGGGCAGACTATAATGTCCGACCACATCAATGCCTTGGGTGCGGCTGGCAACGCCGTTGAGGAAGAAGCGCGCCGCCTGAACGCCCAACGGATCAAGCAGACTTGCCACCTGTGCCGAGAAGGTACGGTTGATCAGCTCCGACAAAACGATCTGGTCGTCGATATCGATGCGATAGGCATCGACTGTCAGATTGAAATCGCCGAGGCGGAAGACCGCGCCCACAGAGTAATTCTTCGAGGTCTCCGCCTTGAGCGGCTTGGCGCCCAGCGCGCTCGCGACCGGGCTGGTGGCCGGGAAGGTGCCGGTTTCCACCACGGCGCCATCCTGGATCACCGAGGACGTCGAGGTGAAGGAGATTTGCTGCAGCGAGGGAGCGCGGAAGCCGGTCGAGAACGAGCCGCGCAGAGCGAAATTCGGCGTAAAATCATAGCGCGCCGAGACCTTGCCGGTGACGGTGGAACCGAAGTCGGAATAGTTCTCGACCCGGGCGGCACCGTCGATCACGAAGGCGGTGGTCAGCGGCAGCGCAAAATCGACATAGGCGGCGAAGTTGTTGCGATCGGCGTTGATGGCGTTGGACGGCTGGAAGCCGACAAAGCCTTGCGCCCCGCCCGCTAGCCCGGTGTTGCTGCCCAGGGGCCCGCGATCATAACTTTCATGCTGGCCGACGGTGATGCGGTAATTCTCGAAGCGCTGTTCCAAGCCCCAAGCGACGTTGAGCGGACCACCGGCAAAACCGACGTCGAAATCGCGGTTGAACGAAGCATCCAGCACCCATTGGCCATAGATTAGACCGCCGTCGTTGAAGCTGGTGGGCGACGCCGCGCCATAGGTGGCGTTGACCGAATTGAGCGTCGAGAAATCGAGCGCGTTGCGGCCATAGCTGACGCTGATATCGGTTTTCCAACCGAAGAGGTCACCACGTACGCCACCGGCACTCGTCACATCCTGTCCGCCCACGGCGATCAGGGGCAAAAAGCCATTGGGATAGAGCGCCGGGACATTGTTGGCGTTGTCGGAGAGGCGGGGGAAGGCCGCGCTCTTACTCTGGCGGTCCTGATAGCCCGCCCAGGCATAAGCTTCCCAGCCATCGGCGATCGGCTTGCCCGCATTGGCAAAGAAGGTCCATTGCGGATCGATCTGCGGATCGCCAAGGCGGGCTGTGACTTGGCCATGGGCCGTGGCCCTGGGATCGACATCGGAGCGGCCCGTGGGCTCGCGGTGCTGATATTCCGCCGTCAGGGTAAGGAAGCCATCGTCGCCAAGGCTAAGACCTTGCCAAGCTGACGCGGTGACCGTGGTGCCGTCATCCACATCGCGACTGCTCGTGGCCGGGGCGACAGTGGTGACGTATTTGCCGGCGGTGACCGACACGCCGCCGCCATCGGAGGCTTGTTTCAGGCGCAGATTGACGACGCCCGCAATCGCATCGGAGCCATATTGCGCCGAGGCGCCATCGCGCAGCACCTCCACCGTCTCCAAGGCATCGGTCGGAATGGTGTTGAGATCGACCGCCGCCGCACCGCGCCCGACCGAGCCGTTGATATTGACGAGCGCCGAAGCGTGCTGGCGCAGACCGTTCACCAGCACCAGAGTTTCATCCGGCGACAAGCCGCGCAGCGTGGCGGGGCGAATGGAATCGGTGCCATCCACGGCCGACTGACGCGGAAAATCCAGCGAGGGAACCGAACCGGCCAAGGCGGCGCTAAATTCGGTGCTGCCGCGATGCTGCAATTCGGCAGGCGCCACCACATCCACCGGTGCCAGCGAATCCAGCCGCGAACGGTTTTCGGCGCGCGAGCCCGTCACCACGATGGTCTCCACCTCGCCTGCCGCCATCGCGGCACCGGCATAGGCGCCAAAGGCCACGGACAGAAGAAGAAGCGAACGGGCGGCATGCGATACGGTCATCGTGTATTTCCTCATGTTTCGGACAGCACTCCGCAGGCGCGGAAGCCCAAGCCCCGCGGGGGCGGTATTAGGAGAATGGGAAAAGAGGCCCGCTTACCGTGTATGCCGGCGGCACATCGGTGTGATGGCGCCCCTTTCAATCTGCATACGGCGATTCATTAGACCCTCTTTCCACGGGCGCCACAGCACCAGGGTCATGACATAGGGCGAGGGGGCGCCGCGTCAAGCAGTGAGGGCGTAAATCCTCCAAACAAAGCGGACGTGTTGTTTTGATGCTACATAAATACTATGGGAATAGTCGTGATTATACAGTGCGCGGTGGTGAAAAGGCAGCGACGGCACCTTAAAAACAAAACCCCCGCCTGTTTCCAGGCGAGGGCTAAGTTTTTGGGGAGGATTGGTACGCTTGAAAACGCACTCTCGAATGGGTTTGCCGCGCTTAGCGCGCCAGCCAGCCGCCATCGACGGGGATGATGGCGCCGTTGACGTAATCCGATGCCGGTGAGGCCAGGAATACGGCGGCGCCCGCCAGATCGGCCGGAAGGCCCCAGCGGCCAGCCGGAATGCGGGCTAGAATGGCGGCGGAACGGTCTTCATCGGCGCGCAGCTGGGCGGTGTTGTCGGTCGACATATAGCCCGGAGCAATGGCGTTGACGTTGATGTTCTTGGCCGCCCATTCGTTGGCGAGCAAGCGCGTGATGCCCGCAATACCGCTCTTGGAAGCGGTGTAGGACGGCACGCGGATGCCGCCCTGGAAGGACAGCATGGAAGCGATGTTGATGATCTTGCCGCCGCCCTGCTTGACGAACTGACGGCCCGCCGCCTGGGCCATGAAGAAGGCGGCTTTGATGTTGACGTTCATGACGTCATCCCAATCCTTCTCCGAGAACTCCAGCGAGTCCTGACGGCGGATCATGCCGGCATTGTTGATGAGGATGTCGAGGCGGCCAAGACCCGCAACCGTCTCCTCGACGACGCGGGTGACCGGCTCGATGGTCATCAGATTGGCGTTGATGTCGACGACTTTGCAGCCAAGCTTTTTGATGATCGCCAGCGTCTCGGTGGGCGGCACGAAGCCGGCCACGGCGATATCGGCACCGGCTTCGGCGAGCGCCACAGCGATACCCTGACCGAGGCCGGTATTGGCGCCAGTGACCAGAGCGACTTTGCCTTCAAGGCTGAAAGGATTGCTCATGTGGATGCTTCCTATTGGAGCTGGCAGATGTCGAGGACTTGCATGTCGGTGTAATCGAGATTCTCACCGCCCATGGCCCAGATGAAGGTATACGAAGCGGTGCCCGCGCCCATATGGATCGACCACGGCGGGGAGACCACCACTTCGTCGTTGTTGATGATGATGTGGCGGATGGCATCGGGCTGGCCCATGAAATGGAACACCCGGTCGTTTTCCTTGATGTTGAAATAGAAATAGGCTTCCGAGCGGCGTTCATGGGTATGGGCGGGCATGGTGTTCCAGACGCTGCCGGTCTTCAGCGTGGTGACGCCGAGAAGAAGCTGGCAGGACTTCACCGTCGCCGGCACGATGTATTGGCGGATGGTGCGCTCATTGGACGTGGCCAAGGCGCCCCGCTCCAGCGGCACGGCCTTTTCGACCGAGATATGCGCCGTCTCGAAACGGGCATAGGCCGGGGTCGAGGCGAGATAGAATTTGGCGGGCCTCCCGGCATCGTTGGAGGCGAAGATCACCTCGGCCGTGCCCATCGGGACATAGAGGCCGTCTTCGGGGATCAGATCGTATTTGACGCCATCGACCGTCACCGTGCCGGCCCCGGTGCCGACATTGACGATGCCGAGTTCGCGGCGTTCGAGGAAAGGCTTGCCAGCCGCGGAGGCCGGTTCGGTCTGGGCCGGAAGAGCGACGGGCTTGGTCACCGGGGCGGCGCCGCCGAACACCAAACGCTCGGTGTGGGTGTAGGTGAGCGTAATCTCATCGGCGACGAAGATGCCGTCGATCAGATAGCGGTCGCGCAATTGCTGATTGCTGGCGCCGACCATGCTGTCAGGGCCTTGGGCGTAAAGCGTCTTCTTATAGATGGACATGGCGTTCCTCGGTCTGTTCGTCGGGGCGTGTTTAGGCCTAGCCAGCGGGATCCTGCTGGGCATAATTTGGTAACCGGTGTCATAACGCCAGAGCGCGGCTCGCGCAACCAGCTTTATGTGTTCGGTGCTGCGGTCGATTCGCGGATGATCAGTTTGGGTATCACTTCCGTCACCCCCGCCTCGGGCCCGTTCTTTTTTTCCTGCGTGGCAAAGAGCTTATCGGCGGCTTTGCGGCCCATGTCACGAACCGGAAGGCGTACGGTGGTCAGCGGCGGCCATAGCTGGCTGGCCGTGGTGCTGTCGTCAAAGCCGATCACGGAGAGGTCTTTTGGTATCGTCAGGCCCATTTCATGGGCCACCTTGTAGACGCCGGCGGCCATCTCATCATTGCCGCAGAAGATCGCTGTGGGCGGCGGATTGAGGCTGAGCAATGCGCGCGCCAGATCGATACCGCGCTCAAAGGTGTAATTGCCTTCCTTATCGCAGCTCGGATCCAGAGAAAGGCCGCGTTTGGCCAGGGCCTCACGGAAACCGCGGCGACGCTCATGCGCCGAACGGAACAAGGCCGGGCCGGAAATATGGGCAATATGGGTGTGGCCCAGATTCGCCAGATGATCGGCCGCTTCCGCCGCACCGTCGGCGTCATGGGTGACGACCATGGTGCCAGGCTTGTCCAGCAAGACCGACGCGATGCGAATATAGGGGCAATCGAATTCCCGCAGCATCTTCACGAGCTGCTCATCCTCCGACATGGAGGGGGGAAGAATGACGCCGAACAGCTTCTGGCGCTCGATGAAGCTGCGCAAATCGGTCAGATAATTGGGATTGCCGCGTTCACAAGGATGAACCAGCAAGCCGTAAGAGGTGCCGCGCATCGCATCCAGGATGCCTTGCTGCATGTTCACCACATATTGCGGCGTCGGATTGTCATAGATCATGCCGACCAGGAAGGAGCGGCGGAAGGCGAGACCGCGGGCCTGCGGATCGGGCTCGAACCCAACCTCGCGGATGATGGCGTTGACCTTGAGCCGCGTCTCCTCCTTCACGAAGGGCGAATCGTTGATCACGCGCGAAACCGTCTTCTTGGAGACGTTGGCGAGGCGCGCGATATCATTGATGGTGGACCGTTTGCGGCTATGGTCCTTTTCGCCGGGATCGGTGGGCGTGTTACAACTCCAAGAATCAAGCAGGGCAGTGTAGCCGGTTCCCATGCGAAGTCTGCGAGAAGGCCACAGGGCGATTTGTCTCGGGACAAGAATACAGGTTTTTGACCCAGGTCAAACAGCGCGTCGCGGATACCCTCCGCCGATTGGCTCTACCCCGCCAAGGACAGGGCAGCTAGCATCGCCGCTATGGCTCTGCGCAACATCGATCTCAACCTGCTGGTCATTCTGGACGCCCTGTTGGATGAGGGCCAGGTCACACGGGCGGCGTCGCGCTTGGGGTTGTCGCAGCCGGCCGCTTCCAGCGCCCTGGAACGCTGCCGCCATCTCTTTGCCGATCCGTTGCTGGAGCGCGGCGCGGGCGGCATGCGGCTCAGTCCCAAGGCCGAAGCCTTGCGCGAACCTTTAAAGCGCCTGTTGGCGGAGACCCAGGCGCTGATCGACCCGCCTGCCCCGGACATTGCCGGGATCGTGCAAACCGTACGGGTGATCATGGCCGACCTGCCCGCTTTCGGCATCGCCGCCCGCCTTTACAGCACGCTGAGGCATAGCGCACCGGGGCTGCAATTGGTGGTGATGGCTTGGCACGGTGCCGAAGCCGCTCTCGATGCCATGGCCAAAGGTCAGGCCGATCTGGCGGTTTCGGTTTTTCCCGCGGTTGAGAACAGCTTTGTCTGCCGGGAGATCCTGTTCGAGCACTATGTGGTGGCGATGCGCCAGGAGCATCCCGCGGCGGCGGCATTCGATCTGGAGCAGTGGCTCGCCTACCCCCATGTGCTGGTCTCCGGCCGCGGCGAGGCCAAAGGCGCGCTCGACGAGACGCTGGCCCGGCAGGGGCGCAGCCGCCGCGTCGGCGTGGTGGTGCCAAACTTTCTAATGGTACGCCAGCTCCTCCTGGCCTCCGACCTTATCGCCATGGTGCCGAGCAAAGCCCTCGTCCTCGAGGGGCAGGAGGGCCTGGCCGTATTTGCGCCGCCGCTGGCGGTGGAGGGCTTTGGCCTGCACATCGCCTGGCATAAACGGCGCGACCAGGACCTCGCCGCGCGCCACGTCGCGGGCTTGATCGAGGCCGAACTCAAAGCGCTCTGAGCCAGAAGAAGGCCGCCGCAAGGCTCGCCGGCACCAGCAGCAGGGACAGCCACGCCATCGCATGCTGGCGCTTTGGCGCCATGAAAGCGGCGAGAACCTCGACATATTGTGCACTGACCGCGGCCTGCGCGTCGGGCTTCATTTTGCCGGCCTCGTAGACAAAGAACGGCTTCGCCCAGACCAGCTTGCAGCGGCGCGCCATCGCCCGCAGCGGCAGAAACAGAGCTTCGAGGCTGTAGCCGTTCTGGCCCTTGGCGGTATAGGCGGCCGGCACATTGCCGGCGGTGGCCGCGATCATCAGCGGCTTGCCTTCTAACAGGCGGCCTTCCGTCTGATAGTGAATGTAGAACATCCGCGTCAGGACGTGATCCAGCCAAGCTTTCAGGATCGGCGGTGGCGCGTACCACATCACCGGAAATTGCAGCACGATGCGGTCGGCGGAAAGCAGACGGTTCACTTCGGCATCGCCGTCGATCTGACCATCGGGATACAGGGCCTGAATATCGACTGTCTCCACCTCGGCAAGCTTGGTGGCGGAGGCGGCAAGCGCGGCGTTGCATTGGGAGGTGGCGAGGCCGGGATGGAAAATCAGGATCAGGGTTTTCGTCATGGTAGCGTTCCTTTTTAGAGAGCGCCGCCATTTCCGTTACCTAGGCATCATTTGTTTAATCGATACATCGTATATGTAATTATTCGTTTTGTGGATTATTGGCCAGTTTCGCCAGATTTTGCGTCAGTACCCGCCCCGTTATAGCCAGCAGGCCGTCAGACCGGCCGCCGCGCATGGCCCGCTGTCATGGTCCACCAACTACCCATCCTATTTTGTCATCAGCGACGGCACAGCAGATCGGTATAAATACTGATGTTTATTTACGCTATAGTGATGCTTTAAGCGTAAGTTTTATAAGGGCGGTTGCGCCACGCGACGAAGGTATAGCGTTCATGTTGTCACAACGGCTTCAACCCTCCAAAGATAGCGCCTTAAGCTTGGCTGCGGCTGGCCGCAAGGCCTATCAGATTGCGCTGCAAGAAAAGCTGGCCCTGGCGAGCATCGCCGAACAATCCGGACGGGCGCCGTATTGGTTCGCCAGCAATCTGCTTCTGGTCGTCGATACCTATGGCACCAAGCCGGGCGACGCCACAGCGGTGCTGCTGACGCGCGAGGCCGCCAGCGGCCTCAAACTCTCCGACGATATGCTGGCCCTGGTTGCACCCGGCGGCAGCGACCCGACCTATAGCGACCTCAACATCTCCGCTGGCCAGTTCGAGCGCTACCTGACCTGGGCACGCACGGTTTCTTGAATCTCCGGCTCGGCCTAACTCCGTTCGGTTTGATCGGCTTCAAACAATTCGGTCAGTTCCTGGGCGGCTTCGCGCGTGCTTTGGACCAGACGTTTCTCGTCGCCAGAGATCTGCTGGGTGGCGATGAGATTTCTCTGATCGTGTTCCTCGAAAAGCTCCAGGGCGCGAAGGGCGCGGTCCTTGGGAACATCGAGCCCCTCAAGAACGAGTTCGGTGAGGCGAATGCTGGAATAAAAGGTTTCGCGCACCAGACCGGCGACGCCGATATCCATCAAGCGGTGGGCGTGCCGCCGGTTGCGGGCCCGGGCATAGACCTTGACGTTGTTAAAGTGGCGCTTGACCGTTTCCACAACCGCGACTGTCTCCTCCATATCATCGAGCGCCACCACGATGATTTTGGCGGTTTCAGCACCCGCCGCCCGCAACACTTCCTCGCGCGCAGGGTTGCCGAGATAGACCTTCTGGCCAAAGCGCCGGACGACATCCACCTGGCCGACGTCCTTTTCCAACGCGGTGAAGGCAATCTTCTGCATCCGCAGCACGCGGCCGACGATCTGGCCGACGCGCCCGAAGCCGCAAATGATCACCGGCGGCGAGGTATCGTCGATGGGATCGGCTGACTCTTCCTTGGGCTTGTTGCAGAGACGCGCCACCACAAACCGTTCCGACACCGCAAACAAGGCGGGTGTCAGCACCATGGAAAGCGCCACCACCACCGTCGCCAAATCGGCTTGATCCTTCGCCAGCACACCGGCTGAGACGGCCACACCAAAAAGGACAAAGCCGAATTCGCTGCCTTCCGGCAGAGCGAGGCTGAAACGCAGGGCTTGGCCAAGGTTGCGGTGCCTGATCCAGCCGACCACGAAAGCGACCAGGATTTTGGCGGCCACAAGCGCGGCCAGAGCCACGGCCACCAACAGGGGCCGCGCGATGGCGAGGCCGAGATTGGCCGACATGCCGATGGAGATGAAGAAAAAGCCCAGCAGCAGACCCTCAAAGGGTTTGATGTCGGCCTGCAATTCGTGGCGGTATTCGGAATTGGACAGCAGCACCCCCGCCATGAACGAGCCGAGCGATATCGAAAGCCCCGCCCAGCCCGCCAGCGCCGCGGTTCCGACGACGAGAAATAGCGCCGTCGCCGTGAAGATTTCCGGCACCTTGGCGCCGCCCACCAAGCGGAACAGCGGGCGGATGAGAAAACTGCCGCCGACCAGAATGGCAACCACGGCAAAGAGGCCCTTCGCCGCCCAGACCCATGGCACCTGCGTTGTGATCTGGCTGCCGGCAAGCAGCGGCACCAGCGCCACCAGCGGGATAAAAGCCATGTCTTGGAACAGCAGAACCACAAAGGTATCGCGGCCCGCTGGCGAGGACAGCAGGGAACGCTCGCCGAGCATCGGCAGAACAATGGCGGTTGAGGACAGCGCCAGACCCGCCCCCAGGGTGATGGCACCGGCCCAGGGAATGCCTGCCAGATAAGCCAGCCCCGCCAACACCAGCGCCGAGGGAATCATCTGGCCAAGACCGAGCCCCAGAATATCCTTGCGCAGAGCCAGAAGCCGCTGCGGCCTGAGTTCGAGGCCGATGAGAAAGAGCAGCATGATGACGCCGAGTTCCGAAACATCGGAGATTTGCTCGAAATCCGTCACCAGACGCAGGCCCGAGGGACCAATGGCGATGCCCGCCACGAGATAGCCAAGGATGCTGCCCAGCCCGAGACGCCGAGAGAGCGGCACCGCGATCAGGGTCGCGGCCAGCAGAACGACCAGGGTCTCCAGCAAACGGGGCCTCTTTTCAGCGCAATGCGGCCACGAGACCGCCGCCCCTACCGTCACCGGCCAGCACCATTAGATCAATAACAAATATCGCGAGAGGCCACTGCCGTAACGACAGCGGGGCTTCACCAGGAAATGGCTAGGCTCGATGTCTAGCCCGGCGCCGACGAAAAAAATGCGGGTGCCCTGAATCCCCAAAGCGAGACTCTACTTCTTTTCCGCTGCCCGCTTGTCTTCGGTCTTGGTCTCGAAATCGCTGGCGTCGTGGCGTTCGTGAAGCTGGCTTGCGGGGTCGCCAAAGGCGCGGTTGACCATCCGCCCGCGCTGCACCGCTGGGCGGGTGCCGATCAGATCGGCCCAGCGCTGCACATTTTTGTAATCTTGCACGGCAAGGAATGTGGCGGCGTCGTAAAGCCAGCCTTTGGCAAGGCCGCCGTACCAAGGCCAGATCGCCATATCGGCGATGGTGTAATCCGCACCCGCGATGAATTCGTTCTCGGCGAGTTGCCTGTCCAGCACATCAAGCTGGCGCTTGGCCTCCATGGCGAAGCGATCGATGGCGTATTCGATCTTGGCCGGTGCATAGGCGTAAAAATGCCCGAAGCCGCCGCCCAGATACGGCGCACTGCCCATCTGCCAGAACAGCCAGGAGAGGCATTCGGCGCGGGCCGCAGGTTCGGTGGGCAGGAAAGCGCCGAACTTCTCGGCAAGGTAGAACAGGATCGAGCCGGATTCGAAAACCCGGACCGGCTGGGGCCCGCTATGATCCACGAGCGCGGGGATTTTGGAGTTCGGATTGATCGCCACAAATCCGCTGCCGAACTGATCGCCCTCGTTGATCCTGATCAGCCAGGCGTCATATTCCGCCCCGCTATGGCCGAGCGCCAGAAGCTCCTCCAGCATGACCGTAACTTTGACGCCATTGGGAGTCGCCAGCGAATAGAGCTGCAGCGGATGGCGGCCGACCGGCAGTATCTTCTCATGCGTCGGCCCGGCGACAGGACGGTTGATATTCGCAAAGCGGCCGCCGTTGGCTTTGGGCGGGGTCCAGACCGTCGGCGGCACGTAATCGGTAGAATCGGTCATGGCGATACTCCTGACGTTTGGCGGAAGGACTGTGATGTAAGGGGACGGCGGCGGTCTTTCCAGAGGGACCCCGAATTTACCCCGAGAAGAGGTATTCTGCGAGCCGCGATTTTTCCCGCCGTTTTGCGCCGCCGCCGCTCACGCCGATGTGCGACGGATTTAAGACCGCATGACGGGGGCTGGATATTATATCTATCTTTTTGATAGACTCACTAATCTTATCGCAGAGGGGGGACGGCGGACAAACAGCAGGGCCGCGCCCCGCAACGTATAAAAGGAGAGTATTCGTGCGAGCTTTGTGGATGGCAACTGCCTTTGTTCTTTCAGCCACGGCGATTCAAGCCGGAGACGATGTGCTGAACAATTTTTTCGGTAATACGGCGATCAGCAAAGGGGGACGCGCCGAGACTTATACTCACCTTCGCGCCGATCACACCTTCGACCTGAAGGTGCCCGCCTACGGTATGACCTTTGCCGGAACCTGGACGGTCGAGGGCAATACCATCTGCCGCACCTTCGATGTGCCGCCGCCGGGGATCGACAACCCCCTCTGCACACCCGCCGAAGCGCGCAATGTCGGTGATAGCTGGACCACAACAAACAATGGTCAGGAGCTGACCGTCACACTGGTAAAGGGCGTTGTGGACACCCAATAGCCGCTGAAATGCGATCGGCCCGGGCGCCCTTACGGGGGAACAGTCCAACGCCCAGGCCGATCTGTCCATCACCGAACCAGACACGCGGGGACCAGCCGCGCGTCTTGAGCCCTTCCATCAATACGTCACTTTAAGCGTCAGCCCGACCATGCGCGGATCACCCGGCACACCCGAGATCTGGCCGGTGGTGGCTAAACTGCGCGCCAGCAAATATTGCGTGTTGAAGAGATTGTTGGCGAAGAAGCTCAAATCCCAATGCACGTCGTCGGAGCGGATGCCGACGCGCAGATTGGTAAGATCGTAAGCGCCGACCAAAGAGTAGCGCGAGTCGCTGACCGCGGTGTAATTTGAGGTTTGGTAGCGCGTATCGAGATGGATGTAGCCCTCCAGCGCGCCCAGCCCGGCAGGCGCCGTGATCCCCAAAGCGTGGCTGGCATCCGCACTCAGCGTGAACACCCATTTCGGCGCGCTGCCGAGAGGCTTTCCACTCAGATCGGCATAGGGATAGACCGTGGTCGGACCCCATTCGGTCGGCGCCGGACCGGTCGGATAGCTGACATAGACGGCATCGGTGTAGGACGAACCGCCCGCAAAGCTCAAATTATCGAGGGGCGCCCAAAACACGCTGGCCTCGACGCCGCGCGAACGCACGCTGGGGATATTGGATATGCTCGACCCGTAGGGGGGATTGGGATCGAACACCTGGGTCTGGTAATCGCTGACATCTGTCCAGAACAGCGAGGTGTTGATCGTCAGCGTGGAATCGAACCACTGCGTTTTGGCTCCGACTTCGTAGCTGTCCACCACTTCGGGCTTTACCACAGGATCGAGAAGCGAGATGGGGAGTTGAGTCAGGTTGATGCCGCCCGACTTTTCGCCATGCGAATAGGTGGCATATGTGAGAAACGCCGGCGACCATTGATAGGAGATGGTGGCCAGGCCCGAAAGGCTGCCGCTATGCAGCTTGGCGGAATAGGCCTGGGGGCGGGAGAAACTGCTGCGGATGGCGAGTATGGCCGCTTGCGAAGCCGCCGGGAGGCTTGAAATATTCGCCCCCCCGATAACGCTGTTGTTGTAGGAGCCTTGCTTATCCTCATAGGAGTAGCGAAGCCCGCCGGTCAGCGTGAGCGCTGGCGTGATATGCCAGTTGGCCTGTCCGAAGGCGGCATAGGAGGTCGTCTCAGGATTGGACGGAGCCCCTGTCGTATAGCCGCTCAGTGCCGCCTGATAGAGCGCCGTGTTTGAGCCCAGAAACCACGAGGGTGCCGCCGCGCCATATTGCAGAGTCGTGTAGCCGTCGATGATCTGCCAGAAATAATAGAGGCCGACTTGATAATCGAAGCTGTCGCTCGCCGCCGAGGCGTAGCGGACTTCCTGACTCCATTGCTGCTGGTGGTCGATAATGTGCCCCTGCGTGATAACCGGCAAGGCGATGATGTCGTTGTCGTTGCGCGGATACCAGTTCCACTGCCGGTAGGCGGTAACCGAGGTCAGCGTGCCGCCCCCCAGCTTCCAATCGCCTTGGAGCGAAACGCCCCATTGTTCCATGTTGGCCTGGAACGGCGAATCCGCATCGGTGATGTGATCGAAGGCGCTGTTTGCCGGTAGCGTGTAACCGGCCCGCGCCGCCTTCTGATAGAAATTGTCGGCGATGGGCGTGCCGTTGTCGTAGGTGGTGACCACGCCGTCGTCGAGATTGACGCAGCAATGGCGCTTCTGACGCGAAAAATCCGTGATCAGGCGGAACTCAAGATCTTCGGTCACATCGGCGAGCAACTGCCCGCGCGCATTGAAGTTGTTGTAGTCGTAAGCGCGGGTGTTGGTGGTAATATCCCGAACAAAACCGCTGTTGCGGGTTTCGGAAACCGAAATCCGCCCGGCCAGTTTGTCGCCAAGAAGCGGGCCGGTCACGGAGGCTTGGGCCTGATAATAACCAAAATCGCCACCGCTCACGGAGAACCGCGCCTCCGGGTCGAAGCTGGGCTTGCGTGTCGTGATATTGATGGCGCCGGCAGTCGTATTCTTGCCGAACAGCGTGCCCTGAGGCCCATGCAACACTTCGATCTGGTCGATATCGATCAGGTCAAACTGGGTCAAGCCGACGCGGCCGTAATAAACCTGGTCGATGTAAAAGCCGACACCGTTCTCCATGCCATCGTTGGCGGTTGTGACATTGCTGCCGAGGCCGCGAATGTTGAGGTTGGCGTTGCGCGCATTGTAATTGGTCGCCACCAGCGTGGGCACGGAAATTTGCAACTGCTGCAACGTATATTGCCCGGCCCTTTCGATTTGGACGGAGCCTAAAACATCCAAGGTGATGGGCACCGACTGCGCCGTTTCCTCGCGGCGGCGCGCCGTTACCAAGACAACCTCTGAGCCTCCGGCAGCCGCCGCGTATTTCGCCGAGGCATCGGCATTGAGCGCAACTTGCTGATCGTCGCTATCCGCGGTTGCCGCCAAAGCCGTTCCGCAAAGGGCCAACGCAGAAATTCCGCCCAACAACAGCAACGCAGGGCGCACACGAACCACACTCTTCATCGACAAATCCCCCTCGCAGCGGCGACGCGCCGCTTGACGCCAGCAACACTAACATTAGTTTGTCTATTAAATAACTATAGATAGTGCGTCAAGCAAGCGCATCACCGCCCGGCGACAAGGATATCCATGGCCATGATTTCCGCTGGCTGACGGCCCTCGCGGATTAGCCCCGCAATCAATTTCAGGAAGGGCGAGATGTGTTTGAGGTAGTGCCAATATCCCCCGCAAAGATAGTTCAGTCCGGGCTCGCCATCCACGGTCGTCAAAAAGCGATGCTTGGGACAGCCGCCCCAGCAGCCGCCGAGATATTTGCAGGAGCGGCATTGCGCCGGAAGCGTTTCCGATTTGGCACGGCCAAAGGCCTGCTGGCGCGCGGAATCGACCATCTGCGCGATGCTGTCGCTGGTGAGGTTGCCGAGTTTATATTCGGGATAGACAAAATGATCGCAGGAAAAAACATCGCCGTTGTGCTCGGTGATGACGGCGCGGCCGCAGTTTTCCTGATGCACACAAACGACGCCGGGCTCGCCCATATAGGCGGCCAGCGACCACTCAAAATTCATCACATAAACCGAGCCGACATCGAAGCGGCGCCATTCCTCGAAGATGGTGGTGAGGAATTGGCCCCAGGCAAGAGGCTCGACCGCAAAGGGCGCGACGCTCGCCTCACCTTTGACACCGGGCCCTTGCAGGCTGAAGCCCTCCTCTGCATAGGCGGTTCCCGCCAGCCGCTCCACAATTGGAATGAACTGGATGAAGCGAACCCCTAGGCTCTTGAAAAAACGGTAGATTTCCGCGGGATGCTGCGAGGAGTGGCGGTCCACGCAGGCCATGATGTTGTAAGCAACACCATGACGCTGCAGGCGCTCCAGCGCCGCCATGACGAGATGATGCGACGGGGCGCCGGAGCGATAACGCCGGTAACGGTCATGGATATGCGCCGGGCCATCGAGGCTGAGCCCGATGAGAAATTGGTTTTCGGCAAAAAACGCCGCCCATTCATCGTCGATGAGCGTGCCATTGGTCTGAAAGGTATTCTGGATGGTGCGCCCGGCGCCGTAATGGCGCTGCAATGCCAAGGCCTGCTTGTAGAACGCGAGACCCAAAAGTGTCGGCTCGCCGCCCTGCCAGGTGAAGGTGACCGGACCTTCTGCCGGAGACGACTGAATGGTATTGCGGACATAGGCGTCCAAGACCTCAGGCGACATGCGCCGCTGTTTCTTGGGCTCGAACAGCGCTTCTTTTTCGAGATAGAAGCAGTAATCGCAATGAAGATTGCAGGCCGGGCCGCTCGGCTTGGCCATCACATGAAAACCCGTCCGGCTTGCCACCGGCTCTGCGATGAATTCGTTTGCCATAACCCCTGCACATCCCATAACGCCGCCGTACGACAGCCCATCCGGCCATTGACTATTTGACGCAGCCGCCGTCTTTTGTCTACTAGTTTGATCGACTCAATGATGTAGTCGGTTTGGGGATCGCTGCAAAGCGCAGAACTGATTTGTAGAATTGGCGGAGAGGAGAATAGCGTGAGCAAACATCGTGCGTTTAAAGCCCTGCTGGGCGGGGCGGCCGTGTTGACCGGTTCGGGTGGTCAGGCATTGGCCGATGAGGTGCTGCCGAAAGAGCCAGCCCCCTTCGCGGGCAAAATCGATCCCGACCGCAACAAGTCGGTGCCGAGCTGGCCGCAAGCGGTTAAGGCCCCAAAGGGGGCGCCGAACGTGATCGTCATCCTGCTCGATGATGTCGGCTTCGGGGCTACATCCGTCAGCGGCGGCCCGATTCAAGCGCCGGTGCTGGATCAACTGGCGCAATCGGGCCTGCGCTACAACAACTTCCACGTCAATGCGCTGTGCTCACCGACGCGCGCCGCCCTGCTCTCCGGGCGTAACGACCACGAAATCGGTTTTGGTTTGGTGACCGAAGGCGCTTCGGGTTATCCTGGATACAGCATGACGTGGCCGCGCAGCGCCGCCACCATTGCAGAAGTCTTGAAGGATAACGGTTATTCCACCGCAGCCTTCGGCAAGTGGCATAATACGCCGGCCTGGGAAATCAGCCCCGTCGGCCCCTTCAACCATTGGCCCACCGGATTGGGCTTCGAATATTTCTATGGCTTCCTCGGCGGCGAAGACAGCCAGTGGCACCCGCGCCTTTACCGCAACACGACACCCGTCGAACCCGGCGCCACACCGGCCCAGGGTTATCATCTGACCACCGATCTCGCCAATGACGCGATCACCTGGCTGCACCAGCATGACGCCGTGGCGCCCGACAAACCCTTCTTCCTTTATTTCGCGACCGGCGCAGCCCACACCCCTCACCATGTCGCCCCGCAATGGATCGCCAAATACAAAGGCAAGTTCGATCAAGGCTGGGACAAGTTGCGGGAGGAGACCTTCGCGCGGCAAAAGGCGGCCGGCGTCATTCCGGCCAATGCCGAACTGACAGCGCGGCCCAAAGAGCTGCCAGCCTGGGATTCCCTGACGCCGGAGCAGAAGAAGCTGCTGTCGCGCCAAGCCGAAGTCTATGCGGGCTTTCTGGAGCAGACCGATCACGAAGTCGGGCGGGTGCTGAAAGCCGTGGCGGACGAAGGCAAAAGCGACAACACGCTGGTGCTTTATATCGTCGGCGACAACGGCGCCAGCGCCGAAGGCGGCCTGGAAGGCGATGACGCCCACACGGTCGAGGGCAAAGCGGCTTCCACTGCCGAACGCACCAAGGTGATCGAAAAGCTCGGCAGCGACGAATACTTCAATCACTACGCCGCGGGCTGGGCCTGGGGCCTTGATGCCCCCTTCCAATGGACCAAGCAGGTCGCCTCGCATCTCGGCGGCACCACGGACCCGTTGATTGTCTCCTGGCCGGCCAAAATCAAAGACAAGGGCGCCGTGCGCGGACAGTTCCATCATGTGGTGGATATCGCACCCACGATTTATGAAGCGGCCGGTATCAAAGCGCCCGATGTCGTCAACGGCGCCAAGCAATTGCCGCTGGAAGGCGCCAGCTTCGCCTACAGTTTCGATGCGCCGAGCGCACCCAGCACCCACGCCATCCAGTATTTCGAAATGCTGGGCAATATCGGCATCTACAAGGATGGCTGGTGGGCGGGCAAGCGCAGCCTTCTGCCCTGGGACCTGCTCAGCATCAACAAATCGCCCGCCGTGGATCACCCCTGGGAGCTTTACAATCTCACAGAGGATTACAGCCAGGCGCATGATCTGGCCGCCACCCATCCCGAAAAGCTGAAGGAGCTGCAAGATCTGTTCGACAGCGAAGCCAAGCGGAACAATGTCTATCCCTTGACGCCGGGCTTCGGCCTGACGCCGACGGCTGGCGGCTGGCGCAATCATTTTGTTTTCCGTTCGGGTGTCGAACGCATTCCGCCGGCAACCTTCGGCTTCCTCAAGCACCGCAACCACACGATTTCCGCAGATGTGGTGATACCGGCCGGCAAAACCAACGGCGTCATCGTCGCCGAGGGCGGCAACGAAGGCGGCTTTACGCTTTATGTGAAAGACGGCCTGCCGGTGTTCGAGATCAATGCCTTCGGCCACGTGGCGGGGAAGATTACCGGCACCAAACCGCTCAAGGCCGGTAAAGTCCATCTGAACGTCGATGTCAGCTTCGATCCGAGCCCGGCCGGTCAGGATCTGATCGCAACCTATCTCGGCGTCGCCACCGGCAAAGCCACTTTGAGCATCGATGGCGCCATCATCGGTGAGACAAAAATTGCCAATTACGCCGCCGTCTATGCCGAATCGCTGGATGTGGGCAAAGACCTCGGCACGCCTGTCAGCAAAGCCTACAAAGCCCCGTTCGCCTTTAACGGGACGATCGATACGGTGACACTCGATTTGAAATAATGCGGCCAATTTCCCGGCCAATACCTCAGGGCGGCTCGCAAGGGCCGCCCTTTTCTTTGGGCGCTCACGCCAGGGGTGCCTCAAAGGCGACCGGCTCGCCGCCCCCGGCGCGCGACCCGCAGCATGCGCCCATCACCGAGGCGATTTTGCCGATCGCATCGGATGAGGCCGGGATCGCCATGGTAATGAAGCCATGCATCATGCCAGGAAAGAAGAGCGGCGCGACCGCGACCCCGGCGCGCGTGAGCCGAGAACAATAAAGCGCGGCTTCATCGCCCAGCGGATCACAACCAGCGTAGACCATGATCGTGGGGGCGAGACCGCCAAGGTCTTCGACCGTGAGCGGTGACAAATGCCAGTCTTCCCGTTCGGGGAAGGCACCGACGTAGTTGTCGCGGCACCATGCATAGATCTCGCGCGTCAACGGATAGGACCAGGGAATGGCGTCATGGCACGGCAGGCTCGCCGTCATGTCGAGACAGGGATAAATCAGCAGCTGGAATTGCAACGAGACCCCAACCAAGCCATCGCGCGCCGCCAGAGCCGTGACCGCGGCGAGATTGCCGCCCGCATCGTCACCGCCCAGCGCGATCCGATCCGCATCGACACCGATCCAAGGCGCGTTGGCCGCCACCCACTCAAGCGCATTCCAGGCATCTTCCAAGGCCGCAGGAAAGGGGTGTTCCGGCGCCAAGCGATAATCGACCGCGACCACCACGCGCCCGGTCGCATTGGCCAAGCGGCGGAGAAACGGCTCGTACAAAGTCCAATCGCCGAAGGTCCAACCGCCGCCATGCAAATAAATCAGCGCCGGAAGCGCTCCCGGCGCGGCACCGATGGGCCGCAACACAATCAGCGGCGGGACCGAATCGGCGGAACGCGCGATGCGGGTGATTTTGCCGATCTCTTCCAGCGGCGCTGCAAAGCGAGCCAAGCTATGGGTATGGTGTTTGCGGATAAGCTCCACATCCGCGCCCGGCAGGTAATTGCACCCTGCGAGGGCTTCCACCATGCAGGCGGCATCGGCGTCGAGTGTGGGGACGTTGCGATGCCCCCCATCCTGCAACAATGCGCGCCAACGCTTCATAACGGCCCAAAGCTTGAGTAGGGCCGGGTTCCCCGGCTTGTAAAGCTAGTCTATCGCCTTTCTATAGAATTACAATCGAACAGCCTTCGAACCGCCAGCGCAAGATTGACACCCTGAGGCGAATGCTTGTTTCTACTCTGCCGCCGTGTAAAAAGACGCGGCCCAATCAGGGGAATCGAATGCTTTCCCAAAAAGCCAAATACGCCCTCAAGGCCCTGATCGCCTTGGCGGAGATCGCTGACGATGAGCTGCTGCAAGCCAATGACATTGCCGAGGCGCAGAACATTCCCAAAAAATTTCTGGATCTGATACTTTTGGAATTGCGCCGTCACGGCATGGTCGATAGCCGCCGCGGCAAAAAGGGAGGCTATTTGCTCCTGAAGCCCGCCGATACCATCATGATCGGCGACATTGTTCGCGCCATCGATGGCCCGCTGGCGCCCATTCCCTGTGCCAGTGTCACCGCCTTTCGCCCCTGCCCCGATTGCCGCGACCACAAGGTTTGCATGGTGCGCAAGATCATGCGCGAGGTCCGCGATGCCGCGGCGGGCGTGCTCGACCACATCACCCTGGCGGAGGCTGCCCAGACCAAATCCAGCAAGAAGACCAAAGCGGTACGCCGGGCGCCGTCGCGCTAAGAGGATCGGCCCATCGCTTGGGTCATTGCTCCGATGACAGACCCAAATGCTGGCGAAGCGTGCTTGTTTCATACCCGGTGCGGAAGCGGCCACGGCGGATGAGTTCGGGCACCACGAGGCGGGTGAAATCTTCCAGCCCGCCCGGCAGGATGGGGGCCATGATATTGAAACCATCGGCGGCGCCCGCATCGATCCAGGCTTCGATCTGATCGGCAATCTCTTGCGGCGTGCCGATCACGGTCCAGTGGCCGCGGGCGCCAGCGACTTTCAACAACAACTGCCGCAAGGTGAGACCGCGGCCAAGCTCGCTGAAGAGCGCGATACGGCTTTGCATTCCTTCGTTCAGCGCCAATGTCTCGACCGGCTCGTCAAGCTTATCGGGCGACAGGCGAATGCCGGTCATGGCGTAGAGAAGGCCAAGCCCCACAGCCGGATCGATCAGCGCTTGCAGCGTATCGAATTTGGCCTGTGCCTCCGCGCGCGTCTCGCCGACAAAGGGCTGCAGGCCTGGCATGATACGAATGCCATCCGCGGAACGGCCGAAAGCAGCTAGCCGGGCACGGAGGCCAGTGGCAAAGGCGGTAGCTGCCGCAAGATCTGGCTGTGCCGTGAACACCATCTCGGCAGTTTGCGCCGCCAGCGCCTGGCCATCGTCCGACGAGCCGGCCTGAACAATCACCGGATGGCCCTGCGGGCTCGGCGGCAAGGACAAAGGGCCGCGTACGGAGTAATAGGTCCCTTCATGATCGAGGATGTGCAGCTTATCCGGATCGAAGTAGCGGCCGCTTTCCTTGTCGAACAGATAAGGGTCTTTATCCCAGCTTTTCCATAAGCCCTTTACCACCGCAACATACTCGGCGGCCCTGGCATAGCGCTCCTGATGGCCGATCTGGTCTTTGAGGCCGAAATTGCGCGCTTCGGCATCGGTGGCGGAGGTGACGAGATTCCACCCGGCCCGTCCGCCACTGATATGGTCGAGGGAGGCGAATTTCCGCGCCGTGTGGAAGGGCGGCATATAGGTCGACGATACTGTTGCGATCAGACCGATATGTGTGGTGAGGGGCGCCAGCGCGAACAGCAAGCTCGACGGCTCAAAAAAATTGGCCACCGCCCCCTTCGACAATTGTTCCGGCGGCGCCAGCGGTAATGCCAGATTGTCGGCAAAGAAGACCGCATCGAATTTGGCTGCTTCGGCCAGCGCCACAACACGGCGGTAGGCGTCGAAGCGAATGGCGCCGCTGGGGTCGACATTGGGATGGCGCCACGCCGCCACGTGATGGCCGACGCCATTCAAAAAGGCAGAAAGATGAATCTGCTTCTTCGTCGCTGCCAAGGCTATCTCCAGAAACGGCGTTTGAGGAAGGGACGATGTTATCCGGCGCGCTTGGCCAATTTGTCCAAATGGACGAAATGGGGATGCTTGGCGGCTTCCACCGCGCGGCGGGTGGCCGGATTCTGGTCAATCACCTTCTGCGGTTTGATGACCCAGACGGCGGCGAGATCGGCATCGGGATGGGTATCATGCAAGCGTTCATAATGCTGAAGAAACAAGGGGCCGGTGATGTGCGCCTTGATCGGCTTGCCTTTGATCTGGACCGAATGGGCTTCATCGGCGATGGCGGTGAACGACACCGTGCCGTCGAACCAGATGCTGCGCACCATATTGGCGTTGCTGCGCGAGGATTCGATCAGTTCGAGATAGTGGATGTTACCATCCGCCGCGATATGGGCCGATTGCTTGACCACCACATGGGGCACGCCATTGCTATCGACCGTGCCCAAGACCTTGATGGTGGCGGGATCGTTGAAGAGCGCGATAACGGAGGCATCGAGCGATATTTCGTGAGACATGGGGGTCACCTGTCGGCGTAATAAAGGCGGGCGAGATCGCTGTCGGCATGGTTGCCGCAGCGGCGGTAGTCATCGAAATCGACCGTGAGGCCGTATTTGAGACGAATGTCCTGCAAACCTTGGCTGAGGCGGATGAAGTAATCGAGCGATGGCGCCTTCAGATCGTGAAATTGCGAGCCCGCGGCGGGCATCCAGACGACATGCACCGTGGTGACGCCGCGCTCGGCCAGCCACTCGGCCTCCTCCAATGTGGCTTTCAGCCCGTCATCCTCTGAGGTGAAGCCGTGGGGAGAGGCCATCTCCACGCCGCCGACGATGCCGGTGGAGATATTGCCCCGGCCGAACACATCGACGCCGCGCACCAGCCGGTCCTTCCATTCTTTGTAACCAACCCAGCGCGCCTTACCGGGGCAGATCCAGTTGAACTTTTCTTCGTTCAAGACTTCGATATCGGCGGTGAAGCTGGAAAGACCGGTGTTTTCTTTCAGCTTGGCAAGCTGACGTTCGTTATACGAGGTGGCCAGAAGCTGACTGGGGAATTTCTTGGCCTCGAAGGTATCGCCGATGGCTTTGAGGATCTCGATGTAATAATCGACTTCGAGATCGCCGACATCGGAGCCCTTCACCATGGTGCCGCCGGTGATGTGGATATTGGTGAAGCGGCCAGCCTCCTTCAACGCCTCCGTGAAGCATTCGCGCACATCGTCTACATTCAGCCGGGTGGGCAGCTTGTGTTCCGAGCGCAGCGTTTTGTGCAGCTTGGGCAAGCTGCAGAATTTACAGCCTTGCTCGTCGACGTGATAGAAATAGCAAAAGCTGGTGACGAAAAGGTCCAGCCGCTGCGGGCGGGCCGAGACCACATCGCCCATGCGCAGGCCAGAACGTGTCAGATTGTCGTAATAGCGCGGCTTGGGCCAAATCTCGACCTCCTCTACCACCGCGCCGTCATTCAGGAGCCAGAAGGCGCCGTCGAAGAAATCGACCACGAAGGGGTCCTTGTCTGGCGTCTGCGGCATCACCAGCAATGTCGTACCGTCGCGCAGCAGCAAGGAATGGGGAAAGCTGATGCCGTTCCAGCCATAAATCTGATGCTTCTCGGGATCGACATTGCTGAGAGCGCGCTGGGTGTAATAGACGCCACGGCGATGGACATCGATCTTAAGGGCGATGAGGCGCGGAAAATTCGGATAGCGGGCAGCGACCTCCTCGAATGACGGTTCGCTGCGGTATCTCACTCGGCCGACGGCAGACATGCTATCCTCTCTTGATCAAGGCGCGGCGAACCGCTTTGGGCGTGTTCCGGCAACGTCAGGCGCAGCCAGAAGGGTGCCGCGAAATAGGCAACACCAGTGAAGACCAGCATTGGGAAATAGCCGATGCCGGCGCTGAGCAGCCAACCGGTGGTCTGGACAATCGCCATGCCGGCGAGATTGCCCCAGAAAGCGCCCACGCCCGTGACACGGCCGACGCGGCTGGCGGGCATGACATCGGTGATGACGCCAAAGAGGTTGACCGAAAATACCTGATGGGCGCCGATCACAAGGCCAAGCCAAGCCACCGCCGCCCACAGATCATGCACATAAAAGAGCAGCGGCACGGGCGCGATCACGAGGCCCGCTGCAAGCATGACCCGCCGCCGCACGGTTGGCACCGACCAGCCAAACCGGCCCAAGAACCGCGGCGCCAGCCCGCCCAACAACGCCCCCAGCGAAGACATCAGATAGACGCAAGCCACCGGAGCGGCGAGTTGGATCACGCTCAGATGAAAGGTGCGATGGAAGAAATCCGGTGTCCAGAACAGCAGGAACCACCACGCTTGATCGGAAAGCACCTTGGCGCCGCTGATCGACCAGGTTCGCCGGTCTTTGAGAATGCCGCCCCAGCTTGGGCGCTCTTCTACAGGCCCGGCGCCTTGCCAGTGCCAGGAGGCCGAGCGCGCCACCACAAGCCAGGCGATTGCCCAGACCAATCCCGCCGCGCCCGCAACCGCAAAGGTCCAGCGCCAGCCCAGCGTGACGGCAAGATTGGGCACGATGAACGGCACGGCAATGGCCCCAATGGCGCCAACCCCACCCATCAAGCCGAGATAAAACGAACGGGCCTTGGCGTCTTCAAACATCACCGCCAAAGTCTTGATGGTGATCGGCGTGCCCAAAGCTTCGGTGGCGCCAAGACCGATCCGCGCCGTAAGAAACTGCCCGAAGGAACTGGCGATGCCATGCGCGGCCGCAGCGATGCTCCAGGATCCCACCGCCGCCGCATTGGCCCATCGCGGCTCAACCCGGTCCACGAACCAGCCCGCCAGAGGAAAGGCCAGAGCCGCCGCGAGCTGGAAAGCCGCCACCAGCGTGCCATAGGTGGCATCGCTCCAGCCGAGGTCCAGCTCCATCATCGGCTTGAGCAGGGCAATGATCTGCCGGTCGGCCTGGTTGAGAATCCCGGCCGTGACCAGAAGCAAAATCAGTGCGGTGCGAACGGATTGGGACACGGACGATCCTTTGGAGAGCGGCCGCAGCCGCCCCCGTTGGCGATCAGAACGATTTGTGCAGGTTGACACCGACATAACGGCTGTCGTCGCGCGGGACCCAGCGCTGGACATAACCGGCAGAGCCCGGCGCCGCCGTGGCACCGGCCGACTGCAAATAGGAGGCGTAATGCTGGTCGAGAATATTTTTGACCAAGACGCTGAAGCTCCAATTGGCAACATTGTCGCCGAGCGTGACATTGGCATCCCAGATGCCGAAGGCCTGTTCGATGGTGTCGGGCGATTCCGAAAGGTCGTACTGGACCTTGCTCTGCCAGCGGCCATCGCTGCCGAAATCAAGCCCGTACCGCTCATCCACGGCGATGTGGTAGTTGGCGCGAAGATTGAGCTTCCAAGCCGGCGTGAAGGGCAGCGGCTTGCCCGCGATCTGCCAATTGCGGCCGACGATAGCGGTCTTATCGACATGTGCATCGGTATAGGCAAAGGCACCCGCGAAGGTGAGATTTTCCACCGGTGTGGCGGAAAAATCGCCTTCCACGCCCTGAGTCAGCACCGAACCCGCATTGACGAGATTGGTCACGACGGTGCCGTTGATCAGATTGGGGAAATTGGCCTGGAAATTGTCGAAGATGGTGTGGAAGGCCGCCAGGTTGAGCACCAGCGTGTTGTCCCAAAGGGTGGATTTCAAGCCGAGTTCGAACGAGTCGGACGTTTCCGGTGACAAGGGGGCGCCTTGCGTCGCCGGCACCATGTTGAAGAAGACGTTGTAGGCCGGGCCTTTATAGCCACGGGCATAGCTACCATAAGCCAATACGCCATCGGCAAGATCATATTGCAGCCCGAAACGGTCGGCATAACCGAACTTCACGGTGGCGTCCTTGGTATAGGGCGAGGACACCGCGATGCCGCTGTCGGCGGCGGTGGCATTGCGATAATGCTGGCGGGAGAGATCGTCATAGATGACGCGCCCGCCGAGGATGGCGCGGAAACGATCCGTAATATTGACGGTGGCTTCGGCAAAGAGCGAGGCGTTGTCGTTCAGCGTGCCGTAATGGGCAATGCCGTTGTTGGTGATGCCGTTGGTGGCAACGTCGGTGCGCTGATAGGTTTCCGAATCCACGGCGTGCAGGTAATAGAGACCCGCGACGTAATCGACGAATTGGCCTTGGGGCGAGGCGATGCGCGCTTCCTCAGAATATTGATCGAAATCCAAAATGCCGTGATCGACGATCTGCTTGACGTAGGCCGTCGCGGCGGTGCCGTCGTTATCGACCACTTGGTTGTTGTGCCATTTGCGGTAGGCCGTGACCGAGGTCAGCGTGTAGCCGCCCAAGCTCCAATCGGCTTGCCCCGAAAAGCCGGCATTGTTGTCGATCACATAGGTCGGCTGGTTGGCGCTGATCTTGGTATTGTCCGGCGTGATGACAACCGGTGCCAGCAGCGTGTTGTAGGCCGCGTTATGCGTAACGACACCGCCAGGATAGCTTGTATCGGTGCTGGTGAAGACACTGACTTCTGTGGACTTGGAATAGAGATAATCGGCCGAGAGCGTGATCTTGAGGTCCGACGAGGGCGTGAAAGCCAGCTTGGCACGGGTGCCATAGCGGTCGTAGCCGTTTACCGTCTTGTTCAAATAGACGTTATCGACATTGCCGTCATAACTGCCGACGAAAACGCTGATGAGGCCGTCGATTTTGCCTTTCTCCAGCGGTCCCGAAAGGCTGGCATGGGCGCGCACTTCGTTGCCCTCGAAATAAGAGATATCGGCGCTGCCTTGAAATTCGTCTGTGGGCTGACGGGTGACGATGTTGACGACACCCGCTGAGGCGTTCTTGCCAAACAGCGTTCCCTGCGGCCCGCGCAAAACCTCGATGTGCTCGACATCGAGAAGATCTTGCGTTGCCTCGCCCGGCCGCACCAGCACCACACCGTCCACCACGGTCGAAACCGACGGTTCCGCACCGGGCGAGGTGGTGACCGTGCCGACGCCGCGAATGAACAAGCCTTGGTCTTTGTTGGAGGTGCCATCGCGGAAATTGAGGCTGGGGACAACAGATGCGATGGCGTTGATGTTATTCAGATTCTGAAAGGCTGCGATGTCGCCGTCGACCACGGTCACGGCCAGCGGCACTTTCTGCAGCGGCTCGGTACGCCGGGTCGCTGTGACCAGCACTTCTTCCTTCGAATCCGAACCATAACGCGGACTGTCGGCGGCAGACGCGAGTTGAACGCCGGAATCGGTTTCGGCGGCGGCGGCCCCGCTCAAGGCGAGAACGGAAATGCCCGCAAGAAGAATGGCGCGGTGCGAACGAACCGGATGGACAAAAGACATAGCACTACCCCTCGGGCGGAACGGATGTTCGCCCCCGCTAAAATTCGTGATGAATTCAGAATGGAAATTGGGCCTGCGCGCCGGCAGCCCCAGGCTTTACTGACAACGCCCCATGAAAGCCCTTTCGATTCCATTCACCGGCGCAGACCGGCATCGCGGAGCTGGCCCGCCTTAGTATGCCCAGTATGTCGACTGTTTTGATAGAGTCAATGGAATTTTACAGCGATAAGTCGCGGGTTGAGTTATACCCCGTACCACAACCGTACTTATGTAAGCCTCTACAGAATATTCGTGGAAATACCGCGCGCCTACCGTGATCGCACGGCGCCGATTTAAAACTTCGCCACATCCACCCATTCGGCGCCTGCCAGTGCCGCCAAACGCAGCGGCGGAAGGCGGACAGCAGAGTAGATAGAGCCCGCCGCCGGGACGACCTCGGTGAAAGCCTTAAGCGAGACATCGCAGTAGACCGGGAGCGGCGTCTTCAAACCGAATGGACAGACACCGCCGACCGGATGTCCGGTGACGGCTTCCACCTCTTGCGCCCCTAGCATGCTGACCTTGCCGCCGAAGGTGGCCTTGGCCTTTTTGTTATCGAGCCTGGCGTCGCCGCGCATCACCACAAGAAACACCCGTCCCTCCGCCCGCAAGGACAGCGTTTTGGCGATTTGCGCAGGCGCAACGCCGTGGCCCTGAGCGGCCAGTTCCACTGTTGAGGTGGGGGTTTGGAGTTCCACGATCTGCAGGTCCGGTGCTCTGGCGGCCAGATCGGCGCGCACGCTTTCAAGGCTCATGAGTCTTACGCCGCCTTGGCGCCCCCTGCGGGAAGGACGGCGCCGTGATAGGTCTGGCGGATAAAATCGGCCACCTTTTGTGAGGTCAGCGCCGCCGCCAAAGCCGTAAGGCGCGGTTCGGTTTTGTTGTCGGGGCGCGCCACGAGATAATTCGTATAGGGACTATCTGCGCCTTCGATAATAAGGGCATCCTTCTGCGGATTGAGCTTGGCATCGAGCGCGTAGTTGGTATTGATCAGCGCCAGATCGACTTCGCCGAGCACCCGCGGCAAGGCCGGTGATTCCAGCTCCTTGAAAACGAAGCCCTTGGGATTGGCCACGATATCCTTTTCCGTGGCCGCAATGTTGTGCGGGTCCTTCAGCACAATCAGCCCGTTCTTGTGCAGAAGGATCAGCGCCCGCCCGGTATTGGTGGGATCGTTCGGCAGCGCAATGATGGCGCCTTGCGGCAGATCGGCGATCTTCGTGACCTTGCGCGAATAACCGCCAAAGGGCTCCACATGCACGCCCACCACCGGCACCAGCTTGGTGCCGTGTTCTTTGTTGAAGGCATTCAGATAGGGCAGCGTCTGGAAGTAATTGGCATCGAGAAATTTCTGGTCCACCTGCAGATTGGGCTGGACGTAATCGTTGAAGATCTTGATGTCCATCGCCACGCCTTTGGCGGCGAGATCGGGCTGCACGAATTTTAGAATTTCAGCATGCGGCACCGCGGTCGCGGCCACCGACAGGACATTCTTGTGCCCCGAACAGCCGGCCAGTGCGCCAGCAGCGGCGGCCAGAACAAAATGACGGCGGGAAAGCATGGCGGTTTTCCTCAATTGGGCGTCGTGCGCCGATGAAAACGGGAGATCAAACGGTCGCCCAGCATTTGCAGAAGCTGTACCAGCACCACGATCAGCGCCACGGTGACCAGCATTACATCGCTCTGGAAGCGCTGATAGCCATAGCGCACGGCAAGATCGCCGAGGCCGCCTGCCCCCACCACGCCCGCCATGGCGGTATAGGAGATAAGCGCTATGGCGGTGACGGTGACCGCGGCAATCAAGCTGGGGCGGGCCTCCGGCAGCATGGTGTGGATGACGATCTGGCGCGATGAGGCGCCGAGCGCTTTGGTCGCTTCGATCACGGTGTGATTGACCTCGCGCAGCGAACTTTCAACCAGCCGCGCAAAGAACGGCACCGCCCCCAATACCAGCGGCGGAATAGCGCCGCGCACGCCGAGCGAGGTGCCCACCAAAGCCAGCGTCACAGGAATGAGCAGGATGAAGAGAATGACAAAGGGGATAGAACGCAGCACATTCACCACCAAGCCAACCATACCATAGACAAACCGGTTGGGCGTCAGCCCCGAGGGACCGGTCAGCCATAGCCAGACGCCCAGCGGCAGACCGAATATCACCGTCAGCGCCAGCGAGACCGCGAGCATGATCAACGTATCGGAAGTGGCGAGGAAAATTTCCAGCGTATCGATATGGCTGAAGAAGCTCACGACACGACCTCCGTCACACGTACGCCGCGGCTGCGCAAGCGCGATACCGAAGCGGCCGCATCCGGGCCATCGAGGGCCACAATAAGATCGGCATAAGGTTTTGCTTTCAGCGCCGCAACCTGACCCGCCAGAATGGCCAGCGAAACGTCGAGGCCCTGGGTTGCGGCGCTGAGCACATCGCTTGCTACCGTATCCGAAAAATAGGTGAGCCGCAGGCGCGCCCGGCCACTGCCGTCATCGGCAGGGCGGGGCAACAAATGCAGGCCTAAAGCGCGCGCGGCTTCGCTCTGCGGCGAAAACAGCACCTGTTCCACCGTGCCGACTTCCATGAGACGGCCCTGCTCCAGAATGGCGACGCGATCACAGGCCCGCCGCACCACATCCATTTCATGCGTCACCAGGATCACGGTGAGGCCGAGTGCGGCGTTCAGTTCATCGATCAGTTTGAGGATTTCCGCCGTGGCTTCAGGATCGAGGGCGCTGGTTGCTTCGTCACAGAGAAGAATGCCGGGATCATTGGCGAGCGCCCGTGCGATGCCGACACGCTGCTTCTGACCACCCGACAGTTGCGCCGGATATTTATCGGCATGCGCAGACAGCCCGACCCGCTCCAAGAGATCATCGACCTTGGCCCGGCGCGTCTGAGGAGTGCCAGCCTTGGCCAGTTCCAGAGCATAAAGCACATTCTGGCGCGCCGTCTTGGAGGAGAGCAGCCCGAATTGCTGAAAGATCATGCCGATCTTCTGGCGCATGGCGCCAAGTTCGCGGCCGCGGCCAATAGCGCTGCCATGAATCTCGACCCGGCCACCGGTGGGAAGTTCAAGGGCGTTGATGAGGCGGATCAGAGTCGATTTGCCCGCGCCCGAAGGGCCGACAATGCCGAACACTTCGCCGCTCTGGATCTCCAGATCGATGCCCTGCAGCACCTGATGCCGGCTCTCATGCGAAACAAATTCCTTGGAAACATTGATAAATTTCACAGGCAAAGGGGAATTATACATGACCGGCTATGTTGTTTTCTGCTTAATTGAACAGTAATCCGATATACATTACAGTGTTGTCGTTATAGCAGATAGAGGCGCGGGAATGGGACGAAATACTGCAGTCGTGGTCGACTTGGCCAGCGTTCGTAACCAGCGCGTTCAGCTTCAACGCCCCCCGGTTGTATGGCCCATGATATTTGTCTGGGTGCCAGTATGGTTCGTCATTCCCGTCCCACAAGGCTGATATGGCCGAGGCGCCTTCACTCTCTGATGGCGAGAGCGCGAAGCGGTCGCGTAATACCTCCAAAGCCGTCAAACAGGAAAGTTCTGCGCTCGCCGAATCCATCGGCCGCAACTTACGCTCTTTGCGGGTCCGCAAAGGCTATTCGTTGGAACGCTTGGCGCAAGCGTCGGGTGTCAGCCGGGCCATGCTGAGCCAGATCGAGCTCGGCAAATCGACGCCGACCATCGCGCTGATGTGGAAGGTCGCCAAGGCGCTGGAGGTGCCCTTCTCGGCGCTCAATGTTGATTTGGAAGCGGGAAGCAGTGTGGTCTTGCGGGCCAAGGATGCCAAGATCCTCTCCTCGCATGATGGCAGTTTTTCCTCGCGCTCACTTTTCCCGCATGACACCAGCCGCAAGGTCGAGTTCTACGAGCTCGAACTGGCCCCGCATTCGGAAGAGCGCGCCCACGCCCATGCGCCCGGCACCATCGAAAATCTGGTGGTGACAAGCGGCGAAGCCACTATCGTGGTGGGCGAGGTAAGCCACATCTTGAAAGAAAAGGACGCCATCCTTTTCCCGGCCGACGTGCCGCACATTTACCGCAACAACGGCAGTGTTCGCGCGGTGATGTATTTGGTGATGAGCTATACCGATCTGATTTCGGGATAAAAAAGGGGCGGCCCGCCACCCCTTTTTGCATTGATGGCTGCGCAGCCCTCTACGCCATCGTGCACATGCACATCATATTGCCGCACATCATCATGGCCGGCACGCCCATTTTCATCATGGCGGTCATCTGCTCGCAGCACTGCACCATCATTTCCTTGGTGGTCGCGCCCATCGGCATCATGGTGCAAACCATGGCATCGTCCTTCATTTCGCAGGTCATGGTGCACATCATCATGGGCATCATCATGGGTATCATCCCGCCCATCATCGGATTCATCGGCATCTGGCCCATCATGGGGTTCATCATGGGCATCATTCCGCCCATCATCGGGTTCATCGGCATCTGGCCCATCATGGGCATCTGCGGCATGGGCATAGACATCATGGGCATATTCATCATTGGCATGGCAGGCATCGCTTTATTCCCCTTAGAAGGACGCTGCATGAAGCAGCAATTCGTTGGGGCCGCTCTAAGCCCGCTCGCGGGGATGCAACAGCATTATTCGCCTGGAGCGTGCGCTTTGCTCCAAGATGATAGCTACTCCGTCAGATTTAACGATGTAATCCGTTATATTGGAGGGCGACAGCAAAAGTGCCCCGAGAAGACCGCCCCATAGATCGGAACTGGGGCGGGCGCGATGCGTTCAATCCAAGGCGCGTAAACCTGTCACGAACCAAAACTGAATTTCTGCCGGGGGCGGGACGCTTTATGCATGCCGGTTGGACCGCGGCAAGAAGGGCGCAAGGCGGTGTAAAGACGTCACGAATCTTCTAAACGAATTTTCTACTAGATATAGTCTATCTAGTTGGTACTCTGATGAGAACCCGGCTGTGCGGCAACCGCACGCCGCAACCTTGCGCCGCTATGAGGCTGAGCATGAGCCAACCCGTCCGTCAGACGGTCCATTCCACATTGGACCTGATCGGCAACACCCCCCTGGTCGAAATCAATCACATCGATACCGGCCGCTGCCGTCTGTTTGCCAAGCTCGAAAGCCAGAATCCGGGCGGTTCCATCAAGGACCGCATCGCCCTTTCCATGATTGACGCCGCCGAACGCTCCGGCAAGCTGAAGCCGGGAGGCACCATCGTGGAAGCCACGGCTGGCAATACCGGCATCGGTCTGGCGCAAGTCGGCATCTTGAAAGGCTACCGCATCTTGCTGGTCGTGCCCGACAAAATGGCGCGCGAAAAGGTCGAGCATCTGCGGGCGTTGGGCGCCCAGGTGATCATCACCCGCTCCGATGTCGGCAAAGGCCACCCCGATTACTATCAGGACCGCGCCAAGGAGCTGGCGGCGGAAACCCCCAACTCCCATTACATCAATCAGTTTGCCAATCCGGCCAATCCCTTGGCACATGAACGCAGCACCGGCCCGGAACTCTTCGAGCAAATGGAGCGCGATATCGATGCGGTGGTGGTGGGCGTGGGCTCCGGGGGAACCTTGTCGGGCTTGGGGCGCTTCTTCCGCCGCGTCTCGCCCAAAACCAAGATGATCCTGGCCGACCCGGAAGGCTCGGTGCTGGCACCCTATGTCAAAACAGGCGAACTCATCGAGGCGGGCTCCTGGCTGGTGGAAGGCATCGGCGAAGATTTCATTCCGCCCAATGCCGATTTGTCGCTAGTCTCGGAAGCTTATTCCATCTCCGACCGCGAAAGCATCGAAGCGGCACGCCAGCTATTGACCCGCGAAGGCATTCTGGCCGGCTCCTCCTCGGGCACCCTGCTGGCAGCCGCGTTGCGCTATTGCCGGGCCCAGACGGAGGAGAAGCGCGTCGTCACCCTGATCTGCGACAACGGCAACAAATATCTCTCCAAGCTCTACAACAATTATTGGGCCTTCGAGCAGGGCGTACAAAAACGCACGCTGAAAGGCGATTTGCGCGATGTCATCTCCAGCCGCTTCGAACAGGGCGAAGCGGTGACGGTGGGGCCCGAGGACACACTTCTCATCGCCTATAACCGTATGCGCGGCGCCGATGTCTCGCAGCTTCCCGTCATGAGCGGTGATCGCCTGGTCGGCATTCTTGACGAAAGCGATATACTGGCGGCTGTGGAAGGTACCGGGCCCGAGCGGGAGGACCGCTTTTCGCGCCTCGTCAAAAGCTACATGTCCCGCGGCCTGCAGCTGGTGCAGATCGGCGATCCTTTGGATGCGCTGCTGCCCATATTCGCGCGCGACCGCGTGGCGCTGGTTTGCGATCATGACACCTTTGTCGGACTCATCACCCGCATCGATCTCATCAACTATCTGAGACTGCATACATGACCAACAGCAACAGGCTCGCCTTTGCCACCCGCGCCATTCATGCGGGGCAGAGCCCTGATCCTGCCAACGGCGCCGTCATCACCCCGATTTACGCGACCTCGACCTATGCCCAGGAAAGCCCGGGCGTCCACAAAGGCTATGAGTATTCGCGCAGCCAGAACCCGACCCGCATGGCTTTTGAGCGCGTCGTGGCCGATCTCGAAAGCGGCATTCGGGGCTATGCCTTTGCCTCAGGGCTGGCAGCCATCGCCACGGTGCTGGAACTGCTGGACGCCGGCGATCACGTCATCGCCACGGAAGATCTCTATGGCGGCTCCTACCGGCTGTTCGACAAGGTGCGCAAGCGCTCCGCCGGATTGGAATTTTCCTTCGCCAACCTCTCCGATATCGAAGCCGTGCGCGCCGCTATTCAGCCCAACACCAAAATGATCTGGGTCGAAACACCGACCAATCCGCTTTTGCAGATTGTCGATTTGGCGGCCATCGGGGTGCTGGCCAAGACGCATGGTCTGATCGCCGTGGCCGACAACACCTTTGCCAGCCCTTATGTGCAAAGGCCGCTGGAGCATGGCTTTTCCATCGTCGTCCATTCCACCACCAAATATATCAACGGTCATTCCGACATCATCGGCGGCGTGGCGGTGGCGGGCGAAGGCGGCGATCTTGCCGAGCGCCTCGCCTTCCTGCACAACGCCGTCGGTGCCATTGCCGGGCCGTTCGACAGCTTTCTGGCGCATCGCGGCGTCAAAACCCTGGCCCTGCGTATGGAGCGCCATTGCCACAACGCGCTCCAGATCGCCCGCTTTCTGGAAAAGCACAAGGCCGTGAAGACGGTGATCTATCCCGGCCTCACCAGCCATCCCCAGCATGCCCTTGCCAGCAAGCAAATGCACGGCTATGGCGGCATCATCTCGGTGGAATTGGACCGCGATCTTAGCGCCACCAAGCGGTTCTTGGAACGCTGTCAGATTTTCACCTTGGCCGAGAGTTTGGGCGCGGTGGAAAGTCTGATCGAACATCCCGCCATTATGACTCATGCCACCATTCCGCCCGCACAGCGCCAGCGGCTCGGCATTTCGGATTCGCTGGTACGCTTATCGGTGGGCATTGAAGACGCCGCGGACCTGATCGGCGATCTCGAAGCGGCACTGTCTGCCTGAAATAGAAAGGGAGGCGATACGCCGCCTCCCTGCCCCCTCCAGCGAAGATTGCCGCACTCAGAACTTGGTGCTGATGCGCGTGTAGTAGTAACCGCCATTCGTGCCATAGGGCGAATAGGGATTGGGGTTGTCGTAAAGCGCCGTATTGCCGGTGGTGATCGAACCGGATGGCGTCAGGCCGATGACCTCTGGATGCTTGTCGAACAGGTTGTTGGCACCGAAGGTGAGGGTGAAATAGCCGGTGAAATTATAACTGATTTCCGCATCGGTGATCGCTGCCGTCTTCACCTCGTTCTTATAATAGGCGCCACCGTCGGGCGAGTTATACTCATAGCTCGGGCCATAAATCGTCTCGTGCAGATCGAGCGTCCAACTGTCAAACGTATACAGGGCGCCGAGCGAGACCTTTTCCTTGGGCGAAGAGGTGGTCAGATTGCTCGTCGCGGTGAGATCGTAAAGTGACTGACCGGCAAGCTGCGATGGCGTCGCCACCACGCGGGTCACAGCCGTTTCATTGAAGTTGCCGTTCAGCGACCAATCGATGCTTCCCCACGCATCCAGATCGCTGCGATAGGAAAGCGCAAGGTCAAGACCGCGTGTGCGCGTGTTGATGCCGTTGGTGAAGATGTTGATGTTCACCGCCGAAAAGTCTGGACTGGAAACATCGATGCCGCGGGCGGCAATGGCGGCATTGATGGCGGCGGAATTCACCGCCCCGCCCTTGCCATAGAGATTGCCGGTGGAAACGATGCGGTCCCCCAGGACGATGCTGTAGGCATCCAGCGTCGCCGTCAGACCGTCGAACAAGCGAGCGACAAAGCCGGCGCTGAACTGGGTCGATTTTTCCGGCTTCAGAGGATTGATGCCGACCAGCTTGGCCGCGGCAGAATCCGGCGGCAACACCACGGTAGCCCAGCTCGGCCCCACATTGGTGGCGGAGAAATTCTCCTCCGCAAGGGTCGGCGCGCGAAAGCCCGTCGAGATCGTGCCGCGCAGGGCGAAGTTTGGCGTGATGTCATACCGCGCCGTGACCTTGCCGATGGTGGCATCCCCGAAATCGGAGAAGTGCTCGTAGCGGCCCGCTAGGTCGACTTTCAGGTTGGCAATCGGCACCAATGAAAAGTCGACATAGGTCGCATAGTTCTTGCGGCTGTAGGAGCCCGCATCCTGCGGCGTGAAGCCGGGAAAGGATTGGGCGCCGCCGGCATAATAGGAATCGGGCTCACCCGCTTTGATTTTGTAGGTGTCTTCGCGAAATTCGCCGCCGAACGCCACGCCCAGCGGCCCCGCCAGACCGACATCGAAGCTGTGGTTGATATCGGCATTGATCGAGAACTGCGAGGCGCCAAAAGCGCCATCGTAAAAATCCGTCGTGGTATGGCCGGTCGCGGCATAGATGGCCGCATTGGCCGAATTCAAGGTGCGAACCGCGATGCTATCCTTGCCATAGGTGGTGGACAGGTCCCAGAGCCAGCCCGAAAGCGCGCCGCGCGCGCCAATCGTAAACTCATAATCGCGCTCGCCGATATATTCGCGCGGCGTGAAACCAAGCGGGAAAAGTTCGGTGGTGCCGTACACCACCTTGTCCGGCGCGCGGTAGTTTTCCTTGGATTGGGCAACCTTGTCGCCATAGGTGCCAAAGCCGTAAAGCTCGACGCCGCCGAAGTCATAACCGGCATTGGCCGAAACCGTGGTCAGATTGTATTCGGCATCACCCGACCATTGGTTGAGGTAAGGTGCCCCCGGAATGGAGGCGGGTTTCCAACCGAGACCGGTTTTGGCCGAGCCATCCTCGTTGAAGAAGCGGATGTCGGTGCCGCCGCGCTGCGAAAAGCCGTGATAACGCGATTCCGCCGTCAGATTGAGAAAGCCCTTATCGCCGAGTTTGAAACCGATATTGGCACCGCCGGAGAGCGTGTCGCCGTCGCCCTTGTAATATTGGCCGGCTGTTGCCGTGGCGCTGCCGCCATCATCCTGATTTTTCAGAATGATATTGATCACACCGGCGATGGCATCCGAGCCATATTGGGCTGCAGCTCCGTCCTGCAACACTTCGATATGGTCGATCGCGCTGACTGGAAGAAAATTCAGATCCGCGGCGGCGGCGCCTTGGAAGGCGCCAAACTCGGCGCCATCAGCATGGATATTCGACGTGTTGTGACGGCGCTTGCCGTTAACGAGGACGAGGGTGTCGTTTGGCGACAAACCGCGCAGCCGCGCCTGCAACGTCAGCGCGCTAAGGTCATAACCTTGGGCTTCGGCGTTGAAAGACGGTACCGTGTCGTTCAGGGCACTGATCAAGTCGGGCCTGCCCGCAGAGGCAAGCTCGTCAGCGCCCACAATGGAAATCGGCGCGGCGCTGTCGAGCGCGGCCGTGCCGGAAAAGCGTGTGCCCGTGACAATCACGGTTTCCGCATTGGAGAAGCCCGACGATTCAAGCGCGGCGGCCTCAGCGATTCCGCCAAACAACCCCGCAACGCTTGCCCCCGCCAGCAATACCGATGAAATTCTACGCATAATAACCCCTTCTGGCACCACAGACGGCGCCCCGCTTACTGGCGCAGTCTTGCAGCCAGCACCTCGATTGATTTTCCAAAACCGGGTTCTTCGGCCCACAAACCGCGTTTGCGGCCTTTATGAAGAACAACGCCCCTGCACATTCGCCAACACTCCAACCCACAAGCAAATTATCTGTATAGTTTGTTGATCTAGTCAATATACATTAAGACATCTCGCATCGGAACAGTTCCGCACGCATCCGGTATAGTCCGTATAGAGATTTTCTTCTGCACGAACACGATGCTTGTGGCGCACAGGAAAACCAAGCGGGGAGCGAAACATCCCCTCTCCGCCCCGCCAATTTGGTGCGAGCGGGCTTGCCACGCCACCTGCCGCTCCCTTACGGGCTGAGGCAGGCGCCGCCGCCCGCTCGCAAGCTAGTGATGCTTGTTAGAGAGGGCCAAAGCGGATTTGGGGTATCGTTTCAGCGCAACCTTCATTGTAACCTCCTCTGCAAGCAAAACGGATAAACTACAAACCGAAGATGTAAGTTATATATTTAGTCTATCAACTTAATGTAGATTGCACACTGCGACAAAGAGAGCAACTGGCCGTTGCAGAAGAGGCCGCAACCACTCCTATAATAAGCCGAGGAGGCACGATATGCGCATGGCGGCTGACGGTATGACCCGTCGAGGATCGATTGGTGCCGGTTTGGCCTTGCTGAGCCTTCCGGCTGTGGCCCAACCCCAAGGAGGAATGGTGTCTTTAGCGCTGAACGAAAACCCTTTTGGCCCTTCGCCGCGAGCGAGCGCTGCCATTGCGGGCGAGTTCGCCAAGCTTTGCCGCTATAGCGGCGGCGAAGCCGAGGCTCTCGCGCACCAAATCGCCAAGCGCGAAGCCATCGCCGCCGAGCAGATTGTGCTGGGAGAAATTCTCGATCTTCTGGGCCTGTATCTGGCGCTGGATGGCGGACCCGGCGGCGAGTTTGTCTATTCCGAGCCGGGATATACGGCGCTTGTCGATGCGGTGGCACCCGCAGGCGGCATCGTCATCGGGGTGCCGCTGAACGCAACGCTGGAGAACGATCTTGATGCCATCGCGGCGCGGATTGGCGCCCGCACCCGCGCGGTCTACCTCGTCAATCCTCACAACCCCAGCGGCACGGTCAGCGACACCAAACGGTTCAAGCAGTTCGTGCAGGCGCTGGCGCAAAAGACGACCGTGATCGTCGACGAGGCCTATCTCGAATACCTGCCGGATTTTGCCGCACGTTCGGTGGTCGATCTGACCCGGGCAGGAGACAATGTGGTGGTCTTCCGCACCTTCGACAAGATTTACGGCCTGGCAGGTTTGGCGATGGGCTATGCCGTGGCGCCCGCTGGCCTTGCCGCCGCTCTCAAACGCAAAGGCATCGGCGCTCCGCATAGCCTCAACCGTCTGACGCTTGCCGCGGTCTCGGCCAGTCTGGATGACGCGGGCTTTGTGGAGGCGACCCGGTTGAAGGTGGCGGCCGAACGCGAGAAATGGAACGCATTCTTTGCCCGCTTCCATATCCGGCACGCGAACGCCGTGGGAAATTTCGTCTTCTTCGAAACCGGACGACCGCACCCTGAAATCGCCGCAGCCTTGCGCTCGCGCGGCATTGAAATCGCCCGTGCCTTTGCGCCTTTCGACCACTGGGTGCGCATCACCATCGGCCTGCCGGAGGAAAACGCCCGGGCGCAAGGGGCGGTCGCAGAACTCCTGCATCCTGCGCGCTAAGGCTGCAGACCGATAGCTGCGATCTTACTTTCCCAGTGTGAGGGGCAATTCGAATGGCCCTGCCGGAAGCCGTGTTGCATCGGTCAGCGTACAGACCGGACTATCGCCCCAGCAGTAGCGGATCCGTGTGGCGTCTTTGCCGTCGGGCAAGAGCACCGTATTGCCCACGATCCGCGCGGAGACGAATTGGCAGCTTGCTTGCGTTTTGCCGCAGCGTTCGAACGCGGTTGGCGCGCCGCTGAAGGCAGCAAGCCCGCCCGTCACGTCCTTGAAAGCCACGGCGATATCTTGCCCCCGGCGTGAGGCAGCGGTGGCCACAGGCCCGGCCAAAACAGCCTCGCCATAGACCAAACGGCGGGCCGCCAAGGCCAGACGCCGCCCCACTTCCTGCTTCTTGATGGGGTGGACGTTATCGCGGTCGCCGAGATCGATGGTCACCGTGAGGGCGGCGTTCTTGTCCTGCGCCACCGTTTCACGTTGGGCCTGGCGTACATCGGCCCAGCCGGAGGCCGTTGGCGTAAGCGGCTGCGGACCGTAATTGGGCAACTGCACAATCAGGAACGGCAGATCGCGGGCGAACTGCCGCCGCCAATCGGCCATCAAAGCGGTGAGAGCAGCGCGGTAGCCTTCGGCATAATAGGAATCGGATTCGCCTTGATACCAGACCACGCCGCGCAAGCCGTAATCGCCGAGCGGCGCGATCATGCCGTTGTAATCCAGGCTAAGCCCCCGCGTCGGCGCCCAAGGCAGCGACGGCGCGATGGTATCTTCGGGAACTTCGGCAATGCGCCAAGGCCCCGTGAGCGCCACCGCACGGCCGTCTTTGAGACGGATGAAGCGGTCTTGCGGCGCGCCGCCCAAGCCGCAATCGCGCCAACCGCAGAAGACATTGCTGACGACGATGTTGTCGCCCTCGCGCAGAACTCCGGCTGGGATATCATAGATTGTGCGCGGTGCGCCCGCCGTGGCACCCACGGCTTTGCCATTGACCCAGGTTTGATCTTCCGAGCGGACATAACCGAGATCGAGCACCGCCGCTTGGCGCGCTTGCGCCGCGCCCAGATGCACGCTGGTGCGAAACCACATATGACCGAGATGGCCATCCGGCACGGTGCCGTTCCACAACGCCCAAGCGCCTAAGGCAGGCGGCGCCAGGGACCATTTGCTGGCATCGAATTTTGAGTCCCAGGGATCGCCCTGCTGGCCCGGCAGAGGATGGGCATGCCACCACGCTTCCATCTTGGCCGCCCAACGCTGCTGCGCCGAAGCCGGATCGCTGCGATAGGTGTCGAGGATGTCGAGCGCACCGCCGTAACCGGGCCGCTGGCGTAAAGCCGGTTCGCTGATCCAATTCTGCACCCGGCTGCCACCCCAGGAATCATCGATCAAGCCCAGAGGCACCTTGACCGAACGGCGCAGCGCATGGGCGAAATAAAGGCAGCTCGCCGAGAAGGCGCCGGCATTGGCCGGAGTTTCGCTTTGCCACGACACCGGATCGTGAAAGCGCTCCAGCGGTGTCAGGCTTTCATGCATGGCCACGATCATAAGGCGGATTTGCGGATCGTTGGCGCGGGCAATTTCGAAGGCGGCGTCCGCCGTATCGCGCACCGCGAGTTGCATGTTCGACTGGCCCGAACAGAGCCAGACATCGCCGATCAGGATATTCGCCGCCGTCTGGGTTTCGCCGTTGCTGCTAGTGGCGGTGAGCGTATACGGCCCGCCCGCCGCCTTCTTCGGCAACATCACATGCCAATGACCGGAGCCATCGGCTTGCGACTGAGCATGCTCCCCAGCCAGCGCGATCGTAAGACTCTCGCCCGGCGCGGCGGTGCCGTAGACCGGGATGGGAGCATCCCGCTGCAGCACCGCATTGTCTTGAAACAGCGGATGCAGCAGCGGCCCGGCCTCGGCCGGAACCGCCAACAGAACGAAGAAGGCAAGCAAGGCAGAACGGAACATTACACACTCCGTTTACTGACGATTACGCACGATGCGGGTTTCCGGCACCGGACCATAGGCGGGCGAGGCACCGGCAAAATCGATTTCGAAGCGGTCGAGCGTGACGCCGGGATCGAGGGCGTAGACCGCCAAAGTATGGCTGCCGGGCTTGATCGGCACATCGTGGAGCGCCACGACCGCGACGTTGTTGAGCACGTTCTCGCGCCATTTGGCGCCGTAATATTCGACATTGTAGTCGAGCACTTTCGGCTGGCCGCCATCGAGCACGATTGCGATGCGCAAATGCCCGCCCTTGGTGATCGGAAAGCTCGGCAAGGCGAAGGCTTTGATGGTCGCCACCGTGTCGATCACGTAGTTGGGAAAGCTGTAATCGCGATCGGGCGCAAGGGTGGCGAAGCGATAGACGGCATGTGGCGCCTTGGCCAAAGCGGCGGCATCGTTTGCGTCCACAGGCGCCAGATCGAGATCGGCCTGCAGATCGGCGCCGGTATGACCCACGCCATCCAGAACCTGCCAATGGCCTGCCAGCGTGTCGGCATGCGCGGCATAGAGCGAGACCACGCCCTGCGCATCGATGAACGAGACGGTGTTGTCGGCCAGCGGCGGGGCGAGGCGGACATGCACATCGATCGGCTGCTGCCCCGCGCTGCATTTGAAGGTGATGGTACCCTCGCCTGCCTTCGGCGCCTTGGACCAATCGACCGAGACCTGGATGCGCTGTTCAAACCGTTTGGCCGCCGGGGAGAAATGCCCGGCGCTGTGATCAAGCTTGATCCAGGCGGCATTGGGCGTAGCGCTCCATTCGGCATCGACCGGCTGTTCGGTGAAGACGTCCAGATAGTAGCTGCCCGCCAATTCGCGATGGAAAGCCGGCAAAGTCGGATACCACCACTGCTTATCGTCAAAATAGCCGCCGCCTTCGACCTGCACGCCGCAGCGGCGGGCATCCGCTGCCGCCTTCCAAGCGGGGATAGCGGGCGCCTCGTAATTCGGCAACGGATGGGGATAGTCCTGAATGATGCCATCCCACTTGCCGTTTTCGATTGTCTTGTTGAAGGCGCGGGTATCGGCAGCGATATTCTCCTGCGCCGCCGCCGCTTTCTCGGCATAGACATTGGCGCTGGCGCGGTTCTGCAAGCCGTAAGCGATGGCTTTATCGAGATCGAGCTGGCGCAAGTTGAGATTGGCGCCGGTGTTCACCGTATATTGGACCAATTCGTAGAAAGCCGCTTTGCGATCTTCCGGCATCGCCGCCATGATTTTTGCGGTCTCGTCCATCATCGCCTGGAAGGCTGCGGCACGGCGCGCGTTCTCGTCACCAAAATCCAGCATGTTGAATTTGCTCTGCTGCACAGATGTTTCGGGAAAGGTGGTCGATCCGGTCATAAATTCCGGATTGCGGTCGAAGGAGAGCTTGTAATACTGCCACAAGATACGCGCGATCGCGTCGCGGTGTTCGAGGCCAAAATTCTGTCCCACCCAGTCGCGCAGATACGCTTGAACGCTTTGCGGCTTGGCAAAGGCGTCGGCATCGAAGGCCATCTCCAGGAAGAACTGAGTCAGAAATTCGCACGGCTTGATCGAACCGGAATTGACCACCCAGAGCGTACGAGCGTCGAAGTGATAGGACTTCATCATCTCTTCCCACACCAAGGTGGGATCGGTGGAGGCGAGCCACAGATAGGCCGCCGGCGCGCCCCAGAAGGTCAGATGGTAATAGACACCCGAGCCGCCGGGGCGCTGACGCTCCGCAGCATTGTCGAGCTGCATCACGTAGCCGTAATTGTCATCCGGCCAGACGATAGTAACGTCGCCCGGAAGGCGCATACGCCCGGTGTTATAAGCGGCGGTGACTTCCTTATACGGTGTGAAGACCTGGGGGATCTGATCGGCCGGCTGCTTCAGCGTCTCGCCCAGGATTTTGCGCTGCTCGGCAATGGCATCATCCAGCACATCGGCCATCTTCTCTGGCGTGTCGGCGCCCTCCATGGGGAAGTCGTCGGCACCGCGCAGGCCCACCGTGTACTGATTTTCGTACTGGCCGTATTTTTCCACATCGCCGCGCCAGTATTCCACCATCTTCTGTTTGTTGACGAGCCAGTTGTAGGGGCCCATCGTCTTGGCGTTCCATTCATGCGCATTGTTGCGCAGCATCATCTCGACATGCGAGCTGCCGCGTACGACAGCATACTCTTTGGCAAGATCGTAATTGGCGGGCGCATCGTTGAACACTTGCTCTTCGCCGCCCATCGCCGGCCACAGCATGTTGGCTTTCAGCCGCCACATCAATTCGAAGACGCGGGCATAGGTCTTGGGCCCGACCCCGCCTTGGGCCGTATCGAAGGTCTTCTTCGTCCAATTGGTCAAGAGGCCCGTGTTGATGAAGAAGCCGCGATATTTGACCGAGGGCTCTTTGGAAAAGCGTGTGCCCGCATCGACCGTAAGCGAGGCCACGGGATGAATCTTGACATCGGCCCACCATTCCCAGGCCGAAACGCCCATCTCCCGCGTCAGATCGATAACGCCCCAGATGGTGCCGCGTACATCCGAACCGAAGATCAAAAGGCGTTTGCCATTGCCCGGCGCGGAAATCACGGCGCGGCCATAGCTTTCCCATTTGCCGTCGATGGCTGCGGTGCTGATGCCGTTTGCCTTGAGGAGCGCGGCCATCGCAGGGTCATTGGCTAGTCCGATGATCACCGTGGTGGGCGCGGATCCCTCGGTGCCGGATTTCACCTCCGGCTGCTGCCCGCTGAGGGCGGTCAGATCGTGCGCCAATAGCGCCGCGGCTTTGCCGATAGGCGCCGGTCCGACATAGCGAATGGCGGCAACACTGCCGTGGCTAAAGAGCACGAGGCCCTTGGCCTCGGCCGGGGCCATCACCAGCGGCAGCAATAGCGCTGCCGCTGCAAAAATGCGTTTCACGGTTTGACTGCAAGTGGGCATTTCGTTTGCCTCCCGAAATCATCCGTGACCGTCTCAGCGATAGTGGTAGAGACGAACCCGGAAGAGTGAGAATTTCCCTGCGGGCACGTTCAATTGACGGCCCTGATTGTTTTCATCGCCGTTCAGGCACCGCTGCGGCACCCATGTGCCCTTCACGTAGCGGCCTTCCCAAATAGACTCGATGCCAGCGATGTTATCGTCAGTACCCGTCGTATTGAAAATCACAATCGCGCCAGTGCCCGCGACAACGAATTCATCCACGCCGGTCTGAATGATCATGCCGCCATGGGCGCCCGGCATCGGCACGTCTTCGCGTGCGCCGGTCGAGACTGGCGGTGGTAATTTGAAACGAACGTCGAAGACGTAATGGCCGAGCGTGATGCTCTGCGCCGACAGATCCTCTGTGCCATCAAAGGCAACAGGCGGGCGGAAAGCGGCGATCTTATCGCTTCCCTGCGCGGCCAGGATCAGCGGTGCCATCTGACTGAGAGTATCGTAAGACTCCGACAGCACCTTCTGTTCCTCGGCACTGAGGTATTCCGGCGAATAGGGCGAGAAGCCGATGGCATTGAGCTTGGCAAAGGCCCAATAGGCATTTGCCGACATCTCCGCCGCGCTCGCCCGGCCCGTTTCCGGAATGAAATAAGGATTATCCGGCCGCGCGTAACGGTTGGCCCATTGCGCAAAATTGGGAAAATAAAGATCGGGCGACAGCATATCCACGGCCGGCGCCGCGGCCCGCCAGATGTCGAAGAGATGCGGCAACGGACCGCCGCTCGGATATTGTCCGGGCTGCTTTCCCGGCCGGATCAGCGCCGCATTGACATACATCGGCAAGGGATAGACCGCCTTGCCGGCAGCGGCGACTTTGCCGGTGTAAAGCCCTTCGCTCCAGGCGTTGAACAATTCGTCGGTGGCAATGCCCGCCCCAAAGGTCTCTTCCCAGTTCGCGCCCGTCTTGAAACCATGGCTCTGCCAAGCATCGCGCAAGGACGGCACCAGGCTTTCCTTATGCAGCTTCAGATAATCGGTGAGTTGAGCGGGAACCGGCGCCGCAAACGCGGCATTGGCGGCCGCACTGCGATCGCGTGCCTCGGGAATCATGCCAACTTCGTTTTCTGGCTGGACCATGATGACGGTGTGCTGGACGCTATCGATCGCCCGCAGATGCGCCATCAAGGCCGTAAAGGCATGAATATCCGTCTGAAGATTGCTGGCGCTCTCAGCCGAGAGGATTTCGAGGCTTTTGCTATCCGGTGTCTGGGCGCGCGGGAAACGCTGCGGATCGCGCTTGACCCAGGCAGGCACGTAACTCGACATGCTGTTTTTCCAGCTGCCGAACCAGAGCAGCACCAGATGCATGTTGTGCTTGCGCGCATTGACGATGAGAACGTCCACACTGGCGAAATCGAACTTGCCTTCGGTGGGTTCGATCAGCTCCCAATAGGCCGGGACGAGCACCGTGTTCATATGCATGGCGGCCAATTTCGGCCAGATGGGCTGCATGAAACTTGCGCTGGAGGCGCTCGAATTGTCGAGTTCGCCGCCCAGAATGAGATAAGGCCGGCCATCGACATAAAGCTGAACGGCGCCATGCGCGGGCCGCAGTTGCGGCATGACAGGTTTTACCGCTGCAGCGCCCGCAGAAAAATTGGCGAAGACAAATGCGGCAGATGCCGCCAGACACCAGGTTTTTGCGCGCTTCATGGTCCGGCCCCCAATCCTGTCTCTGCGAACGTATCAAAAAAAGGGCGGCATCCCATTCCTGGAATGCCGCCAGTTATGCCCAAAGGGGAGGAATTATCCCTAGAGCAACTCGGGGAGTGGTGGAGAGCGCAGACGCGCACTCTCCACCGGTATCGCGGCGGCTAGATCTTCCCACGCAGGCCGAGGATGACCGACATACCCGGATAGTAGACGCTGTTCGGGTTGTTGGTATCGCCGACATAACTGCGCATCGTGGACTGAGTGAGGTTGAGCATGTCCAAGGTCACCTGCGCACCGTCGATCGGCGTGCCTTTCAGACCCGGAATCGTGTAGCTGGCCGACAGGTCGAGCTGACCGTACGGGGCAGTGTATTCCGGCTGCATGATGTTCTGGCTGGCAGGCGTGGCGAAGGAGATGAACTTGTCGATGTAGTTGTAGGACAGGTGCAACGAGACGTCTTCATTCTCGTAATAACCGCCGATGTTGAAGGTATACGGCGCAACACCGGTCGAAATACCCTGCGCCTGTGCCACCGACAGACCCGGATCGACGGACTGGGTGACGCGGGTGTAGGTCGCGGTTACGCCCGCGCCTTCCAGCAGGATATCAAGCGGCTGAACATAGGTGACCTCGAAGCCTTCCAGATGCAGCTTCTGCTGCAGATTGACCGTGGTCGTCACCGAGACAGGATCGTTCGGCCCGCCGTTGGAGTTGTAGTCGGTGAGCTGCGTCGGTGTCAGAGCCGACAGCGGAATGCCGGTGGCGCTGAACGGTTCGATGATGGTCGAGGTGGTGGTGAAGTTGCTGATGTCCTTGCGGAAATAGTCAAGAGCCACCACGCCCGGACCGCCCGTGTACCACTCGAGGCCGAGATCGGCGTTATCCGAATAATACGGCTGCAGGTTCGGGTTGCCAGCCGACAACGGGCTGAGAAGTGCGCTGTTGAAGGCAAAGCCCGGCAGCATCGCCGCAGGCTGAGCGCGGGTCATCGACCGCGAACCAGCCGCACGGAAGACGATATCGTCCGTGACCGAGACCGACATGTTGAACGACGGCAACACGCCCTGATAGGTGTGCTGGTTGCTAAAGTTGACATACTCGCTGCCCTGCAAGACCGGGCCGGTGATTTCCTGCGTCGTGTTGTAATAGCGCAGGCCGGCATTGAAATGCATGTCGCGATTGAGGAACTTCACGGTCGCATCGGCCTGGACATAGGCGTTCTGCGTTTTCTCGTCGATAGAGCCAGACTTCTGGCCACCGAGGGCACCGGTCGGCGTGAACGGAGCATTGTCGATGAAGCCGCGGATATTAGTGGCCTTATCGAGCGCAGCATTGCCGACGATGAAGTTGTTGATGCCGAGGCTGCCGTCGCTGGAGTTCATGAAGCCGCTGACCGGAATGGTCTGCAGGTACTGCGAGAGCTGCGCATTGGGCACCAAGCCGGTACCAGCCGGGCGCGTTGTGCCGTCCGGAAGCGTACAAGCAGCCGAACCGGTAACGCAGTTTTGCGCCATTGCGCCGTTGTCGCGCGCATTGATGAAGCGGTTATGCTCTTGATAGTCGTAACCGAACTTCAGGCTCGCCGCAGCATCGCCCACGGTCGCGTCCCACTCGGCGGCCTTGTCGACCGTATCGCGGAACAGCGGCTGTGCGCGCACCGCATACCACTGCCAGGTGGGGTCCGCCGGATTGGCAAGCGGGGCGGTGGTTTTGATGGTGGGCATGTCCTGACCCGGAGCCATCGAATAGTTCACGGTGTAACCCGAACCCGGCGTGGTCTGGACGAGATAGGCCCACTGGCGACGGTTCATAGAGCTGTCGTTGTAGTCGAGCGAAGCGTGGACTTTCACGTTCGGAGCCGGGGTCCAATTCACGGACGGATTGATGTCCATGAAGTGGATGTTTTCGCGGAACTTCTGATTCAGGAAGAAGAAGCCGGCGTTCTGGAAGGTGCCAGAAGTCAGGTAATGCAGACTATCGGCCTGGACGTTTTCCGGAACCATGCAGCTCGGATCGGTGCCAGCGGAATTGCACGAATTGCGCACGAACCAATCCATCTGGTCGCCGTCATAATCGCGCTGCGAATACTCATAGAGCATCGCAAGGTTGAATTCGACGTTTTCCGTCGGGCGATACTGCACGTCACCCAGGAAGGAATAGCGGTTCTTGCTGCCGGTCTTCAGCACTGGGCTGGCCAGATACGGGAAGATCACATTGCTGAGATCGGTGGTCGAAAGACCCGAGGTGCCGCCGGGCGTGTTGACGCCGCCCGAATAGGCGTAAGGCGTGCCGGTGGCGCCGATGCCGAGGGCGGCATTGGGAGCAACGCCCGGCGGGACGACGGTCGCCCAACGGAAGTTCTTACCGGTGCCGATGGTGTTGCAGTTCGGGCAGCTGCCAGTCGGCTGCTGATCGACAACATCCGCGAGGGCGTTGTTCACTGTTTCATAGCCATCGTCGCGGAACTGGAAGTGCTGAATGGCCGCACCGAACAGAATGCCGAGCTTGTTGCCCCAATTCTGGGAGGCAATCAGCGAACCGCGCGGGCTGAAGGCGCCGCTGGTGTTGTTGTACTGATCCTGCAGGGCGTAGTTGAGATGGAAGCCTTCTTCCGGATTGTCGAGCGGCTTGGCAGTGCCCATATCGGCCGTGCCGGCGATACCGCCTTCATATGTATCGGCCGTCGGCGTCTTGCTGACGGTGATCTTGGTGAAAAGTTCGACCGGGAAAAGGTCAAGATCGACTTCGCGGTTCTGGTTGCCCGAACCCAGCGTACCATCCGTGGCCACATCGACAGGATGGCCGTTCATCAAGACTTCGGTGAAGCTTGGGCCGAGGCCGCGAATGACGATCTGCGCGCCTTCGCCGCTCTGGTCGCGGGTAAGACGGACGCCCGGAATGCGGTTCAGGGCTTCGGCGATATTCAGATCGGGGAATTTGCCGATATCTTCGGCGAAGACGGAGTCTGTGAAATTGGCGGCGTCGCGCTTGGCGGTGGCTGCAGACTGCAGACTGGCGCGGTAGCCGGTCACGGTCACGGTCTCTAAGGACTCAGTGTCCTGCGCCAGAGAGGGCGCAACAGTCATAAAAGCAGCCGCGAGCACAGACGTCCCCAGCAGGAACGAGCGCATGCTCGTTCCTTTACACGCAGTAACTTGGCTCATGTAAGAATTCCTCCCATTCCCGCGTTGCCGCGGGTCTTGTTTCCTTCATGGGATCGACAAATGGGCGCGCCCAAATCCCCCCTCCTCATGCGAAGGATTCGGTGCCGCGTGTCAGTTATGCAACAGTTGGGCAGAGGTGGTTGCTGCGGCACTCACGCAGTATTGCTGAGCCAGAGCGGGCTTCGCTTCTGCGCTGTATTGCAGAGGGGAGCTGGGTGAGGCATCATTTCTACGAGTAGCCTTGCGCCACCGTTCTTCTGGCATTCGCAAGAACGAAGCGAGCGATTGCGTCATCTGCGGTACGGCGATGACGGCGAGTGGGTGTAATAGGCGTTTATAATGACCATACAGAAATGCCTGCATTGCGCCCGCCAACCCACAAGACCATCGCTGCGGACCGCGCTGCGCCGCAAAATCGCGCGGCTATGACGCTCGACAAGGTTCATGCACGTGCGGTGTGGATTGAAAAAAACCTCCTGCCCTATGAGCAGGATATTCGCGCGTGGCTGCGGCTTCACCGCACCGTCGGGCTTGAAATCGACGATATCGTTCAGGAGATGTACGCCAAGATCGGCTCGCTCGACAGCTTCGAGCATATCCGCGATCCCAAGCATTATGCCTTTCAGGTGGCGTATTCGATCCTTTTGAACTTTGTGCGCCGCTCGCAGATCGTATCGATTTCCGCCGTCGGCGACCTCAGCGAATTGAATGTGGCGTCCCTGGAAGCAAACCCGGAAGAACGGGCCTCCCTGCGTGACGACCTGCGCGAAATCAACAATGCCATCGCCACCCTGCCAAAGCGCGCGCAGGAAGTGCTGAAGCTGCGCCGAATTGAAGGCTTGTCGCAGCGGGAAACCGCGAACAAACTGTCAATCGGGGAAAAGGCAGTCGAAAAACATCTGGCCCGCGCCGTTACCATGTTGATGGATCATTTCGGGCGCGGGGGGGGAAAAGGCACGCCCCGATTGTCTCATAATAGTGAGTATCCCAATTCTGACGATGAAAACGATGACTCCGCAGGGTAACGACATCGACCGGCAGGCCGCCGAGTGGGCAGCCAAAGGCACCGACCTCTCGGCTTCAGCGCAGGCCGAGCTGAACGCTTGGCTTGATGCCGACCTGCGTCATCTTGGCGCCTTCCTGAAGGCCAATGCCATTTTGGTGCGCATCGACCGCGCCCGCCAACTGCCCGCCGCGGATCGCGCCCCAGCTTCCGTCTTGAGCCGCCGGCGATTGCTCCTGATTGGGTCGATCGCGGCCTCGCTGGCGGTGATCGCCGTGGGCGTCGACCGTTTTTGGGACCGTACCCACGAAGACGTGTACGCAACGCAGCTGGGCGAAACCAAGCTCGTCGCCTTGTCCGATGGTTCCCAGATCACGCTCAACACCAGTTCGAAGGCCATCGTCCGCTACACAACCGAGCGACGGGGCATTACTTTGGTCGAGGGCGAGGCCCTTTTCGATGTGGCCAAAAATAAGGCACGAGCCTTTGTGGTCGAAGCGCGCGGTATCGAGGTCAGAGCTGTCGGCACCAGCTTCTCGGTTCTGTCTTTGCCAGGCCGTCCCTTTGAGGTTCAGGTGCGCGAAGGTGTGGTGCGGATCGAACGTCCTCATGCGCAGCCCTTCCTGCTGCCGGCGACCAAACGCGCCACGATCGGCCCTGATGGCGCGGTGACCATTGAAGCGCTGACCGCCACCACGCTGGCACAGGATATGGCTTGGCAAAGCGGCCATATTTTCCTGCAGAACCGTACGCTGGCTTCCGCCGCCCGGGAATTCGCGCGTTATAGTAGAACACAGATCATTCTCGACGATCCGGCAGTGGCAAACAGCACCGTTACCGGGCTATATCAGTCCAGTGATCCGGTCGGTTTTGCCAAAGCGGCGGCCATATCGCTCGATCTCAACGTGGACGTGAAGGACCACGAAGTGCGCCTTTCGCACAAAGGTCCTTGATCGCCTCGGAGGTTCCCAAAACCGGCGGCCCGCTGCTCAGAGAAGTCCAAACGTAAGGACCATAACACAGAGGGTTAATGAGGCTTCGTTCGGTCAGAACCGCTTTGGAGAGCGGCGCTGCGCTGCTTGCGTGCGTCGGCGCCTCTTGGGCTGCAAGCGATGCCCATAGCTTCAGCATTCCGCAAGAAGAAGCCGAAATCTCCATCCCGGTCTTTGCCCAGCAAGCCGGACGGCAGATCGTGGCCCCGGGCCAGGCCCTCAAAGGCATCACGACGCCGGCGATTAGCGGCACGCTGGAAACCGCCGCCGCGCTCGCATTGCTTCTGAAAGACACGCCGCTTTCGGTCGCCTCCGACGATGGGCGCACCGTCATCCTCGTCGTCAGGCCGAAAGCCCGGCCAACTCCCGCCCCCATCGCGCCCGAGCCAACATTTTTGGCCGCGCCCGAAGCCATTACGGTCACAGGCTACCGGGCCAGCCTGCAATCGGCGGCGATGGTCAAACGCAGCGCGGCGAACTTCAGCGATTCGGTATTCGCCGTCGATATTGGAAAATTTCCCGATCTCAATGCGGCTGACGCCATCAACCGCGTGCCGGGGATTCAATTGACGCGAGACCAGGATGGCGAAGGCACGCAGATCTCGGTACGCGGCCTCGGGCCCAGTTTCACCGAAGTGCTGATGAACGGACATCCCGTCGACGTGGCGACCGATGGCACGCTCGGATCCGGCAACCAGAACCGGGAAGTCGATCTCGATATGTTTCCGGTCGAACTCTTCACCCGGATCACGGTGAACAAAACGCCGACCGCGGACATGTATGAAGGCGGCATTGCCGGCGTGGTTGACATGGCAACGGTCCGCCCCTTGGACGAAATCGAAGCTGGCTTCCACCTCAACTATTCGTTCCAGGAGCAACTCAATAGCAATAGCGGTGCGCTTAGTCCTCGAGCCGCGTTGATTGCTTCACAGAGCTGGAGCGAGCGCTTCGGCATCCTCATCGGTCTTGCGGTCCAGCATTACCAATTTCGAGACGACGGCTATGAATCGGTGGGCAATGCCCTCGCCGATGTCGGCGGACAGCAGCCAGCGGGTAGCTGCCCAAACTGCAATACCATCGGGTCGGGACAGAGTTTCCGCTGGGCGAGCGTGGTTCCGGCCGCTGTAGCGGCCAATCCAAGCCTCGGCATCGGAGCGGCTGGATCGCCCTATGCGTATTCCGGCGGCGTCAATACGCCGGGCGGCACCTCTGGTCTTTCGACCACCGATCTTAGCAATGTGATCTTCCCGTATCTGGCCAGCCCCGTGTTGAAGATCGGCAGCAAAAACCGCTATTCGCTGCTGGGCGATATTCAATACCGGCCCAGCGAAGAGCTGGAATTCAACTTAAGCACGCTCTACGAATATGCGCAGCGCGACTATGACGACGAACAGATGGATTGGTTCGTGCGCAATTCGTGCAATGCCGCCGGTACCGACCCGAGCTGCATGATCCCGGTGAACCTCAAAACGGACAACCTGCATTACCTGACCGCAGGAACATTTCTGAACACCAGCTTCTTCTTCATCAGCCAGCCATTCCGGGAGAACATCCATTTTCTCGATGTCAGCCCGACAGTCGATTGGTCGCCTCGCCCCTGGCTGAAAGTACACGGCGCGCTCGACTACAACGACAGTGCGATGAACCGCCGCCAGTGGTCCTATCTGGCGCAGACCACACCCGGTGCCGGCTATACCGCCACCTACCGCATGACTCCCGGCCAGGATATGCCGACCATCACCACAACCGCCCCCTTGAACGACCCGGCAAGCGGGACGTGGCAATGGTATTCAGTGCGGGCTCAGCCCTTATTCCGGGACACGATCGACAAAGGCACGCAGTGGACCGTCAGCTTGGGTGATGAGACCGCCAGCTTGAAGTTCGGTTACGACTATCAGCAGCACTACCGTTTCATCAACGCGCGCGATAACAGCACTATGGCGCAGCGCTGCGTCCTCGGCACCAGTACCGCCGATGCGCTCTGCACGCTTGCCGATGGAACAACACTGCCGGCAGGGGCAGCCGGATTGGTAACCAATGCCCAGCTCGGACAATATCTCAGCCGCATTCCGGCGAGCAATTTCCTGCACTCCAGCGACGGCAGCGAAGGCTTCAACAGTTTTGTTATCGCGACGGGCGCGCTCGACAAGGCAACCAACATTCGCGGCTTTCTCGATTCGGCGCCCTTCAACCCCACCGGATCACTGGGCGCGCAAAAATCCGGCGCGGTGGATGAAAAAACGCAAAATGGATTTATCGAAGCCGATGCGCTTATCAGGCTGCTCGACCACGATATTCATCTGAATGCGGGACTGCGCTACTACAATACGCTGCAAAAAATCGTCGGCCCCATCTCGCAAGGTTCCGGCTTTGTCAACTTCAGCGACAGCCACACCTATCAAGGCGTGCTGCCGTCTTTCAACATGGCGATCGATGCCAGCGAGGACATTGTGGTGCGCTTGGCCGCATCACGGTCGATGACACGCAGTCCGCCCGCGGCCTTATTGCCGGGCATGGCCTTCAACAGCGCCCTTCTCAGCCCCATCTCGGCGGGAAATCCCGACCTGCAGCCTTATTTTTCCGACAACATGGATGTGGGCGCGGAGTGGTATCTCGGCGGCCCGGGCCAAATTGCAATCGACTATTTCCGCAAGAACATCACCAATTTCACCACGACCCAGACCATGGTCGAGCCCTTCAGTGCCACAGGCATTCCAGTCGCGTCGCTGACGCCGACGCAGCTTGCGGACTATAACGCCAACGGCGGCCCCAACGAGTCCGTCTCCGTCACCACAACGATCAACCTGACGCAGACTTTGTATCTGGACGGGCTTGAAGTCTCTTATGTGTTGCCGCTCGATTTCCTGCTCGAAGGTATCGGCATCAATGGGACCGTCACGCATGTCAGCAAACATGTCGATGCGGGCGTAACCACGAGCCAAGCCCAGGATTTGGTGACGGGTATCGCACCGAACACCTTCAACGCCGGGGCTTATTACGAGCACGGCGATATTTCCGTTCATATGACATACAATTATATTTCAAAATTCATTTCGACGGCCACACCGGCCAGTCAAAACATCCTGCAACCCGAGTACACGGCGGCTTATGGCCAGCTGGACCTTTCGGCGAGCTACGCGCCCGCCTGGCTCAACAATACCGCCTTCCACGGCGCCCAGTTCACGCTTGATGTCCTCAACCTCAACCAAGCCCGCTCGCGCATTTATATCGGCAACACCGACAACCCCGACAGCGTTTATTACCCGGGCACCTCGGTTCTTCTTGGGTTCAAAGGCCGTATCTAAAGCAAACCGGATTCAGCCGAATCACCGCTTCGCCCCGACTTTTTGTTTGGTCACGTAATTTATCGGAAACCCGCGCTGCGCAATGGCGGATAAGCGAACCACGCCCGGTCAGTGGAAAAAACGCCAATCCCGCTGCAACGGACGCAAGGCATGCTGTTGTTTCAGCTTGTCCTTCCACCAGGCCCGCAGGGAGGCATCGTCGGCAAACGGCGCGGCTTCCTGATCGCGCTCGATGCCGATCGCAAGATAGCGGTCAAGATTGAGAAGGTCGGGTACGGGACGCGCGCCGCTTGTGAAATCCTGCCACATCGCGGCGTAAAGGCCCTCCAAAGCCCGCACCAAACCCGGCGTATCGAAGAGTGTGCAGCTATCGCGTTGCGACGACAGCCTATCCTTAAGGGCGGCAAGCCGCGACCGGTCGAGCCCCAAGGCGGCAGCGCGTTCGACATAATCCTCGGCGGTATCGCAGCAGAGTTCGCCAACCCCGGCGGCTGTAACCAGACTGCCGCAAACCCGGGCGGCAAAACTCCGCCCCACCAGCGTCAGGACGGGGACACCCATCCACAGCGCATCGGAGGCCGTGGTATGAGCACCGTAAGGCAGGCAATCGAGGAACAGATCGGCCAGCCGGTAGCGCGCCAAATGATCGGGATTGACGCGCTTGTCGGCAAAGACGAGCCGCTCTCTGGCAATTCCTTTCGCCTCCGCTGCCACCCGCAGACGCTCCTCAACGGCTGCACCCGCCGCCAGAAGCCACAACACGCTGCCCGGCACGCGCTGGAGAACGTCAAGCCAGCGTTCAAAAGTGGCCCGGGTGATCTTGTGGGTGCCATTGAAACAGCAATAAACCGTTTCATGTTCGGGCAGGCCGCATTCCGCCCGCGACGGCGTATGGGATGAGACAATCCGCTTGCGGTTGTTGGGCTGGTAGCAGGGAAGACGCAGGACCTTTTCCGAATAGAAAATTTCGTGCTCTTCGGGAATGACGGCATCATCGGCGATGATGTAGTGGTGATAGGGACTGGCCATCGTGCCGGGATACCCCAGCCAATTGACGATGACCGGCGCAGGCCGCATGGCCACGACTTTCGTCCGTGCCTCGCGAGTATAGCCATTTACGTCAACGAGAATCTGGATACCGTCTGCCGCCATCCGCTGGGCGGCATCGGCATCGCTTATATCGGTAATGTCGATCCAGTGGTCGGCGGCCTCACGGTAAGCGCGATGCATCGCATCGCCCGATTTCGGTCCGCAATAATAGGCAAAAATCTCGACCTTATCGTGATCGTGCAAAGCGAACACTTCGGCCATCAAATGCCCCACGGCATGCTCACGCAAATCCGAGGACAAATAGCCGATACGCAGCCGGCCATTGCGCCAAGCTACCGCCGATGACGTGATTTCGATAGCTGCGGGCGTTCCCACGTCATGCATATTGTAATGCCAAGCGAGCGCCAGTTGCAGCATCGGGTCGTCCGTATAGGCCGCAGCCGATAACGGGGACATTCCGGTCATGAGCGTGCGGCGGGTGACGCGCTCCCACGGCTGTATAATTGGCCACTCGCATTGGCGCTGGCGGCAAGCGAGATAATGTTGCACAGGCTCGCGCTGGTTGGGATCAATTTCCACGCTCTGCCGCAGCATGTTTTCCGCCGCGTCGTCCTGCGACGCCGCCTCGAGCACCCGCGCCATCTGGTTCAATGCCGTGGTTTTATTGATGATGGCCGTGGCCGTCACCTGCGACAGGCCATCGCTGACCTTGGACCATTGCTCCACAGCCTCGACCGTATGGCCTTTACGCTCGTGGATGCGCCCGAGATTGATCCGCGCCTGCATGAAGTCGCTTTTCAGGGCGAGCGCGCGTTCGAGCGCATCCTGTGCCTCGGCAAGCGCGCCAGAATCCGTGAGGAGCACGGAATAGTTGAAGAGGACCGCGTAAAGCAACGGATCGCTCTCGTTGTGCTGGACCCACGTCGCATACAGGCTGCGCACGTGCTCCGCCCCCAGCGGCTTCAACGTCTCGACGGCTTGAATCAGCTCCAGAACGCTCAATTTCTGCTCGGCGGCCTTCTGCAACGCCGAGGCAAGCAATGCCGATCGCACGATGTTCTCCTCTCAGGACCAACGCAATGCAGGATCAATGCAGGGCACTATTCAAGGCGGCTTGTGTGCTCGAAGAGAGACTCGCATACACACTGCCAGAGATTGCGTCTATCTGATCAGCGGTCAAGCCGTCAATCTGATCCGCACTCAAGGAATCGAGTAAAGTTGTTCCAAGTTGTGACATCGTCGTCGTGTCGATGTATTCGAGCTGCGCGCCCGAGAGTTCCGCATATTCCGACCCGGACAGGTTATCCAACTGAGTGGCGGACAGGCCGGCGATCTGCGTCGCGCTCAGCGTTTCAAATTGCGCAGCATCGAGCGACTGAAGCTGGTCCACGCTCAATGCGCCAATCTGTGTGGACGAGAGGTTCGATATCTGCGTCAGATTCAGAGCGTCAATCTGCTGATCCGTCAGCGCCCGCAGCTGCACCCGCACCAGGGCGGCGAGCTGAACCGCGCTCATCGCGGCGATTTCGGTGGTATTGAACTCGGGAATCTCGGTGGTGGTCAGAGCGCTGAACTGCGTTGCCGTGAGGCCGCTCATCTGGGTGAGGGTCAGATTGTTGATCTGGGTCCCGGTCAGCCCGGTAATGGCGCTTTTCGACAAAGCCCCGATCTGCGCCGGTGTCAGCTTCGCAAACTGCGTGGTGACGAATTCGGAAATTTGGGTGGCCGTGAGGCCTGCCATCTCCGTGGTGCTGAATGCGGCGATCTGGGTGGTATCCAGGCTCTGGATTTGGCTGGCGGTAAGGCCCGAAATGGCCGTCGCCGATAGCGCGCCAAGCTGGGTGGCAGTGAGCCCATCGAGATCGCCCGCCGTCAGCCCCGACACGGCCGTCGCGGTGAACGCGCTGATCTGGCTGGTGGACAACGCATGGAGCTGCGTCGAGTTGAGGGCCTCGATATCAGTGCTGCTCAGGCCGGCAATCGCATCGGTCGACAACACCGCAACTTGGTCCGCCGAAAGAGACCGGATCTGCGTGGTCGAAAGCGCGGCGATCTGGGTTTGGGTCAAACCAGCCACTTCGGTTGCGGTCAAGGCGCCGATTTGGCTTGTGGTCAGCCCTGCGATCTGTGTCCAACTCAGCCCGGAAACGGAATCGGCCGAGAGGCTGGCGATTTGGGTGGTGGTCAATCCCGCCATCTGGCTCTCGGTCAAGCCGCCAAGGGCAGTTGTGGAAAGCGCCGCAAGCTGCGTCACACTTAAAGTCGAGAGCTGGTTGGTCGTCAAACTGGCGATTTGGGTGTCGGAAATTCCCGAGATGCCATCTTCGTCGATGGCTGCCAGTTGATACTTCGACAGCGAGTCGATCTGCTCCAGCGACAGAGCGCCAACCTGCGTCGCGGTGAGACCGGCCATTGCGGTGGTGGACAGCGCGTCGAGCTGCGTGGTCGTGAGGGTCGCGATCTGGGTTTCGCTAAAGGCCGCTAGCTCGGTCGCCGTCAGCGTGCCGATCTGTGTCGTGGTCAAGGCCGCAATCTGGGTTGAGGTCAGGCCGTTGAGAGCTGTTTGATTCAAGGCAGCGGTTTGTGCGGTCGACAAATTGGCGATCTGCGTCGTACTCAGTGCAGCGATCTGGGTGTCGACGAGATACCCGATTTCAGTGGCCGTCAGGTGCTGCAACTCTGTGGCGGTGAGACCAGCCATCTGCGTTGTGGTCAGCGCCTGGATCCCCGTGCCCGACAGACTCTGCAATTGCGTCGTGCTCATCGCGCCAATCTCACTGGCGGTGAGCGAGGCGACCTGCGTATCGGCGAGCGCCGCAATCTGGCTCGCGCCCAAGGCAGCGAACTGGGTCGCTGTCAGATTGGCGATATCCGAGGTCGACAGGCCGTGAACGGCACCGGGGGCGATGGCCGAAATTTGGGTCGCTTTCAGGCTGGCCAGCTGCGTGCTCTCCAGCGCTGCAATGGCGGTTTCGCCGAGGGCTGTGATCTGCGTAGTGGTCAAAGCCGCAATCTGGCTGGTGGTCAAAGCGGCAAGCTGGGTGCTCTCCAGCGCCTGCATCTGGCTTGCCGTCAGGGCGCGCACCTGGCCGGTGCTCAAAGCCGCCAGTTTGCTGGGAGACAAGCCTTCGATCGCGGTGGCCGAAAGCCCGGCAATTTGGGTGGTCGTCATGCTGGCTAAGGCCGTGCTGGACAGCGCAGCGATCTGAACGTCGCTAAGCGCACCAAATTGCGTAGCCGTCAGCGCCGCAAGCTGCGCCGATGATAGGGCGGACATCTCATCCACACTGAGACCGCCGAGCGCGGTGGGGGACAGCGCTGCAACTTGGGTGGCGGTCAAGGCGGCGAGCTGGGTGTTGCTCAAAGCGGAAATCTGGTTGGCGCTGAGACCGGCGACCTCCGTAGGCGTCAAAAGGGCGAGCTGCGTGCTCGAGAGCGCCGCGATCTGGCCGGAGCTGAGCCCGGCGATCGCATTGCCGCTGAGGGCCTTCAACTGGGTGCTGCTCATCGCGCCGATTTCGGTCGTGGTCAGCGCCCCCACCTGGGTGGAGGTCAGCGAAGCGATCTGGGTCGCGGTGAGCGCCCCCAGACGGGTCTGGTCGAGCCCGGCAATCTGGTCTTCGGTAAGCCCCGCCACGGCCTGCGTCGAAAGAGCGGCCACCTGAGTGGTAGCAAGAGCGGAAAGCTGCGTTTGGGTGAGCGCGGAAACTTCGGTTGCCGTCAAGGCGGCGAGCTGCGTCGTCCTCAAGGCAGCCAACTGGCTGGCGGACAATGCGTTGATTTGGTCCTGATCGAGTGCCGCGATCTGCGTGGCAGTCAATGCTGCCACTTGGGTAGCGTTCAAGGCCGCGACATCGGTCGTCGTCAGCTGATCCATCGAGCCAGCGCTGAGGGCCGCGATCTGGCGCGTCGTCAAAACCGCCATCTGCGCGGCGCTGAGGGCGCCAATTTGGGTATCGCCGAAGCCGGCCAATTGTGTTGCCGTCAATTGCGACATCTGCGCCGTCGTCAGAGCGGCAACCTGGGTGTCCTCCAGCGCCCCCAGTTCGGTGCCGGTGAGACCAGCAATTTGCGTGCCGCTGAGTTCGGCGATTTGGCCGACCGTCAAGCCGCCGATGGCTGTGGTCGTCAACGCCGCCATTTGCGAAGCGGTGAGCGTGGCGAGCTGGGAATCCGTCAGGGCCGCCATCTCGGTCTGCGTCAGACCTTGCACCTGGCTGCTCGACAGAGCGCCGATTTGGGCTGTGGACAGTCCTGCGAGCTGGGTGGTGGTCAGGGCGCCAATCTGTGCGGCGCTCAATCCCCTGATCAGCGTTGTGCTGAGACCGGCGATCTGCGCGGCAGACAAAACGCCGAGCTGATCATTGGTTAGCGCCCCAACCTCAGTCGCGGTCATGGCGCCGAGCTGGGTGGCGTTCAGCGCCGCAAACTGAGCCGTGCTGAGACCGGTAATTTCGTCGGCACTGAGCGCCGAAAGCTGGGTTGTGCTCAGCACGGCCAATTGCGTGGCCGTGAGCGCGCCCATACCGGTCATGCTGATACCGCCGATTTGGGTCGTGGTCAGGTTGGCAACATCGGTGGTGCTCAGGGTCTGCACCTGATCCGCCGTCAAGGCGCCGAATTGGGTCGCGGTTAGCCCGCGCAGCTGCGTTGTGGTCAGCGCGGCCAATTCCGTTGCCGTAAGTCCGGTGATGGCCGTGGTGGTCAGCGCCGAAAGCTGCGTGGCCGACAACGCGGCGAGTTGATCCGTCGACAGCGCGCTCACATCGTCATCGCTATAGCCCGCCAGCTGCGAAGGCGACAGCGACGCCAGTTGGGTGGTGGTGAACGCCGCAATTTGACTTGTATCGAGGGCCGCGAACTGCGCCGCGCTGAGCCCGCCAAGCTGCGTGGTCGTCAATGCCGCGATTTGCGTTTCCCTCAAGGCTTCCAATTGGGCAGCCGACAAAGTGCCCATCTGGGTAGCGGTGAGAGCCGCAAGCTGAGTTGCACTCAGCGCTTGCAGTTGAGTCTGGGTAAAGCCAGCCAGTTCGGTTGCGACCATCGCCGCAACCTGATCGCTGCTGAGCGCAGCCGCCTGAGCCTGCGTCAGGTTTGCGACCTGTTCCGCCGTGAGGCCCTTGATCTGCGCAGCGGAAAGCGCCGCGATCTCACTGGTCGTCAGCGCCGCAATTTGGGTATCGGCCAGGGACTGAATCTGTGCCGTCGTCAGAGCGCCGATCTGGGTGGAATTCAGCGCCGCAATCTGATTGGTCGAAAGCCCCGTCAGCGCGTTCGGACTCAGCGCGCCTATTTGTGTGCCGCTCAAGGCGCCGAGCTGAGCCGGCGTTAGGCTTGCGGCCTCCGCGGCGCTCAGGCCCGCGATCTGAGTCGTCGACAGCGATGCCAATTGGGAAGGCGACAGTGCCGCGATCTGAGAGGTTTTAAGGGCCCCGATTTGCGCCGCGGTCAGCCCATCTATCTGGCCGGTGGAAAGCGCGGCCACTTGCGACGTCGCCAAGTCGCCAATCTGGGTTGGCGCCAACCCCGCGATTTGTGTGGAAGACAGGGCCGAGAGTTGCGACGCCGAGAAGGCCGCGATCTGCGTGTCGGCCAGGGCCCCCATTTGGCTCGTCGTGAGCGCAGATATCTGAGTGGCGGTAAGCGCTGCGATGTCGGAACTCGTCAGCCCGCCTATGGCGGTCGCGGTAAGTCCAGCAATTCGCGTGGCATTCAGGGTTGCAAGCTGCGCGAGCGACAATGCGCCGATATCGCTGCTGGTTAATCCTGCCACTTGGGCGACGCTCAGCGCAGCAAGCTGGCCGGTCGAAAGCCCTGCAATTTGGTCCGTGCTGAGCGTGGCGATTTGGGTAGCGCTCAGGCCAGCCAATTGTGTGGTGGTGAACTGCGCGATTTGCGCCGCCGACAGCGTATCCAATTGATCGCTGGTAAGAGCGGACATTTCCGTCGCGGTGAAGGCGGCAAGCTGGTTGCTGGTCAGCCCCGAAAGTTGGGTCGCTGTGAAAGCGGCGATTTCCGTTGCCGTCAGAGCCGCTGCCTGGGTTGATGTCAACACCGACAGCTGCGTCGGGCTCAAAGCCGCCACATCGCTCGTCGTCAGCGCACCGATCTGCGAGCCTGTCAGGGTCGCGATTTGGGTGGTCGAAAGAGCCGCTGCCTGGGTCGCGGTCAAGGCTCCGATCTGCGTCGTCTTGAGGCCGGCAATCTGGGTCGGGCTAAAGGCCGCAATTTGCTGTGTGGACAGCGCCGCCACCGCCGTTGTGGTCAAGCCGGCAATCTGGACTGCCGTAAGAACCGCCAACTGAGTGGTGGTGAGCGCACCGACCTCGTCGGCCGTCAGGCCGGTAATTTGCGTGCTCGTCAGCGCAGCCATCTGGGTGGCCGTCAGCGCCGAAATTTGTGTCTGGCTCAGCCCGGACAAGCCGGTCGCGGTGAGACTCTTGACCTGGCTGGACGACAGCGCGGCGATCTGGTCGCTCGACAAAGCTGCAAGCTGGGTCTGTTTCAGAGCGGCAAGGTCAGCCGCGCTAAACGTGGCGAACTGGCTGGCGCTAAGAGCGGCGATCTGGGTGTCGGCCATCGCACCAATCTGCGTCGCCGTCAGCCCGGCCACCTGCGTTGTGGTCAGGCCGGATATCTGCGTCTGGGTGAGGCCGGTTACGCCTGTCGTCGAAAGACCGCTCATCTGGTTGGCGGACAACTTGGAAAGCTGTGTCGCCGTCAAACTTCCGATTTCGTCGGAGGTGAAACCGGCCAGCTGCGTGGTCGTCATGGCGGCAAGCTGGGTCTGGCTGAGAGCGGCGATCTGGGTCGTGCCCAAATTGGCGATTTCGCTGGCCGTCATACCGCGGATTTGGGTGGAGGTCAGCGAGCCGATCTGATCCGTGCTGAGGGCATCGATTTGGGTCTTGTTGAGCGCTGCCATTTCGGTAGCGCTGAAGGTTGCCAGCTGGGTAGTGGACAGGCTGGCGATCTGGGTGTCCGCCATGCCGCCGAATTGCGTCGCGGTCAACGCCGCGGCTTGCGCCGTTGTGAGCCCGGCGAGCTGCGTCGTGGTCAGGCTGGCGATCGCCGTGCGGTTGATCGCGGCGATCTGGGTCGTGCCCATTCGGGCGAGCTGGGTTGCCGACAGTGCCGTAATATCGTCGCTGGTGAGCACAGCCATCTGCGTCGAGTTGAGCCATGAGAGTTGCGTGGCAGACAGCGACGCAATCTGCGCGGTCGAGAGCGAGACAACCTGGGTCGTCGTCAGGGCCTTGGTTTGGCCCGCGGAAAGCTGGCCCAGCTGCGTTGCGGTCAAGTCGTTGATCTGACCGGTGGTCAGGGCCGCGACTTCCGTCGTCGTCAGGGTGGCGAGGCGGGTAGCATCCAGCAGACCGATCTGGGTATCGGTTAGGGCGGCGATCTGCACGGTGGACATAGCCGCCAGCTGTGTTTTGGAAAGCGCCGAGAACTGGTCGGGGTCGAGACCGGAAATTTCCACCGTCGTCATCGCGCGAATTTGCGACGTCGTCATGATGGCAAGCTGTGCCGTGGTCAGGGCCTGCATCTGATCATCGTCGAGCGAAGCTATCTGTGTCGCGCTCAATGCCCGGATCTGAGTGGTCGAAAGACCCGCAAGCAGATCCGGGTCCAGACCGTTCAGTGCCGTGACCGAAAGTCCGCCGACCTGCAAGACGCTGAGGGCCGCAAGCTGCGTCGCACCGAGGCTCGAAATATCATCGGATGTTAACCCGGCCATCTGCGTGGATGACAGGTAGGAAAGCTGCGTGGTGGTCAGCGACGAAATTTGGGTGGTGCCGAGAGCAGCGATCTCGGTCTTGGTAAACGCGCGCAACTGGGCGGCAGAGAGTGCCCCAAATTGACTTGTGGTGAGGGCGGAAACCTGCGTGGTGGAAATGGCGGCCAGCGCGGTCGCCGACACGCCCGAAAGCTGTACCGCCGTCAAAGACTGGAGTTGATCCTCGCTCAAACCGTTGAGCTGATTGCCACTGAGCTGCGCCATTTGCGTGCGCGACAGCGTGGCGAGCTGGTCCGCGGAGAGATCGCTGAGATCGGTCGAGCTGAGGCCGGCAAGCTGTGTTGCGGTCAGCTTCAAGATCTGTGTTGTGGTCAAAGCGGTGATCTGCTCGTCGGTGAAATCGGAGATGTCGCTGGCGTTGAGACCTATCAGCTGCGTGGTGCTCAAACTGGCGATCTGGTCGTCACTGAAACCGGAAAACGCCGTGGCCGTGAAAGCCGAGAGCTGGGGTGACGTCAATTTGGCGAGTTGGACGGCGGTAAAGCCGCCCACGTCATCGGCGGTAAGGCCCTTGATCTGAGTCGTTGTAAGAGCCGCGACTTGCGTGCCGCTGAGCGCCCCGATCTGTGTTGAACTGAGCATACCGACGGCTGTGGAGGTGAGCCCAACGAGCTGTGCGGTCGACAGATTTGCCACCTGGGTGATCGATAGCGAGCCGATCTGGGTCGTCGACAATCCGCTCAGCGCCGTCGAGGTGAGTGCGGAAAGCTGCGTCAGGCTGAGGCTGGCAATCTGGTCTTCGTCCAAGCCCGACATTTGCATCGCGGTTAACGAGCGAATCTGTGTCGTCGTCAACGCCGCGGTTTCGGTGGTGGTCAACTCACCCATATCGGTCGCGCTGAGGCCCGCCAATTGGGTGGTCGCCAGTCCGGTGATTTGCGCCGTGGTCAGTGCACCCAATTGGTCGGCACTCAACACGGTCATCTGTGTGTATGTCAGCCCTTTGATTTGCGTGGCGGTAAGGGCGGTGACGTCGGTTGTGGTGAGACCTGCAATTGCGGTGGTGGTCAGAGCGCCCACCTGTTTGGCAGACAGGGCCCCGAGCTGTGTGAGAGTGAAGATGCTCATATCGACGTCGTCGAAGGCCTTGATTTGCGTTGTGCTCAAGGAGGCCAATTGGGTCGTGGAAAGAGCGGCAAGCTGGTCCGGCGTCAGGGCCGTAATCTGTGTGGAGGTAATTCCGCTCAACTGGCCGGTGGTCAATTGCGCGATGCGCGCCGCAGGGATGCTCCCGATTTGGGTCGTGGTCATGCCTGCGATCTGATTGGCGCCAAGATCCCCCATTTGCGCAGGGGTCAGGCCAGCGAACTGGTCGTCCGTCAGGGCGCGCAACTGGGTGGTCGTCAGAGCCGAGAACTGCTGCGCGGTCAGCGCCCCAAATTGCTCCGACGACAGTGAAGCAATATCCGTTGTCGAAAGGCTGCTGACCTGCGTGGTGGTCAGCATGGGAATCTGATCTGTCGTGAGCGCGCCAGCCTGGGTTTCGTTGAACGAAGCCATTTGCGTGCGGGTGAGCCCGGAAAGTTGAGCGGCGCTCAATTCGGCAATTTCGGCCTCGCTAAGGCCGCCGATAGCCGATGTGGTTAAGGCGCCTATCTGGCTGCTCGACAAGGCGCCGAGCTGGATGGCGTTGAGGTTGCCGACATCATCGGCGCCGAGGCCCTGCATCTGGGTGGTGCTGAAGGCAGCCAACTGACTGGCGCTGAAGGCATCGACCTGCGTGCTCGACAACGCAATGATGGCCGCCGAACTGATCCTCTGAAGCTGGGTCGTCGTCAGGCCGGACAACTCGCTCGTCGTGAGGGTCGCAAACTGCGTAGTGCCGATAGCACCCATTTGGGTGGCCGAGAACACCGCAAATTGTGTGGCCGAGAGGACACCGATCTGGGTGTCGTCCATCGCTGCGATCTGCGTCGCAGTTAAGGCGGCCGCTTGCGTCGCTGCCAAAGCGGCCACCGCGGACGTGCTGAGCGAACGGACTTGCGGCCCGCTCAAGGCGGCGATCTGGCCGGTGGTCAGGCCCGCCAGCTGCGTGGGCGTCAACTCGCCCATTTCGGTTGTCGTCAAGCCGCGAATTTGCGCCGTGCTCAAACCCGAAAGCTGGGTGCTGGACAGAACTTCAAACTGCCCGTCCGTCAGAGCACCAACCTCCGTTGCCGTGAACGTGGACAGCTGCGTGGTTGTCAGGGCGGCGACTTCATCGTTGCCAAAGGCATCGATTTGGGAGCTGATAAAAACGGCCATCTGCGACGCGCTGAAGGCGCTGATCTGGCTGACGGAGATCACGCTGAGTTGGGTCGTGGTCAACGCGGCGATCTGGGAAGAGGTGAGCCCTTCAATGTCCGTAATGGTGAAGGCCGCGATTTGAGTCGTCGTCTCTGACGCGATCTGGGCCGGCGTCATGCCGCTAACCGAAACGTTGGAAACGGACGAACTCATCTTCGAGCCTTTCGCTCGTGATGCCCTGCCGGGAAGGCGATGGCACGCGAGGTTTTGGTCACCATGGCGCTGCCCCACGGCGACGGGGCAATGGCGCTCCGCAGAAACACAAAGCACAGGCCGTGCCAGGAAAAATACAGTTGTTAGCAAGCATTTGAGGGATGTCTGAGCGAAGATCCCGGCAAAATATGCCGACCCGCGCCGTTCTTGCCGGGTAGCATTTGATGACCCAGAAGCGCTGCACCCGACCAGCAGGCACAAGACTGTCCGCCAGCATTCTGCCGGCGAGAGGGCGTGGATCTCAGCCGGCGGCGCGCGCCTTCGCTTCGACAAAGGCGTGTCCGTATGAAGCGGGCGCTGTGTGGGAGACGTGTTGCCGAACCGCCGGCGTTGCGCGAGCGGTTTTGGTCAAAGAAATGCTGTGCCGGCGGAAGGCGTCAAGCGGCCTCTGCGGCGAGGATCTTGGGATGGCCGCTGCGAAGCAACTGCTCGAAGTAAGCGATCGTGCGGACCAGGCCCATGTCGAGTTCGACGGTGGGCGACCAGTTCAGAAGCGCTGCGGCCTGTGAAATGTCAGGCTTGCGCTGGCGCGGATCGTCGCAAGGCAGCGGTTTGTGGACGATCTGCGAGGCCGAGCCGGTCAAGCGGATCACCATTTGGGCGAGGCCGAGCATCGTGAATTCGTGAGGATTCCCGAGATTGACCGGACCGGTTACGTCAGGCGCGGTATTCATCATGCCAATCAATCCGCGCACGAGATCGTCGACGTAGCAGAACGAACGCGTCTGCAACCCGCTGCCGTAGATCGTAATCGGCTCGTTCTTGAGCGCTTGCATGATGAAATTGGAAACCACACGCCCGTCCTGAGGATGCATGCGCGGGCCGTAGGTGTTGAAGATACGCACCACCTTGACGGCCAGTTGATGCTGGCGGCGATAATCGAAGAACAGCGTTTCGGCGCAGCGTTTGCCTTCATCGTAGCAGGCGCGCGGACCAATGGGGTTTACATTGCCCCAGTAACCCTCCGTCTGCGGATGAATGGCCGGATCGCCATACACTTCCGAGGTCGATGCCTGCAGAACCGGGATATGCAGCCGATTGGCAAGTCCCAGCACATTGATGGCGCCGAGAACGCTCGTCTTGGTGGTCTGCACCGGATCGCGCTGATAGTGGATCGGGGATGCCGGACAAGCGAGGTTGTAAATCTGATCGACTTCGACAGAGAGCGGAAGCGTGATGTCGTGGCGCAGAAGTTCAAAATTGGGGTTGGCGATCAGAGGACGGATGTTCTGGCGCCAGCCTGTGAAAAAATTATCGACGCAGAGAATCTCATGACCATCGGCCAATAGCTGTTCGCACAGATGCGAGCCGATAAAGCCCGCGCCGCCTGTCACCAAAATCCGCTTGTTGCCCAAAACCGTCACGATACATCCCCGTTTGACAACGCTAGGCCACGCGGCCCTGCACATGGCCCTTTTTCCCCAAGAACGTACCCGTTCAAGCTTGGCTGGCCCCGTAAAGCTCGTGCCGGTATAGCGAACGAAAGATTGCCGATACTGGTTAACATTCGGTGAGTCCGCACCGAAACGGCGACCTTTCCTATGCGCCACGGCCAGAGCCATGCCGCATAGGAGTGTAGAAAAACTTTGTAGTTTAACTTCATATATGCCATCCTCCCTGGATGAAGCCCGAACGAGCCGATGCTGACAGCACCCAAACCTCTGCCCTGGCGGCGGAACTGCGCATCGTCATCGGGGCGCTCAAGCGGCGCTTTCGGGAACAGGCCGGCATAGGCGACCTGACTTCGGCGCAAAAAGCCGTACTCCTGCGGCTGGAGCGCGATGGGCCCGCAACCGGCAGCGCGTTGGCGCGGGCCGAGGCGATGCGGCCGCAATCGATGGGCGTGATCATCGCGGCCTTGGAGGCAGGCGGTTATGTGGCTTGCGCGCCCGACCCCGCGGACGGACGCCAGACCATCATCTCGCTCACAGATCATTTCCGCAAATGGGCGAGCGCGGCGCGCGCGGCTGGGCAGGACTGGCTGCAGCGCACTTTGCAGACGCGGCTAACCGCAGAGGAACAGCGCCAGCTCGCCGATGCCGTGGAGCTTCTCAAACGCCTTCTCGATTCCTAGCAAAGGCTCCGCCATGCCGCTTGCCCCGAACACCAGCATCGACCCGCTCGCAAAAAGGAGTGCCTGACCATGGAATGGCTTTCTCTCGTCTCCTATTTCTTCGGCGGCGCCTTTTTGACCAACGCACTTCCGCATCTCGTCAGCGGTGTGATGGGAAAGCCGTTCCAAAGCCCCTTTGCCAAACCACCGGGGCAGGGCCTCTCTTCATCGACGGTGAACGTGTTTTGGGGTTTTCTCAACATCGTCGCCGGTTACATCCTCGTCTGCCGTGTCGGCGATTTTGACTTGCGGACCACGGGCGACGTCATACCGTTTGGGCTCGGCATTCTCCTTATCGGCCTGCTCAGCGCGCGGCTATTCGGCCGCTTTCATGGCGGCAATGCGCCGGAGCATTCATGAGTGCTTCCGCGGCTTTCCGATTGAACCAGAAGATCGTGAACCGCCAGGGCCGCGCGTGAGTCCGCCAACGTTGCCCGGCGCCGACGATAACGCCGCTCGGCTTGCACCCGGCGTTTGGAAAGTGGTCTCAGTCGCGGCCATTGGCTCCTTCATGGCGCAGCTCGACGCCACCGTCGTCAATGTGTCGCTTGCCAGCCTTGCCACCGACCTGCATGTCAGCCTTGCGGCGATCCAATGGGTGACGAGCGGCTATCTGCTGGCGCTGGCGTTGATGCTGCCGCTGAACGGCTGGCTGGTCGACCGCATCGGCGCCAAGGCCCTTTATCTGTGGTGCTTTGCGGCCTTCACCTTCTCCTCAGCCCTGTGCGGCCTGGCGTGGTCCGCCCAGACGTTGATTGTCTTCCGCATCCTCCAGGGTATGAGCGGCGGTCTCCTCGCTCCCATGGCGCAGATGATGATTGCCCGCTCTGCCGGAAAACACTTTGCGCAAGTGGCCAGCATTGCCACTCTGCCGATCCTGCTGGGGCCGCTCCTTGGCCCGGTCATCGCCGGCGCCATCCTTGAACTCGCATCCTGGCGCTGGCTGTTCCTTGTCAATCTGCCGGTCGGCGTTTTGGCATTTGCGCTGGCAACGGCTTTCCTGCCCAACGACCGGCAAGAGACGCGGCCCCGCAGCCTCGACCTCATCGGACTGGCTTTGCTGTCACCGGGGCTGGTGCTGTTTCTCTACGGTTCGGACCATCTGGGCACACGGATCGGCGCCGCGGCCTTGGCCGTCTCCGTCATCCTGTTCGCACTCTTCTACCGCACCGCGCAGGCCAAGGGCGACGCCGCGCTTATCGACCTTCGCTTGCTCAAAACCAAAGTGTTCTCCGCTTCCATCGCCACCATGTTTATGGCCAACGGCATCGCCTTCGCCGGTCAGATGCTGATTCCGATCTATCTGGTCCGCGCCTGCGGCCTGTCGCCAAGCCAAACCGGCTGGCTGCTCGCACCGTTGGGACTCGGCATGATGTGCACCTATCCCTTCATGGGCCGTCTTACGAAGTATTTCGGTATCCGTAAGCTTGCCGCCTGTGGTGCACTCCTGGCTTTGGCCGGGACTCTGCCTTTTCTCTTTTTGGCTCAGCACGGCCTCATCATCACCGTCATGGCAGCGAGCCTTTTTGTTCGCGGCGTCGGGCTCAGCGCCATCGGCATTCCGTCGACCACCTCCGCCTATGCTTCCGTGGCGCGCCGGGACCTGCCGATGGCGACGACCGCCATGAACATCGTGCAGCGCCTCGGCGGCCCAACCTTGACGACGCTTTGTGCAACCTTCCTGGGATGGCGCTTGGCAGCGACAGCCGGTACCGCATCAACGTCCGGCGCCTTCATCGCGGCGTTCGCCCTGCTCTCAGCCCTGCATGCGCTGCTGTTTCTCGCCACCCTCCGGCTACCCTGGCAAATTCCGCACACAAAACCCCAATCGCCTGCGGAAGGGCCACTATAACCCGCTGATTTTATTGAACCAGCTTGGAGCGGACGAAGGTAACATAGCGCCACTGGAACGGACGGGAGGCAACGCCGGGCCGATGCTGCCGCTACCGCGGCGCGAGATGCCCCTACGGCGAGGGCAGACGTTTATTCCAATTACTTTTCTGGCGGATTTTCAAACCCCGTCCGTCTTATGCTGCTAAGGTTTGTTGGGCGGGTATCCCTGCAAAGCTGCCAAAAAAACGCCTCGGGTCCCCAAATCGGGTGCTTAAAATGAGGCTGGGAGGGTGCGCTACGGCATAGTCTCAGAATGGATGCAGACCTGGATACATGGTTCATGCACGAAGTCTTTCCGCTCACGCCGGCCCTGCACCGTTTTCTGCGTCTTCATTGGCGCGACGAAAGCGACGTCTCCGATCTCGTGCAGGAAACGCTCGTGCGCGTCTATGAAGCGGCGCGGGAGGAACGGCCACGCCTGCCGAAGCCGTTTATCTTTATGGTCGCCCGCAATCTGATGATCGACAAGATCCGCCAAAAGCGGGTGGTACCGATCGACCGGATGCTCGATTTTGAATGGTCAAACATCGTCGACGAGACGCCCTCACCCGAGCAGCACACGGCTGCACGCGAAGAGCTGCGTCTGCTGCAAATTGCTCTTGGCGAGTTGCCGCAGCCCTGCCGCGATGTCGTGATGCTGAGAAAAATTGAAGGTATATCACAGCGTGATGTTGCACAGCGCCTCGGCCTCACCGAAGACAATGTGGAACATCTGATCGCAAAAGGTATGCGCTTACTAAAGAAGACTGTGTATGGCTCCCGCCGGCCGCTTGTTGGCGCGGCGCGCCGTTATCTAGCGTTGGAAACGTCTAAATCTCGATGAACGCGTTCAAGGACATAGAAGAACAAGCGGCGCAATGGCTCGCCAAAGAAGACCGCGGCCTCGATATCGATGGCCGTGCGGCGCTTGACACTTGGCTGAACAGCAACACCGCCAATCGCGTCGCCTATCTGCAACTGAAAGCCGTGTGGCGGCGGGCAGACCGCCTGGCGGCACTGCGGACACCCGGCACAGGGCTGCGGGCGCGCTGGCAAACGGCCAGACCAAGTTGGCGGATTGCGGCGGCACTGACCCTGTTCATCGCACTGGGCGGCGGCGGAGCGTTGTACGTCTATATGGCCTCGGCCACTTCGTATACGACGGTGGTGGGCGAGTTCCAAACGGTTCATTTGAGCGACGGCAGCCGTATCGAAATGAATACCGACACCCATCTGACGACCAAGCTGACGAGCACGGCCAGGACCGTTAAGCTTGATCGCGGTGAAGCCTATTTCGATGTGGTGCACGACGGGAACCGGCCATTCGTAGTCTTGGCAGGCAATCGCCGGATCACCGATATCGGCACCAAATTCACGGTTCGCCGCGACGGCGACGATGTTAATGTCACTGTTGCGGAAGGCCGCGTCCGCGTCGAGACCTTGAGCGGCGCCAACGCGGATGCCGTGATCGGCAACGCCAATGACATGCTGATCTCCAAACGCGAGGGCACCCTCGTCGCCCGGACGCGCAGCGAAGACGTGCAGAATGCCACGAGCTGGCGCCGTGGGCTTCTGGTCTTCAATCAGGCCACGCTGGCGGATGCCGCGGAGGAATTCAACCGCTATAATCACAGGAAGCTGGTCGTGGTCGGCAAGGCGCGCGACATACGGATCGGCGGTGTTTTCCGGGCCAACAATCTCGATGTCTTCGCCGCCCTCGTCAAAACCGGCCTTCGCCTTAAAGTCGAGGACAAGGACGAAGCCATCATCGTCTCGAAACAATAGACGGCAAAGGCCGGCCGTTAAACGATGTCGGCCGGATTCCAATATGGCTCGATGACCGGTATGAACGTGACCGGAATGTCTGTGATGAAGGTCTTAAGCCAGTCGGCGCAATATTTCATGCCACCCTCGACCGATTTGACATCCCCCAAAAGAATGAGACCTTTCTTGTCGCCGACCGCGATCATGTCCTGGGCATATTCCACCGCTTCCCACTCGTGGGTGTAGCCGCAGATCACGACATCGACAGCGGTGTTGAGGAGATGGATCGCCGGGATTTGTTCGGTATTGCCCCAGCTTGCAGCGACGCTGCCGACTTTAACGCGGGGATCGCCCACTATGCGCATGGTATGGTCGCCAAGCTTGGCATGAAGCTCCTTCGCCAAATCCAGCATTGTTGCCGGCGGAAGCCGGAACACCGCCGGATGCGCGCTGTCGGCGATATAATTTTCCCATCCCAACGCCTGCGCCATTCCGCTGGCAATGCCATCCGGCGTGCGGTCGCGCCAATGGTCGTGGAAATGGAACACCACCATATTCTGGGCCCGGAGGAAATCGCGCTTGGCCATGAACAGGCCATCACCTTCCATCCGGTCCAGCAAGTCCTCCTCGGACCACCACAACGGTTCGTAGGTGATGACCAAATTGCAGCCTGCCGCCGCCGCGGCCTTCAGACAATCAAAGGTCGCCATGGCGGTGACGGCGATACCGCGAACGGCGGTGGCGGGATCGCCAGCGACGATGCGATCCACGGTCTTTGCCCGCCCCGGCGCGCCCGATTCGGCGATAATCTTATCGGTGATCTGCAGCGCGGTTAGCGGGCCCGTGTGCTGAACGCGGCCGAAACTGCTTTGCGGGGCCGCGCCGCCCGGCGCAACGGTGGTGATTGCCATGATGGCGCCTCAGAGCTTTGTGTTGATCTCGAACATAGGATGATGAAGGTTCCAATAGGGCTCGACGATCCGCACAAATTTCACCGGCACTTCCGTGATGAAGCCCTTTAGCCATTCGGCGCAATATTTCATGCCCCATTGCTCCGAAAGAACATGGCCAAGCAGGATCAAGCCTTTCTTCTTCCCCGACGACACGAGGTCCTGTGCAAATTCCACCAGGTCCCAATCCTGCGCCTCGCCGATCACCAGGACATCAGCCTCGGTGTTCAGGAACTGCGCGCCCGGGAACTGACTGCAATTGCCCCAGCTCTCATAGACGATGCGGACGGGCATTTGCGGATCGCCAACCACGCGCAAGGTGTGGTCGTTCATCGTCTTCTGAAAATCGCGTGCCAAGCCGACGAGCGTCGTTGGCGGCAAGGTAAACAGGCGCGGATTGTCGCCGTGCTCATAACGGGTCCAGCCCATGAGTTGCATGGTGCCGACATTGATGCCGTCGACCGGCTTCAGTGCGTGCCAGTGATCGTGCAGGTGATAGCTCACCATGTTGTGCCGTTCGAGAAAAGCACGCTTGACGCGGTAGAGCGGATCGTCTGCGATATCTGTCAGAGTATCGGGATGGGACCAATAGGTGGGCTCGTGGGTGATCACCATATTGCAACCTTGTGCCCGTGCCGCCTTGAGGGCGTCGAAAGTCGCCATCATGGTTGTCGCCACGCCGGTAACGACGGTCTCGGGCGATCCGGCCTTGTAACCGTCCACGCCACCTTCGCGCCACGGCCCCCCGATGTGTTGCTTCATGCGTGCGATCACCTCGCCCGCGGTCAACACGGTGGCCGGCGTGGCGGCCAGGGATTGCCGTGTGCTCGAAGCCAGAACCGCGCCGGCGGCGAGAAGCTTGCGCCGGGTGACGATCGTATCCATGCGATATGGCCTCCTGATAAAGCCAAAAAATACGTGAGCGGAGCCAAAGGGGGGAGGAGCGGCTCCGCTCACGCCGGCAAGACAATCAGTATGAACGCACGTTCAGATACCGTTTGGCAAAGGTGAGGAACGTCGGCCAATTTGGATCCTGCGTATGTCCAAACGAATGCTGCCGGAAACCAATGTCGCCGTCGAGAAGCGCGGTCCCCATGGCCGGGAATTTGTCCGTCCCGAGGTCTTTCTTCCCCAGCAAGCGATAGACGGGGCCGGCATCGACGGCTGCCATAAACATGCCCTTGGCATCGACCCAGGCATCGCCAGCGGCCGCCGCGCCGCCACCAATAAAGACAGGCCGCGGCGCACACAGTGCAATCAGCGCGTCCTGATCAAGCGGCATCGTCGCGGGCGAATTGGGATCTGCCGCGTATTTGAGAAAATTTCCGGCTATCCAATGAAATTGATGCGGAGCTGCAATGTCCTCCAAGGTTTCGCCAACATTGCGGTGGAATAGCTTGGCGCCAGCGCCGCCCGAGGAACTGACATAGGCGATCGCAAAGCGCTGATCGAAAGCCATGGTCACGATGGCAGCCTTGCCGTAGCGCGAGTGGCCCGCGATGCCAATTTCATCGCCCGCAACATGCGGATCGCTTTTCAGGTATTCGAGGGCGCGGCCCGCGCCCCACCCCCAGGCACGCAGAACGCCCCAATCGGTCATGCTGCGCGGTTTGCCCTTGTTAACCAGGCCGATGATGCCTTTGCCGAATCCGGCTGCGTTATCGGCCTGCACGCTGGTAGGATCGAGAACGGCATATCCCCAACCGAGCGCCAGAATCTGTTCCTTCCAGCTTGGCCCCGGCGGCGCATACGGCATCTTGAAGCCTTTGGGGAATACTGGCGGGGTCAGCCAACTGTACTCGATGATAACTGGCACGCGGCCCTTGACGTTGGCCGGCAAGGTCACTTCCATCTGGATATCGACCTTGATCGCGGGATCGGCAGAATTGTCGACATGACCGGTGACGTGTTTCGTCACGGCTTGATAATGGCCGACGGTTTCATTCTTGGTACTGGTGACCTCCCACTTAACACCGGGAACATGCGCCGGAATACGGCCGTAGTAGTTCTGCTCGAAGATCGAGACGATTTCCGCACGACGCTTGCTGGTCCATTCGGCTGCGGCAGTAACGGGCTTACCATCCGTAAAGGTCAGCACATTGGACTTGTATGGCCACGGATTAGCCAGAGCTTCGTCGTAGTTCGCCGCGTTGGGTGCATCCGGATCCAAGCCGTTGTGGCCGCCACGCAATGTCTTGATATGCAGGATGGCCAATTCGCGAGCATGCTCGGCTTCGTTGTCGGTTTTGATCTGCTGCATTTCCGCCGTCATCGGGCGCTGCGGATAGTTCAGTTTCGGCGCGTCGGAGTTTTTGAAGTGATCGGATGCGCCAAAGGCCGGCGTGCCGAACATCATGATGGCTACGGCAGGAACGGATACCAGCACGCGACGGAATGCGTGTCCGCCAAGGCGCGGTCTCTTCGTCGAATTCATTGAAAGTCTCCCTGGATCGATGCTTTTTGCACCATATTTATCAGCTTTCTCGTGACGCCTTTGCGGCGCGGGCGCTCCCGCTGCAGCAAAGCTTACCCCTTCAAAAAAACGCCCGCACACGCGGGCGCCTTCGTACATTTACATCTTATAACGAATACCCATGGTGAAGTAGCGGCCAACCACGTCCTCGTCGCTCGGAGCCGGATAGGCATAGCCCTGCGCGGCGCTGTTACCCGTGGAGATCCAGATATGCGGCAGTTGGTTGAACAGGTTTTCCACCGAGAGGAAGAACTCGGTGTTCTCGTCCTGATCGCGATCGCGAAGCTTGAACTTATAGCTCACGTTCAAGTCGGTATAGGCGATTGAGGGGACGTTCGGCGTCGAGAACACCAGAGTCGGATCCGGATTTTGCCGCTCTGCACTATGCCAGCGTTCCATCAAGTTCACCGTGATGGGATCGAGACTGTAGTTGGCGATAAAGGTGATGCGCTTGGCCGCACCGCCATTGCCCAGTGTGCCTGCCGCACCAGCGGCGTTGGTGATGACCGCACCGGGAATGGACTGTGACAGGATCGAGGGCTGATAGGACCCCAATAGACGCAGGGCCATAGAACCATCCAGGCTGTCGCTGAATGTGCTCAGTTCGGTGGCGTAGTTGACTTCGAAATCGATGCCGTGAGTCGACGTCTTCGAGATGTTAAGCGCCTGCGAGATCACCACGGTCGGAAAATTGTCCGGCCCGGTATCGGTCCAGGGATGAGGGCGGACGACGAGAGGACAGAACGGCGAGGTGAAGTTCGACGCGATACATTGCTTCTGCGCCGAGGTGCTGCCGCCGTTGACCGACGAGATGGCATTCTGGATAATCATCGAGTACCAGTCGGCTGAAACGCTAAAGCCCGTGAACCAACTCGGGTGATAGACAACACCAGCCGTTACCGTTTCCGCCACTTCCGGCTTCAAGTTTGGGTTGCCCATGCTCTGGGTCATCAGGTTTGCTGTCACGCCGGTCAGATAGTCGTTGAACGCCGTGATGTTGCCGGCGATGGGGGCGAACATATTGTTGAGCGTGGGGGCGCGGATGTCGCGAGACTGTGCGCCGCGGAAGGTCAAGTCGTCGGTGACGTTCCACACCAAGCCGAGTTTCCAGGTGAGGGCTTGGCCGGAGACACTGTAATGGGCATAGCGAAAGGCACCGTTAAAATCGACCTCCCGAGCAAAGGGAAGGTCTTTGAGAAGCGGAGCATCGACCTCGATTGCCGCTTCCGAAATGTCTTCTGACACCTCGTTAAGCTGGGCGACGACATTGTTGAACACCGTTTTCGTGGGATCGCAGAGAAGTGCGTTCAGGGTGGAGCAATCGACCTTCTTCACCGGATCGTAGTTGCTGTCGTCCTCGAGCGACAGGCGGTGCCATTCCGCACTGAGCGCCGCCTTCACCGGGCCGGCCCAGAGGTTGACGAGCGTGCCGCTGAGATTGGCACCAAGATCGTCCATCGTGTTTATCGCTTTCCAGGCGGTGTCTTCGGTCACATAGCGGAAGGCCGTGTTGGAAGTGGCTGTGGGACCGAAGGCATCAAGCGGAATGCAGCCGGCATATTGCGCAGCAAAGGCCCCAAGGGACGCACGGCACACCGCACCGCCGGTGGCGGGATTGATAACGGCGTCGCTGGCCGCAAAAAGCTTTTGCCAGTTAATGTTATAGGGCGACCGCTCATTCAAGGAATTTTGCGTGTGGGTGAAGTGCATATCCCATTTATAATCGTCGAACAGCGTGCCTTCGGCGCCCACGGTGAGGGATAAACCGGCGGTGTAGCCGGCAGATTCGCCACCCACTTGATTCTGGATCGAGCGGCCCATGGCGAATGATGTCTGGTTCGCCGTCTGCAGTTGCGCGCGCGCCGCCGCGGGTAGATAAGCGTTATCCGCGGCGTAGTTCATGACGTAATTGTTGGGGAACGAGATGTTGAAGTTCGCGGCCTGCGTCATAGAGAGCTGGACATAAGTATGCGTGGTGCTGGTCAGGTCGTAATCGAAGCGGCCGAAGAGCTGGTTGCTCTTCAAGCTCGCCACCAGCCACGGATTGGCATTGACGCCCGGCGCCGCTTCGCCGCCATAACCGCCGTCGCCGCCGATTTCGTCATTGGCAGTGCCGGAATTTCCGCCATGCGCAAAAGGACATAAGACGCCATTGGAGCAGAAGAACTGATTGGCCAGCACGCTGTTCGAGATGAAACCTCCAGGGGTATAGTTGGGCAGGCGGGAGTTTTCGACCAGATGATACGGATTTGCCGCCGTTCCATTGCCCGGCTCGGTATACATCTTAGGACCGTTCGGACGGGTCATCATGGTAGGGATGCCGTCTGAGCTATAATGGTTGAAGCTGAACTCGACATGCCCGCGTCCGCCGAAGAGATCGGTGCCGCCGACCAGGCCGACTTTCCAAGAGGCGTCGTCGCCATAAGATGAAACACCACCCTGGGCCGTGGCCTTCAGGCCGTTGAATTTCGCATCGATCACGAAATTGACCACGCCCGTGACGGCATCGGTGCCGTATACCGCGGAGGCGCCGCCGGTCACCACATCGACGCGCTCCATCAGATCCTGGGGTAGCGTGTTGATGTCGGTGTCGCCCGTGGCATTGGTGGGAGCCACGCGATTGCCGTTGAACAGAATCAATGTGCGGGTGGTGCCGAAGTTGCGCAGATTGAGAACGTTACCAGCCCAGTTCTGGTTCGCCCCGCCGGTGGTGCGCGGGCTGCGCGACCCCAGGAAGACGGGCAGCTTGCTCAAGGCATCGGGAATGGTGGATGGCGTATTCACCTGCAAGTCGTCGACAGACATTACGGTTACAGGGGTCGGCGCGTCGTTGCCATTGAGGATGACACGCGAGCCGGTCACGGTCACCGTCTCGATCGACTGATCCTGTGCCATTGCCGTACCGCAAAAGAGCACCGACGCCGCCCCGATGAGGCAGGTGCCCAGCAATAAGCCTTGGCGATGACTGTGCCTGTGTGCGTTTAAAGCCATGCTTGTTTACTCCCCTTCATTATTGTTGTCCGCGTTTCCGTTAAGGACGCGATTTGCTTCGTGGTCTGTTCAAATGCTTGTTGTGGTCATCCCTCCGCCATCCCGATGGACGCCGGAAACCCCTACCGGTTTCGTGCCGGTGCGCTCTCTCCCTTTTCCGCAGGCATTCACCCAGCCTTGCTGGTTGGTCGTGAGGACGATTGACGCGGGCAATTGCCGCAAAATTTCTGAACCACATCGCCGGTTATAAAAAAGGGGGAGCGCGTTCCGTCGCCGCGTGGGCGGCTTGGACCCAATAGACCGTATGCGTTGCACTATATTCCGCGCCGGCAACGCATGAGGGCGGGGTTACGGCAGAACACCAAAGCGAGGATTGCTTGGTTACCGTTGTATTTTCCGCCGGGTAATGTCGAAGCCGTTCGTCTCGGGCAATTAAGGTATTTATAATTTTTGGCGGAAGTTACGGGCCGCTTCGTCTTAAGCTGGGCAGATATGGGAGCTCGTCGCCGAACATGCGCCGAGACCATTGGCGCTGCGTTGGGGGTACCGGCATCCCTCAGCTCTGGGGGAATCGTGCCGAGGGGGCGCTTGTAGCCAGCGATTCAAATGTATGTTTCGTGCCTATAGCTGCGCGGCTGCCGACAGGATTGCGGTCCAGCCGGCGGCCGCCCAATGTTATCGCGGCATCGCCGGAGTATGTCTCTCAACCGCCCGACAGCCGCAGAGGCGAACTCGTTACGGCGACCGCACACGACATACGTGCCAATTGCCACGAGAGAAACAACCTTAAAGTGTCTATCTCTTCAAATCGGATGAGATAAGGTTGACACGGAAATCACGAAAACCACAGAAGCGGACAAAAGTACACCACCCTAGCTTTAGACAGACTTAGTGGCCCGATCTACCGAAGCCGGAAACATGGCTACCCCCTTGTGGGAGAGAATGGTGGACGCGGGGAGGATACGAAAACTGCTATGCATGCCCTTGGAACGATCCTGCTCGGAATCGTAAGCGCTGCTGCGCTCGCGGGGACGATGTTTGCGCAACCGGTTGTTATCGAACTTCCGGCCGAAGACCTGCGCACTGCGCTGGATTCATTCATCCTCAAGACCGGCGTCCAACTCGTCTACAGTATTGATGACGTGAAGGACCGCAGCAGCCACGCCATCAAAGGCGAATTCACCCCCACGCAAGCGCTTGACGCCTTGCTTCAAGACAGTGGCGTCTATGCCAGTCGGGACGCTACCGGCGCCATCTTTGTTTCCCGCTACCATGCCCCGGACGTATCCACCGCCCCGGGCGACAACATCTTCGAGATGATCACCGTGACGGGTTCGCGCGTCATCGCCGACGGCAACGATGCCCCGACCCCGGTGACAGTGGTGTCGGCCGACCAGCTCCTGGCGACCACACCGTCGGACATCTCTGACGCTCTCAACAAATTGCCCATCTTTCTGGGCTCGCGCAGCCAACGGACAACGGGGGGAGCAAACCAGAACTGGGCCGGTAACGTTCTCAATCTGCGCAACTTCGGCACCACCCGCACGTTAATTCTGTTCAACGGCAATCGCGTGGCTGCCACCAACGCCACCGGCGAAACCGATATCAACACGCTGCCGCAAGGCCTTATCGAGCGGGTCGACGTGGTAACCGGTGGCGCCTCCGCAGTGTATGGCACCGATGCCGTCACCGGTGTTGTCAACTTCGTGATCAATGCGAAGTTCGACGGTCTGAAAGCCACGGCCCAGAGCGGTATCTCACAGTATGGGGACAACGCCTCCTGGAAAGTGAGTTTGGTAGGGGGCACCGATCTTTTCAGCGGCCGCGGCCACGCTGAATTCAGCCTCAGCCATTATAACTCAGACGGCATCCCCACCATGATGACCCGCCCGAACGGTCCCAAGATGTATACCGAGCCGGGCAATGGAACGGCGGCAAACCCATATCAACTGGTCGCCAACTCCCGCCTGCCCAACTACACCCCTGGCGGGTTCATTTCCAACGGCGTGCTGGCCAATCAGTTTTTCTGTTCCAATGGCGTTCTATGTCCCTTTGCGCATGGCGGAAATTCCGGCACCGCCAATGACGAAATCGGCGGCGACGGCGGTTATGGCGGCGAAGCGGCGCCGGGCGTCAACGCCAATCCATGGCTGATCGCAAGCCTGAAGAGCACCCAGATCTTTGGCCGCTTCGACTATGATGTAACGGACAGTATTCACGCCTATGTCCAACTTAGCGTGACGCAGGCCGCGAACTTCAACATCTCATTCCCCAACAACTACGTCATGAACTATGCCGCCGATAACGCTTATCTGCCCGCGGTGGCACGAGATGAGATGCAAGCGGTGGGTCAGACCACGTTTGCCATGGGCCGATCGATTCAAAATCAAGTGGGCGGCCAGTCGCGCGGCTACACCAGCGGCATTACTGCAACTTGGAATCTCGAGGGCACCCTGTTCGACGATTACAAATGGGATATCCATTTCACCCACGCCAAGAACATCCTCAACGAATCCTCGCCTTACAACCTCAATTGGCAGAAGCTTTTTGCGGCCAGCGACGCTGTTATCAACCCTGCCACCGGCGATGCCGTATGCCGTGTTTCGCTAACGGCTTACGCCGCGCTATATCCCGGCTGCGTTCCGCTCGACGCCTTTGGCCCCACGGCAACCTCCAGCAAAGCCTTCCGCTATGTGACGGAAGACACCGTTTGGAAGGCGAAAAACAAAATGGATGATGCCGGTGTCAATCTCAGCGGGACGGCGATGGAACTCTGGGCGGGCCCCTTGAATGCGGCACTGAGCGCGGAATGGCACCGCGTTTCGCTCGAGGATGTCAGCAACTACGACCCCGTGCGCAAGGTCGATTGCTCGACCCTGAACGCCTTGCTCTGCGATCCGAGCAAAGCGGTGTTCAACAATGTCGTCGCCCAGCTGAACGAGGTGTCAGAAGATATCTCCGAAGCCGCTGTTGAAATCGATGCCCCGCTTCTTAAGGACCTGCCACTCGCACGCGAGGTGGATTTTAACGGCGCCCTGCGTTATGCGCGCTACAGCGTTTCCGGACAGGCCATCACTTGGAAACTCGGCTTGCTGTGGAAGGTCGCCGACGATCTAACCTTCCGCAGCGTGCAATCCCGCGATATCCGCGCGCCCACGCTCAACAATATGTTCGCCCCTATTTCCGGCAACATCACGGCATTCAGCGATTATCTAACGGGCGTGAATGGAAACCTGATGCTGGAGAGTATGGGCAATCCGGACCTCAAGCCGGAAGTGGCCGAGACGGTAACGGCGGGTGCTGTTTATCGCCCGAATTGGCTTAGCGGCTTCAGCATTTCGGCCGATTGGTATTCGATTGTCATCCGCAACGCGATCTCACCGGTCAATGGCGGGACGGCATCCGCCGTTCAGCTATGCATCGATTCCGGAGGGGCCTCGCCATTCTGCAATTTGGTGATCCGCCCCCACCCCATCACCGATAGCAGCCCCGATAATTTCCCCTCGCTCGTTATTTCGGAGGCGCTGAACATCTCGAAAACCTCCACCCACGGCATCGATTTCGAGATCAATTACACCACCGATCTACACCGGTTCAGCAACCATCTGGACGGCTCACTGGCGCTACGTTTGTTGGCATCCTATCAGCCCGCCATCCTGTCACAGTCGATCCCCGGTGCCGTCATCACCAACGCTGCGGGCGCCGCGGGCACACTGGGCAATGGCGGTGCGGCCAAGCGCGTTACTCTTCTTGGGAATTACAGCTTCGATCCCATCAGCGTGAACCTGACGGAACGCTGGCACAGCGCGGAGCGGCAGAATTCCAACCCGACCCTGGTCTTCGCGACACCGAACGTTCCCTCGATCGCCTATACCGACATCAGTATTGCCTATCGATTCCGGCCTTGGGACCGCGACGAAAGTGCCGAATTGTTCCTGACGGTAGAAAACTTGTTCGACCAGGAGCCGCATCTCTGGGTCTCGACGAACAATAGCGCCGCACAAGGCTATGCCTATCCGGCTCCGAGTGACGAGGACGTGATCGGACGCACCTTTACAGCGGGGCTGCGCCTATCACTTTAAAGCGATGCGGCACCGGGTTGTGATATTTTTGGCGGAATGCTGGGTCCTCAAACGACCTTATCCTCTTAGCAGGCGAGGATCTGATCTGCTTTTTCGAGGAGGATGAATATGCACCACAGAAAGATGTGGCAACGCCCCAGGCGTATGCACCAAGGCATGGTGGCATCTGTCATAGGATTGGCATTGTTGACCGCACCGAGCTTCGGCGGCGCCGACCATTTCAAGAATTCCGACGCTATCGCGATCCATCTGCCGGGATTTGCGAACCGCACCCCGACGCCGGAGGAGGTTCAAACCAAGACCGCAACAGAGGTAGAATACCAGCGCGAAATTAAGGCGATGCACCTGACCAAGCTGCGCGAGCCGCGCAACGGCATCGATCCGGATGCGCCCAATGCCGTCAACTACGACGAGGCCCTCGCCAGCCCCTACCCACGTGCTTCTGACGTTCTTCGCATGAACAATGGCGAGGAAACCGCAACCGCCGATGCATGGTGGAAGATACGCCGGCCGGAGATTCTGGCCGCCTTCGAACGCGACATCTATGGCCGCTTGCCCAAAGTGATTCCGCCGGTAAACTGGACGGTGGTGAACACCAAGAGCGAAACCGTCGGTGGCTATGAAGCGGTCACCCAGCGGATGGCAGGCGAAGTCGACAATTCCCGCGACCGCGCGATCAAGGTTACCATCGACATGGCGCTGACGCTGCCGGCGAACGTGAAGGGCCGCGTTCCGGTCATCATGGTGTTCGGCGCCGTCGAACCGAAGCCCTCGCGGTTTGCCAATGTGCCAAGCGTCGCCGCTCCTCCGGGCGCCGATTGGCGTTCGCAGATCCTCGCCCTCGGTTGGGGTTATGCGGTGGTCGATCAAAACAGCATCCAGGCCGACAACGGCGCTGGCCTCAACAAAGGCATCATCGGCCTCGTCAACAAGGGTAAGCCCCGCAAGATGGATGATTGGGGCGCGTTGCGCGCCTGGGCTTGGGGCGCGGGCCGCGCCCTCGATGCCATCGCAACCAATCCGCATGTTGCGGCCGATCAAGTGGGCATCGCGGGACATTCGCGCACCGGCAAAGCCGCTATCGTCACCCTAGCCTTCGACCAGCGCTTCGCCATTGGCTATATCAGTTCATCGGGCGGCGCGGGCGCCAAGCTGATGCGGCGCTATTACGGCGAAACCGTCGAAAACGTCGCCAGCGACGAGCAATTCCATTGGGTGGCCGGCAATTATCTCAAATATGCCGCCGATTCCCTGACTGCCAACGATCTGCCGGTCGATGGCGACGCCTTGATCGCGTTGTGCGCGCCACGCCCGATCTTTATCAGCGGCGGTGCAGCCGCAGCCGGTGACGCCTGGGTCGATGCCAAGGGCATGTTCATAGGCGCAGCCGGAGCTGGGCCCGTGTATCGCCTCCTCGGCCGCAAGGACATGGGAACCACCACCTTCCCCCCCATGGGAACCGCGCTGCTGGAGGGCGATATCGGCTTTCGTCAGCATCAGTATGGCCACACCATGACGCCGAATTGGCCAACCTTCCTGGCCTTCGCCGAGAAATACCTGAAATCCGAAACGCCCTGAGCCAAGACAAGAAAAACGCCCTCTGCCGCAGATGGCACAGGGCGTTGCCGTGGGCAAAAGGCGCTTTCTCGCTGCAGAACGCGCGACGCGATTCCGGCGCGGGCAGGCGTCCAATCCCGCTTGCCAAGCCGATCCTCACACGAAAAATTTTGGAGGATTTGCCGCCAGGCACTCGTCACAGCAAAAACGGAAAGGACCGGCCGCTTCACAAAACGTGGCGACGGTTTCCCACGGCGCAACTTCGAGACGCGGGGCAAAGGGGGCAATCACGGGTTATTGGGTCACCGCTCGAGCCAACGTATTTCGTTTCGCCAAGGCGCGTTTCGCACGCTGAGCCAAGCGGCCGATGGCTGCCGTCAATTGTCTTGCTTCATTGCGCCGTCATGCCGTTTCACATCACAGGAGGAAATAATGGCGTTTTCGCAGTACATTCCCGCACATCCATGGAAGACAAGGCCCGTGATCGCGGCCTCGCTGCTGGCTGTGTTGCTGGCGGTGCCCAGCGCGGCCCAATCAGCCTATTTCAAGAATTCCAACGTGCCGCGTTTGCCGGAACGCACAGCGCCCGAGACGCCGGAACACCAAAAGCTCCTGCAGGACAATCGCAGCGAGCGCCAGCGCGAAATCGAGGCGCTACACCTTGCCGGCCTGCGTGACGGCACCGACGGGCGCAACCCCGACGCGCCCAATGCCGCAAACTACGATCCCGCACTGGCCAACCCTTATCCGCGCCCCTCCGACGTGCTCAGGATGGAAGGCGGCGCCGAAACCACAACAGCTTCCTTGTGGTGGGCCGAGCGGCGGCCCGAAATCGTGGCGGCTTTCGAGCGTGAAATCTATGGCCGCATGCCGGACAACGTTCCAGGTGTCACTTGGAAAGTCGTCAGTACAAAGACGGAGACCGTCGGCGGCGTAAAAGCCGTCGTCAAGGAACTGACCGGTCACGTCGACAATTCCGCTTACCCGGCACTCTCCGTCGAAATCGCCATGACCGAGACGCTGCCAGCGAATGCCAAAGGCCGCGTTCCCGTCATTCTGCAGTATGGCGGCGGCAACCGCCTCCCCCAAGCCAATCGCCCCAGCGAGTTGTTGCCCAATTACAAGACGCCAGGGCCCTATACCGGTCCCGACGGACGCACACAATTGCTCAAGCTTGGCTGGGGTTTTGCCACCGTCGACGCCAACACTGTGCAAGCCGACAATGCTGCCGGCCTGACCGCGGGCATTATCGGCTTGGTCAACAAAGGCCAGCCACGCAAGCTGGACGATTGGGGCGTGTTGCGCGCTTGGGGTTGGGGTGCCAGCCGTGCCCTCGACTATCTGCAGAGCGATCCCAAAGTCGCAGCCGACGAAATCGGCATCACCGGCCATTCCCGCGCGGGCAAAGCCGCGATCGTCGCCATGGCCTTCGACCCGCGCTTTGCCATCGGCTTCATCAGTTCGTCGGGCGGCGGCGGCGCCAAGCTGCTTCGCCACTATTACGGCGAGACGCTGGAAAGCCTTACCTCGCCGGAGGAGTTTCATTGGATGGCGGGAAACTTCCTGAAATATGCCGCTGATCCGCTGAATGCCAACGATCTTCCGGTGGATGGCGACGCCATGATCGCGTTGTGCGCTCCGCGCCCGGTTTTTATCAGCGTCGGCAATCCTGAAGCGGGCGATGCCTGGGTCGATGCCCCCGGCACCTTCATGGCCGCGGTCGCCGCCGGTCCGGTCTATCAGCTCCTGGGCAAAAAGCCCCTGGAAAGCGATAGCTTCCCCGCCCTTGGCACACCTCTATTGGGTGGGGACATTGGCTATCGCCAGCATGATTACGGCCACGGCGCAGCCCAAGGCCCCAACTGGGAAACCTTCCTGAAATTCGCCCAGAAGTATTTCAAGGTGGAAAAGCGCTAAGCGGCGCACACAAATGGGACTGCCGTGGGTTGCCTGCGTAAGCTCTACGCGGTGAACCACGGCAGCGGCCTTCTGGCGAAATCTCGCAGGATTTCTGGGATTCCGGTTGAGATCGTGCCGGACAGAGAGCGAAGAAGCCAGCCGGTCTCAGCCGAAGGTAAAGGAATAGGCTTTGACGCCCGGATCGAAAAATTCGATGGCGAAGGTATGATCGGCGATAGCCCCCCGTTGGCGAATGAGTTGATAGAGCCGCTCGCCGGTCACCGTGCCGTTACCCGCCGCGTCACTATCCACGCCATGCGCGTTCCCCGGCGGTTTGCCATCCAGCGTCACACGAAAGTGCACTGGCGTTGTGCCCGGGCCGAGCACCAGATGCAGATCGCGAGCATGAAAGCGGAAGACGATCTTGCCGGGCGCCCGCCCCAGGACCGCCCTCTGCGCGCCGATAGTCCAATGTCCGCCCAGTCCCCATTGGTTCAGCGTCAAAGCGGCGGTCGTTCTGTAGTCTGACGCGACATCCGGCGTGAACGGGCCCGACGCAAAATGTTCGCTGCGGTCATAGCCGATATAGGTCTCAGGCGAGAGCATGTCGCTGGCATCCGCAGCGGTGAGCGCGCCGGATGCGTTCGGATCGACAATACCGCCTGGGACATCAGAATTTCCGGCCTCGCGCAAAAGCTGCTGGATGACGCGCTCCGAGGCCCCGTAATCGCCCTCCCCGAAATGATGCGCGCGGATGCGCCCCTGGGCGTCGATGAAATAATGCGCGGGCCAATATTCGTTATGAAACGCTTGCCAGATCGCCAGATTGCTGTCGAGCGCAACAGGATAGGTAACGCCCAGATCGTGCACCGCTTTGCGCACATTCTCAGGATCGCGTTCAAAGGCGAATTCCGGCGCATGCACCCCGATCACGACGAGGCCGTGGTCTTTGTACTTCGCGGCCCAGGCTTTAATGTAGGGCAGCGACCGCAGGCAGTTGATGCAGGAATAGGTCCAGAAATCGACCACGATGACTTTGCCCTTGAGTGACGCGGGCGAAAGCGGCGCCGTATTGAGCCAGCCCGTCGCCCCGGTGAGAGGCGGTAAGGTGCCTTCCACGGGCAGGCTGCTTCCCGCCACGCGCTGGAGCGTTCCGCCGCTCGCGGGCCGCACCCTGTCGAGCAGCGATTGTTCGATCTTCGCGGTGTTGGCCACCGAAAGCCGCGTGAGCAGGGCCGTGTCCAATCCGAAGGCGATGGCCACCACACCGGCCAGCACCAAGGCGCCCAAGACGCGCCGGATCCATTCGCCGGCACCGAGCGATTTCTTCATCGCCGCAAAGGCGCGTCCGCCGATCAGCAAAGCCGCCGCCAGCGAGGTCGCCGCCCCCGCCGCGTAAGCGAGCAACAGGAAGGTCGTGCTCACACTGGCGCCCTGGATCGCGGCGCCTGTGAGCACGAGGCCCATAACAGCCCCGTCGCGACACCCAGCAGCAACGAGGCTCCGATGCCATTGCCTGCGTTGCGGCCCAGCCGATCACCCAAAGCCACCAGCGGCTGTGTCAGCCGGTCCGCCAGCGACGGCAAAAGCAGCATGGCACCGAACAACAGCAGAACGATCAGCGCGGCGATACGCCCATAGTGATTGGCGTGGACGGCCCAGCCGCCGCCGACCGCCGCCAGCGTGGCGACGGCAGCAAAGGTCAAGGCCATTCCGGCCAGCAGCGGCAAGCCGCTTTTAACGAAGGGCTTGTCGGCGCGGGCAAAGACAAAGGGCAGTACCGGCAGGATGCAGGGACTTAAGATCGTCAGCACGCCGCCCAGATAGGACAGAAGCAGAAGGGTCATCGACAGGCTTTCGATGCAGAATGGCAGAGGGATATTCGCACGAACCGCCGGAAAGGTTACAGCATCCGCGAACGCCTCCAATTCGATCCGCCGCTCAAGCAACAGCTTTCGTGCTTCTCCGGTAGTTTGCGGGCCGACGCCCTCAATAGGAGGTTGACCAGAGTGAGCCGACGCAGCCCCCTAATGCTCAGGATGAAAAAAGGAAACTGGCACGAAATCTGCTGTGCGGCAGTGTCTTAAATACTCACGGAGGGCTTCCATGTCCGATGCCGCCAGTCCTAACGCTCCCAGTAACCGCAGCCGTATCAACCGCTATCGCTGGCTCGCGCACTACGACAAAGAAACCATCTACGCCATTCTGGATGCCATGCCGGTGGCCCATATCGGCTACATCCATGACGGCAACCCTATCGTCACGCCGACGCTGCAGTGGCGCGAAGGGAACCGCGTCTACTGGCATGGCGCCGCGCATGGCCGGATGATGACGGCGACCGACGGCGCCGAGGTCTGTCTCACCGTCTCGATTCTCGACGGGCTGGTGCTGGCTCGTGCCGCCTTCAACTTCAACATCAACCATCGCTCGGTAATGGTCTTCGGCCGCCCGGAGGCGGTCACCGATCCCCAAGAAAAGACACGTCTTCTCAAGCGTTTTGTCGATGGTTACGTGCCGGGCCAGTGGGACAGACTGAGGCCGGTGACGAGCCAGGAAATCAACGCCACCACCATCCTATCCTTGCCGCTGAGCGAAGCTTCGGCCAAGCTCCGGGCCGGCCCGCCCGAAGACAACGACGACGATTACGCATTTCCTGTCTGGGCTGGCGTTCTGCCGATCCGCCTTTCGGTCGGCGTGCCACAGCCCGACCCGCGCAACCTTGCAGAGGTTACCGTCCCCGAGACCCTGTCCGCCTTTTCGATCGGATGACACGATGAACATTCTCGTCTTTCAACATCTCGCCGTCGAACATCCTGGCGTTTTCACCGGCTTTTGGCAGAACGCCGGCCACGCGATCACCACCGTGGAGCTTGATGACGGCGAGCCGATCCCGCCCCTCGACGGCTTCGACGCTCTTGTGGTGATGGGCGGACCGATGGACGTCTGGCAGGATACAAAATTGCCGTGGCTCATCGCCGAGAAGACCGCAATCCGCCGTTTCGTCAAAGACCTCGAACGTCCCTACCTCGGGATATGCCTCGGCCATCAGTTGCTCGCTGAAGCGCTTGGCGGCCGCGTTGGACCGATGGCGGCGCCGGAGGTCGGTCTGGGCGAGGTGACGCTGACCACCGAAGGCCGCGCCGATCCGATCTTCACGGGTTTTCCCGAGCGGATCGCATGCTTTCAGTGGCACGGCGCCGAGGTCAAAACGCTGCCGCCCGGCGGCATCAGCCTTGCCTATAATAACGCTGCTGCGATCCAAGCGATGCGCTGGGGACGTTGGGCATATGGGTTTCAGTATCACGTCGAGATGACGCCGGCGACGGTGCAGGATTGGCAGGCGATTCCCGCCTATCTGGCCAGTTTGCAGGCGGCGCTGGGCAAAGATGCGGCGAATCTGGAATCGGCGGTTGCTGCCAAGCTACCGGCCTTCGCCACGGCAGCCCGTCTGCTCAACGATAATTTCTTCGCAATAACAGGACGATAACCCTGATGTTTCGGGGCGGGCGGCATGCGTCAAATAAGCCCCGCAAAAACCAAACCGTGGTCCGTGCTTTGCAACGCCGGAAAAAGAGGAAGCCCCGGGAGCATGACACGGGACACCGAAGAGTGGTCAACGACGTTCGCTCCATCGCCGAATTGCTCGACACGGGCCTTGCCTTTGGCACGCCCGTCGAGGACTTCTCCCATTGCGGTACGGGCGAGTGCCGCGTCAGCACGCTACCGGTACTCTATCACCTGAACCGCGTGGTCTCGGAGAGTTCCGGCCTCGAAGATGCGCTGAAGATCATCCTCGACATCATGCGCGTAAGTTTGCGCATGGATCGCGGCATCATCACGCTCTACGAACGCCGCTCAGATACGATCTTCATCCATGAAAGCTTCGGCCTCACCGAAGATGAGAAAAAGCGCGGCATTTATGCGCCCGGCGAAGGCATCACCGGCAAGGTCGTAGCGGAGGGACAGGCAATCGTCGTGCCACGGCTCTCCGAATGTGCCGACTTCCTCAACCGCACTGGCTCGCCCGAGAGCGAGCGTCACGCCAAAGCCGCCTTTATCTGCGTGCCGATCATGCTGGGAAAACGCGTGCTCGGCACCATCGCTGGCGAGCGTATTTACCGCAGCCACCTGCTCTTGAAACAGGACGCCCAGTTCGTCGCCGCCATCGCGTTGATGATTGCGCCACTCGCCGAGTTGTATCTGATCGCCAATGTCGAAAAAGTCGCGCTGGAAACCGAAAACTTCCGCCTGCGCAATGCGCTCAAGGAACGCTATCATCCCCGCAACATCATCGGCAATTCCAAACCGATGCTGGAAGTCTACGAATTGATCCGCAAGGTTTCTGCGAGTCAGGCGACGGTACTGATCCTCGGCGAGAGCGGCGTCGGCAAGGAACTGGTAGCGGGCGCCATTCATTATTCCAGCGCCTGTTCGGAAGGACCCTTCGTCAAGTTCAACTGCGCCGCCATTCCCGAAAATCTCGCCGAAAGCGGCCTCTTCGGCCACGAGCGAGGCGCCTTTACCGGCGCGCTCAGCGCTCACAAGGGCTCGTTCGAGCAGGCCGACGGCGGCACCATCTTTCTCGATGAAGTGGGGGAGCTGACGCTTGCCGTCCAAGCCAAACTGCTGCGGGTTCTGCAGGAGCGGGTGATCGAACGGGTCGGCGGCAGCCGGCCGCTGAAAGTCGATGTCCGCATCATCGCCGCCACCAACCGCGACCTGAGCACCATGGTCGAACGCGGCGAATTCCGCGAGGATCTCTTCTATCGCCTCAACGTCGTGCCGATTACCGTGCCCCCGCTCCGGGACCGTGATTCCGATGTCATCCTGCTTACCGATCATTTCGTGGCCCAACGCAGCAAGGCCAACGGCAAATCGATCAAACGCATCTCGACTCCGGCCCTCAATATGCTGATGGCCTATCATTGGCCGGGCAATGTCCGCGAACTGGAGAACGTCATCGAGCGGGCCGTGATCCTGTCCGACGACGATGTTATTCACGGCTACAATCTGCCGCCATCGTTGCAGACGCCGCAGGAGACCGGCACAGCCTTTGGCGTCAGCCTCGAAAGCAAAATCCACGCGGTCGAGTACGAAATGATCGTCGATGCTCTCAAAACTTCGAACGGCAATATCGGCACCGCCGCATCCGAACTGGGGCTCACCCGGCGCATGCTCGGCCTCAGGATGGAACGCTACGGCATCAGCTATAAGACGTTCCGTACCGCCACGCCGCAGCCGCCCAAGCGCTAAATTTCCTCACCGCCGCTTTCTGCGACACTGCGCGTGGCGTCGTGTGCCGACGCGGTTGCGCCACCGCATGGGTGCAACGGGATTTTCCATTTCGGTGAATCCGCCTGCGTAAATTTGCGAAAATGTAAAAACACGCTGGACCGATACTTCATTGCTTCCATCGGGCTTATTTCCTGGAATGTACATTCCGGCAGACATTCTCACCGCCCGGTAAATTTCGCATTTTCAGATGATCCGTTGCGATATCAATAAAGCCATTTGAATCAAGCATCCGCTGCATTGCTTTCTCAAAAACCGCAGCGGGTCCATTCGTCGCGCTCCCAATCCCGAAGCCGTGGCACGGCAGTTGCTCTCCTTGCTGTCGTCATCGGCGGCCTCCCCGCCCTTCCTCCAAGGAGTTTCTCACATGACGACGCGCAAGGTAGCCATCTACGGCAAGGGCGGCATCGGCAAGTCAACCACGACCCAGAACACGGCGGCGGCTCTGTCCTATTTTCACGGCAAGCACGTGTTCATCCACGGCTGCGATCCCAAGGCCGACTCGACCCGACTGATCCTTGGCGGCAAGCCGCAGGAAACCGTGATGGACACGCTGCGCATTCATGGCGCCGAGAAGGTCACTCTCGACAAGGTGATGAAGAAGGGCTTCGGCGACATCCGCTGCGTCGAATCCGGCGGCCCGGAACCGGGTGTCGGCTGCGCAGGGCGCGGCGTCATCACCGCCATCGATCTCATGGAAGAGAACGACGCTTATACAGAAGATCTCGATTTCATCTTCTTCGATGTGCTCGGCGACGTGGTTTGCGGCGGCTTCGCCATGCCAATCCGCGACGGCAAGGCACAGGAAGTCTACATCGTCGCTTCCGGCGAGATGATGGCGATCTATGCCGCCAACAACATCTGCAAAGGTCTTGTGAAATACGCCAAGCAGTCTGGCGTTCGGCTCGGCGGCATCATCTGCAACAGCCGCAATGTCGACGGCGAAAAGGAATTTCTTGAGGAGTTCACAGCGGCCATCGGCACCAAGATGATCCACTTCGTGCCGCGCGACAACATCGTCCAGAAAGCCGAGTTCAACAAGAAGACGGTCACCGAGTTCGATGCCAAACAGAACCAGGCCAACGAATACCGCGAACTCGGGCGCAAAATCATCGAGAACGAGGATTTCGTCATCCCTCGCCCGCTGTCGATGGACCAACTCGAAGCCATGGTCGTCAAATACGGCATGCTCAATTGATCTGACCGTCCCTTCGCTGCGCCTTCCTGCGCGGCGGCACCCACGAAGAGGATATCGTCATGCCGTATCATGAATTCGAGGTCAGCAAGGTCATCCCCGAGCGCAAGCTTCACGCCGTCGTCAAGGGACCGGGTGAAGACCTCACCTCCTGCCTGCCCAAAGGTTATCTCAATACCATTCCCGGCTCCATCTCCGAACGCGGCTGTGCCTATTGCGGCGCCAAGCACGTGATCGGTACGCCGATGAAGGATGTTATCCATCTCAGCCATGGCCCGGTCGGCTGCACCTACGACACTTGGCAGACCAAGCGCTACATCTCCGACAACAACAATTTCCAACTGAAATACACCTTTGCCTCCGACGTAAAGGAAAAGCACATCGTCTTTGGCGCCGAAAAGCTTCTGCGGCAGAACATCCTGGAAGCCTTCGACGCTTTTCCCGAGATCAAACGTATGACCATCTACCAGACCTGTGCCACGGCGCTGATCGGCGACGATATGGCTGCCATCGCCGAAGAGGTGATGGCCGAGCGGCCGGACGTAGACATTTTCGTCTGCAACTCGCCGGGCTTCGGCGGCCCGTCGCAATCGGGCGGCCATCACAAGATCAATATCGCCTGGCTCAACCAGAAGGTCGGCACGCTGGAGCCGGAAATTACCTCCGACTACGTCATCAACTATGTCGGCGAGTATAATATCCAGGGCGACCAGGAGGTGATGCTCGATTACTTCAAGCGCATGGGTATCCAGGTGTTATCGACCTTCACCGGCAACGGCACCTACGACTCGCTGCGCGGCATGCACCGCGCCCATCTCAATGTGCTCGAATGCGCCCGCTCGGCGGAATACATTTGCGACGAGCTGCGCGCCCGCTACGGCATCCCGCGCCTCGACATCGACGGGTTCGGCCACAAAGCGCTGGGCGATTCCCTGCGCAAGATCGGTCTGTTCTTCGGCATCGAGGATCGCGCCGAGGCCATCATCGCCGAGGAAACCGCCCGCTGGAAACCCGAACTCGACTGGTACAAGGAGCGGCTCCAAGGCAAACGGGTCTGCCTGTGGCCGGGCGGCTCCAAGCTCTGGCATTGGGCCCACGCCATCCAGGAAGAAATGGGCGTCAAAGTCGTCTCGGTCTACACCAAATTCGGCCATCAGGGCGACATGGAGAAGGGCGTGTCGCGCTGCGGCGAAGGTGCGCTCGCCATCGACGATCCGAACGAGCTTGAAGGCCAGGAGGCCTTGCGCACGCTAAAGCCGGATGTGATTTTCACCGGAAAGCGGCCGGGCGAGGTCGCCAAGAAGATGCGCGTGCCTTATCTCAACGCGCACGCTTATCACAACGGCCCCTATAAGGGATTCGAAGGCTGGGTGCGCTTTGCCCGCGACATCTACAATGCCGTCTATTCGCCGATGCACCGGCTCTCGGCTATCGATATTTCCAAAGACGATTATGAGACCGGTAAGGGCTTCGTGACACGCCGCATGCTCTCCGATGCGGACCTCTCCGAGGACGCCAAAGCCTCGCCCATCACTGGCTATACGGGCAAGTTCGACCCCATCCCAGACCTGCGCAAGAAGACAGACTATCCCGTCTTCGCGCGCCGCGTCGCCGCCGCTGAATGAGGAGGACCCCGTGGCCAAGAAAGAGAAAAAAGACATCGCGCGCGCCAATTATCCGAAGCTTTATACCTCGGACCCGCTGGCAGACCTCGATGCCGACACGCGCGAGAAAGTTTCCGAGCTCGAGAACTACATCATGAAGAACTGCCTTTGGCAGTTCAACTCGCGCGGCTGGGACCGGCGCAAGCAGAACGCCGGTATCCTCGGCATGACTGCCCAGTTGCTGATTGGCGAAGATGTCGAAATTTCGACCGCCATCGACAAGTGTTACTGGGTCGATGCGGTGCTTCTCGCTCGCAATTTTACCGCGCGCTGCGCCTGGCTTGGCGGCATGGGTGCTGAGGAGCTTCGCACCATCATGACCAAGCTGCACGCCCGCATCGATTGGCTGACCATCGACGGCTCGCTCAATGAAGAGCTGACCGTCCAGAACTATTGAGGATCCGACCCATGACCTGCGAAGTCAAAGCCAAGGATCGGACCGGCACGATCAACCCCATCTTCACCTGTCAGCCGGCTGGCGCCCAATATGCATCGATCGGCATCAAGGATTGCATCGGTATCGTCCATGGTGGCCAGGGCTGCGTGATGTTCGTCCGCCTCCTGATCTCCCAGCATTTGAAAGAGAATTTCGAAATCGCCTCCTCGTCGGTACACGAAGACGGCGCCGTGTTCGGCGCCCTCGATCGCGTCGAAACCGCCGTTGATGTGCTCTTGTCCCGCTACCCCCATGTCAAGGTGGTGCCGATCATCACCACCTGCTCGACCGAAGTCATCGGTGACGATGTCGATGGCTTGATCACCAAGCTGGAAGAAGGCTTGCTGGCCGAAAAGTTTGCCGACCGCGAAGTGCATCTGCTGCCGATCCATAGCCCGAGCTTCGTCGGCTCAATGGTGTCTGGCTATGACGTTGCCGTACGCGACTTTGTCAAGAAATTCGCCAAAAAGGGTGCGCCCAACGGCAAGATCAATCTGATCACCGGCTGGGTGAACCCGGGTGATGTCAAGGAGCTGAAGCACCTTCTGAAAGAAATGGATATCGATGCCACTGTTCTTTTTGAAATCGAGAGTTTCGACAGTCCGATCCTGCCGGATGGCAGCGCCGTCTCGCATGGCGCCACCACCATCGAGGATCTGCAGGCGACAGGCTCGGCCAGCCATACCTTTGCCCTCAACCGCTACGAAGGCGCCAAGGCGGCCCAGCTTCTGGAGAAGAAGTTCAAGATACCCGCTGTAATCGGCCCGACGCCAATCGGCATCCGCAATACCGATAGCCTGCTGAAACAACTGTCACAGGCAACCGGCAAGCCCATCCCGACTTCCCTGGTGAAAGAACGCGGCATTGCCCTCGATGCCATCACCGATGTCGCCCACATGTTCCTCGCCGACAAGAAGGTGGCAATTTTCGGTAATCCCGATCTGGTCATCGGTCTTGCCGAATTCTGCCTCGACCTCGAAATGAAGCCGACATTGCTGCTGCTGGGCGACGACAACGCGGGCTATGTCAACGATCCACGGATCAAGGCGCTGCAGGAGAATGTCGATTATCCCATGGAGATCGTCACCAATGCCGATTTCTGGGACCTTGAGGACCGCATCAAGAACAAGGGCCTCGAACTCGACCTGATCCTGGGTCACTCCAAAGGCCGCTTCGTCTCCATCGACTACAATATTCCGATGCTGCGCGTTGGCTTTCCCACCTACGACCGGGCCGGTCTCTTCCGCAATCCGGTGGTCGGATATTCCGGTGCCACCTGGCTCGCCGAGCAAATGGCCAACGCCCTGTTTAGCGACATGGAAGTCAAGAAAAACAAGGAGTGGCTACTCAACGTCTGGTGAGGGCGCCACTGCACCGGCCTTTTCCGAAACGAGCAAAAGTGACGCCATGAAGATCGCCATACATGTCGATATCTCCGGCCGTCCTGTCAGTCTTTACGAGGACGGCGTTATCCACCTCTACCAAGGCACAGGCGAGAGCTGGTCGAAGACCGGCGAATTCGCCTTCGCCTTACCCCAGAGCCTCTCTATTGCACGGCTGCGCGCCCTCGTCGAAGAAACGGCTGCCGGCCTGAAGGATTGCCGGACCCTGATCTCCGGCGACCGCAACGGTTACGTCTATGCGCTGCTCGGCGAGATGGGCTTTTCCTGCTGGACATCGGAGGGCTCGATCGAGGAACAGCTTCTCCTGGTAGAGCGCAAAAGCCAGGAGCTTGCGGCGAGCGCCTGTGTCAGCTCCGCTTGTGCTTCCGGCGGCTGTGGTGGCGGACGCAAACCTTTGTCTTGCGGTCCGGACGTTGCTGCTCCGCCCCCAGAAAATCTCGGTGGCGGCAAACTCAGGGTCGATGTTGCGGCGGTGATGCGCACAATTCCCGGCCTCAACTCGCGCCAAATTCTCCTCCCAGTCATCGAAGGTGGTGGTTTTTCCGAGCTGGAAGTCATCTGCGATCACCTTCCGCGCTGGTTTGAAGGCAAGATCGACGAACTCGGCCTCGCCGCCGTGTACGAAACACTTCCCGGCGTCGGCGTCATCGCCACGCTTACCCGACCCACGGCCTGAGTAAGGAAGACCGCCATGGCTGATCGCATTCGCCGTCCCGTGCTGCAATTTCTCTACGGTGCCGACCTTCATCCTGAACGCCTCACCGCTTGTTGTCCGAGCGCTCAAGTGCTGGGAGTGGGAGAACTCAAGGGCTACCGCCTCGCCTTTTTCGGCCATAACGATTTGTGGGACGGAGGAGAAGAAACCGTGCAGGCAGACGAAGCGTCATCGGTATTCGGCCTTATCGTCGCCATGAGCCCGCGCGAGGCGGACTTCTTCGATAAGGTGCGCGGCGTCCGCCTCAACGGCACCGGCAGCCATTTTCACTTTCCGGCCAAGGTTGCGACTGCCGAGGGTGATCTTGATGTCGTGCTCTACAAGCTCGACGACAGCCGTGAAGCTGCGGAGCCGAGCGGGGAATACCTCGCCTACATGGCAGCGGGCGCCCGCCATTTCAGCTTGCCGCTGCGCTTTGTTGCGGAGATCGAGGCATTGGCATGCCATGCCAGCGGTTTTCCGGTTCCGCTCATCGCGTTCCCGGCCATCGCCATCGCCGCTGGCGGCGGCTGTGCCTGCTGAGTATGGCGCCTCCCGCGAGCCTGCCATACGGAACCAATCTCGTCGGCCGGCCGACCGGGTTGATTGCGTCCGTCGATTATAACGACGCGCCGTCCGTGCTGCATATTTCCGGCGTCCGCGAGATGAATGCCCCACTGTTTGAGATGCTGGCTGTCGCCGAAAGCATCGAGGATGCATCCGACGCCTTTCTCAAATATATGGTTGCCGTCTTTGGCCTCGACTTTGCTCAGAAAAGCGATGAAGCACGAGAAAGCCACGGCTTCCGCCGCCCGTTCCGCTCGTCTTTCCTGCGTCTCCTGATAGGCTGGGGTTACGACAGTTCGAGTCCTGAGGCCGCGGTCCTCAAGGGCTGGGTTGAAAGCCGTTTCGGCCTTCTGCCAAGCTATCACGGCGCGCCGATCGAAAACCTTTCCGACCAGTCCTTCTTAACATATGTGGAGGAGCGGATGGCGAGTGGCTTTCACACCAATTCGATCTTCTCCCAGCTCGACCTGCTCTACGAATATGCCCAGTGGCTGCTTGCCAACCTCGTCTATCCGGAAGAAAGTCACCTTCGGCTCTACCGCGGCGTCGACGGGTTCCACGAGCATCATGTGGTCAGCCGTTTCGACAAGCATCATTTCATCCTGCGCCTCAACAGCCTGTCCTCCTTTACTTCCGACCGCTGGGTTGCCGATTGCTTCGGCCACACCATACTGACGGTCGACGTGCCGCTGACAAAAATCCTGTTCTCCAACACGCTGCTCGCCTGCTTCCCGCTGCGCTCCGAGCGGGAATTCTGGGTGATCGGCGGCGATTATCGCGTGTCCGTCGAAAGAAAATAAGGACAAATATCCAGCCAGCGAATCTAGGCTCTGTATGGCCGTGCTTGGGCGATACCACCGTTCGTAAGCACCGAAAGTTACGGCTTCCCTCGACTTCGGTTAGAAAGGGTTTGATATCCAGCATTTCCGCGAGAAATGGGCGCTGATCTCTTCACATCGCAGCAAATCGGCCCTCGTCCGGTTATCCCAAAACAGTCCGTAGGCAGATTAATAAAACTCCGCTAGCCACTGATTCCACTGGAGCGGGCGAGGTCAAATGGTCGACATCCTCGCCGTGGTGCTCACGGATGGACTACCGGCGGTCGAAGCGGCTTGTGCCGAAGCGATGGGTCACGGTGTTCACTCCGCCGATGTGATCCTGAACATCTTGGCCCGCCAGCGCGATGCCCGTCCACCGCTGACAATCCTCACCCCTGCCCCACTCAGCCTCAGCCATCCGCCCGTCGCGGATTGCGCACGGTACGACAGCCTTCGGAGGACCCTCTAATGGAACGATCCCAGATCTTTGATCTTATGAGTGAACTCAAACTTTGCGGCATGAAGGCCGCCTTCGACGACATCATGACTGATCCGGCCTCCCTAGAGTCAGCCCACGGCTCCTCCCGCGCGCTCCGCTACGCTAAGCCCAAGGGGCTTCGCTGCGCGCGCGGGTCCCTCCGTGGTCTGTCAAATAACACCCACAAAAGGGGTCCCTTTTGGGCTCTGACGCAGTTTTGATGGAGCTGGCCTACGTGGCGCCGATGACGCGAGCTTGCAGGATGTCGAGTTTTCCTCTGCCGTACATCTGACGTTTGACGAGCTTGAGTTTGGTGATCTGTCCTTCTGTTTGGCCGTT